>JAVBOM010000048.1:0-46587 GCA_031550535.1 Eubacteriales bacterium
TGCAAAATCGGGCGCCACCAGGGGCACCGGAGGGAAGCGCGCCCAGTGGGCGATGAAGCGACCCGAAGGTGCCCTGCGGCACAGCGTGATCGGCCGAATGGCGCGCACGACAATGCCGAAGGGCGGCGGATACAGCGACCCGGAGGTGCGACGAGGTACAGAGCGATGGCCTTTCGGGCATCGGAGGGGAGCGCCAGCAGCGCGGGATACAGCGACCCGGAGATGCCGACTGGCACAAAACCGAAATCGAGCGCGCCCTGTGGGCGATGAAGCGAGGTGAAGGTTCACCTCGGCACAGAGTGATGGGCGCGAATGCGACCAGCGCGACAATGCCGGGGTGCGCAATGGACGCAACTGCGGCCAGTGCGACAATGCCGGGGTGCGCAACGGGCGCGAAGGCGACCAGTGCGTCAATACCAGGGCGCGCGATCAACCAAAGGGCGAGCGCGAAAATGCCAGGCAGCCAGCGCGACAATACCAAGGAACTTTCGCCAGAAATCCCTTCCTATCATGCACAAAATGCTAGCATGGTTACGTGAACCCAATGTAAACAATTGCGATGAATTTGCGGCGTGCATTTGCTTTTTTGCGTACAAAAAGCGCCGTGGCCCTGCTGCGACAGATTCACGGCGCCCACACACCACGATGACGGCACGGATTTGGAGAATCCGGCGTCATAAGGGAATTTCGCTAGAACTTCTCACCTCATTATCCCATGTTTTCGTCAATCCATCCGAAAGTGCAGAAACACGCTGTCGTAGTCCCCCCGGAGCGACAGCGGCAAGCCGATGTACATCAGCGCGTCGCCCCTGTGCGCCTTGCCCGCCCCGTCCACGTATACCGCGTCCGGAATCAGCCCGCGCATGCGGAAGCGCGGCAGCAGCTTATCCCAGTGCCGCATGCCGTGCGCGAACGCGAACAGCCCGAACGCCCTCCGGTCGCGCCGCACATACTGCAGCACGGAATACGGGTGGTCCATCGCCGACGCGATGCGGTACACGTACGCGTCCTGCAGGTCGGCGCGCACGGTCTTGAAATTTTCCGTCGCCTCGCGCAGGCGGGTACGTTCCTCCGGCGGGGACTTCAGCAGGTCAATGCCGATGGACATGGAGCCCGTCATGCCCATATGGATGCGGAAGTCCAGCGGCGTTACGCGGCCATGCACGTGGTTGGGCGATGTGGCGATGTTGCCCGCCCCGCCCGCCGTCTTGGGCACGAAGAGCGTGGTAAACCCCTCGTGCAGCAGCATCACATCCACGGGGTCGGCGTTGTCCGACCGGTTGATGCGGTCGGCAAAGGGCACCATGCCAAAATCCGACCGGCCGCCGCCGGACGCGCAGTTTTCATACAGCACATGGGGGTATTTCTCGTTCAGGTGCGCCCAAATCTTATATAGGTTCTGGATGAACCGGATGGGCATGGCCTTGTCCGTGCCCGGCTCCGAGACATAGCGGTTCATGTCCCATTTGAGGTAATCCAGCTTATAATCCTCAATCACGCGGTCCAGAAAGTCCAGGCAGAACGCGAGCACATCCTCCCGCGAGAGGTCCAGCGTGAGCTGGTTGCGCTGCTCCGTGCGCGGGCGCGTTGGGTCCGCGATTACCCAATCCGGGTGCGCGCGGTACAGGTCGCTGTCCGGGTTCACCATCTCCGGCTCCACCCACAGGCCAAACAGCATGCCCTTTGCGTGGCACGCGTCCGCGACGACGCCCATGCCGCGCGGAAACCGCGCCGGGTCGGCCACCCAGTCGCCCAGGCCCGCCCGGGAGTCCATGCGCTTTGGCATCCAGCCGTCGTCGATCACGAACAGCTCCGCGCCGACCGCCGCAGCCCTGTCGATCAGGCCGAGCATGTTGCCCTCGTGCACGTCAAACTCATGCGGATACCACGAATTGTAGATGATCGGCCGCTCGGCGTACGCTTTCGGGCGCGGCAGCAGGTAATCGTACTGCCAGTCGTACAGCGTTTCCGTCATCCGCTCATAGCCAGCGCCGGAAAACCCGATCGTCAGCATCGGCGTCTCGAAAACTTCCCCCGCCATGAGCGGCATTTCCGCCATGTGGTCGTTCACCCCGGCGGTCACGGAGGTCGCGAACGCGTTGTTCCGCTCGGCGTGGATGGCAAAGTCGCCGCTCCAGTGCAGCACGCCGTAAAACACCTCGCCGGATGTCTCCGTCGCCTCGCCGCGCGCGTCCAGGGCAAAGAACGGGACGTGCTGATGCGCGCCGCAGGTAACGCGGTGGTTTTCCAGCACCACGCGCGACTGCGCGATGTCCACGGTCTGGTTCTGGTACTCCGCGCCCCAGTTGCCGTTCATCTGCAGCATGCGGTACGGCACGCCCCCCGGCACGTGCACGGTGGCGCTGTGCGCGCGGTTCAGCGTGATGGGTGCGTCGCCCGCGTTGCGGATCACCGCCCAGCGGCTCACCAGGTCCAGCTCGCCATAGAGGCGGTAGCACAGCGTCACTTCCAGGGGATAGTGCGCGTCGCGCAGCGTAATGCGCAGCGTGTCCCCGTCGATCACGTGCGAGACATAGCGGAGACGCGCGTCGTGCACGCCGTCCGCGAACGTCGCCATCAGCGACGGATCGTCGTAGTCAAACGCCTCCTGCGCGCGGTATTCGTAGGGCGTCCCCTGGATCTGGCTGGAGCCCTGGGACTTGTCCAGCCCGTACAGCGTTTCCAGCACTCCGTCAAACGCCTCCGGGCTTTCCAGCCGCGCGCCCCAGTACACGTGAAACAGCTTCTGTTCCGCCACGGCGCACGCGTAGGTCATCCGCGCCGTGTGCAGCAGGAAAAGGCCGCGTGTCCCGTCATAGTGAATGCGCATCGATACACCCTCCTTACAGAGCAGCCCATGGGCCGGAAGGCCCCTTTTAACCCTGGCGTCATTGTAAGGCAGGCCTCCCACCCCGGCAAGGCGAAGAACCACGGAAAAATCCGGAATGGTTTGACACATCGCGCTGGATCAGGGCACCAAATCCTCCGGCCCTTCTTCTATCAGCGGATACGCCTCCAGCAGTTGCAGCAGCGCCTCCCGCGTGCTGAGCCCGGCGGCGGAGACCATGCGGCGCGTCCGGTAGCGGAGCGTGGAGGCGGTCGTGTTCAGCGTTTCCTCCATCTGCTCGTATGTTTTCCCGTCCAGCATGCCGCGCAGGATGTCCATGTCCAGCGCGTCGCATGCGGAGAGCAGGTTGTCCACCGCGCACAGCCGTTGCACCGCGACATCGCTGTAGAAGTTCACGGATGACGTCTGCTCAAACGCGCCGGCAAGCAGCGCGCGATCCAGCGGCGGGTCCAGGTGCCCCGTGGATTCCCGGATGAGCAGCTTGCACGCCACGCGGATGGACGCCGTCACCGCGTCCGGCTGCCGATAGAGGTACGCATACAGCGCGACGGCCTGCCTGCCCATCTCCACATGGTCCAGGGAGGCCGTCGTGATCGTCGGGCGGATCATGCGCGTGAGCCTGGAATCGCCAAAGCAGGTGACGAACAGCGCGTCCGGCACCGAGACGCCGGAATGCCGCAGGTGCTCCATCAGGGAAACGGCGACAATGTCGTTCGCGCAGATTACCGCGTCATACCGGCCAAGGCATGGGGCAAAGCGCGCGAAACACGCGTCCAGGTCCGCGTAGTTGAAGAAGATGTCGTCCTCCGGCGCGGTATCTCCCACGGGGCGCGGCAGGGAGCAGAAATACCGCTGTTTGATGCGGTCGGCGGAGGAGTTGGGGTTGAACCCGTACAGCGCGACGCGCGGCTTGCCGCACGCGCCAAGATAACGCAGCAGCGCGTGCATGGCCGACACGTAGTCCATGCGCACCACGCCGTGCAGCAGCGTGTGCTCCGGCGGCTGGTAGCTGACCAGGATCACGGCGACGCCCAGGCAGCTGAAAAACTCGATCACCCGGGGAATCCAGGACACCGACGTACCGATGACGATCAGCATCCGCCTGCTCTTTTCAAACAGCGCGGTGTAGTCGATCGATTCATAGTCGTTCCCGTCGATCAGCCGGAGCGTGTATTTCTTGCGGGCGATTTCCGCGTTCAGCCCCGAGAGCGTCCGCTCGCACCAGACCGAGAAATGGTACGCCGGCTCGATCATGACCGGAATGCGCATACGCACCCTCCTATTTATCTTCCGTTGATAGCGTAGCGCAACCCCGGCGCGCTGTCAACAAGACTTCGCGAAGAGCACGAGAGGCCGCGGTCTCTCGTATATAATCAGGCTCGGCGGCATGTACGGCGGGTCTGCGATCCCAGAACTAGTCCGGGAGGCAAGGATTTCTGGCGAAATCCCTAGATGGCGCTGATTTTTCAAATCCGCGCCTCGCCTGGACTGGCTCTGGGATCAGCACATGCGGCCCCGGCGCCGCCCGGAACGCCCGCAGGCGTTCAAGCGCCGGGCCTTGCTCAGGGCAAAATCGTTAATTTTGCCCTGCTTCGTCAACTTCGAACAGAAATCTCCGCGCATTTTAGCATGGCGAACCAAATGCCGGTATGCTATCGTCGAATGGGAGGTGGCCGGATATGAAGCAAGCGATCAACTGGCGGCAGGGCACGGTGGCCGGGGGCGCCGTGGATTTCTTCCCGGAGGGCGAAGGTGCGTTCACGCTGCGCGGCGGGCGGGAGGAAATCTCGCTGACACTGCCACACCCGCCCGCCCTGTCTGCCGATATGACCCTGGTCATCGATGTATACAACCCCCAGCCGACGAACGAGCCGCTGTTCGCGCGCTTCTTTGACGCGGACGGGCGGCGCATGGAGATGAATGTCGCGCTGTTCCCGCGCGTGACGGCCCGGGCGGCGTTTGCACTCCATCGGCTGGACGGGCAACTGCTCTTTCCCCCGCTGACGCCTGGCACGCTGAAGGGGCACGTGATCGGCGCGGGGATGCCGGTCAAAAGCGTCGTGCGGCTGCAGCTCGGCATGGGGCGGGGGTATCTGGACACGCGCAGCCTGGAGATCCGCGCCTGCTTCCTGACCGACGATCCCGTAGACTTCCCCGCGCCCGCCGGAAAGACGGTCGATCCGCTGGGCCAGTGGATCCAAACGGAATGGCCGGGCAAGATGCAGGACGCGGAGCAGCTCCGGGCGCGGCTAACAGCCGAGGCGGACGCGGGCCCTTCCGCGTTCCCCGAGGGGTTTGACCGGTACGGCGGCTGGACGGACACGAAATACGATGCCACGGGCTTTTTCCGCACCGAGAAGGACGGCGGCCGCTGGCGATTGATCGACCCGGACGGGCACGCGTTCTTCAGCGCGGGCGTGTTCGGCGTGTACCCCGGGGAGCCGGGGTGGATTCGCGGCGTGGAGGGCCAGTTCGAGGCCCTGCCGGGCCCCACGGGCGAATACGCGCCCGCGTACTGCCGCGCGGGCGATTTGGAACTATACCGCCGCAAGTTCAGCGGCATGTTCCCGGACGACACCCCGCTGTACGCACCCGCGGTCGCCAACCTAATCCGCGCGTTCGGCGGCGGTTGGTACGATCGATGGGCGGACATGACCGCCGCGCGGCTTCGGCGCTGGGGCGTCAACACGCTTTCGATGTTCTCTGACCCCGCGTTCATCCGGCGCGCCGGGCTTCCGTATGTCATCATGCTGCACGGCTACCCCGTCACGCAGCAAACGATTTTCCGCGAGTTCCCCGATGTGTTCGCGCCGGAATACGAGGCCCTGTGCGAGCGGTTTGCCGCGCAGCTCGCGGCGTACCGCGACGACCCGCTGCTGATCGGCTACTTCCTGAACAACGAGCCGACCTGGGGCTTCATCAACGACCTGAACCTGGCGGAAAAGATGCTGGAAACGGGCGCGCACACCCACTCGCTCGACGCGCTGATCCGCTTCCTTCATGAGAAATACGGCGATGCCGCCGCGCTGAACGCGGCGTGGGGCACGCGCTTTGAGGCGTTTGACGACCTGCGCGCGCCCCTGCCGGACCTGCTCCGGCGGTTCCCGGCGGCGGCGGGCGACCTCACCGCCTTTTCCGCACAAATGCTGGACCGCTACGCGGCACTGCCCTCCCGGTACGCGCGCGCCGCCGCGCCGAACCACCTGAACCTCGGCATGCGCTTCGCCCACGCGGAAAACAAGTCGCTGCTCGCCACCAGCCGGCACTTTGACGTGTTCTCGTTCAACTGCTACCAGGCGTCGCCCGCCCCGGTGATGGAAATGCTGGCGGAGACGATCGACAAACCCATGCTCGTCGGCGAGTTCCACTTCGGCGCGCTGGACGCGGGCCTGCCGTCGCCCAGCCTGTTCCGCGTCGCGTCCCAGCAGGCGCGGGGCGAGGCGTATGCCCGCTATGTGCAGAGCGCGGCGCTCCACCCGAACGCCGTCGGCTCGCATTACTTCGCGTACAACGACCAGCCGCTCTGGGGGCGGTATGACGGCGAGAACTACCAGTTCGGGCTGGTGGATATCTGCCACACCCCGTATGGGCCGTTCGTGGACCGCGTGGCGGAAACAAACCGGACGCTGCGCGATGTGATTGAGGGCCGCGTTCCGCCGCTGGGCGGCGAGACGGTCCGGCTGTAGCGAATAGAAAACCCCTTCCCGCCGTGAGGCGAAATGATGGGATTCCAAAGGGACTTGTCCCTTTGGCAGGGCCTGGGACAGCGTCCCGGCGTCCTTCTCCCTCACAACTCACAATCCCCGGTTCCGCACCGCCGTAAAGGAGACGACCGCATGCAAAGCCTTGTAAACGTGACAGAAACAACACTGACCCTCCCCACCTACCCGGAGCCGCCCGCCGAGGAGATGCCGATGTTCGCGAAGCACCGCGTGCACCAGCGTTCCAGCGGCAACCCGTACCCGGCCCGCGTGGTGCTGGAGGTGCGGCGGGACTGCCGCGAGGAGAAGTCCTACACCTGCCTGCGCCTGGAAAACGCGTACCTGCGCGTGGAGATTCTGCCGGAGCTTGGCGGGCGCGTTTACTCCGCGCTGGACAAGACGACGGGCTATGACTTCTTCTACAAGCAGCACGTCATCAAGCCCGCGCTGATCGGCCTCCTGGGGTCCTGGATCTCCGGCGGGTGCGAGTTCAACTGGCCTTGCCATCACCGGCCGTCCACGTTCATGCCCGTGGATTGGGCGATCGAATGGGAGGCGGACGGCAGCGCGACCGTGTGGCTCAGCGAGCATGACCCCCTGAACCGCATGAAAGGCATGGTCGGCATCCGCCTCGCGCCGGAATCGTCGCTGCTGGAAACGCGCGTGCGCGTGTACAACCGCACGCCGGTGCGCCATTCGTTCCTGTGGTGGGAAAACGCGGCCGTGCCGGTGGACGAGCAGTACCGGCTGTTCTTCCCGCCGGATGTGCGGTACGTGCAGTTTCATTATCGGAAAAACGTGACGACGTACCCCGTCGCGTCCGGCGTGTACAACGGCATCCGGATGGGCGAGGGGACGGACATCAGCCGCCACAGGAACACGCGCCAGCCCACGTCGTATTTCTGCGCGGAGACGCGCTATGATTTCTTCGGCGGGTATGACGAGGGCAAGCGGCGCGGCGTTGTCCATGTCGCGGACCGGCACACGTCCATCGGCAAAAAGATGTTCACCTGGGCGTACGGCCAGCTCGGCGCGTCTTGGGAGGCGGCGCTGACCGACACGGACGGCGCGTACGCCGAACTGATGGCGGGCAGCTATTCCGCGAACCAGCCGGACTTTACGTGGCTGGAACCGTACGAAACCAAGGAATTCTCGCAGGCGTGGTACCCGATCGGCGAACTCGGCGTGCCGCTGTGTGCGACGGCGGACGCGGCCATCTCGCTCGCGGACGGCGTGCTGCGCGTGCAGGCGACACGGCCGCTGGCGGACGCTGTGGTCACGGTGGACGGGCAGCGGACAAGCGTTTCCCTCGCGCCGGGGCAAATCGTGCCGATCCCGGCGGATGCGGATGCCCGGTCCATCACGCTGACCGGCGCGGACGGGGCCGTGCTGCTGGCATACCGCGCGGAGCCGGCGCGCGCCGCCGTGCTCCCCGATACCCTACCGAATAACCCCACGCTGGACAATCTCGCCACGGCGGAGGCGTGCTACCTTGCGGGCGTTCACGTGGACCAGTACCGCGACCCCGCCATCACGCCGGACGCGTACTACCGCGAGGCCCTGCGGCGCGAGCCGGACTTCGCGCCCGCGCTCGTGGCGCTCGCCCGCTTTGAGTACGAGCACTTCCGCTATGACAGCGCGCACGCCCTGGCCCTTCGCGGGTGGCGCGCGCTGACCGCGTACAACAACCACCCGGAGAGCGGCGAACCCGCGTACCTGCTCGGGCTGATCTCGGAGGCGCTGGGGCGGGCGGACGAGGCCATGGACTGGCACCAGAAGGCCGCGTACCAGCAGGACGCGCGCAGCCGCGCCATGACGCGCGCCGCGATGCTCTACGGACAAAGCGGAGCCTGGGCAAAGGCGCTGATGTGCGCGGAGCGCGCCGTGGCCGCCCACGCGGGCAACATGACCGCCGAAACGCTCGCGGCGCTCGCGCTCACGCGCCTTGGCAGGGCGAACGAGGCGGCGGCACGGCTGGACGCGCTGCTCGCCCGGGACCCGCTCTGGCACACCGCCCGGCTGCTCCGGCACGGCCCGAATGGATTCTACGGCGCGCTGCGCAGCGACGCGGGCCAGACGTGCCTGGACATCGCGGAGGATCTTGTCGCCGCGGGCGAAACGTCGTTAGCGCAAACGCTCCTCGCGCGTCTGCCCGCGCCTACTTTGATGACAGAAGCGGTGCGCGCGCACCTGGCCGGGGAAGCGCCGCAAATGGAGCCCCTTCCCCTCGGCATCGCGTACCCGTCGCGCGGAATCGAGCGCGAGGCACTCCTGCACTCAGTAACAGAGCACCCAGGAGAAGCCACGGCGCAAAACCTGCTGGCCTGCCTGGAATACGCCAGCGGCAACGCGGACGCGGCCATCGGGCGTTGGCAAAGCGCCATCGCCGCCGCGCCGGAATTCTACATGCCGTACCGCAACCTGGCCGCCGCGCTGTACAGCGCGCGGGGCGAACGCCGGGAAGCCGTCGCCCTGCTGGAAGCCGCGCGCGCGCGGAGGCCCGGCGACGCGCAGCTCGTCTTTGAGCGCGCGTATGTGATGGGCCGCGCGGGCATCCCGCCGGAGGACATCGCGGCATTCCTGGGGCGGGAGGCCATCGCGCGCGAGGACGTGCGGATTGAGCACGCGCGGGCGCTGAACCGGTACGGGCAATATGAGGACGCACTCCGGGTGATGACGGAACGGCCGTTCACGCCGTGCGAGGGCGGGGAGCACGCCGTTGCGGAGCAGTACATGTTCGCGCAGTACGCGCTGGGCATGCGGGCGCTCGCGGCGGAGGATCACACGGAGGCGCTGCGCCGGTTCCGCGCCGCGCAAGTGCTGCCGGATTCGCTCGGCGCGGGCCTCTGGCACGAGGCGCTGCTCGTTCCCGCCCAGTACCGGGAGGCGGTATGCCTCGGCGCGCTCGGCGACGCGCGGGGCGAAGCGGCGCTGCTCGCCCACATCCTGGCGCTGGAGCCGGACTACTTTTCCGATATGCACCTGCCCGAGCTGCCCTGCTGGCAGGCCATGGCGTACCTGCGCGCCGGTCGGCCCGCGCCCGCCGGGGCGCTGCTCGCCGCGCACATCCGCCGCTACGAGGCCGCGCGCGCCGAACGGGATGCCGGATTCTTCAAGACGACGCCGTTCTTCCTCAGCTACCAGGAGCCCGCGCATGTGCTGCGCGCCGCCGCGTGCGATTGGCAGCTCGCCATGGCGGAATACGCCGCCGGGAACCTTTCGGGGGCCGCGTCATTCGCCGCGCGGTCCCTGGCCGGGGAGCCGTTCAACCTGTACGCGCGTCTGATGGCAAATGACCCCCAGGAAGGAGGCGATCTGCTATGACCGCGAAACCTTCCGCGCCCCCGCGCAAACGGCCGCGCTGGCAAACGCGCGCCTGGCGCAACCGGTACATCTACCTGATGATGGTGCCAGTGCTGGCGTATTTCATCGTGTTCAAATACATTCCGATGGGCTATCTGTCCATGGCGTTTTATGACTACAAGATGCTCCGGGGGTTTGCCGGGAGCACCTTTGTCGGGCTGAAGCACTTTGCCGCGTTTGTGAACGGTATGCACTTCACGCAGACGATCTGGAACACCGTCGCGCTGAACCTGCTGAGCATCCTGTTCGTGTTCCCCTCGGCCATCCTCCTGGCGCTGCTGCTCAACGAGGTGGCGAACCGCCGTGTCAAGCGCACGATCCAGACGATCACGTACATGCCGTACTTCATTTCCACGGTGGTTTTCGTGGGGATGATTGCGTCGTTTCTTTCGCCCTCGCTCGGGCTGCTCGGCGTCCTCTGCAAGTCCCTTGGAATCACGCCGCCGTACTGGCTTGGGGACCCGGGAAAGTTCCGCGCCATCAACATCGTGTCCGGCATCTGGCAGACCGCCGGGTGGAACTCCGTGGTGTATCTCTCCGCGATCACCGCCATCGACCCGGTGCTGTACGAGGCCGCGACCGTGGACGGCGCGGGCCGCTTTCGCAGAATCTGGCACATTACGCTGCCGGGCATCAAGCAGACGATCATCATCCTGCTGATCCTGCGCGTGGGCGAACTGCTCGGCGCGAACTTTGAGAAGGTGCTGCTGCTGCAGAACAACCTGAACCTGTCCGTGTCCGAGCTGCTCCCCACCTACATCTACAAGGTGGGCATGGTGCAGGCCAAGTACAGCTTTTCCACAGCCGTCGGGCTGTTCAACGCGGTTGTCAGCCTCGCGCTGGTCCTGATCGCCAACGTGGCCGCGCGCAAACTCACGCGGGAAACCGCGGTCTTTTAGGGGGGGACGGATATGGGAGAGCGGACGGTAAAATCCCTGGGCGAGAAGGCGTTCGACGCGGCGGTGCTGTTTGTCCTCGCCGTGTTCGCGCTGCTAATCATTTTTCCGTTTATGAACCTGCTGTCCATCTCCGTCAGCGATGAGCTGGCGATCATGGGCGGCCGCGTAACGGTGTTCCCGGTCGGGCTGTCTTTCCGGTCCTATGCCAAGGTGTTCCAAACGAAAAGCATCATGACCTCCTACCTGAACACCATCCTGGTCGCCACCGGGGGCAGCGCGCTAAGCCTCGTCCTCACCTCCATGGCCGCGTACCCGCTCGCCTTCGGCGATTTCGCGGGGAAGAAGCTGTACAACGCCGTCATCATGATCACCATGTGGTTTTCAGGCGGCATGATTCCGTCATTCATCGTGATGAGCAAGCTGGGGCTTACGGACACGCTGCTGTCGCTCGTGTTCGCGTCGCTGATGAGCGCGTACAACATCCTGATCCTGCGGACGTTCTTTCACAGTATCTCCCGGTCGCTCGTGGAGTCCGCGCACATCGACGGCGCGAACGACCTGCGCGTGCTGTTCCAGATCATCATCCCCCTGGCCAAGGCGGGCCTGGCGACCATCTGCCTGTGGGTGTTTGTGGCCCACTGGAACGATTACATGAACCCGCTGCTCTACCTACGCACCATCAGCAAGTACACGCTGCAGCTTGTCCTGCGCGAAATGGTGCTGACGAGCGAATCGTCGTCCCTGGTGGAACTGATGGAGGGGAACCGCACGGCGCTGCCGGAGCAGCTAAAGCACGCGGCCATCGTTGTGGCGATGGTGCCGGTGCTGGCCATCTACCCGTTCGCACAGCGCTACTTTGTCACCGGCGTTCTGCTGGGATCGGTCAAAGAATGACGCGCCCGGCCGGAATAAATTCCCAAAAAGAAGGAGTGTACCCCATGAAGAAGGTCCTGGCTTCTCTGCTGGCTCTGCTGCTGACGCTTTCGGGCGTAGCGGCCCTAGCGGAAGGAAAACTGTTCGAGGAACCGCTGGAAATCTCCATTCTCGGCACCACCTGGTCCCCGTACTCGACCGAGACGACGCTGATCCCCTACATCGAAGAGGCGACCGGCGCGAAGATCACCGTCGAATGGGCGGCGCGGGAGGATTTTGCCACCAAGGTCAACGCGCTGCTCGCGACCGGGAACCTGCCCGACGTGATCTTCGGCATGACCAGCACGCTCCCCCTGATCGACCAGGGCGCGATCATCCCGCTGACGCAGTACTACACCGAGGAATACGCGCCGAACATCCTGAAGGCGCTGACGGAAAAGGACTACGTGCCGCTGCGGAACGTCACCGACGGGGAAATTTACCAGCTCGTCTCCACGTTCGATTTCCCGTCGATCTATTCCTTCGCGGTGCGCCAGGACTGGCTGGACAAGCTGGGCATGGAAGTCCCGACCGACTGGGACGGCTGGCTCGCGTACTGGCGCGGCGTGCGCGACGAGGATGTCAACGGCGACGGCGACGCGTCCAACGAGATTCCCATCGCGGGCAGCGCCGACCAACTCATGCTGAGCTTCGGCATCGTGGTGGACGGCTTGAACGCCAAGGAGAACTACTTCTGCTACATGCCCGACGGCAGCTACGGCCTCATCGAGGAACACCCGAACTACGAAGCCTACCTGACCACGGCAAACGAGCTGTACGCGGAAGGGCTGCTCGACCAGGAGTTCGCCACGCGCGACATGTCCGCCTGGTACAAGGTGATGGACAGCAACCTGGGCGGAAGCTGCTGGGTCGCGGCCGAGCAGGCGAAGCTCAGCAGCCAGGTGCTGCGGGAGACGAACCCGGATGCCACGCTGATCTGCTGCCCGCCGCCGAAAGGCCCGCTCGGCGACCAGCTTGTGACCGCGCGGAACAAGATCGGGGCCATGGGCGCGATCACCATCGCCGCCGAGGACAAGGCCGGCGACATCGTCCGCTTCTTCGACTGGCTGTACTCGGAAGAGGGCGCGAAGCTGATGAACTACGGCGTGGAAGGCATCCACCACGAAATGGTGGACGGCAAGCCGAAGCTGCTTCCGCCGTACGTCAACTCCTTCGTGGAAGCGCGCGGCGCGGGGCTGATCTTCCAGCCGTGGCCGTTCCTGTGGCTGGAGGACAACTACATGCAGATTCTGCTGACGGGCAAGTCGTATGACGAGCTGGACGACCTGACGAAGATTTTCTACGACGGGCTGTTCATGCAGGAGCCGTACTTCGCGCCCCGCGCCCCCACGCTCGTCACCGACGCGTTCAGCGAGTATTCCGCCGATATTTTCCCGACACTGAAGGAAATGCGCGCCAATGTCATCGCCGGGCGCATGTCGCTGGATGAATTCAGGGCGCAGTATGAGAAATTGAAGGGACAGGGGCTGCAGGCGATCATCGACGACGCGGCCGCCGCGTGGGAGATAGTTGGGAAGTAGAAAGCTAAACAAAGATAGGGATTCCGCAAGGAATCCCTATCTTTGTTTATATCCGGCGGCACGGACGCATTTCCCGCCTGACCGCGCCCCAGTGTCCGTTCCCCTATTGCGGCGTGAAGGTATCCGGACGCGCGCCAACATCCCCATCCGCCTCCCCGGCTTCCTCCGCCGCGAACGCCTCGCAAACCTTCCCAAACACGCCGAGCACCTTATCCCGCCCCTCGCCCGTCTCGGACGAGAACGGGATGACCTCCCACGGCTGCACCTGCAGCGACCGGCAGATCATGTGCACCTGATTCGCGCGCTGGGCGCGGCTGATCTTGTCCGCCTTGGTGGCGATGACGGTGAACGGAAAGCCGGTGGCGCGGAGGAACTCGTTCATGCCCCGGTCCTCGCCCGTCGGCTCGTGGCGGATGTCCACCAGGTGCAGGACGTGCGCGAGCAGCCCGGAATCGGCGAAATAGCCCTCCATCATGTTCGACCAGCGGAGCTGCTCCTCCTTGGACACGCGGGCAAAGCCATAGCCCGGCAGATCCACCAGATGAAAATCGTCATTGATGCGGTATACGTTCAGCAGCCGCGTCTTGCCCGGCGTGCCGGATACCTTCGCCAGCTTTGTCCGCTCGCACAGCCGGTTGATCATGGATGATTTGCCCACGTTGCTCTTGCCCGCCACGGCGATTTCCGGCAGGCCGATGCCCGCGTAGTTGCCGTAGCGCGGGAGGGAGACGACGAACGCGGCGCGCTTAATGTCCATCGATCGCCTCCTGCGCCGGCGCGCCCGGCTGCATCGCCGGGACGACGGGCGTCTGCGCGGGCAGCGGCGTCCAGCGCGCGGGGCGGCGCGTCAGCGCGATGCCCAGCACCTCGTCCACCTTTTCCACCGCGTGGATGCGGAGCTGCGCGCGCACCGGCTCCGGAATGTCGTCCAGGTCCGGCTTGTTCTCCTTGGGCAGCAGGATGTCGTCAATGCCCGCGCGGTGCGCCGCCAGCAGCTTTTCCTTGATGCCGCCCACCGGCAGCACCCGGCCGCGCAGGGTAATTTCCCCGGTCATCGCCACATCCTGCCGGACGGGGATGCCCGTCAGCGCGCTGACGAGCGAGCAGGTCAGCGTCACGCCCGCGGAAGGGCCGTCCTTGGGCACGGCGCCCTCGGGCACGTGGATGTGCGCGTCCATCGTCTTGTGGAAGTCCGGCGGGAGGCCGAGCTCGGCCGCCTTCGCGCGCACGTAGCTCATCGCGGCGAACGCACTTTCTTTCATCACGTCGCCAAGCTGCCCCGTGAGCTGCAGCGCGCCGTTCCCGGCCATGACGGTCGTCTCCACGGCCAGCGTCTCCCCGCCGAAGGGCGTGTACGCCAGCCCGCGCGCCACGCCGACCTCGGGCTGTTTGTCAATGTCGTCCCGGCGAAAGCGCGCCGGACCCAGATACCCCTGCAAATCGGAAGGGCCGATTGTCACCTTCCGCACATCGTCCTCCAGCATGCGCGTGACGGCTTTGCGCATCAGCTTGGCGACCGTGCGTTCAAGCTGGCGGACGCCCGCCTCCCGTGTGTAGCCGGAGATCACGGCGCGCACCGTGCGGTCGGGCATCGTCACATCGCCCTTCTTCAGGCCGTGTTCGGTCAATTGCTTCGAAATCAAATGCCGCTTGGCAATGGTCAGCTTTTCCTCCTCCGTGTAGCCGGGCAGGCGGATCAGCTCCATGCGGTCCAGCAGCGGCGCGGGGATCTCCCCCTCGCTGTTGGCAGTGGTTAAAAACAGCACTTGCGACAGGTCGAACGGCAATTCCAGATAATGATCGCGGAACGCCATGTTCTGCGCCGCGTCCAGCACTTCCAGCATGGCGGAGGCCGGATCGCCATGGAAGTCGTGGCTCATCTTGTCGATTTCGTCAAAGAGAAACACGGGGTTCATCGTGCCCGCCTGCTTCATGGAATACAGGATGCGCCCCGGAATGGCACCGATGTACGTGCGCCGGTGGCCGCGAATCTCGGCCTCGTCGCGCACGCCGCCCAGCGACATCTGCACAAACCTCCGCCCCAGCGCGCGCGCCACCGAGCGGGCGATGGATGTCTTGCCCACGCCCGGCGGGCCGACGAGGCACAGGATCGGCCCCTTCAGGCTCCCCTTCATCCGGCACACGGCCAGGTATTCCAGGATGCGCTCCTTGACCTTCTCCAGGCCCGCGTGGTCCTCGTCCAGCACGCGGCGCGCACGCTTCAGGTCAAGCCGGTCGCGGGTCGACTTGCCCCAGGGCAGATCCAGTATCCACTCCACATAGCTGCGCGTGACGCCGATCTCCGGCGACCCGGGCGACATGCGGGACAGGCGGCCCATCTCCCGCTCGACCTTCTCGCGCGCCTCGTCGTTCAGCGGCGTCTTGGCCATGCGCTCGCGCAGGTCCTCCACGTCGTTCGCCTCGGCGTCGCCAAGCTCCGTCTGGATGGCCTTGATCTGCTCGCGCAGGAAATAGTCCTTTTGGTTTTTCTCAATCTGCGTGCGGACTCGCTGCTGCACCTGCTTCTCAATGGAGGTCAGCTCCGATTCCCGGGCAAGGATGCCGCAGAGCGTCTCCAGCCGGTCGCCCACGTCGCGCAGCTCCAGAATCTGCTGCCGGTCCTCGATTCTCGTGAGCACGTTGGCGGCGATGATGTCCGCGAGCTGGGACGGGCTGTCCACAGCCAGCACTGACGCGACGGTCTCGTTCGCGACGCGGCCGCTGGACTTGGCATACTGCTCAAAAAAGCCGTGCGCGGTGCGCACCAGCGCCGATAGCTCCATCTCCCCCGCGCGTGAAGTGTCCCCGAGCGTGGATACCTCGGCCATGAGGCCCGGCTCCTCATCCAGCAGCGACACGATCTTCGCGCGGTAGAGGCCCTCCACCAGCACGCGGATGTTATCCCCGGGCAGCTTCAGGACCTGCTTCACGCGGGAAACGGTGCCCACGGGGAACAGGTCGTCCATCTGCGGGTCGTCCTCGCCCGCGTCATGCTGGGCAACGAGAAAAACGCGCTGGTCACCCACCAGCGCCTGCTCCAACGCCATGAGCGAACGCTTTCTGCCCACGTCGAAGTGGAGCACCATATGCGGAAACACCATCAGCCCGCGCAGCGGCAGGGCGGGCAGACGTTCGTTGGTCTTCTTTTTCGCCAAATCAGTACCCTCCTGAGGAAAACTGCGAAGTAAGGATTCCTTGCGGAATCCTCTTATGGCGCCCGATTTTTCAAATCAGCGCCGCCGTCGGTGATAACAGTATACTAGTAATGTATACAAGAAGCAATGGTTTCGAGGGTGTTATGGGGAAAAATTTTACAATAGTGTTAATTTTTGACAAATTTTTGCTCGTTTGATCGTTTTTTCGTCACAAACTCATGCAACCCCAAGGGCCGTGGCAATGCCTTCGGAGGCAAGATTCGGGTCCTTGAGGCTGCTACCTGTCAGGTCAGACCGGGGCAGGGGCAGTGGGGTTGCATGGATTCTGGACGTGGCCCCCAGGGCTCTCAAACCGCCAGCAGCCTTTGGGAGAGCCCGCAGACCCTCCCGGTCAACAATCTGGTTCCGCGGCATGTGCGTCGCACGATCGCAGATCCCGTAGGATTTCAGTCTCCATCCCCCAGGAACGGCTTACTCCCCCGCCCCCAGCGCCGCCAGCTTCTCGATCGCCCCAAGCGTGGCCGGGCGGCTTTCCCCGGCCGTCTCCACGAGCATCCACGCCATCGCCTCCTCCAGCGTCTCCACCGGAATCACCTCGATATCCAACTCCGCGAACCGTTCCAGCCAGTTCGCCTTGGGCACCAGCACGCGGGAAAGCCCCGCGCGCCTCGCCGCCTCGATCTTGGCGGGCACGCCCCCGACTGGGTGAACCTCCCCGCGCACGCCCACCTCGCCGGTCAGCGCGGTGCGGCCGTCCGCCGGGCGTTCCGACAGCGCCGAGCACGCGGCGGCGGCCATCGCCACCCCGGCCGAAGGGCCGTCCACCGGCGTGCCGCCCGGGAAGTTGATGTGCAGGTCCGTCATGTCCACCGGGTAGCCCATGCGGCGCAGCAGCGTCAGCACGTTCTCGGCAGAGGCGCGCGCCATGCTCTTGCGGCGCACGCGGTGGCCGTCCGGGCCCATCTCTTCCTCCTCCACAATGCCGGTGATCGTCACGCGCCCCGCGCCCGGCGTCGCGACCGCCTCAATGTCCATCACAGCGCCCTGGTGCGAGCCATACACCGCCAGGCCGTGCACCCGGCCAACCGCCGGCGCGGTGTCGGCCCGCTGGTCGGGCTTCAGGGCGTAGTGCCCGCAGTCCACCACCCACTCGACGTCCTGCCGTGTAATATCGCCGCGCCCGTCAAGCTGCGCCACGCCGGCGGCCATCTGCACGATGTTCACCGCGTCGCGCCCGCAGGACGCGTACCTGCCGATGAAATCCGCTTCCGCTATCTCCATTACGAAGCCCGACCGCTCCGCCGCGCCGTCCGCGATGGTGGCGATCTCCTCCGGCTCCAGCCCCCGGAAGTACACCTCCATGCAGCGGGAGCGCAGTGCCGGGGGCAGCGATTCCGGACCGCGCGTCGTCGCGCCGATCAGCCGGAAGTCAGCCGGCAGGCCGTTTTTGAAAATCTCATGGATATGGCGCGGGATGTGGCTGTCGTCCGGGTTGTAGTACGCGGACTCGAAGCGCATTTTCCGGTCCTCCAGCACTTTCAGCAGCTTGTTCATCTGGATGGGGTGCAATTCGCCGATCTCGTCCAGGAACAGCACGCCGCCGTGCGCGCGCGTGACCGCCCCAGGTTTCGGTTGCGGCACGCCGTTGACACCGAGCGGCCCCGCGCCCTGATAGATCGGGTCGTGCACGCTGCCCAGCAAGGGGTCCGCGATGGCGCGCTCGTCAAAGCGGACGCACGTGGCGTCCATCTCAATGAACGGCGCGTCCGGCAGGAAGGGCGTGCCCCGCGTGGCCTTGGCGCACTCCAGCACCAGGCGCGCCGCGCACGTCTTGCCGATGCCCGGCGGGCCATAAATAATCACATGCTGCGGGTTTGGACCGCAGAGGATCGCTTTCAGCGCGCGGATGCCCTCCTCCTGGCCGATGACATCCTCAAACCGCGCGGGGCGCACCCGCTCCGCCAGCGGCTCCGAAAGGCGGATCGCGCGCATTTTCAGCAGCTTATCCATCTCTCCCCGGCCGGCCCGCCCGCCCTGCGAGGGCTGGGCTTGCTTCTCTTTTTTGAGCTGTTTGAAAAAATAGATGCCCATGATGCATGTCACCGTGAGCTGAACCACAATGAGCAAAAATGACACGAAAATCCCTCCTTCATCGGCGGCGGGAATCTGGAAAATCACCGCCATCAGCAACGATAGGATGGGATTTTGGATTCCGAATGATGCAGTCAAAAGATTACAAATCGAGGGAAAGTCGAAAACACTACGGTGTAACACAGCCAACGGCAACCTGCCGCCAAAACGTCGCACGGGCGGACAATCTGCCCGCCCGTCGTTTTTTACGTTACCCCACGCTCGGCTCCGCCTTGGGGCTCTCCGGCTTCATGCCGGACGCCTGCTTGCGCCGCCGGGTGGGCGATGTGTCCAGGATCAGTTCCGGCGGGCTTTCGCCGCGCACGGTCTCCGCGGTCACGACGCACTTCTTCACATCGTCGCGGATGGGCAGCTCGAACATGATGTCCAGCAGAATGCCCTCGATGATCGCGCGCAAACCGCGCGCGCCGCTCTTGCGCTCAATGGCTTGCTGGGCGATGGTCTTGAGCGACGCCTCGTCGAACTCCAGCTCCACGCCGTCCAGCTCCATCAGCTTCGCGTACTGCTTCACCAGCGCGTTCCTCGGCTCCGTCAGGATCTTGACCAGCGCCTCCTCGTCCAGCTTATCCAGCGTGACGATGATCGGAAGCCTGCCGACAACCTCCGGAATCAGGCCGTACCGCAGCAGGTCTTCTGGGCGAATCTGGCGCAGGATCGCGCCGATGTCCTTCTCCTGCTCGCCGCGCACGTCCGCGCCAAAGCCGAGCGACTTCTTGCCGATGCGGTTTTCGATCGTGCGGTCGATCCCGTCGAACGCGCCGCCGCAGATGAACAGGATGTTCGTCGTGTCAATCTGGATGAACTCCTGATGCGGGTGCTTGCGGCCGCCCTGCGGGGGCACGCTGGCAACAGTTCCTTCCAGGATCTTCAGCAGCGCCTGCTGCACGCCCTCGCCGCTCACATCGCGCGTGATCGACGGGTTCTCGCTCTTCCTAGCGATCTTGTCGATCTCGTCGATATAGATGATGCCGCGCTGCGCCGCCTGCACGTCGTAATCGGCGTTCTGGATCAGGCGCAGCAGAATGTTCTCCACATCCTCGCCCACGTAGCCGGCCTCGGTGAGGCTGGTCGCGTCGGCGATGGCGAACGGGACGTTCAGAATCTTGGCGAGCGTCTGCGCCAGGAACGTCTTGCCGCAGCCCGTCGGGCCCAGCATCACGATGTTGGACTTTTGCAGCTCTACATCGCCGTTTCCGCTCTGGGGCGCGTTGATGCGCTTGTAGTGGTTGTACACCGCGACCGACAAGGACCGTTTCGCGATCTCCTGGCCGACGACGTACTGATCCAGCACCGCCTTGATCTCGGTGGGCTTGGGCACGGAGCCGGGCTCAAACTCGCGGCGCTCTCCCAGGTCCTCGGTGATGATTTCGTGGCAGAGCATCACGCATTCGTTGCAGATGTACACGTTCGGCCCCGCGACCAGCTTGTGCACCTGCTCCTGCCGCTTGCCGCAAAACGCGCACTTTACCGTGCGGTCGGTGTCTTTATTGTTTGCCATTTTCTACCTCGTTAGGCTTTCGCCTGCTCGTCGCGCGAAACGTAGATCTTGTCGATGATACCATATGTCAAACCCTCCTGCGCGGACATAAAATGATCGCGCTCCACGTCCTGTTCAACCTGGGAGAGGGGTTGACCGGTCATCTCGCTCAGCAGCTCATTCATCTTCTTTTTGGTCTTTAGAATCCAATCGGCGTGGATCATGATGTCCGTCGCCTGGCCGCGTGCGCCGCCGGACGGCTGGTGGATCATGATCTCGCTGTTGGGCAGGGCCAGACGCTTGCCCTTCTCTCCCGCCGCCAGCAGGAACGCGGCCATGGACGCGGCCATGCCGATACACATCGTGGACACCTTCGGCTTGATGTAGCGCATGGTGTCAAAGATGGCCATGCCCGCCGTGATGGACCCGCCGGGGCTGTTGATGTACAGGGAGATGTCCGCGTCAGGGTTCTCCATTTCCAAAAAGAGCATCTGCGCGACCACGAGGTTCGCCATTTCGTCGAAAATCTCGCCGCCAAGGAACACGATCCGGTCCTTTAGCAGGCGGGAATAGATGTCGTAAGAGCGCTCACCTCGGTTTGTTTGTTCAACTACGATGGGGACCAGACTCATGCGTTTTCCCTCCTTTGACGGTTCTGAATGTTTATTTTCCTTCGTATATTATCGGCGGCCTTTTTAGCGGCCGCCGCCGAAGTCCAGGTTCCTTCGCCTTCTATTCGGCCTTCTTCGCGTTCTCTTTGAGGAAATCCAAGGTTTTCACGGTGGCCGCGTCGTCCTTGAACATCTCTAGCTGTTCCTCGCTCAGCTCGCCCTTGTACGCGTCCATTTCCTTGCCGGCCTGCTCGGCGTACTTGGCGATCAGCGCGTCCACATCCGCCTCGGCCGCCTCGATGTTCTCGGCCTTTCGGATCTCGCCCAGCACCAATTCGCCCAGAACGCGCTTTTCAGCCTCGCTCTTGTACTGCACGCGCAGCTCTTCTTCGGTCTGGCCGGTGTACTTCAGGAAATCCTCCATGCGGATGCCCTGGTACATCATGCGCAGGCTCATGTTCCGCAGCAGGTTATCGACCTCCCGCTCCACCATGGGCGGCGGCACGTCGACGGTCGCGTTTTCGACGGCGGCTTCCACCAGCGCGTTTTCGAATTCCGCGTCCGCGCGGCGGGTCGCTTCGGCTTGAAGCTTTGCCCTAATGTCGGCCTTGTATTCGTCGAGCGTGTCAAACTCGGAAACGTCCTTGGCAAATTCGTCGTCCAGGTCCGGCAGCTCGCGCGTCTTGATCCCGAGCACCTTCACATGGAACACGGCGTCCTTGCCCGCCAGCTCCTCCGCGTGGTATTCCTTGGGGAACGTGACGGAAAGATCCTTTTCTTCCTCAATTTGCATGCCGACCATCTGCTCCTCAAAGCCAGGGATGAACTGGCCCGAGCCGATGGTGAGCGTCTGGCCCTTGGCGGTGCCGCCCTCGAAGGCGACGCCGTCCACCGTGCCCGCGTAGTCCAGGGTCACGATGTCGTCGTCCTGCACAGCGCGATCGTTGATTTCTTCCTCGCGGGCGTTGCGCTCGCGGACCCTCGTGATTTCCGCCTCGACGGATTCGTCGTCCACGGTGTCGTCCGGGCGCTGCACGTCCAGGTTCTTGTACTCGCCCAGCGCGACATCGGGCATGACGTACACGCTGGCGTTCACCACCAGACCCTCGGCGGCCCCGATGGTCTCGATGTCGACGTCCGGCCGGTCGACGGCCTTGATGTCGTGCTCCTTGACGGCATCGCCATATAGGCCCGGGAACACCTCGTCAAAGGCGTCCTCGTAAAAAATGCTCTCGCCGTACATTCTTTCGATGACTTTGCGCGGCGCCTTGCCCCGCCTGAAACCCGGCACGTTGATGCGGCCGCGCTGCTTGAGATATGCGGTCTGCATCGCCGCCTCGAACGCCTCGGCCCCAAGCTCCATGCGCAGCTTGACCTGGTTGGTGGAAACCTTTTCCATGGTGGAACTCATCTTTTAGCCTCCCGTGATGGATTGCGCGCAAGCTTGCCGATGGCAAAGTGCACCAACAATCATTCTAGCATAGACAGACGCTGAATGCAAGAGCGGCCGGAAGGGCAAATTCGCTAAACGCACAAGACTTTGGGGGAATTATCAAGGGGCCGTTGCTCCTTGATTTTACTCCGGCATCGGCGGCTTTGCCGACGTACGGATGAAAATCCCATAGGATTTTCTTCTCTGCGGCCTCCGCGCCCGGAAAACCGTGAGATTTTCAGCGGAGGACGTCCCTCTCCGTTCCTCCAACGCATGAACCGCAGTTCATGCGTTGCTCGTGAAAGGGCAAATTCACCCGAAACGGCCGGTTGGCATCCCTTGGCAGACTTACCTCTTTATGGTATGCCTTTTTTTCAAAAGCATACGCCCAGGCCGAATTTGCGCGAAAACGCGGGTGTTCCGGAAACAGTTTCGCCCTTGTTTCCATTATAACACGTTTTGGGCGGGCTGAAACGCAATAATGCGAAGCAACTGGAAACACGCCCGGGAATTGTCAGCGTATTTTTCCCGCTCTGCGGCACAATAGCGTTGACAATGGAACGAGGAGGTGAAATCGATGGCGAACAACAGCAACGTGCCCGAAGCGCGCGCGGCCCTGGACTCCATGAAGTACGAGATCGCGCGCGAGCTGGGGATCAACCTCAAGCAGGGCTACAACGGCGATCTGACGTCCCGTGAAAACGGCTACGTCGGCGGCTACATGGTCAAGCGCCTCATCGAACAGGCGGAGCGCCAGATGTCCGGCCGGTAATGCAGCCCCTCATTCCTGAAGAAAGGAGGACGACGAAATGTTCACACCGAACACGCAGGCTGGTTCCATCAACACCCAGAGCCAGCAGCAGGGCCAGAGCGGCACCAGCAAATCCACCTCCGTGCCGGAGGCGAAGAACGCCCTCAACAACATGAAGCATGAAATCGCGGGCGAGCTGGGGATTAACCTGAAGCAAGGCTATAACGGCGATCTGACCTCGAAGCAGGCCGGTTATATCGGCGGCTACATGGTCAAGCGCATGATTGAGCAGGCTCAGCGCAGCATGAGCGGCCAGGGCGGCCAGTTTTAAGCCAAAGGGCTAGAACACGATGCCCCCTAATACAATGGCGGAAGCGTCGGAAGAAGATGCATGAGCGCGCGCATTTCCAAAGAAATGCACGCGCTCATTATTTCGTCAAAAACTAGCTATTCGTCCAGCACCGACAGGGACGCCAGAATCTTGGTCGCCAACTCCAAAAATTCCTCGTCGTTGGCGGGCGTGAACTGAAAATGATACTCGCTCAGGTCGTCCGCCGACAGCGTGGCGGCGCAGAACGCGTTCTCCTCCGGAATCCTGTAGAGGACATACGAGATGCCGTTCACATACGCGGCGCGGACATCGGTTACGCCGTCCTTCGCCTGCATCCGGGCCAGGATATCGTCCATCTCGCGGCCTTCCGAGGCGTACACCATCAGCGCCAGCCGCCAGCCCTCCGTCTCGTCTCCGGCGGAAAAATACACATCCTCCTCCGGCTCGAAAATCGCCCACCCGTCGGGCAGGTAGATGAGCAGGTTTTCCTGTTCAAAGGGGATGTAGCTGCCGTCAAAGTCGATCTCGGCGGAAATCACCTCGGCTTCCTCCGTGTCCGGTTCCGTGGCCGCGGCGAACGCGGCGCAGCAGAGCATGGACAGGCACAGGAACAAGGCCGCAAGTTTTTTCATGGGAACATTCCTCCTCGTGTGTGTCTTGGGTCGGGCATTATAGTCCCGGCAGCAGCGCGATGGCGATGTTGAAGAACAGCGCGAGCGCCACCGCGTCCACGATGGTGGTAATCAGCGGGCTGGCCATCACCGCCGGGTCCAGCTTGATCTTGGTCGCCAGAATCGGCAGCGTGCAGCCGACGAACTTCGCCGCGATCACGACGATGAACAGCGTGATGGACACCACCAGCGCGACCAGGGGGTCACCGTTCAGCAGCCAGATGCGCAGGAAGTTCAGCACGGCGACCACCGCGCCCGTGAGCGCGCCCACGCGGACTTCCTTCCACATAACGACGAAGATGTCCGAAAACTTCACTTCGCCCAGCGTAATCGCGCGAATGACCGATACCGACGACTGCGAGCCCGCGTTGCCGCCCGTATCCATCAGCATCGGGATGAACGAAGCCAGCAGCACATTCGCCGCCAGCGCCGCCTCAAAGTTGGAGATAATCAGCCCCGTGAACGTGGCGGAAAACATTAAAATAACAAGCCAGACGACGCGGTTTTTCACCAGCGTCAGCACCCCGGCCTCCATGTAGGTTGTTTCGCTCGGCGCCATGGCGGCCATCTTGTAGATGTCCTCGGTCGTCTCTTCCTCCATGACGTCAATCACGTCGTCCACGGTGATGATGCCGACCAGGCGGTTTTCGCTGTCCACGACGGGCATGGCCGTCAGGTCGTATTTCTTGAACTTGTCGGCCACGTCCTCCTGATGGTCGTGCGTGTGCGCGGTGATGACTTCCGTCTCCATCAGTTCGCCGATCTTTTGGTCGTTATCGCTCATCAGCACGCGGCGCAGGCCGACGACGCCCTCCAGGTGCCGCTGCCGGTCGGTGACATACAGCGTGGAAATCGTTTCCTTGTCGGCTGCCTGGGCGCGGATGGCCTCGATGGCGCGGCCGACCGGCCACACGTCGTCCAGCTCCATGAACTCAATGGTCATCAGGCCGCCGGCGCTGTCCTCCGGGTACATCAGCAGCAGGTTGAGCTGCTTGCGCGTCTCCGGGTCAGCGGCGCGGACCACGCGCTTGACAATCGACGCGGGCATCTCTTCAACGAAATCGACCGTGTCGTCCAGGAACAGCTCGTCGATGACACGGGCAAGCTCCTTGTCCGTCAGGCCCTCCACGATCTTCTGCTGCAAATCGTGCGTCAGGTAGGAAAACACGTCCGCCGCCGTCTCCTTGGGCAGCATGCGGAAAACAAGCAGCAGGCGCGGGTCCTCCTCAATGTCGGCAAGCCACTGGGCGATGTCGACCTCGTTCATGTCGTTCAGGCGCGCGTGCGCCTCGTTGTACTCCTTGCGCTCTATGAGCTCCAGCAACTCCCCATGAAAACCGCCTCCCTTTTCTTCATCATTCTGCATTCTGCGAATCGGCACAATGAAAAAAACCGCTTCGCGGCGGTCGGTAAAGGCGGACATGAAGCGCGCCGCGCCCTGCCGCTGTCCGGCGGAAAGGCGTCAGACGCTATGGCTCTATACGGTTGGCGCGGGAATGCGCGCGTATAGGAGGCTCTTCATGGCCGGCCTTCGTACTTTGACCTCCGCTGGGATCCATTCCCGCCACCTCCTTCGCGCGATATGATTATTTTGTACAGCTTATTGTATGATAGCGGGCGCCGCTTGTCAACGCACGGCGTGAAAAAGCGGGGCTGAGCGCGTGCAGCCCCGGTGGAAAAGTTCACAAATTCACCCGCACGCTTTTCCATCGCGCACGCGTTGTTTTGGTAAAGCCTTCCATGCCCGGCGCAAACCCAGGAATGCCGCGCCGGAACAGGATGCAGAAGGAGGTTTTCCCTATGAAACGCAAGGTTTCCGTATCGATTCTGCTGTGCGTGTGCATGGCGGCGTGGATCGCCTGCGCCTGCGCGGAACCGGCAGGCCCGCGCGCGCAAAGAGACTCCGCGCGGCTCTCCTTCCCCCCACTCATCGAACGATACCTTCTGCCTTTCGGCAAGGCGGATGCCCCGCAGCCGGAAAAAGACCGCGATGCCGTGACGCCCCCTTCCCGGGACGAAGGCGCGCGCCTGTTCACCCTGCCAATGCTGCCCGGCATGGGTGTGCGCATGGACACCCTGCCGCTGCCCGCTACGTACACGCTCCATCCGCTTGAGATCAGATAGCGGCGTCGCCGCAAAGCACAAAAGGAGACGACCGATGAAACGACCTCTTCGATTCCTGTTGTCCTTTTTCTGCGCGATCGCCGCGCTGATGGGCACCGCCGCCCTGGCCGAATCCCCCGCTCCCAGGGCGGTTACCCTCCCCGCGCCGATTGCCGCCGTGTTTGACGATCCCGCCTGGAACGGCTGGACGCCTGTGGCGCTGGACGACGAGGCCGCGAGCGCGCCCGTGGGCATCCGCGCCGCCGTCCTCATGCGGCGGGACGGCCGCAGCGTGCTCTGTCTGCTGGAGAGGGCGGGGGACGCCTGGGTCATCTCCCGGCAGACCGCGCTGGCCGTCTACCAGGATGACCGCGTGCCCCAAATGACCTTTGCGGAAACGGACGTATACACTTCCCGCCTGACGATCCGGTACGAGGAAGGGCGGAACGGCCGCCCGGAAATCTATAAATGGTCCACGGGCAATGACAGCGCCACGCGCTGGAGCGTCTCCCAGATCATGCTGGAGGAACCGGGGCGGGGCGGCATCACGCTGTATACAAAGCTGCAGTATTACCAGGCATATGTCTCCTATTACGAGTACACCTCTCAGCACGCGGACCCCGCACATGCCACCGAAACCGAGCGGTTCTACGGCAAGGTGAACCGGCTGTTCGGCGCTTTCGATATCAACGCGTACCCGCGCACCATCGAGCAGGCGCGGTTTGCGTTCCCTACGCCGCCTCCGCTCACGCCCGGCGAGCAGCGGGACGCGCTGCCCGCGCCCATCCCCGCCAAGGCGCTTCCGGGCGAATGGCCCATCCTGCTCGGCCCGGATAGCACCTACGAGCGCATGCCGGACGCCGTGGTAACGCAGGATAGCACCGTCACCGCCATCGTGGCTGAGGGCGCGTACGCGCTGGCCGCTTTCGCGGACGGGGACGAGCCGCGGCGGTACGGCTACCTGCCGCTGAACGCGCTGGAACCGCTGCCGGACCTGCAAGACGCGCGCTTCCCCTACCTGCGTGCCGCGTATGAAGGCGAGGCGGTCACGGAGGCAAACCTCAGCGCGAACACCCCTGCGGACGGCGCGCTGCTAAACACCGCCATGTTCCCGGGCAAGTGCACGTACCTGGCCACGCTGAGCGGCGATTGGACGTACATCGAGACGAACATCCCCAAGGCGCGCGGCTTTGTGCCGAGCGATGCCGTTCGGGTCACGTATGACCTGGACCAGTACGAGTCGGTCGACGCCACGCTTCCCGGTACGATCACCCGCGGCGCGGACATCGTGGACGACCCCTATCGCCTCATCGAACCGAAAAAACTGGGCGAGGTAAAAGCGGGCGATACCGTCGGCTTCGTGGACACGCTGTACGGGCAGTGGGCGCTGATCGTCGTCACCGGCGAGGGCGATCCGCTATGGGGGTTCATCCCAAGGGACGCGGTCGGCGCGCCGGAGGGCGGGTACGCCTTGGAGGGGAACGGGTAACCAAGCCTACCCCCGCTTCACCGCCCGGAGCAACGCCAACTCCAACTGCCCCATTTGAAATGGCTTCTGCAAATACAGATCGAACAGGCGCGCCACCTCCTCGGGTGGCGCGTTGCCTGACATGGCGATGATCGGGATCGTCTCCGAACCCGGCGCGCCGCTACGCCTGATCTCGCACGCCGCCTCCCGCCCATCCATCCCAGGCATTTGCAAATCCATCACGATCACATCAAACCGCGCGGGATCGTCCCGATACAGCGCGAGGGCTGTCGCGCCGTCGTCCGCCGTCACAGTATCCACCCCGCGCCCGCGCAGGAAGGCCACCATGGCTTCCTGAAGAAACGCGGTATCCTCCGCGATGAGAACAGTCAGCCCGCCGCAGCCGGACGGCGGGGGGCCGTCCAGCGGCGGATAGCCGTCCCAAGCGGGCGGTGCGGGCTGCTTGGGCGCCTCACCCTCCCCCTTTTTTCCGCGGCCGAACAGGCCGGACATCCATTTCTTCAAGGGCATACCTCCTATGCGGTTTCAAGCGACGAAAGCGTGGGCAATTCCAGGTAAAACGTGATGATATGATTGAGGTATTCCACATTCAGCCGGCATTCCTGCGTGCGGCTGACAATGCTCCAGAGCGTGTACAGACCAAGGCCGCTGTGGTCTTTCTTGGACGAGTAATTCCGCTCGAACATCCTCCGGATGTCCACGTCGGACGCCGTGGGGTTGGAAATGGACAGCAGGATTTTGCCGCGCCGGGTGGTTTGCAGAGAGAGCGTGACCGTCTTGCTGTCGGTGGTCAGCGTTTCCTCCACCGCGTTGTCCAGCAGGATGCCGACGACCCGGGCAAGATCCACGGGCTCCATCCCGATATCCCCGGCGTTCGCCGTCAGCGCCGCGCTGATGAAGACCCCCTTCTCGCGCGCGTCCTGTATCTTCGCATTCAGGATGGAGAACAGCGCGGGATTCTTCTCAAAATCCAGGTTCAGGGTCAGAAGGTTTCCGGCGCGGCTGGTTTCGTTAAACAGCGCCGCGTGGTATGCCTCAAGGCTCGGCCAATCCTTGGCGTGGATGAACCCCTCATATCCCTGCATCATGTTGTTCATATCGTGCTTGACCGTCCGGAACTCGTCGATGGCGGACACCAGCGCGCGGATATGGTGCGTCTGGTTCCGCGCGTCAATGCGGGCGATGGCGCGCACGTCCCGCATATAGGTGACCCAGAATATCAGGCCGCATGCCAGCGCCATCGTCAGCAGCATCAGCTCCACATGCGCGATATTGCTCAGCCGGCTGGCCGTCACCGTGTTCGATACGCAGATCAGGTAGAGGAGCACCGCATAGAACGTATACACCCCGAGCTGCGCGCTCACACTCTTGGTCATGGAGCTTTTGAGCTTGTTCGCGTCCAGCCAGAACTTGTGTTTGCGGATATAGCGGATTAAGGCTGTGCAAAGCACGAGGTGAACCACCTGCATGAGGGTATTGGCCAGCAAGTAGATGATCACCTGGAACCTGGGATCGTTTGACAGCAGGAAAAAGAACAACGCCTCAAGGGCATAGTAGACAAAAAGAATCAGAATCAGCACGATATACATCTTATAGGCGGTAATCGCGGCCAAGTGCTTCTCAATCTGCAACCCATAAGCGCACAGCGCATAGATCATCACGACATAATACGGGGGGTTCACGGCGAAAAGGTCCTCGATGTGAAAGGTGATGCTCGGCGGCCGGAAGATGGCGATCAAAAAGATCGGCCCCTGCGACAGCAGACAGCACGCGAGCGATGTCAGCGCGTGGCGCGGATAGTTCGGCTTCTTCTGATACAGCGTCGCGAGCAGAATGCTGTACAGAAAAAACGCCAGCGCATTGAAGAAAAAACTATGGAAAAGTGTCATTCCAAAAGTATTGATCGACCGGATAAACGCGCTGGTCTCGAAAAAACGCTGGAGCAACCCGAGGCTGTCTACGCCCATGAACACAGCAGAGACCTCCCCTTCCATATCTGTGCCGCGCCCATGCGGGCCACGCTTTCGCGGACAAGTACGGCAGCATTCCGCTGGTACAAATAATACAAACAGCATCTTTTTGCACACCAGAAGCATTATACCCTGATTGCCGGCCGGTTTCAACCTGTCTCTTTATAATACAGAAAAGCGCCCGGATAATTTCCGCGCGCAAACAGAGCAGCTGTCCCTTTCCGTCAATTCACCCCGATTTCCTCAATCGCCTTGCCGAACCGCGCCAGGGCCGCATGCCGCATGCATTCCGCCTCGTGCGCGCGGAGCGGGTCCGCCAGCAGCCTTTTTACGGCCTCGTGCGTTTCGGCCAGGAGCTGCGCATCCCCGCCCAGCGCCGCGCCGGGCATGGAGGGGGCGCCGTGCTGCCGCGTGCCGAACCACTCGCCCGGGCCGCGCTCCTCCAAATCCTGCTGCGCGATGGCGAACCCGTCCGTCGTGGCGGCGAATCCGTCCAGCCGCTCGTTCGGCTGCGCCATCAGGAAGCACCAGCTTTCCGCGCTCCCCCGCCCCACGCGCCCGCGCAATTGGTGGAGCTGCGACAGGCCGAACCGGTCCGCGTTCTCGATCACCATCACCGTCGCGCCGGGCACGTCCACGCCCACCTCCACGACGGTCGTCGCAACCAGCACGTCCATCTCCCCGGCCGAAAACGCCGACAGCGCCGCGTCCTTTTCCTCCGGCCGCAGCCGCCCGTGCACGAGGCCAAGCCGGAGCGTTTTCAGCGGCCCCTTTCGCAGCGCCTCGTAGGTTTCCTCGGCGGACGCGCCGTCGTCCCGCTCGCTCTCCTCCACCAGGGGGCAAATCACATACGCTTGCCCTCCCTGCGACGCCTGCGCGCGCAGGAAGCCGTACATGCCGTCGCGCTTGCTTTCCGGCACGATGCGCGTCTTGACCGGCACGCGGCCCGGCGGCATCTCGTCCACGACGGACAAGTCCAGGTCGCCGAACAGGATCAGCGACAGCGTGCGCGGGATGGGCGTGGCGGAGAGCACCAGAACGTTCGGCGAGCGGGATGGATTCTGAGCCGAATTCTCTTGACCGCCCAGGGTCCCCGGCTGCGCGCCATGCGAGCCGTCCGCCTTGCCCGCCAGGGCCGTCCGCTGCCGGACGCCGAAGCGGTGCTGCTCGTCCGTGATCACAAGGCCCAGATTGCTATACACAACGCCCTCGGACAGCAGCGCGTGCGTGCCGATGGCCACCAGCGCCGTGCCGCTGGCGATCGCCTCGCGCGACGCGCGCCGGGCTGCCGCGCCCTGCTTGCCCGTCAGCAGCGCGCACGGGATGCCGAGCGGCTCCAATATCCGCTGCGCCGTGCGGTAGTGCTGCTGCGCCAGCACCTCGGTCGGGGCCATCAGCGCGCCCTGGAACCCGGCTTTTGCAGCCAAATACAGCGCACCCAGCGCGATGGCCGTCTTGCCGCAGCCCACGTCCCCCTGCACCAGCCGCGCCATCGGGGCGTCCGCCGACAGGTCGCCGCGAATCTCGTCCAGCACGCGCGCCTGCGCGCCCGTGGGCGGGAATGGCAGCGATGCCCAGAACGCGCCGGCCAGCGCGTCGTCCCGTGGGATCACGACGCCCCGCGCGTCCCGTGACCGGAGGGACTGCACGTGCGTCTGGAACAGCGCCAGCTCCTCAAACGCCAGCCGCCGCCGCGCCTCGGCCAGCGCCTCCTCGGACGCGGGGAAGTGCGCCTGCTTCAGCGCCGTCTGGCGCGGACAGAGGTTATACCGGCTGCGGAACGTCTCGGGCAGCGCGTCGTCAAACCGGCCAGCCGCGAGCGCCGCCGCGATCAGCCCGCGCATCGTCTTGGGCGGCAGCTTGTCGATGGGCCGGTAGACCGGCTGGATGCCCGTTTCGGTCACGATCTGCGGGTTCACGGCCATGGGCGTGCCGTCCTTGGTGCGGCCGACGCGCGCCCAAAACCTGGCCGTCATGCCGGTGGGCAGGTTCTTCGCCATCCACGGCGCGGCAAACCACGTAGCACGGATGCTTCCGCTCGCGTCCGAAAGCGTCGCGGTCACATACGCCCGCCCCCCCAGCCGCACCACGCGCGCCTGCTTCGCCACCGTGCCGTCAAACGCGGCCTCCACGCCCGGGCGAAGCTGCGCGATCGGCACGGGCTTGTCCAGGTTCCGATACCCGATGGGCAGGCGCTCGGCGAGCTGTTCGGGCGCAAAAAGGCCCGCCTGCTCCAGCGCGGAGAGGCGGGCGGGTCCGACGCCCTTTACGTCGTTCCAGGAAAGCACGCTATTCCACCGACAGGATGTACGGGTAGACCGGCTGCCCGCCGCTATGCATCTCCACATCGCAGAGGCTGTACTGCTCCGTAAACTCCTGCACCAATTCCTGCACGTCCGCCTCGTCCGCGTCCGCGCCGTAGAACACCGTAATCAGGGAATCCTCTTCGGTGACGAGCATCTCCATCAGCTTCATCGCCACGTCGCGCGGGGATTTGTCGCACACGGAAATCTTGCCGTTGTACAGGCCGATGAAGTCGCCCTCGTGAATCACAAGGTCCTCAAAGTGCGAATCGCGCACAGCGCTGGTAATCATGCCGCTCTTGACACGCTCCGCCGCCTCGGTCATGTGGCGCGCGTTTTCCTCCGGCGGCAGGTCCGGCTGGCAGGCAATGACGCCGGCCACGCCCATGGCCACGTTCTTGGTCGGGATCACGTACGCGTCGCGCTTGGCCAACTGAGCCGCCTGCTGCGCCGCGAGTTCCACGTTTGAGTTGTTCGGAAACACATACACGGCCTTCGCGTTCACGCCGTCGATGGCACGCGCGAGGTCCTCGATGCTCGGGTTCATCGTTTGGCCGCCGTCCACGATCGTGTCCACGCCCAGGTCCTTGAAAATGGCGGAGAACCCGTCGCCGAGCGATACGACGACCATGCCGGTCTCGCGCTCCGGCGCCTTCTGCTGGCTGCGCTGGCGCTCCCGGCGCTGCTCGATCATGTTCTCGATTTTGAGGTTAATCAGTTCGCCCAGCGCGAGCGCCGCCTGCAGTGCCTTGCCCGGGTCGTTCGTATGTACGTGTACCTTGACCAGCGCCAGATCGCCCACGACGAGCACGCAGTCGCCGATGCGGTTGAGCCTGCGGCGGAAGGTCAGGATATCGTCGTCCGTCGCGGTTTCATCGAGATTCTGGATGAGGAACTCCGTGCAGTAGGCGTACTTGATCTCGCCGATGGCGTCGTGGTCGTCGTCAAAGGACGCCTCGCCATCCTCGCTGTGAATGATCGGCGCCTTGGGAATTTCTTCGCCCAGGAGCACGGCGTTCATGCCCGCATAAATGAGCAGCAAGCCGCGCCCGCCCGCGTCCACCACGCCCGCCTGCTTCAGCACGGGCAGCATTTCCGGCGTGCGCTTTAAGATGCTCTCGCCAGACGATAGCATGACGCGGAACAGCGCCTCCATGTCGTCCGGCTCCTTTTTCGCCTGGGCGACGGCGTTTTCCGCCACAATGCGGGCGACGGTCAGGATCGTGCCCTCCTTGGGCTTCATGATCGCCTTGTAGGCGGTTTCCGCCCCGCTCGTGAGCGCCGCCGCGAACACCTTCGGCGTGATGTCCTGGTGCCCCGCCACGCCGCGCGCGAAACCACGGAAAAGCTGCGACAGGATGACGCCGGAGTTGCCGCGCGCGCCGCGCAGTGCGCCCTTCGCCACGGCCTCGGCCGCCTCGTCCGCGCGCATCAGTTCCTGCTGGCTCACTTCTTTCATGGCCGCCATCACGGTCAGGGACATGTTTGTGCCGGTATCGCCATCCGGGACGGGGAACACGTTCAGCGCGTCCACCGCCTCCCGGTTTTGTTCCAATAGGGCCGCTCCCGCCATTAGCATTTCGCGGAAGAGCAGGCCGTCAATCTTGGTTTGCGCCAATAGGATTGCCTCCTTACTCTGTGGGGGCACAGATTTGAACAATCGGTGCCATCAGGGGATTTCGCAAGAAATCCCTGCCTACACGCGAATGCCTTCGACGGAGATGTTTACACGGCGCACGGTCGCCCCCGCCATATTTTCCAGCTTATATCGCACAGTCTCAATGATGGAATTGCTCACGGCGACGATGGAGATGCCGTACTCCACGACAATAAACAAGTCTACGTCCAGGCGGCCATCCTCCAGCATGCGGATGACGACGCCGCGGGTCAGGTTTTCACGCCCGAGCCACTCGACAATGCCGTCCTTCGCCCGCTTGGAGGACATGGCGACGATACCGTAGCACTCCAGCGCCGCGTACCCGGCCATGCGCAGCAGCACGTCCTCCGTGATGTAGATGGTGCCTAAATCGTTTTTGATTTTGCACTCCATTGGGTTGTCCTCCTTCAGGATATAAGGCATATAAGCCCTCGCCCGGAGTTTAGTATACGACTTTTTTCAATTCCATGCAACCATAGGACCACTGATTCGCGAAAGAGGAAGGGATTTCGGACGAAATCCCCCCATGGCGCCCGATTTTCCAAATCAGCGCCGCCATCAAGGAAGGGAATTCGGGCGAAATCCCCTCATGGCGCCCGATTTTCCGAATCAGCGCGGGAAACCGCCGGGCGGAAACCGCGCGGCGGAGGCGGAAAAACGGCCGCCAGACCGCCGCTTGCGCAAATCGGTGATCCTACATGAAAAAAAGGGTTGCAAACACGCTTACTAAATGCTACAATCATCGTTGCGACCATAAGGAGGTATGTCCCATGGGCAAGTACTGCCAGATCTGCAAAAAGGGCCTGATGTCCGGCAACAATGTCAGCCATTCCAAGCGCCGTAGCCGCCGCGTCTGGGCGCCGAATACCCAGCGCGTCCGCGTGGTCATCGGCGGGACGGTTTGCCATATGAACGTTTGCACCCGTTGCCTGCGCAGCGGAAAGGTGCAGCGCGCGCTGTAATCCGGCCATCCGACATCGCCGTATCGGCAAGCAAAGCGTAAGTTGCCTGGGCCCCAGAAGGGTCGCCGGGCAGCTTTTGCTTCGTTTTGGCCGGTTTTTTTTGAGGGCATTCGCCGCGCACCGTTCCCCTTTGTCACCGGAACGCGCAAACGGGCCGCCGCGCGGGGTTGCACATTTTTCCCCGCGAAGCCGCCCACAGAGGTAAGGATTTCTAACGGAAGCCCCTCGGTATTGTCGCGCTGGCTGCCTGGCATTGTCGCACGGGTCGCCTTCGCGCCCATCGCTCTGTACCTCGGCGCACCTGCGGGTCGCTGTATCGCCACTGGGCGCTTTTCCCTCCGGTGCCTCTCATGGCGCCCGATTTTTCAAATCCGCGCCGCCGTCACCGGCACGCTCCGCGACCGGCGGAACCTACCGAACCCTTTTGCGCGTAAACAACCTCAGCAGCCCGCGCAGCCCGCGCGGCGCGCGCACGCAAATCATGTGCACCCTCACCATGGCCACCTCCACTCCCCCGTCAAAGACATACGGCACATCATACCAACTCCTGACGGAAATTGGTATCAACAGTTCTGGATGACCAGATACCCGATCAGCACCAGGATCGCGCCCAGGAAGGCCATCCAGAAGCCAAACACAAAGCTCAGGAACACCAATGCCAGCCCGACAAAAATGAGAATCTGCCCGATCTTGCTGACGGGGTAGAGCTTCTCCTGCGCGGGAACATCGCACGGGGAGCAATCGCAGTCGCGCTGCCTGTTGGCCATCCGAACCACCTCACACGAGGGTATGCGCGGAATCTGCCGGGTATGCGGCGGCGGGAAAACTCGGCCCTCTTCCCTTGCGAATCGCCCGCGTTCCATCCACGTTCATCATTTTTACCAGATTTACCAATTTTTTCACATTTTCGCCTTGACATCGCCACACTACCCGAGTAGTATGTAGCTGTGATCACACTACCGCGGTAGTATCTATGGCGCGCAACGCGCAAAGGATGTGTCCCCAGTGAAGCTATTCGATTCCGAGCTCCGGGTCATGGAGGTCCTCTGGCAGGAGGACGACTGTCCCGCGAAGCGCATCGCCGACATGCTAAGCGATCGGGTCGGCTGGAACATCAATACCACGTATACCGTCATCAAGCGGTGCATCGGCAAGGGCGCCATCGAGCGCCGGGACCCGGGCTTCCGCTGCCATGCCCTCATCGGGCGCGAAGCGATCCGCGCGGAAGAAGCGCGGGCGCTGCTGGACAAGCTGTTCGACGGCTCGGCGGAACTGCTCATCGCCTCACTCGTCAGCGGCAGCACGCTTTCCAAGGAGGAAATCGAGCGGCTCCGCGCCGCCATTGACGCGCAGGAGGAATAACCATGTTTACGCTGCTGGAAAGAAGCCTCCTGGAAACAAGCCTCCTGGCCTCCGCTCTGGTTCTGCTCCTTCTCGCGCTGCGCGCGCTGGCCGGCCGCCGTCTGCCGCGCTGGGCCTTTGTCGCGCTCTGGGCTGTGGCCGCGCTGCGCTTCCTGGTGCCGTACAGCGTGCCGCTGCCCATTCTGCCGCCCGCGGAGCCCGCGTTACTCGTGACCGCACCACAGTTCGCCGCGCCGCCACCGCTCACGGCGGTCGCGGTGAACCCCTTACCCGTTGTCACGCAAGTACCCGCGCCGGACACGGCGGTTCCCTGGCCCACCCTGCTCTACGGCTGTGTGGCCGCGCTGCTCGCACTGTTCTTCTTGGCGGCGCATCTCAGGGCCCGCCTGCGCTACCGCAACGCCGAGGCGTTCACCGGCGTGCCGCTGCCCAGGACGTGGCGCAGGGTCTCGCTGCGCGTGTCCGGCGCGGTCAAGACGCCGCTCACCTACGGGCTGCTCAGGCCCGTCATCCTATTGCCGGAGACGATGAACCGCGCGGACGAAGCGCGCCTCCGGTGCGTACTGCTCCACGAGTTCATCCATGTCAGGCGGTGCGACGCGCTGCTCAAGGCGCTGTTCGTGGCGGCGCTGTGCGTCCACTGGTTCAACCCGCTGGCCTGGCTGATGGTGTTCCTCGCGGCGCGCGATCTGGAAATCTCCTGCGACGAGGCGGTGCTGAGCGCCCTTGGGAGCATCGCCAAGCGCCCCTACGCCCACGCGCTGCTGGACATGGCGGCCGCCCGCGCGGTGTCCCCGCTCGCCAGCGGCTTTGGAAAGAAGCCGATCGAAGAAAGGATTCGCTCGATCATGACATACAAGAAAAACTCCGCGCTGGCCGTGCTGCTGGCGCTGGTGATGGTCGTCTCGGTGACCACCGCTTTTGCCACAACGGTTACGGCGGCGAAAAGTCCGGCGCCAAAGGCCCCAAACCAGGCCGATGCTTTGCCCCCAACCGATTGGACCAGGGAAAAAGCAGGGGCGATCATGTCCATGTGTTTGGATGATCCAGACTCGATATTGAGCGCGCTGGTTCCCTTTGGCGTAGGGCCGGACGCGTACGGCTTCCCATGTTATGACGGCAAGCCGCTCCTTGGCGTGTTGGACCCGAAAGAGGTTATCTTTTCGTGCTTTCTGCAATGGGACGACGCGGAAAACCGCGCGACTGTGCCGACACTGGGCGGCGATTACCCGGACGGTGTGTTCTTGAGGCTTCTGTATGAAGGCGATGCGCTCACAGGCGTGGAACCAATCGCGCGAGAGGAGATGGAAACGGCGGACGGCGCGCTGCCCGGGTTGGCGCTGGAAGAACAAGCGTATACTGTGGAACGAGAATACAACGCGCTGAAAACGGCGAACGATACGCTGAGTGCGGAAGCGGGCAACGCGATCGCCACGCCCGCCCCCCTCACCCCGAGTTGGACCCGTGAAAACGCGGCGAAGGGCCTCGACTGGGCCGGGCTGGGGCTGGACGCGCTGAAGCCGTTCGGCGTGGAGGCGGACGAGTACGGCTACCCCACCTACGACGGCAAGCCACTGTACGCCACGCTCGACCCCAAAGAGGGAACGCGCTCCTATTTTATCCAGTGGAACGAGGCGGAAAACCGCGAAATGCTGCCGGGGGACGACTACTCCGGCGGCGTGTACCTGAAGATTCTCTATGCGGGCGACACCATCACCGGCGTGGAACAGGTTACGGAGGAGGCGTTCGAGACGGCGTTTGACAAGCCGATGACGCCGGAAGAAAAGACCGCCAAGGCGGCGCGCGAGGAGGCCGTCCAGGCCATGCGCGCGCAGTGCGAGGCGCTGGGGCTTGTTAGCAATGGCTATAACGGCAAAATCATCAACGGCTTTTACGATGAAAGGACGGGCGACGCGTGGAGCGTGTCCTACCCGGAAGGGGGCGGCGGCGACACGCTGACGTTCCTCACCACGGTGTATGCGGGCGATACGGTCGTCGGGTTTGAGGAAATCACGGAGGAGGCGTTCACGGCGATTCTTGACGCGAAAAGGGCCGCCTCGCGGGGCGCGGACGCCGCTCCCGAAGGCGGGGCGTCCGGCAAGGAGGCCGACTGGGCCGGGACGCCGGTGGATGCGCTGACGCCGTTCGGCGTGACGCTGGATGAGGACGGCTACCCGACCTACGATGGCAAGCCGCTCTACGGCACGCTGCACGCGGAAAACGGTTCCTATTCCTTCATCGCGCAATGGAACGAAGCGGAAAACAACGCGACGATCACACGGGACGACTACTCGGACGGCGTGTTTCTGAAGCTGCTGTATGCGGGCGATACGCTCACCGGCGTGGAGCCGATCGCGCAGGAAGAAATGCTGGCGGCGACCGATCCGCTATCCGGCATGACGCCGGAGGAAAAGGAACTGTACGCCCTGCAAGAAGCGAACGAAACGCTGCTCCGGGAAGCGCGGCACGAGGCGTACGCGGCGCTCGGGTATGAGGGCGGCTATTACGACGGCAGGTTCGTCGGCGGCTTTTACGATGAACCGGCGCAGGAGCTGCTGCGCGCCACCGGCCCCGAAAGCGCCGCTTCCGGCGGCCCGCCCCTCTACATCACCGCCGTGTATGCGGGCGATACGCTGACCGGGTTTGCCGAAATCACGGAGGAGGCGTTCCTGGAAATCTGGGAAGCGCGGCGGGACGCGGCGCAGACCGGGGCGAGCACGGACGGGGCGAACGGAGCGGCTTCCAAGTATCGCCCGCTGACGCTCGGCATGACGGGCGATGACGTGTCTGCCCTGCAAAACCGGCTGATTGCGCTGGGGTATTACGAGGGGGCGGCTACAGGGAAATTCGATGAGAAAACGGAACAGGCGGTACTCGCTTTCCAGACCAAAAACGGCCTGTGGCCGGACGGGACCGCCGGAGACGATACGCAATCGCTTCTGTACAGCGCCCCGGCGGTGGGAACCGGGGAGCAAAAGGGGGGCGGCGCGCCGGCCGCCTCGCCGTACCGCCTGCTGGCACCGACCATGAAGGGCAACGACGTGGTTGCCATGCAAAACCGTCTCGCCTATCTGGGATATTACGAGGGCACACCCACGGGCGAATACGATAAGGAAACGGAACAGGCGGTCGCCGCCTTCAAGTCCGCCAACGGTATGCAGTTGGATTACGCGATGAGCACCGACAGGCAAAAGATTCTCTACAGCAACCAGGCCGTGGCCAGCGATGCGCAAGCCCTTCCCGACGGTGATCAAGCGCCGAGCTACGATCCAGTGTTCGGCATGGAGGGTGAGAGCGTGCGCCTCATGCAGCAGCGCCTGGCCAAACTCAGTTTTTACCAAGGCAAGCCATCCGGCAAGTTTGACGAAAAAACGCGCAGCGCGCTCATCGCCTTTCAATCGTTTAACGGCCTTTTCCCGGACGGCACAGTCGGAAGTGACACGCGCACGTTGCTGGAAAGCGGGCAAGCCCTGCCATACCGCCTGCTGCGGTCGGGCGTGACTGGCGAGGATGTGCGCATCCTGCAAAAGCGTCTATCCGATCTGGGCTTTTACGAAGGCGGCTTCACCGGCGAGTTTGATGAGAGGACAGGGACAGCCCTGAGTCTCTTCCAATTCGCGAATAATCTGGACAGAACCGAAATGGCGGACCTCGAAACGCAGCTTAAGCTGCACAGCAGCTCCGCCCGTATGGGGCCGTTGCTCAATAAGAAATAGTTCAGTAAACACGCCAAAGGCTCCCGGGTTCGCCCGGGAGCCTCGCTTGTTGCGTTAGCGGCCGTCCCTACCCCCGCCGCATCCGCTCCATCGCGTCCCGCGCGTCCTGCGCGCCGAACACGGCCGTGCCGCTGACGAGCACGTCCGCCCCGCGCGACGTGAACTCCCGCGCGTTGTCCGCCGTGACGCCGCCGTCCACCTCCAGCAGCGCGGCGCTGCCGGTGGCGTCCAGCATCGCGCGCACCTCGCGCACCTTTTCCAGCGCGGAGGGGATCAGCTTCTGCCCGCCAAAGCCCGGGTTCACCGTCATCACCAGCACGAGGCCCACATCGCCGATCACGCCGCCGATGGCGCTCGCGGGCGTGCCTGGGTTCAGCGACACGCCGGGGATCACGCCCGGGTGTTCCCGGATGCGCTGGATGGCCCGGTGGATGTGCCGCGTGGCCTCCACGTGCACGGTGACGTACTTCGCTCCGGCCTCGATCATGTCGTCCACATACCGCTCCGGCTGCTCCACCATCATGTGCACATCCAGCGGCAGCGGCGACGACGCGGCCAGCGCACGGATAACCGGCACGCCGAACGAGATGTTGGGCACGAACATGCCGTCCATCACGTCCACGTGCAGCAGGTCCGCGCCCGCCGCGCGCACCCGCTCGCACTCGTCCCTAAGGCGCGCAAAGTCCGCCGCCAGCACCGACGGCGCGATCAGAATTTTCTTTGGCTGTTGCATGTCGTTCTCCTCTACGTTGGCGGCGCTGACTTGAAAAACCGGGCGCCCTAAAAGGATTCCGCCAGGAATCCTCACTACCGGTTGTTATATCTTCCCTTCCACGCCTCCCGGGCCTCCTCCAACAGCGCCCGGTAGCGCGCGTGGCGGTCCGGATCCAGCGCGCCCGCATCAATCGCCGCAAGCACGGCGCAGTCCGGCTCCCGGTCGTGCAGGCAAGGGGTAAAGCGACAATCCGCGGTCAGCGCCGCGTACTCTGGGTAGTATTCCGCCAGCTCCTCCGGGGGAAAGGCGGCGTCCAGCGCCAGCAGACTGAAGCCCGGCGTGTCCAGCACCGTCAGCCCTTCGGCCTCCAGCAACTCCGCGTGCCGGGTCGTGTGCTTGCCGCGCCGTATTTTCTCGCTCAGGCCGCCGGTTTTCAGCGTCAGGCCGCACAGGGCGTTGAGCAGCGTGCTCTTGCCCACGGCGGACTGCCCCGCCATGCAGCACAGTTCACCCCGCATGGCGTCCCGCAACGGGTCAATCCCTTCGCCCGTACGCGCGCTCGCGCCCAGCACCGGCACACCGGATGCCGCGTACTGCCCCGCGATCCGGCCGGGAAGCGCCTCGTCCAGGTCACACTTGTTCACGCACAGCAGCGCGCGAACGCCGGACCGGGCAGCCGTCACCAGCAGACGGTCCACCAGCAGCAGGTCGGGTTCCGGCTCCGGCGCGATGACAATCACCATCAGGCCCACATTCGCGGCCGGGGGGCGGAGGCACACGGAAGTTCTGGGCAGAATCTCGTCCAGCCAGCCGTGGATATCGCCCGCGCCCGGCGTGAACCGTACATAGTCGCCCGCGAGCGGCGTAACGCCTTCCCGCCGGAAGCGGCCGCGCGCCCGGAGCACGTACTCCGCGCCGCCCGTGTCGCGCACGGTGTACAGCCCGCCGACGCCGCGCACAATGCGCCCGTTCATTTGATCCGTCATCATCTACTCAAACACCACGGAGCCGCTGTGCTCCTGTTGCAGAACGCCGTCGTAGTACACGTGGTACAGCGCCGCGCGCGCGGTCTTGCTGTATAGATGGATGATCTCCAGGCCCGCGCCGCCCTCGGGAAACATCTTGGCGTATTGCTGCGTCTCGCTGCCGTCCGCTTCCGTGAGCTTGACGGTGACGGTCGCGCCCTCCGGCACATCGTCCAGCACCAGCTCGATCTTTGCGTCAAAGAGGTTGGTGCTGGCCACGCCCAGCGTGATCTCCACCGTGGTGTGGGGCCTGACACCCTCAAACGCGCGCGGCACCTGGGCCAGCACCGTGCCGACGAGCGCCGGGTCGTCGACGTCCTGCTCTCTTATTAGGCCGAACGACAGGCTGAACGACATGACGGTCTGCCCCGCCTGCGCCTGGGTCATGCCCTTGAGCTGGGGCATCGTCACCACGCCCCCGCTGATTGTCAGCGCCACCGTGTCGCCTGGGTTGGCGGGCGTGCCCCCCACGGGCTCCTGGTGGACGATCGTGTCCGTCACCGCCCCGCTGGCCACATATTCGTACCCTGAGACGGTGATCCCCGCCTCGTCCATCATTTTCCGCCCTGTCTCCATCGGCAGGCCGACGACACTGGGGATTTTCAGGGTGTACTTGCTCTCGCACACCACGATGGTGATCTGCGACCCCGGCTCCACAAACGTGCCCGGCGCGATGCTCTGGTCCGCGACCGCGTTCTCCGGCACGAGCGGGTATTCGTCCGTGCGGATGAACGGAATCAGCAGCAGCTCGCTCGCCAGCGTCCGCGCCTCTTCTTTTTGCATGCCGATGAAGCTGGGCACCTCCACGGTGTTGCGCCGCGATTCCAGCACGCGCTCCATCGCCGTGTAGCCCGCCAGCCCGATCACGCCCAACAGAATGAAAGCAAAAACGCCCATCAGCACCCGCCGCATCAGGCGCGAGCGTTTTTCCGCCTGCTGCTTGCGCCGCTGCGACATGCGCGCCTCGCGGTCGCGCCGCTCCGCCTCCGCCTTGGCGGCCAGGATGGTGTCCGGGTTTTCCAGCGCCAGACGCACGTCGCGCAGCATGTCGGCGGCGCTCTGGTAGCGGTTTCTGGGCCGCTTTTCCAGCGCGCGCAGGACGACATAATCCAGCGCGGGCGACACGGCCGGATTCAACTCGGACGGCGGCACGGGCGCGTCCTGCAGGTGCTTCATCGCGATGGCGACCGGGGTATCGCCGGTGAACGGCACGGTGCCGGTCAGCATTTCGTACAGCACGACGCCCACGGAGTACAGGTCGCTCTTCTCGTCCACGGCGGCGCCCTTCGCCTGCTCTGGCGAGAAATAATAGACGGACCCCATCACGACGTCGGCGTCCTGGCTCATCGTCTGCGCGTTGGCCACGCGGGCGATGCCAAAGTCCGACACCTTGACGGTGCCCTCTTTATCGATCAGGATGTTCTGCGGTTTGATGTCCCGGTGGACGACGCCGTTCTGGTGCGCGTGCTGCACGGCGGCCAGCACGCGGATGATGATCTGCGCGGCCGTGTCCGGGCGCAGCGCGCCGGACTCCTGGATGAACTGCTTGAGCGTTTTGCCGGACACGTATTCGATGACGAGATACCGCGTGCCGTCCTCCTCCACGCCCACGTCCAGGAGGTTGGCGATGTTCGGGTGTGTCATGCGCGACGCGGCCTGGGCCTCCCGCTCAAACCGGCGGACGAACGTCTCGTCGCCCCGGAACTCCTCGCGCAGCACCTTGACCGCCACGGCCTTGCCGGTATTGAGGTCCTGCGCGCGCCAGACCTGGGACATACCGCCCTCGCCGATGGGGGCGACGATTTTATAGCGGCCTGCCAGCGTCCGTCCGGTCACTGCGCGTCACCCCCTTCATCCGAGAGGATCAGGAGGGTGATGTTGTCGGTGCCGCCTCTGTCCAGCGCCAGCGCCATCAGGCTGTCCGCCGCGTCGTACAGCGATTCCTTGGAAAGGCGCGCGGCCAGCTCGTCGTCCGATACATGGCCCGTCAGCCCGTCCGAGCACAGCAGCCACCGGTCGCCCGACCGCCTGGCAATCTCGAAAATGTCCGCGTCCACGCGCGGCTCCGTGCCCAGGGAACGGGTGATGAGGTTGCGCTGCGGGTGCACGCGCGCTTCCTCCTGTGTGATGCTGCCCATGCGCACCAGCTCCGCGACCAGCGAATGGTCGTGCGTGCACTGGCTCAGCTTCCCGTCGCGCAGCAAATACGCGCGGCTGTCGCCGACCTGCGCGAGGATCATCTGGTCGCCGTCCGCCCACAGCGCCGTCAGTGTGGTGCCCATGCCCCGGTACTTCCGGTCGGACTGGGCTCGCTGGTACACGCGCTCGTTCGCCCTGGCGATGGTGGTGAGCAGCGTGCCCACGGACGGCTTTTCGTTCGTCAAGCCCGTGGAAATCACGTCCACCGCGAGGTTTGAGGCGACATCGCCCGCCTGATGCCCGCCCATACCGTCGCAGACAAGGCAAAGCCCGTCGCCGATGAAGGCGGCGTCCTCGTTCACCTTGCGAACCTTGCCCACGTCTGTGCGGAGTATGGATCTCATCGGGCGTCGCCTCCTTTGGGTGGTGTGGGGAGGAAGGCGGGGTGACGCTAGGGGATTCCATCCCCTAGAACCCCGGCCAAAGGGACAATATCCCTTTGGAAACCCCTCTTTGCCTCACGGCAAGGGAAGGGGTGTGTTTTATGTCTGTATGCTGCCCTGCTTGGCGGTGTTTAGGTCAAGTTCGGTTGCTTTCGGCGCTTCCTGCGCGGGATTTCGGGGGAAACGCGGCGGGCGTAGGGGCGCGCATTGCGCGTCCGTCTTGTGACGCGTCATGCCCATTGCGCAATGACTGAGCATTCATGAATATTCTCCCCAGCCCTTGTCGTGAGGCAAAGACGGGAGTCCAGAGGAATCGGAGCCTCGCGCCGCCAGTGGCGGCATAGCGCGAGGCGCAGATTGGTTTCCATACAGAGCGCACCTTGTGCGCGACAATATGGAAACACGGATCGAAATCCCTTTGGTGGGGGTCCTAGGGGAACCGGAGCCGCGTTCCGCCAGTGGCGGAAACAAACGCGGCGCAGGTTCATTCGGATACAGAGCGCCGTTCACGGCGCGCCAATATCCAAATGCGGATCAAGGCCCCCTAGCGTCTCCTCCCCATCTTCCCCCAAAAACCTTCGCCTCAACTGCCCGCACGCACCCGCGATGTCGCGGCCCATCTCGCGCCGTTTGGTGGCGGAGATGTGACAAGCGGCGAGCATTTGCTCGAAGGCGGCGACCTCGGTGGGGGTCGCGCCCGCGAGGCCGCGCTCGGGCACGGGGTTCAGGGGGATGAGGTTGACGTGGCACTGCATGCCGCGCAGGCGTGCCGCGAGGGCGCGGGCCTGGGCCGGCGCGCTGTTGACGCCCGCGACGAGCGCGTACTCGAAGATCACGCGGCGACCGGTCTTATCTAAATAATAACGACACGCGTCCAGCAGTTCATCCATCGGGTGCGCGTGGGCCACGGGCATGATTTTGCGCCGCGTTTCGTCGTCTGGCGCGTGAAGCGACACGGACAGCGTGACGGGCAGCCCCTCGTCCGCGAGGGCGCGGATGCGGCCCGGCAGGCCGCACGTGGACAGCGACACGGACCGCAGGGACAGGTTCAGCCCGCCCGCCTCGCGCAGCAGGCGCAGAAACTTCACGGTGGCGTCGTAGTTGTCCAGCGGCTCCCCGCTGCCCATCAGGACGACGTTGTGGATTTGCGTGACATCCCCGTCGCCGTTCGCGGCGATGATCTGCCCCAGCATCTCGCCCGCTGACAGGTTCCGCGCCAAGCCGTCCAGCGTGGAGGCGCAGAACGCGCAGCCCATCCGGCAGCCCACCTGCGTGGATACGCACAGCGTGTCGCCGTGGTGGTAGCGCATGCGGACGCCCTCGATCACGTGGCCGTCGGCCAGGCGGTACAGGTACTTGACCGTGCCGTCCAGCGCGGAGACGAGCCGCTCCAGGATCGTCACGCCCCGCGCCGAATAGCGCGAAGCCAGTTTCTCCCGGAGCGCGGCCGGCAAATTGCCCATGTCCGGGAAATCCCGCCCCTTGTGCAGCCAGGCAAACACCTGCGCCGCGCGGAACGCGGGCTCCCCCATCTCCGTTAGCGCCTCGCCCCACTCGGCCGGCGACAGGTCCAGCGCGTTGGTCATGGTCGTTTTTTCCGCAGGCGCGCGATAAAGAAGCCCTCCATGCCGTCCAGGTGCGCGAAAAGCTGCACCCGGCCGCTCGCGGCGCGGTCGCCGAGGAAGTCCGGCAGCGCCCGGGCAAGCCCCTCACCGTCCGGCTCAAAGTCCGGATGCCGCGCGAGGAACGCGTCGATCTGCTCGCCGTTTTCCTCCGGCAGAATCGTGCACGTCGAATACACCAGCGCGCCGCCGGGGCGCACGTACTGGCAGCACGCGTCCAGCAGCGACCGCTGCAACTCCACGAGCGACGCCACGGCTTCCGGCGACTGGCGGTACTTCACGTCCGGCTTTTGCAGCATCACGCCCAGGCCCGAGCACGGCGCGTCCAGCAGCACCGCGTCCATCGTAGCGGTGAGGTCCTCGCGGACGATGGTCGCGTCGCGCACGGCGGGGCGCACGCTGTCCAGCCGCAGGCGCTTCGCCATGCCGCGGATCAGTTCCACGCGGTGCTCGTGCACATCCCACGCGTGGACGCGGCCCGTGCCGCTCATCGCCTGGGCCAGGATGGCCGTCTTGCCGCCGGGCGCGGCGCACGCGTCCAGCACGCTCTGCCCGCGCCCGGGCGCGACCGCCAGCGCGGCCAGCACGCTGCCCTCGCCCTGCACGCTGTACAGACCCTTCAAATATTCCTTGTCCAGCCCCACATCACCCGCGCCGGACACGCGGTACATGCCCGGGAGGCGCGCCGGGGCGAATGTCCAGCCCTTTTCGGCCATCATGGCCTCGAAATCGGCGGCGGACAGCCGGTCCGGCGTGGGGCGCACGGTGATGCCCGTTTCCTCGGGCCGGTAGGCGCACATGGCCTCGGCCTCGTCAAACCCGTAGGCGGCGATGAGCCGGTCCACGATCCAGCGCGGCATGCTGTGATGGATGGACAGGTATTCCGCCGGGTCGTCCTCGCGCTTCGGCCAGGGCAGCGCGTCCCGTTCGCGCGCGATGCCGCGCAGCACGGCGTTGACCAGGCCGGAAAACACGTCCCTGCCGACAAAATGGGCGAGTTTGACGCTCTCGTCCACCGCCGCGCTGTCCGGCACGCGGTCCAGGTACAGGATTTGATACGCGCCCAGGCGCAGGATATCGAGGATCATGGGGTCGGTATCGCTCTGTGTCAGGCGCGCGTCCAGGATGTAATCCAGCGCGATGCGGCGCTCCAGCGCGCCGTACACCAGCTCCGTGACCAGATCGCGGTCGCGCTTGTCCAGTTTGGACTCGCGCAGGCGCTTGGACAGCGCGAGCGA
>JAVBOM010000032.1:0-68901 GCA_031550535.1 Eubacteriales bacterium
CTGGTCCTTGACGCGGAAAACGATGTCGTAGGACTGCCCGGGGATCACCCAACCGGGGCCGTAGGAGACGCTGGTCATGTGTCCGGCGAAGGCGGTGCTGGCGAGCGCGACGGTCAGGATCATCATGAGGAAGAGCGCGGAGCACTTCTTGGCATTCATTTTCATTTCCATCCTCTCATTTATGGGCTTTATTGTTTTGCGCTTTTTGCTTGCGGAGGGCGGATTTGCGTTCCGTTCCTCTCGACAGTTGGAGTATAGCGCGGAAACTCGAAATTGTCACTAGTTTACAATGAATGTAACTTACGATATTTTCAAAAAAAGGAGAGCGAGGAAAGAAAAGGCAGGCAGGGCGCGGGGTTGCGGTGTGTGAAAGCCGAAAAATGGACAAGGTCGAAAGTTACACCGTCACCTGAGGCGAAAAAAGGATGGGCGCATCAAAGCGATGATGCTCAACGGCATACTTCCATCAGAACAGCGAGGTGACAGTTGAGCGATAACGACAGCCGTAACCGCAAAGCGTTGAAAATCGGCCTTTTTCCGATGAGAAAAACTGGTGGGAACTCATTCTCCATCGAGCAGCGCCATGCAAAAGCGCAAGGCAAGCGAAAGAAATCAAGGCGCGGTGGTATCCTGGGGTCTAGCGGGCGCGACGGTAATTGCGTTCGGGAACAACTTTGTCCTGCCGCCACGCCCATCGAATGCCTGGAGCGCCGTGCGCGGAGGCGTCCGGCTGAAAGATGGATAGAAAATCAGGGAAAAGAAGCGACGTCAGGATTTGTGTAACGTTCGAGGAGCGCAAATGAAACAGCGGCATATCGGAGGGAAAACAAAACCCCTCCGCAAAGGGAGGGGGATCTATGCGACCGATCAGTCTCTGTTTGCTCGCGTGGCGCTCAAACTCAAACTTCCGGCGTTGCGACCGGCACCGGTGTATCCGGGGTTTCTTCGCCGTGCGTTTGCTCGGCAGGGACAACCTCCGGCACTGGGGTGGGAGCTGGCGTCGGCACGGGCGTCGGTTCAGGCATCACGGGCGCCGGCGTTGGGTTCGCGATGGGAATCTCAAAAGGCGTGCATAGCAGGGAACCGTCTTCCGCGTATGCGCTGATCTCCATCATGCCAAGCGGGGCACCCTGCCGGAGCAAGATGGTGGCGATTGTATAGCCATCGTCAAGCCGGCTCTGGTCGTAGTCGATATAGTAGACATGCTGGGCGTTGGAGCTGCTAACGCGCAGGTTGATCGCCTTGTTAACGCCCTGGTTGGTTTCGCTGTCCTTTACGCGGATGATGATCTCATATGGCTCGCCCGGGATTAGCCAGCCCGGGCCATAGGAGACGCTGGTCATGTGGCCGGCCAGTGCCGGGACCACCATGAACACGGCCAAAAGGCCGATCAGGAGAAAGGCGGTTAACCTTTTTCCGCGCGCCGATCCTGTCGCTTTTTTCACAAGAACTCTGCCTCTCACTTTTTCTTTTGTAATTGCGGTGTCTGCGAAAACATGGTTCGTGTGCGAAGGTATCAGAGGCTGCTCCTTTAACGAAAACGTAATGACTATGAGCGGGAAAACGATTATTCTCACCTTCTCTGCCAATCGGGGGCATTATAGCATACTAATCCAGAAACGTCACCTGGTATTTGTTACGACAGAGGTGATTTTCCGTAATAGTCAAAGAAAAATAGCAAACATATGTTCATGATAAACAAAACTAAAAAATAAATGTTCGTTGAATTGCGTGCAAATCTGGAGGTGACCCGTGAAAAAGGCGCGGAGAACGGCGCGCGGCCAATATGGTACCCATTGCGTTCTTTGCATTGCCGAAACATGGCCGTAACAAAAAAGGAAAAAATGACGAATGGGAACCCTTACGCGGGGTAACCGCCCTTTTCGTCCCCGGTATGGGTATCCCGCGCGCATTCGCCCCGCGCGCTGCCGCGGTGTATGTTGATGTGCTCAATCATGGCGAGCTGGACGAGAAACAGGCCGTCGTGCTCCCTGGCACGCGTTTGAAAAAAGGATTCGTTGTACGGCGTGACACGCCAAAACCACCCGCCGTTTTCATGGTGCAGCAGCACCTGAAAAAAGGTGTCCAGGAATGAAAAATGTGCGGTGAGGCGTGCTCCACCGCCCTTGCTTTTGCTTATGGACACCAGGCGGATTCCCTCGCGATATGGATAGCGACGGAGCTTCCACCCAAATAGGGTGATCCACACCCGCCGTCTGAAGGCATCAAGCATGCATCGTGACCCGCCACTTTTCTTTTGTGAATTGTCTTTTCGCGAAGGCGCATGTGTGGTACGCAAAATACTCCATTTTGCGAATCCAGAATGCGGAATTATGAAAAATAGTACGTCGGCATTCCGTAATTGTCAAGAGGCGTAGCCGATGAAAATGGTTTTCGCCCAGCGACTGCTCCCGCGGTATCCCTTCCCGGACGGCGGTGTTGATTTGAAAAATCAGGCGCCATAAGGGAATTCCGCAAGGAATTCCTACCTCCCTCTATCCAATTCGTTGTGTTCGCTGCGCGCATAAATCAACAGGGGCGGAACCCCGGTATGCATGCATACGATCCGGGATTCCACCCCTTCCCGGGCGGCGGCGCGGATGAAGAATCAGCGCCGCTAAGGGTTCTCGGGAGAGAACCCTGTTTCTCACCCCTTGGCCTTGCGGCTCATCAGCTTCAGCCTTGCCTCGGTGCCAAGCACGCGCTTTCGCATGCGCAGGCTCATCGGCGTGACCTCCAGCAGTTCGTCGTCGGCGATGAACTCCAGGCTTTCTTCCAGCGAAAGCGCACGCACGGACACCAGGCGGAGGCTGTCCTCAGCGGAGGCGGCATTCCGCGTGTTGGTGACGTGCTTTTTCTTGCAGATGTTCACGTCGATATCGCCCGGCCGGCTGGACTGCCCGACGATCATGCCCGTGTAGACCTTTGTCCCCGGGCCGATGAACAGCGACCCGCGGTCCTGCGCGCCGAAGAGGCCGTAGCTGGTCGCGTCGCCGGATTCGAACGCCACCAGCGCGCCGACCGTGCGGGTGGGCAGGTCACCCTTGTACGGCGCGTAGCACTCAAACACCGCCGACATGATGCCCTCGCCGCGCGTGTCGGTCAGGAACTCAGACCGGTAGCCGAACAGCCCGCGCGACGGCACCAGGAATTCCAGCCGCACGCGGTCCGCGCCGGTCATGCCCTCCAGCGTGCCGCGCCTGCGGCCGATTTTCTCTATCACCGCGCCCGCGTACGCCTGCGGTACATCCGCCACCATCCGCTCGATGGGCTCCTGCGTCACGCCGTCGATCTCTTTGAGCAGCACCTCCGGCTTGGAAACGGCGACCTCGTACCCCTGGCGCCGCATGGTCTCGATCAAAATGGACAGGTGCAACTCGCCCCGGCCGCTAACCAGGAACGCGTCGGGCGTCGCCGTCTCGGCCACGCGGAGCGACACGTCCGTCTGCAGCTCCCGCATCAGCCGCGCCCGAAGATGGCGGCTGGTGACGTACTTGCCCTCCTGCCCGGCGAACGGGCTGTCGTTGACGGCGAACGTCATCCGCACGGTGGGCTCGGAAATGCGCACGAACGGCAGCGGATCGGGCGCGGACGGATCGCACACGGTGTCTCCGATGTTCAGATCCTCCAGCCCGCTGACGGCGACGATGTCGCCCATGGACACGGACTCCGCCGTAACGCGCTGCAGCCCGTCGAACGTGTACAGCCCGTTCAGCCGGACTGGCGGGGTGGCCTTGTCCTCGCCCATCACGCAGCGGGTGGCCTGCATGCCCAGCGTCAGCGTGCCGCGCTCAATGCGCCCGATGCCGATGCGGCCCAGGTACTCGCTGTAGTCGATCGTGGAGATCAGCACCTGCGCGGGGCCGTTCGCCTCGCCCATTGGCGCGGGGATGTGGTCCAGAATGGCGTCGAACAGCGGCGCGAAGCTCGTCCCGGGGTCGCGCCAGTCCAGCGTGGCCGTGCCCTGCCGCGCGGACGCGAACAGGATCGGCCGGTCGAGCTGATCCTCCGGCGCCGAAAGGTCGATCAGGAGGTCGAGCACCTCGTCGACCACCTCTTCGCACCGCGCGTCCGGCCGGTCCGTCTTGTTCACGCACACGATGACCGGCAGGTTCAGCTCCAGCGCCTTGCGCAGCACGAACCGCGTCTGCGGCATCGGCCCTTCAAACGCGTCCACCAGCAGCATCACGCCGTCGACCATCTTCAGCACGCGCTCCACCTCGCCGGAGAAGTCCGCGTGGCCGGGCGTGTCCACGATGTTGATCTTGACATCCTTCCAGTGCACGGCCGTGTTCTTCGCCAGGATCGTGATGCCGCGCTCCCGCTCCAGGTCGCCGGAATCCATCACGCGCTCCATCACCTGCTGGTTTTCCCGGAACGTGCCGCTTTGGCGCAGCAGGCCGTCCACCAGGGTGGTTTTGCCGTGATCTACGTGGGCGATGATGGCGATGTTGCGGATGTCGTCACGGGATACGCGGGGTGTGGACATGGAATGCCTCCTTTATATGTGGGTGAGTGGGGAGGGGAGGTAGGCGCTAGGGGGACGCCGTCCCCCTAGGACCCTCTGCTAAAGGGATTTCATCCCTCTGGACTCCCGTCTTTGCCTTCGGCAAGGTGTTTGCTATCAGTCAATGCGGTCAATGGATAACCGCCGGTATAAAACGCGCGCGAGGTCTTTCTTCATCATTTCCGATGCGAGGTGGCATTTATTCCCAGCGCGGGGAGTGCGGTGCATTGCGGTATGCCGTGTAGAAAAACCAGCCCGCCCGAGGCGAAAATAACGGAAGTCCAGAGGGGATCGGAGCCGCATTCCGCCAGTGGCGGAATAAATGCGGCGCAGAGCGGTTTTCATACAGAGCGCATCTTGTGCGCGACAATATGAAAACCCGGGCATTGCCCCTCTGGCAGGGGTTCTAGGGGACAGAGTCCCCTAGCATTCCTCTAATACAATGCCTTCGCCGTCTCCGCCAGCTTCAGCCCCTTGTTGTTCTCCTCCGCCCAGCGGATGGACCACTCGTTCTGGAACAGCAGGACGTCCCGGTCGAAGCGGTCTTGCGCCACCAGCGTGGTGGAGGACAGGCGCAGGTCAGACGCGGGGCACGCGGCCTCGTCGATCCAGCGCACGAAGCGGTAGTCGAGCGGCTCGCGGCGAATCTCCACGCCGTATTCCGCGCGCAGGCGGTGTTCCAGCACATCGAACTGCAGCACGCCGACCACGCCGACAATCAACTCCTCGCGGCCGATGTCCGGGCGCTTGAACGTCTGGATCGCGCCCTCCTCGGAGAGCTGCGACACGCCCTTGACGAACTGCTTGCGCTTCATGCTGTCCATCGCGCTGACGCGGGCGAAGTGCTCCGGCGCGAACACCGGAATTCCTTCATATCGCAGCTTCGGCCCCGTGGACAGCGTGTCGCCCAAGCGAAAGATGCCGGGGTCGAACAGGCCGATGATGTCGCCGGGGTAGGCCACCTCGACACTCTCCCGCTCGTCGGCCATGAACTGCTGCGGCTGCTTTAGCTGAATCTGTTTGTCGGTCCCGCTGTGCCAGACGGTCATGCCCTTTTCAAACACGCCCGAGCAGATGCGCAGGAACGCCAGCCGGTCGCGGTGGGCCGGGTTCATGTTCGCCTGGATTTTGAACACGAACCCCGTGAAGTACGGCTCGATCGGGTCCACGGGTCCCATGTCCGCCTCACGCGGCTGGGGGGACGGCGCATAGGATAGAAAGCGGCGGAGAAACGGCTCCACGCCGAAGTTGGATACGGCGCTGCCAAAGAACATCGGCGTAAGCTCCCCCCGGCGCACGGCTCCCTCGTCAAACGGATCGCCCGCCACGTCCAGCAGCTCCATTTCGTTCTGCAGCCGCTCGATGTAGTGCGCGTCCAACGCAGAGGCGAGCGCGGGGTCGTCCATGCCGATTTCGTAGGCGCTCACGCGCTTTTTGCCGTGGTCGCCGGCCTCGTACAACTCCACGGTGCGCGTGTCGCGGTGGCACACGCCCTGGAAGTCGCCGTCCACGCCGATGGGCCAGTTGAGCGGGCACGCCCGGATGCCGAGCACCGTCTCCAATTCCTCCATCAGCGCGAACGGATCCTTGGCCGCGCGGTCCATCTTGTTGACGAACGTGAAGATGGGAATGCCGCGCATCCGGCAGACGCGGAACAGTTTGATGGTCTGCGTTTCCACGCCGCGCGCCGCGTCGATGAGCATCACGGCGCTGTCCGCCGCGACGAGCACGCGGTACGTGTCCTCGGAGAAATCCTGGTGGCCCGGGGTGTCCAGAATGTTGATATGCCGGCCGTCGTAACTGAACTGCATGGCGCTGGATGTTACGGAAATACCACGCTGTTTTTCAATTTCCATCCAGTCGCTGGTGGCAAATTTCTCGGCCTTGCGCGCTTTGACGGACCCAGCCTGGCGGATTGCGCCGCCGTACAGCAGCAGCTTTTCCGTCAGCGTGGTTTTGCCGGCATCGGGGTGGGAAATGATGGCGAACGTAATGCGGCGGGCGGTTTCCTCCCGGATCGCGTCGGCTGGGGTGGGCATGAAAGGCCTCCTTAACAATAGCGCTCAAGCGAGCCTGAATCACAGCCTACTATTGTACTGTCATAAAGCGGGGTTGTCAAACAATATTCTGTTAACATCCACGTAATATCTTTCGTTTTTGGGGTTGCTTTTCTGGTTTTTTTTGGTACAATATCCAAAGCCATACATGAGATGCAGATGTGTAACGAATGTCACCGGTAGAAGTAAGGATTCCTCGCGGAATCCTCTTATGGCGCCCGATTTTTCAAATCAGCGCCGCCATCGAAGTAAGGACTTCGCAAGAAATTCCCATCATGGCCCGCGGCTTCGGTTGCGTGCCGCCGTCTAGGGAGAGTAGGAAAGCTATGCGACGTAGGACCGAACCATGGAAGTGTAGGGTAACCTGGGCTTGTTTGGTGCTATGCTTGCTCATCGCCGGCGGCGCGTTGGGCGAGAGTTCCTATACCCCGATCTATCCCGAAGCCTCCGGCGAGAAGAAATTGGGCGATAAAACCGTCACCGTCGATATCAGCCATATTGACCTCGGTTATTTTATGGTAAAGCATTCCGGCAGCAGCAAAAGGCTCAAGGTAACCACGACGATCAGCGGCGAAGAGCGCCGCTACAACCTCAACGGGGACGGCTTGTACGAGACCTATCCGTTCACCCAGGGCGACGGAAAATATAAGGTGGCCGTGTATGAGGACGCGGGCAAGGGCGACGGTACCTACGCGCGCCTGTTTAACGAGTCCGTGAAGGTCAGCATGCCCGACCCAAACACCGTGTTCCTCGCCGCCAACCAGTTTGTGTGGTTCGAGCCGACGAACGAGGCGGTCAAAAAGTCCATGGAGCTGTGCGCGGGGCTGACGAACGACTATGAGAAGCTCAACGTGCTTTACGATTACGTTTCCACCACCATCCGCTACGATTACGTCAAGGCCATCATGGTGCAGACGAACAAGAGCTATCTGCCGGTGGTGGACGACACGCTCGCGTCCGGCACGGGCATTTGCTTCGACTACGCCGCGCTGCTCGCGTGCATGCTGCGCGTGCAGGGAATCCCTACCCAGCTTGTCATTGGCAAGCTGATGGCCACCACCCCCCCGGGCGGGGGGCACGCCTGGAACAAGGTCTACATCAACGGCACCTGGCTGTTCGTGGACGCAACGTTCCGGGACCAGGGCTACAAGCAGTCCGCGTACATCGAGGAGCGCAGTTATTGATCGCTGTTAAATACGGGCGGCTTCACGGACCGCTTAGGAGGAAAAACAATGGCTGAGACGAAAGCGAAAAACAAGACCCTCGCGCCGGAGGAAACCGCCATGTTCTGCGAGCAGGTGGCGCTCATCTTAAAGAGCGGCATCCCGATGTTTGACGGCATCGAGACCCTGTGCCAGAACTATAAGGACAGCCGCTACGGCGCCGTGTTTGAGCAGATTAACGCGCGCGTCAAGACCACCGGCAACCTGTACGAAGCCCTGAGCGGCGCGGGGATTTTCCCCATGTATATGGTGGAGATGGTCAAAATCGGCGAGACGGCGGGCAAGCTCGACGACGTGATGGAGGGCCTGGGGCAGTATTACGCGCGCGAGAGCAAGGTTCGCTCCTCGGTCAAGAGCGCCATCATCTACCCCGTCGTGATGGTGGCGATGATGGCCGTGGTCATCGGCGTGCTGGTGTCCCGCGTGCTGCCGATCTTCGACCGCGTGTTCAGAAATCTCGGCACGGAGATGAACGCCTCCATGACGGCCGTGATGAACTTCGGCATGGTGACCGGCCGCGTGGTGCTCATCCTCGTGGCGGTGCTGATGGTGCTGGTCATCGCCGGCTTCATCCTCTATAAAACCGGCCACGGCCAGACGGTCAACCGCGTGGTGAGCCGCCTGTTCGGGCCGATCCGCCGGGTGATGGAAAAGACATCCTCCGGCCGGTTCGCCTCCGTGCTGTCCATGATGCTGACGGCCGGCTTCCCGGTCGGCGAGGCGATCACGATGTCCGCCCGCGTGCTGACGGACGACAGAACGCGCGCCAAGGTGGAAAAGTGCGCGCACGACCTGAACGAGGAGGGCGTGGAGCTCCCCAAGGCCATTGCCGACGCGGCGCTGTTCGAGCCCATGTACAACAAGATGATCCAGGTCGGCTACTATGCCGGGCAGATGGACCGCGTGATGCGGCGCATCGCCGACATATATGAAGAAGAGATTGACGACGGCATCCGCCGATTGGTGGGTCTGATCGAGCCGTCGCTGGTGGCGGTGCTGGCGGTGGTCATCGGCGGCATCCTGCTGGCGGTCATGCTGCCGCTGGCGAGCATCATGTCGTCCATCCTGTAAGAAGTAGGGATTTCTTGCGAAATCCCCTTATGGCGCCCGATTCTTCGAATCAGCGCCGCCATCGTTGCAAGCGCGGAAATCTGTAGCGCACGGTAAGGAGTGAAAACGGTGCACCTGTATCAAACGCGGCCCCGCTTCCCCTGGAAGGGGCTGGTGATCACGCTGGCCGCGTTCGCGGCGGTCATCTGGCTGTTCGTGAGCCTGCTGGCGCGCACCGGCGAGACCGCCGACCGCGAGCAGGAAACGCTGCTGAAGAACGCGATCACCGCCGCCGCCGTGAGCGCCTACGCCATCGAGGGCAAGTTTCCCGCCACCATTGAGGAAATCCAGCGGGAGTACGGCGTCGTGATTGACAGCGAGCGGTTTGTGGTGTTCTACGACCGGGGCGGGATGGGCAACCGGATGCCGATGATTCGCGTGATCAACCTCGCGCCGCAAAGGGGAGAGAACGAGTGAACAAGCGAAGCAGGGGAGCCGGAACCACCCACATGATGGGTGGGTTGTTCACGTTCGCGCTTTTCGCGATGTTTGTCGTGCTGTCGCTGCTGATTGTGGTCATCGGCGTGGACGGTTACAAGGGCGTGGTGGACACTGGCGACTCGACAAACGAGCTGCGGACATCCCTTGGCTATGTGATGAACAAGCTGCACAGCAAGGCCGCCATGGACGGGGCCGCCATTGTGGAGGTCGGGGGCATTCGCACGCTGGCGCTGACGGAGGTCAACGACGAGGGCGTGCCGGTGAACTTCTATATCTACCATTATGAAGGCGCGCTGTACGAGACGGTTCTCTATGAGGATATGGGGTACCTGGACCCGGAGGGCGACACGCGGTTGACGGAAGTCGCCTCCTTTGTCATGGAGCAGGGCGAGAACGGGCTGTTTCGGTTTACGGCGGTCACAGAGGACGGACGGACGCAAACGGTGCACGCGGCGCCGGGCGTCCAGGAAGGAGGGGTTCGCCGGTGAATAAAGCGGGCAAGCCCAATTCCCTCCTGATTGAATTGGTCATCGTGCTGCTGTTTTTCTCGTTGTCCGCTGTGGTAATCCTGCAGCTGTTCGTCGCCGCGCACGACAAGAGCGTTGACAGCGCGGTGGGAACCGAGGCCACGCTGATGGCGGAGGACATTGCCGAGCGGTTCCGCGCGGGCGGTCTGGAACCGGGCGTGTTCCTCGCGGGCGACGGCTGGACGGAGGCGGCGGGCGCGTACACCCGGCAGGCAGAGGCCAGCGGGCACGCCGTGCGCCTGACGGCGGATGTGGCCCGGGAGGTTACCCCCGCGGGAAGCCTTGACACAATCACACTGACAGTATATGATGATGATTCGGTCGTCGTATCGCTGCCAGTGGTCCGCTATTCGCCTGGGGAGGGGACCGTATGAACGAGCAGGGATACCGTGTGGGCGTGGGCGCTTCCTCGGTGCTGATGATTTTTGTCGTGCTGAGCCTGACGACGCTCGGCGTGCTTTCCTTTGCCAGCGCGCGCGCGAACCAGACGCTGACCGCGCGGCGCACGGCCCACGTGGAAGGTTACTACGAAGCCTCCGCGGTGGCGCAGCGGGCGCTCGCGGAGATCGACGCGTTGCTGATGGCGGCCCCGGAGGACGACGAGGCGTATGCCGCGTATGTGAAGGACATGGACCTTTCCGGGTTGCCGCTTTCCGTGTCGGACGGTCTTTTGCTGTCCTTCGCCGTGCCGTGCGGGGACGCGCAGGAGCTGCGGCTATCCGTCAAGGCCGCCGGGCCGGGCGTTACGCCGCGATACCGCGTGACACGGCAGGGCATTGCGAACGCGGAAGTATGGACGGATGAGGACGATTCGTGGAACCTGCCGGTGATGGATTTCGACGACTGACGGAGCGGTCAGGATTTCTCGCGAAATCCTCTTATGGCGCCCGATTTTCAAATCAGCGCCGCCACCTGCGGCCGACGCATCTACAGATGAAAGGACATAAGGAATGGATCTGAACTGGGTGCTGGCAAAAGCTCTCGAAACCGGCGCGGCGGATATCTTTATCGTGCCGGGCTATTATGTTTCGATGAAAATAGGCGGCGCTGTGACGCCCGTGTCGGAGGAGAAGCTCATGCCCGCGGATTGCGAGCGGCTCATCCGGGAAATTTACCAATCCGACAGCAACCGTTCCATCGACCGGCTGCTGGAGACGGGCGATGACGATTTTTCGTTCTCCATCAAGAGCCTGGGCCGCTTCCGCTGCAACGCGTACAAGCAGCGCGGCTCGCTCGCGGCGGTCATCCGCGTGGTCGCGTTCGGCCTGCCGGACCCGAAAACGCTGCACATCCCGGACGCGGTGATGAACCTGGCCGTTAAGAGGCGCGGCATCGTGCTGGTCACGGGCCCTGCCGGCAGCGGCAAATCCACCACGCTCGCGTGCCTGATCGACCGGATCAACAACGAGCGGGCGGAGCACATCATCACGCTGGAGGACCCGATCGAGTTCCTGCACCCGCACAAGCGGTCCATCGTCAGCCAGCGCGAGATTACGCACGATACCGAAAGCTACGCACAGGCGCTCCGCGCGGCGCTGCGCCAGTCGCCCAACGTCATTCTGCTGGGCGAGATGCGCGATTTTGAAACCATCCAGACAGCCCTGACCGCCGCGGAAACCGGCCAGCTCATCCTGAGCACGCTGCACACGGTGGGCGCGGCCAAGACGATCGACCGGATCCTGGACGTGTTCCCGGTGGGGCAGCAGCAGCAGGTGCGCATCCAGTTCTCGTTGGTGCTGCAGGCCGTGGTGTCCCAGCAGCTCATCCCGACCGTGGACGGCGGACTGACGCCCGCGTTTGAGGTCATGCTCGCGTCCAACGCGATCCAGAACATGATCCGCGAGGGCAAAGTACACCAGATGGACAACGTGATCTACGCCGGCGCTTCCGAAGGCATGATTACGATGGACGCGGACATCCTCAGGCTGTACCAGGAGAAGAAAATCACAAAAGATAACGCTCTTCTGTACTCGACCAACCCGGACCTCATGGCGCGCAAGCTCGGCTAACGGGCGTGCGGTGGGGTTCGCGAAATGCCGCATGGATGATTTTTGCAAACCGAACGGAACCCTAACCTTGGGCCAAATGTGGTGACGCCCTCACCGGAGGGCGCCAGCCTTTTGAAATATTTGAACTTATTCGTGTCCCGGTCACAGCCCCGTGTTTTGTGGTCTTTTTTACAGAAAGGAAGAACGCTCATGATTAAGATTTTTATGCTTGGCAAGTTCGAAATCATGGTGGACGGTAAGAGCGCGTCCAAGGTGCTGAGCAACTCCAAGAAAGGGCGGCTAATGCTGCAATACCTCATCCTGCACAAGGATGAGTCCATCGCCTCCTCGGATCTGTACGAGGTGCTATGGCCGAATGAAGCCAGCTCCAACCCCGAGAGCGCGCTCAAGACGCTCGTCAGCCGGATGCGCGCCGCGCTGTCGAAGCTCGACGAGGGACTGGGCCGCTGCATCGTCACCAGCCGGGGGGCATACCGCTGGAACAGCGACCTGCCGTGCTCCATCGATGTGTTCGAGTTTGAGGAGCTCTGCCGCGAGCTGGCCCGCGCCACGGTGATGAACCGCGCTACGGAGGACAAGTTCGAAAAGGCGCTGAGCATGTACGCCGGGGACCTGAACGCCGGCGCGGACGGGGAGAGCTGGATCGTGTCCCGCAGCGCGTATTACCACACGCTGTACCTGCGCACCGCGTACCTGGCCATCCGCCTGATGAAGGAGAACAAGGACTACGACGGCATCATCCGCATCTGCCGCCGGGCGCTGGATATCGATTCGTTCGATGAAACAATGCACCTGGAGCTGATGGAGGCGCTCGTCAAGACCAACCGCAGCAACGAGGCGCTGGTGCAATACCGTCACGCCACCAACCTGCACTACAACTACCTGGGCATGCGCCCGCCGGAGAAGATCCAGAACTTCTACAAGCAGATCATCCAGGCGGACCAGTCGCTCGGCATGGATATCGACAGCATCCGGAAATCCCTCCAGGAGACGGACGCCGGCAACGGCGCGTTCATCTGCGAGTACGCCATTTTCAAGGACATTTACCAACTGCTGATGCGCAATTTCACGCGTATCGGCAACGGGATGTTCCTGGCCATCGTGATGCTGTCCTCCGGCAGCGGCCAGCCCATCGAGCCGCTCGTGCTGGACGGCGCGATGCGCCAGCTTCTCAACGCGATGGTTTCCAGCCTGCGGCGCGGCGACACGGTCACGCGCTATAGCCCGTCGCAGTACGCGCTGCTGCTGCCTTCCGTCAGCTACGAGACGGGCCGCATGGTGCTGGAGCGCATCCGGAACGCCTTCTACCGCCAGTATGCCGATTCGTCGCTGACGCTGTCGTACAAGCTGGGCCCGGTGGAGGACACCTGATATGACGCTGGACGAGGTCATGATCTCGCTCGCGGCGCTTGCCACCGAGCAAACCAAGAAGGTTTACCGCGCCCAGGGCGTGCGCGAGCCGTACTTTGGCGTGCCCACGACGGCGATGAAGCCGCTCGCGAAGAAAAACAGGGGCGACCAGGCGCTGGCCGAGGCGCTTTACGCGACCGGCAACTACGACGCCATGTACTTCGCCGGCATGATCGCCGATCCGGGGACCATGACCGGGGCGGATTTTGACCGGTGGATGGACGCCGCGTATTTCCACATGCTTTCCGATTACGTGGTGGCCGTGACCCTGGCGGAGACGGATTTCGCGCAGGAAGTGGCCGACCGCTGGATCGCGAGCGGCGAGGAGCTGCGCATGTCCGCTGGCTGGGCGTGCTACGAATGGCTGCTCGGCTCGCGGCCGGACGGTGAGTTTGACGTGGAGAAGCTCCACGCCATGCTGCGGACGGCGGAGGATACCATCCACGGCCAGCCGAACCGCACGCGCTACAGCATGAACGGTTTTGTGATCGCGGTGGGCACATCGTTTCTGCCGCTGCACAACGAAGCTGTGCAGGCTGCGGAGAGGATCGGCGAGGTGAGCGTATCCAAGGAAAAGGGGCGCTGCGCTGTGCCGCTGGCGGCCGAGTCGATCCGGAAGGCGGAGGAGAAGGGGCGGCTTGGGTTCAAGCGGAAGAACGTGCGATGCTGACAGGAGACATCATACCCTTCGGTGAATACGCATGGCGCGTGCTGGACATGCGGGATGGCGCGGCCCTGCTCATAACCGAAGAGATCATCGAAAAGCGCCCGTATCATGACACGTATAGGGACATCACATGGGCCGGCTGCTCGCTCCGAAAGTACCTGAACGGGGAGTTCCTTGGCCGGTTTGGCGAGGCCGATCGATCAAGAATCATTTCGGTGACAAACAACAACCCCGACAATCCTTGGTTTGGCACGAACGGCGGAGAAGATACGCAGGACCGCGTTTTTCTGCTGGATATTGAGGACATGGTGTGCAGGTATTTTGGCGATAGCAGCGACAAGCTGCGGAACCGAAGCCCCAAACAGAGTTACTGGTTTCAAAGAAAAGATGGCAACAACGGCAGGCGAATCGCGACTTTCGCGGGCACGGAAAGGCGTTCTTGGTGGTGGCTTCGGTCGCCCGGCCGCGTAGGCGTGAAAGCCGTATACATCCATGGGGATGGCAATATCGGCATCCAAGGCAACAACATTTTGAAAGGCAACATCGGTGAGGGCGAATGCCGTGGCGGTGTCCGTCCAGCTTTGTGGCTGAAGCGGTAGGGTTTCTGGCAAAATCTCTAAACGGCGCGCGATTTTCCAAATCACCGCCGCCGCCGAAAAAAACGGTCCGGAAAGGCTGCTATGCCTACGGGCCGTTTTTTTTATGCTTTTGGTCTCTACATTTCCTGCGTGCTTTCCCCGCCAGAAACGCCCCACTGGTTCTTGCCCGCGGCCTTCGCGCGGTACAGCGCCTCATCCGCGCGGGCGTATAGCGCCTGGAACGACTGCCCGTCGCGCGGGTAGCGCGCCACGCCCACCGTGCCGGACAGGTTCCAGGCCGGGTTGGCGCGGCGTAGCAGCGCGCAGATGGCCTCCGCGCGCGCGGCGATCATCGCCTCGTCGCGGATGTTCTTCAGGAACACCATGAATTCGTCCCCGCCGACACGGCCGACAATGTCCCCTGCCCGGAACAGCGCGCGAAGCTGTCCGGCGATGTACTGAAGCGCCTCGTCGCCCCCGGTATGGCCAAATGTGTCGTTGAGCGCCTTGAAATCGTCGATGTCCAGCATCATCAGCGCGTGCTCCCCGCCGCCGCCCTCATCGCGCAGAAAGCGGGCGATATGCTGCTCGGTCGCCCCGCGGTTGTATAGCTGCGTCAGCGGGTCCGTCTCCGCGCGCTGTTGGTAATCCTGCAATTCCCGACGTTCCCTGTCAATATCAAAGGAGATGCCGAACACGCGGCGCACGACGCCGCCTTCGTCCGGCAGGGCGATCAGGCTGTACCGCCGCCAGCGGTAGAACGCCTCCCCGTCGGCCATGCGCGGCATGCGCATGACGCCCTCGGCCTGCGACTGGCCGTGCTTGACAAGCATCATCGCGTCCCAGAAGCGCGGGTAATCGTCCGGATGCATCGTCCGCTGCAGCAGGCCGTCCTCCGCGCGCAGGTCATCCACCGGCAGGCTGTGCACCGTTTCAAACGACTCGGAAAATAGAATCATGTTGTCGTGCGGCCGCCAGTCCAGCAGCACAATGCCGCTCTTTTCGAAGATGTCGTTGTACTGATCCGCGCCGATGCGGAAGGAGATCGTCCGCCGGGCGGTTTCGGGCGGCTCGTGCGGCGTGCCCTGCGCCTTACTGTGCGCGCGGAACGCCTCCATGCCGAGCGCCGGTCCGCCGTAGCAGCAGAAAGCGCCGTGCAGCGCGTTTGCCGCGGCGGACAGGCTGGCGGAGGACAGATCCACCGGAAGGCAGATCGCCGCCCGGCCGTGCGCCAGCGCGGGGAGCAGCGTTTCCGTCATCTGCGGCGGGTAGACGCCGCCCAGCAGGTCGCGGGCAAACCGCTCCGCGAGCACCACGCGATCGAACAGGTCGCTGCCGAGGCACACATTGGCGATGGAAGGCTCGCCCACACTGTGGATGCCCACCTGGAACCCTAGCGCGCGCAGTTCGCCGACGAACGCCTCCAGCCGCGTGCGGTCCATGTTCAGCGCCATGTCCTGGGCGATGTTCACGCACAGGCGCGAGGGGTCGACCGGATGCTGCGCCAGCGCCTCGTGGAGCGTCCGGGGCAGCGCGTCCGCGTCTTCCGCGCGCAGCGCGATGTACAGGCCGATGAGCGGCAATCGGATGCCTTCTGTGGTTAGGCTGTACAGGAAGGAAAAGAGCTGGCGCATGCTGATACGAAGCAGGTGCGCGGCCGCCTTTCCGGGCATGCTCATCACGGATTCCATGGCCCGCGCGGACATCCCCTCGTCGCCGCTTTCCGCTGGGTAGGCGTAGTAATCGTATCCGTATGTTGCGCGGCCCTCGCTGGTAAGCATCGGCAGAAAGCGCCCCACCGGAGCGCCGGGCAGAGGCCCGCTGCCCAGGGCCGAAACGCTGCTCGCCCGTGTCCGCTGCGCCCAGCGCATGGACGCGTTGTAGAACACCAGGTTATCCTTGCCCATGCGCTTGGCGACGCTGGTGGCGATTTCGGCCGCCTCGTACAGCGCGCTTGCCTCCGCGCCATCTTCCGGCGCGCAGGAAACGCCGACGCAGACCGTGGCGACGACGGGAGCGCCCGGCGCGTCCGGGTATTCGTGGCGGAGCGCCGCCTTCAGCCCCTCCGCGAAGCGGATGGTGGCCAGACGGTCATCCCCCCGAGGCACCAAGGCACAGAACGTGTCCCCGTGGGGCCGCCCGATGATGGCGCTGGGCGGCATCTCCCGCGATAGCGCCTCCGCCGTGTCCACCAGCACCAGATCGCCAAAATGGTTCCCGCAGCGCTCGTTGATGGCCTTCAGGCCGTCCACGTTGATGTGCAGCAGCATGGCCCTGCCAGAGAGCGCCGCCAGCCCCTCGCCCATCGCGCTTTCCAGTGACGCGCCGCTTGGGAGGCCGAGCAGCGGGTCGCGGGACAGCACATGCTGGTACAGGATATCCCGTTTTTGATATTCGTGCAGTTCAATGAGGCAGCGCAGCCGGCGCCAGCCGATGCGCGGCTGAATCGGCGTCTCCAGCGTGTCGCACACGTACAGGCCTGGCGGGAGCGCCGCGTCCACGGACATGCCGCGCGGCAGCAGGAGGACCAGGGGCGGACAGTCCACCGATTCGCCCGTCTGCAGCGCGAGCGCCGCGTCCAGCCCTTCGCCCACGAGGAGCGCCGCGTCCACCACGCACAGGTCGATGGCAAAGCCGTGCCGCCGGGCCAGCGCGAGGAGTTCAGGCCCGGTTTCCGCCTCCAGGATATTCCATTCGTTCTCCGGCTGGAATAGCGCCCGGAGCGCCGAGCGGTCCGCCGCGCTTCCCGCGAAGAGCAGCATCCGTTGTTTGGGCATGATGGCCTCCACCCGTGCTGTCCATAAGAAATAAAAGCAATTCTGGTAGCAGCATCATATCACCTTGGAACCCAAAACGCAACCGAATGACGCGCAAAAATGGCGCATATGTTTGAGAGAGGTAAGGATTCCTGTGGAATCCTCTCATGGCGCCCGATTTTTCAAATCAGCGCCGCCACCGAGATAAGGATTTCTGCGGAATCCTCTCATGGCGCCCGATTCTTCGAATCCGCGCCGCCATCAAGGATCTCTGCTTGGGGGAGGTGATTTCGTGCCGGAGCCCTTCAAGCGGCGGCAGCTCCTGCTGCGCCGGGAGGACGGGGAGGCGGCGGGGTTTGTGCGCGTGGAGCAGGAAGGCGCGCGGTGTGCCGTGGAGATCCGCGCGGAGGGGGTAATCGGCGACGCGCGGGCGGTGCTGCTCCGCCCCGGCGGCGGCGAGCCGTGCGCGCTGGGCGCGGTGCGCAAGGGCAAGGGGAGCTACTCCCTGCGGGCCGAGGAAGTGGAGGGATACACGCAGGCCGCCGTACTGGCGGGCGATAGGCTGCTGCTGATCGGCGGGGAAGGGGCGGACTTTCCGGAGATGCGCCGGCGAATGCTCGCCCAGCCGAGCGGGGCACGGCGCGTGGCGGCACAGCCTGTGGTGCGGACGGGGGACGCGGAATATGCGGATTTCACGGCCGAACGCGCCCCGGAAAGCGACGCGTGGGCGGTGCCCGCCAGGGAACGGCCCGCCGCGCGCCGGGAAGAGCGCCCCGCGTGGCGCGCGGAGGAAACCCGCGATGGGTGGGTGTTCACACCGCTGTACGCCAAGAACGCGCCGGAGCGCATCACGGGCCGGTTTCTGCGGGATGGCTGTGTCGTGGCGACGCTCCAAGGGGTCGCGGGCGTGTACGCGCCGGAACCGCCGCCAGGGCTGACGGGGTTTGTCTGGGACACGGGGTACTGGGTGAAGGTGGAGGGGGAATAGGCAAAAATGGGGCCGCCGCGCCGGATGTTGGCGCGACAGCCCTGTTTTCTGTGCTTATTGATCCTATTTCGCGTCTTTCACTTCGAAAATACGCCCGTCCAGGTCCTGCCGGAGCACCTTGGTGATTTCGCCGTCCTCGTTCAGGACGTTGTACTTAATCATGCCGGGGTCATAGGCCGCGACCTCCACAAAGTATGGGCGCAGCTTTTCCCCCTCGGGAGGTGTGAGCGAAACCTCCCAATACCCGCTTTTTAGGTTCGCGTCGAAGTGCGGCGCGACGGTGTAGAAAGTCATGGAGGGCGTGTACCCGGTCAGCGCGTCCGCGCCGATCTTCTCGACCTTCTTGATGAACTCCACGGCGATGGCGACCGCCTCGGCCGGGGGCATGAGGGCCATGCATTCTTCCGTCAGGTAGCTTTCATCCGCGACGAAGCCGGGGGCGGCCATGACGTCCTCCCATTGTTTGAGCAGGGCGGCGGTATCTTTCGGGACGTCCGTTTCCGCCAGCGCGGGGAGCGAAAGGAGCAGCGATGCCAGCAGGCAGACGGTTAGCACCGTGCAATGCTTGCGTAAAAATCTCTGATTCACTTGTGATCTCCTTCTATCGGCAGGATGTGGTGTATGTTTGCGTGTCATCCGTTCTGCTCCACCATGGCGAGCACCGTGCCGTCCTTGTCCACGATCATCATACAGCCGCTTCCGGCTTCAAACGGAGCCTCATACTGCATGTACGTGTCCGGCGTGACGGTGTAGCGGTCGTTGGAGCCGGTGAGCGCATAGGTTTCATCGTAGGCATCCAGTATCACGTACGCTTCGCCCAGTTCCACGATTCGTCCATACGTGGTTTGCCCGGCGATCTCCACGCGCGTGGGCTGCAGCGGTTCGGTTATCATCCGCATATACTCGGCATCCGTTGCCGCCGGCATCATGTCAATGGGCTCGGCAAATGTCGCCCGGATGCCAACGGAAGCGTAGTCCTCGGCCTCGCCGCTTTCCTCGGGCAACAGCAGGAGCCGGATGGGCGGCATGCCGAGCACATCTGCCCGCACAACACGGGTTGTGCCCTCCTCCAGACCGTTGGTGATCGCAAGATACGTATACCCCTCGTCCACTTTTTCCACTGCCACCGATGTCCCCGCCGCCAGCGTCAACAAGACGGCGCACGCGAGCAAAAGCGCGCCGATTTTCCGCTTGTTGGGTTGAACAATGGTCATAATCCGTATTTTCATGGCTTTTTTTCCTCCATAGAAGGATGTCGTCAGCAACGTGCGGTCCCTGGCCTGGGCCCGCGCGACGCCAATGATCGACATCGCGTATTGCCGCCTATCGTCCGCGCTTCGGTTCTCCATCACCTTTTCGTCGCAGGAGATTTCGCATTGCAGCGCAACAAGCCGCGCAAGCAGATAAACCGCCGGGTTGAACCAATGCAAGGCCATGGCCAGCAGCGCTAAGGCCTTGCCCAGCAGGTCTTTTCTTTTGTGGTGTATAAGCTCGTGCAGTAGGATAAAAGGCAGGTCGTCCGCTGTTGTCCCGTGCTCCGGCAGCAGTATCACCGGCCTGCCAAGCCAAATCAGCATGGGGCTGGATACGCACGCGCAGTGCCGCAGCGCGATTTCGCGGCCATCCAGGCGCAGGTCGCGCTTTGCCGCGTCAAGCTGCGACAGCCATTCCGCGTCCCGGACCGGTTCGCTCCAGCGGCCCACGGACCGCAGAAACCTTGCGTGCTGTGCGCCGTGATACAGCAGCGTGCCGCATGCCCCGGCAATCCACACCAGGAAAACGATGTGCCACGGGGAAACCTGCGGGGGCGCTTGCGCGGCGGGCGGGCCGGTCCGCGCAGCCTGCGTTGCCACCTGCGCCGGCGCGGGGTTTGCCGTGCCCGCCTCGTTTTGCAGGAAAGCCGGCGCGCTTTCCGCGGGGATGGTGAGCGCAGGCCGGAAGGGAACCCAAAACCCGATGAGCAGGACGATGCCCGCGAGGTAGAGCCACTTGGCGGCGTATCGCTTCCGCAGCCGCGCGGAAGCCAAGGCGTACAAGCCCGCGATCACGGCCATGGCAAGCGAGTACAAAAGGAAATCCCGCATCCAAAGTGTCACACGTGATCCTCCCGGTGTGCGTTGGCCCACTGGACCAGATCCTCAATATCCGCTTCGCTCAGGCTTTCGCCCTGGAACGCGGCCGCAACCATGTTCACCAGCGAGCCTTCGTGGTATTGCTTCATGAAGCTGTTTGTCTCAAAGCGCAGGTAATCCTCCCGCGCCACCAGGGGATAGAAGAGCTTTTCCTTGCGCTTCTTCTCAAAGGAGAGGAACCCTCTGTCCGCCAGCCGGCCGAGCAGCGTGTGCAGGGTCTGCGGCTTCCATTCTTTGTGCGTTTCTTCAGCCAGGCGTTCCAGGATCATGCCGGCGGTAACCGGCGCCTCAAGCTGCCATATCGCTTTCATCACGTCGAACTCCGCGTCTGGCAGCTTTCTCATCTGTACCACGGTAAACCACTCCATTCGACAATTGTCTTAGCCGTAGTGTATCCGAGTTTCCAGGAAAAGTCAATAGGGTTTCGACGAATGTAGAAATAATTCGCGCATGAAAACCGGTGGGGTTCACCGCTGTGCTTGTCCGGGCACGCCCGCGCACACCGCGCAGACGCAGTGCACCACGAGCGTGTGGTAGAGCACCCGGGTCCCTGGCTCCGCGATATCCTTGGACAGCCGCACGCTCACCAGGGGCATATCCATGATTTTCCCGCAGCGGTCGCACACCAGATGCTCGTGCGGGGCCAGCACGCGGTCAAAGCGCACGGGTTCGTCCGCGATGTGGAGCCGCCGGATCATCCCCGTATCCGCCAGGATGTTCAGGTTGCGGTATACGGTGCCCATGCTGATGTCAGGGAACTTTTTCCGCGCGCGGTCATAGACTTGTTCCGCGGTGTAATGCTCGGCGCCAGCCTGTACAATTTCCAGAACCGCCTGGCGCTGTTTTGTCATACCCATAGCAAACCTCTTTAAGAATTAAAACTAATTACAGTATAGCCAAATTTCGAGGAAAGTCAATTCTATTCAATAATGTGCTTGACTTTTTCAGGGAAAGATGCTTTAATGGTATTAAGAATCATTACTAAAAAAGAGGAGGCGGAATGATGAACGCCAAGAAGCTGACAACGGCTGCCGGCGCGCCCGTGGCCGACAACACCAACGCCCTGACGGCGGGGGAACGCGGCCCCGCCACGCTGCAAAACCCCTGGCTGATCGAAAAGCTGGCCAACTTTGACCGCGAGGTCATCCCGGAGCGGCGCATGCACGCCAAGGGCTCCGGCGCGTTCGGCACATTCACCGTCACGCATGACATCACGAAACTCACCCGGGCGAAGGTCTTTTCCGAAATCGGCAAAAAGACGGACGTGTTCGTCCGCTTCTCCACCGTGGCGGGCGAGCGCGGCGCGGCGGACGCGGAGCGGGACATCCGTGGCTTCGCGATCAAGTTTTACACGGAGGAGGGCAACTGGGACCTGGTGGGCAACAACACGCCCGTGTTCTTCCTGCGCGATCCGCTGCGCTTCCCGGACCTGAACCACGCCGTCAAGCGCGACCCCAAGACCAACATGCGCTCCGCGCAGAATAACTGGGACTTCTGGTCCATGCTGCCGGAGGCGCTGCACCAGGTCACCATCACCATGTCCGACCGGGGCCTTCCGCGCTCGTACCGCCACATGCACGGCTTTGGCAGCCACACGTACAGCATGATCGGCGCGGATGGCACGCGCACGTGGGTGAAATTCCACTTTCGCACGCACCAGGGCATTGAGAACCTGACGGACGGGGAGGCCGAGGCGCTCGTCGGGCGGGACCGCGAGAGCCACCAGCGCGACCTGTTCGAGTCCATTGAAAAGGGCGAATTCCCCCGCTGGACCCTGCACATTCAAACGATGACGGAGGAGCAGGCGGCGCATCATAAGGAGAACCCGTTCGACATCACGAAGGTGTGGAGCCAGAAGACGTTCCCGCTGACCGAGGTGGGCGTGCTGGAGCTGAACCGCAACCCGGAGAACTACTTCGCCGAGGTGGAGCAGGCCGCGTTCAACCCCGCGAACATCGTTCCCGGCATCGGCCTCTCGCCCGACAAGCTGCTGCAGGGCCGTCTGTTCTCCTACGGCGACGCGCAGCGGTACCGTCTGGGCGTCAACCACTACCAGATCCCCGTGAACGCGGCGAAAATGCCCATCCACGCGTTCCACCGCGACGGCCAGATGCGCGTGGACGGCAACTACGGCGGCGCGATATCCTACCAGCCCAACAGCCACGGCGAGTGGGCGGAGCAGCCGGATTTCCGGGAGCCGCCGCTGGAGCTGCGCGGCGCGATGGAATCCTACGAGCCGAAGGCCGACACGACCGACGACTGCTTCTACCAGCCCGGCGACCTGTACCGCCTGATGACGGAGGAAAAACGCGCGGTGCGGATTGAGAACACGGCGCGCAACATGCAGGGCGTCACGGAGAACATCAAAAGCCGCCACGCGGCGCACTGCTATCTCGCAGATCCCGAATACGGCGAGCGGCTGGCCAAGGCGCTGATGATCGACATGGGGCGTGTCAAGGCGCTGGCGGCGATGACGCACGACGAGCGGATGAAAGCGACGATGATGAAATGAAGCGCGCTTTGCTGAACGCCCTAGGCTTCGCGCTGCTGGCGCTCGGCGGCATCGGCGCGCTGGTGCCCGTGCTGCCGACCACGCCGTTCGTGCTTTGCGCGGCGGGGTGCTTCGGGGCTAGCAATCCCGCGCTGGCGAAAAAGCTGGAGCGGGCGCGGTTCTTCGGCGAGTATATCCGCGCCTACCGGGACAAAACCGGCGTCAGCGCCCGGACGAGATGGACCGGCATCGCCGCGCTGTGGGCTATGCTCGGCGTATCCGCCGCGCTGGCGCGGGCGGTGCATGTATGGATTGTGCTTGTGGCGGTGGGGGTGTGCGTGACGGCGCATTTGCTGCTGATCGGGAGGGACAAAGCAGGGCATAAGAGGTAGAGACTCCTTGCGAAATCCCCGTATGGTGCTGATTTTCCAAATCCGCGCCGCCATCGAAGAAGGGAACGAAGGTAAAGCGCAAGAGTTCCGTCAGTGGGCCCAAAGGTATATCCCTTTGGCAGGGTCTCGGACGGCGTCCCAGCGTTCCCTATGCCCTATCCACCCGGAACGTCTCCCGCTCCACCAGTGTGGCCGAGACGGTGATCTCTCCCGGAATCTGCCCCCCGGCCAGCAGCCGGTCGAGCATATCCACGGCGGTGGGGCAGATGGCGCCCAGCATGTTGTCCACGCTGGTCAGCGTGGGCGTGGTGCACTCGCAGAAAATGGAGTTGTTGAACCCGATGATCGGCACATCAAGGCCCTGCGCGAGCAGGGCCTTTTGCGCGCCCACGGCCAGCAGGTCCTCGGAAGCGATGACGCCCGCAAAGCGCACGCCCCGGGCCAGCAGCGCCGCCACCCGCTCCTGCGCGGGCAGCACGCCGTGATCCACGGCCGAAACGAGGTCGGGGTTTTCCGCAAGCCCGGCGTCCAGGAGGCCCTGCCGCACCCCCTCGATCTTCTGCGTGCCCGCCCAGGCCCAGCGCGTCATGTCATGCAGGTACAGGATGTCGCGGCAGCCCGCCGCCACAAGCCTGCGCACGCTCTGGCGCATGGCTTCTTTTTCATCGCACAGCACGCAGTACACGTTCGGTAGCGCCATGCGGGCATTGATGAGGAACACGGGCACCTGCCCCGCAGCCTCCTGGATGTGCCGGTTGTCCCGCCGCTCGTGGAAGGCCGCGCCCACCAGCATCACGGCGTCCACCCGCTTTTGCAGCAGCAGGGTGAGGCACTTTTTTTTGCTCTCCAGCGATTGGCCGCAGCAGCACAGCAGCGTGTCGAACCCCTTCTCGCGCAGGCCGCGCTCCAGCAGCGACACGGCGCGGGCGTAAAACGGGTTGGCCACGTCCGTGCAGAGGATGCCCACCATGCGCATGGTGTTCAGCCCCAGGCCCCGGGCGAACGCATTGGGGGTGTAGCCCTCCTGGCGCATCACGGCCAGCACCTTTTCCCGCGTCTGCTCGCTGACGGCCTGGCTTTCGTTAATGACGCGGGAAACCGTGGCCACGGATACGCCGCACCGGGCCGCTATGTCGCGGATGTTCATACGCCACCTCGCTACGAAACTGATTTCATAGCGTATGGTATCATTAACCATAAAATTACGCAATAGGTGTTGACAACGTTAGAGAAGCTAGATATAATTTCCGTGTAAATAGTTACATAAACCGCGTAGCGCACATACGAAAGAAGGCCCGGGATGAACAGGCGCGGCATCAGGCGGTCCCTTGCGGACAACGCCACAGGATACCTCTTTCTGGCCCCGTGGCTGCTGGGCTTTTTTGTTCTGACCCTGTATCCGATGATCCAGTCGCTGTATTACTCATTTACCCAGTTCGACATGCTCTCCGCGCCCAAATGGATTGGCACGGCCAACTATGTCAAGATGTTCACCGGCGACGCGACATACGTCAAGTCGCTGAAGGTCACGTTCACATATGTGTTCCTCGCCGTACCGCTGAAGCTCGCGTTCGCGCTGCTCATCGCGGGGGTGATGAACCAGAAGCTCCGCTTCATCAGCTTTTACCGCACCGTGTACTACATCCCTACGCTCCTGGGCGGCTCGGTCGCCATCGCCGTGCTGTGGAAGCGGCTGTTCAGCGGCGACGGCGCGATCAACACGATCCTGCGCGCGATGGGCGCGAACCCACCCGCGTGGATCGCCAACCCGAAGTACGCGCTGTACACGCTGGTGCTGCTGACGGTGTGGCAGTTCGGCTCGTCCATGATTATTTTCCTCGCCGGGCTGAAGCAGATTCCGGACGAATACTACGAGGCCGCGAGCGTGGACGGCGCGGGCTCGCTCACCCGGTTTTTCCGCATCACCATCCCGTGCCTATCGCCGGTCATCCTGTTCAACCTGGTTATGCAGATGATCAGCGCCTTCCAGGCGTTCACGCAGGCGTTCATCATCAGCGGGGGCAAGGGCGGCCCGCTGGATTCCACCATGTTCTACACGCTGTACCTGTACACCAAGGGGTTTTATTACTTCGAGATGGGCTACGCCTCCGCGATGGCCTGGGTGCTGCTGGTGATCATCGCGGTGCTGACCGCGCTGATCTTCCGGTCCTCAGGCTCCTGGGTGACGTACGGCAGCGGGGAGTGACGAGCGATGAGCAGGAAGGTCAAAAAGAGCCTCTCCCATGCGCTGGCGCATCTGGTCATCATCGCGCTGGGGCTGGTGATGCTCTACCCGGTCGCGTGGCTGGTCATGAGCTCGCTGAAGCCCGGCACGGCCATCTTCAGCGACCCGAGCCTCATTCCGTCATCCGTCACATTCCAGCACTATGTCACCGGCTGGCAGGGCGTGGGGCGCATCCACTTCAGCACGTTCTTTATCAATTCGGTGATGGTGTGCGCGGTGGTCGTGCTTATGAACGTGGTGTCCTGCTCCATGGCGGCCTACGCGTTCGGCCGGCTGAAATTCTGGCTGAAGGGACTGTGGTTCGGCATCATGATGCTGTCGATCATGCTGCCCACGCACGTGACGACGATTCCCCGGTATGTCATGTTCAACACGTTCGGCTGGGTGGACACATACCTGCCGCTGATCGTGCCCAAGCTGCTGGCGACGGACGGGTTCTTCGTGTTCCTGCTGGTGCAGTTCGTGCGCGGGCTGCCCAAGGACCTGGACGAATCCGCGACGCTGGACGGGTGCTCGAAAATCGGCATCTTCTTCCGCATCATCGTGCCGCTGTCCGTGCCCGCGCTGGTCACGACGGCGCTGTTCAGCTTCCTGTGGACATGGGACGACTTTTTCAACCAACTGCTGTACCTGAACACGCCCGCGAAGTACACCGTGCCGCTGGGCCTGCGCATGTTCATGGATTCGTCCGGCGCGTCCAACTGGGGGCCGATGTTCGCGATGTCCGTGCTGTCCATCCTGCCGTGTTTCGCGCTGTTTTTCTCCCTACAGAAGTATTTTGTGCAGGGGATCGCGACGACGGGTATCAAGGGGTAAACGGCCATCAAAAAGCATTTTTTGATGGGAGGGACCGGCGGGGAGGACTCAGCCTGAAATGCTATGGCATTTCCGGGCACACCGGAGGGAAGCGCCCGCTGTGCGGGATGAAGCGACCCGAAGATGCCGACCGGCACAGAGGGATGGCCGCAAATGCGGACAGCGCGACAATGCCGGTCGGCCCTCAGGCAAGCGTACAGATTCCGACACCAGTCAGGAGCGGCGCGGATTTGAAAAATCAGCGCCATAAGAGGATTTCGCCAGAAATCCTTTCCTCCGGGACTGGTTCTGGAATCTGCGGCGACCCACCGTACACGCCGCTGGGTCTGATTGTGGTCGAGAGGTTGCGACCTCTCGAACTCTCCAGGGGGGTTCCGTAGGGGGCGAGGTTCCCCCTGCGCTAACACATATCAAGGAGGAGTTCATCCATGAAGAAGCTGCTTTCCCTGACCCTCGCGCTCATGATGCTGCTGGGACTGGCGATTTCCGCCCACGCCGCCGCGCCGGTGGAGCTGCGCGTCGTGTGGTGGGGCTCGGACTCGCGCCATGAAAAGACGCTCAAGGCCATCGACCTGTTCGAGGCCGCGTACCCCGACATCAAGGTCGTGCCCGAGTACATGGGCAGCGACAGCTACTGGGACAAGCTGGCCACCCAGGTGGCTGGCGGCAACGCGCCGGACGTGATCCAGTTCGGCGGCAACTACCCCGACTACGTCAAGAAGGACGTGCTGCTGCCATTGAACGAGTATTTCGGCGGCATCATTGACATCACGAGCATCGACCAGGGCGTCATCGACTCCGCCACCATGGACGGCAGCACCTACGGCCTGTGCCTGGGCACGAACATGATGGGCATCGTGTACAACAAGGCGATGCTGGAGAAGGCCGGGGCCGAAATGCCGGTGCCGGGCGCGAGCTGGGAGGACTTGGGCGCGTACTGCGAGACGATCGCGCCGCTGCTCCCGGAAGGCGTGTTCCCGATGACCGACAACAGCGGCAACAACACGAACTACGTCAGCTTCTACTGCCGCCAGATGGATAAGCCCCTGTACACGAGCGAGGGCAAGACATTCGCCGATGTGGAAACGATCAAAGCGTTCCTGGACATCTGGGCGGACTGGCGTGAGAAGGGCGTCATCCCGGGCGCGGAGCTCTCCGCCGAGTATTCCGAGGACGGCGTGGACAATTCCTCGCTCGTCGCGGGCAAGACGGCCATGTGCCTGCTGTACTCCAACCAGCTTGTGGGCTACCAGAACGCGATGGAGGACGAGCTTTCGATCATGCCGCTGCCGGACATGGAGAAGAACGCGGCGTGGGTGATGCCCAGCCAGTACTTTTGCATCAACAAGGCGTCGCAGGTGAAGGACGCGGCCGCGACGTTTGTCAACTTCTTCGTGAACGACCCGGAGGTGGGCAAGGTGCTGGGCAATGACCGCGGCATTTCGGCCTCGTCCGTGGTGCGCGCCGCGATCGCCGAGGAAGCGACGCCGGTCGACCAGAAGATCTACGACCTGTACGCCCTGGCCGCCGGGCACACCAGCCCGATGGACCCGAACGTGCCCAACGACCAGGAGTTTGTCGACGGGTTCAAGAAGATCAGCCAGGAAGTGGCTTTCGGCGTGAAGGACACGGCCACGGCGGCGCAGGAGGCGTTTGACTTCCTGAACCAGATGATCGCCAAATAATTGTTTACCAAAGATACGAGGTAGGGATTTCTTGCGAAATCCCCTTATGGCGGCCGATTGTTCCAATCAGCGCCGCCTTCAACGTAGAGATACAAAGAAGAAGGGGGCTGTTGCATTGTTTTGCAACAGCCCCTCGATTCAAAACACCACTTCTAAAGCTGGGTTACGGCGATGGTTTCGTCGTTGCATAGTTCCCCGTTTTCCACGAAGCCCGCGCGGGCGTATACCTTTCTTGCGGCCGCGTTTTCCGGCGAATAGGAGATCCAACAGTGATCCGCGGGGCCTGCCGGGCGCGTGCGGATGTAGTCCAATATTTTCGCCATCGCCGCTTGGCCGTACCCCCGCCCCTGGTACTTCGCGTCGATCATCAGGCGCAGGATGCAATAGTTGCCGTCCGCGATCAAGGGCATGTCGTACCCGGTTGCGCCATAGACGATCATGACAAAGCCGACCATCACATCGTCCGCGTAGATGATCAAGGGGATGGGCTGGCTGCCGTTGGTGAGCAGCACGTAGCAGGAGGCGACGCTGGAGAGGTTGGAGGCCACAAAGCGGCGCTGCGCTTCGCCCACCTCCAGTTTGAACATTTCCCGCCGGTTTTCAAGGGTGATTTTTCGAAGCGTGATCATCGTATCCCTCCGTCTTACGTTGATGGCGGCGCAGATTCGGAGAATCGGGCGCCATAAATGGATTCCGCAAGGAATCCTTACCTCTTCTGTTGTGCCCCAGCATACCAGGTGCGGGGAAAAAAGAGTAGACTGAACATTTCTTTTCTGGTATGATACTTTATAACCATGCCTTGCACGCATGGTTTTTGTATGGCAAAGTGGCTGTTGCACCAGCCCTGTGCATGGGATGAAGGAGCGCAAGCTCAAGGAGGCTGCCATGGAACCGATCCTGATGAAACTGAGAAACACGAGCGTCGCGAGGCGCGTGGAAGCCCCGGAAGGGGAGACGGGCCGCCGGGCGCTGGATGAGTTCACCGCCTCGGGCGTGAAGTTCGCCGCCTCGCACGACAAGATCGAAAACGTGTACTACCGCGCCGTGCGCGACCTGATGAACTGCGTCGTACCGTCGGCCAAGGGCACGCCGATGCTGATTGAGGGCGCGAACTTCATCGGCTGCTGGCTGGAGAGCACCGGCACCATCAACACGGAGCTGTTTTCCCGGTTCTGCCCGGGCATCGCGCGGGAGACGTTCAGCCTCTTTGCCGACCATATCCGGGAGGACGGGCTGATCCCCTACAAGCATACGGCGGACGGCCCGGCCTACCGCCAGGTGCAGATGGTGACGCCGCTGGCGCGCAGCGTGTGGAACCACTACTGCATCAGCGGCGATACGGCGTTCCTGCGCAAGATGTACGGCGCCATCGCGCGCAACGACGCGTGGCTGGCCGAGCACCGCGACACGCGCGGCACCGGCTGCGTGGAGGCGTTCTGCACGTTTGACACGGGGCACGATGCTTCGCCGCGCTTCTGGCACGCGCCGGACGCCCCGTACAGGGGCGACCCCGCGCGCTGCGACCCCGCGTCGCCCATCCTGCCGTTCCTCGCGCCGGATATGACGGCGAACGTCTACTGCCAGCGGAAGTACCTGGCGAAGATGGCCGAGGCGCTGGGCGAGAGCGGCGCTCAGTGGGAGGCGAAGGCGGAACAGTCGCTGCAAAGCTTGATGCGCCACTGCTACGACGAGCGCGACCACTTCTTCTACGACCGGGACAAGCTGGGCCGCTTCGTGCGCGTGCAGTCGGACAACCTGATGCGCGTGCTGGCGTGCGAGGTGGGGGACGGCGCGATGTTTGAGGACGCGCTGCGCCGCTACTTGCTCAACACGAAGAAGTTCTTCGCCCGCTACCCGATTACCACCATCGCGATGGACGACCCGGGGTTCTACCAAGCCATTGAGCACAATAGCTGGGCGGGCCAGATCAGTTTTTTGACGGAAATTCGCCTCCCGCACGCGTTTGAGCACCACGGACGGTTTGTGGAGCTCTCGTGGATTCTGCACCCGATTCTCACGGCGCTGTCCCGGTTTGACCGGTTCGCGGGCAGCCTGAGCGCGTGGGTGGGCGTGCCGGGGTACAAGGAGAACTACACGCCGACGATGCTGTGCGTGCTGGACTATCTGGAGCGCATGTGCGGCATTTACCCCAGGCCCGACCGCTCCCTGTGGTTTACGTCGCTGATACCGTACGGCGTCGATTACGGCGAGACGGTGGCGGAGGAAACGGGCTACAGCCGCGCGGTGGACGGCACGCTGTTCGAGTTGGTGAACGCGCGGGACGGCTCCTTCGTGTACAAGGACGGCGCGCCGCTGTACGCGTTCCCGCACGGCGTTCGGCTCGTGACGGACCGCGCGGGCGCGCCGCGTGGGCTGATCGGCATGACGGCGCGGAGGACCTGCGGGGCCGTCGTCTGGCAGGGCCGGGAGATTCCGTTCGCCGTATCGGGAAACGAGCGGCTCGCGTTTGACGGGGAAGGGTTTGCCAGCGTCAGCAGCCCCGGCGTGGTGCCGCCGAACTATGGCGAATACGGCGCGGAGACGCTGTGACGCCTCAGCGCGGGTATTTGGTGCTGTAGCACAGGCGGACATCGCCCACTTGGTGCTCGTACACGTCCGGGACCTCCGGGGCGTTCTGCTCGAACGGGATCAGGTAGTGCGGGCCGGTCGCGCTGCTGCCCGCGAGCACTTCTTCGCACACGGTGATGCTGTTCAGCAGCACCCTGTAGGGATAGGCATCCCAGGCATGGCCGCAGAAGATGTCCGGCTGGCTCGCCGTCATGCCGCGCAGCCGCGTGAGGCTTTCCAGGTAGGACGCCACCGTGCCGCACCGCCCGCCGAAGGTCCACGGCGGTTTGTTCACCGCGTCGCCTGTGAATCGCTGATTGTGGGCGCGGTCGAAGAAGCACACGGAGCCCTTCGTGTGTCCGGGCACCAGGATTGCCTCCAGCACGATGCCGCCCAGGTCGAACACGTCCCCGTCGCGGATGTTGGTGAAGGAGAACTGCTCCATGGGCTTTGTGGGTAGGCGCTCCAGGCCGCTCATGTAGATGGCGCGCCCCGGCGGTGGTCCAGGTCGCTGTGCGTAATCAGCAGATCGACGGGCGAATCCGTGTGTGCCCTGGCCAGGGTGAGCAGATCGCCGTAGGCGTAGCCCGTGTCGATCATCACCGCGCGCTGGGTGCCGATGACCAACTGGAAGGAGTTGCAATAGAGCGTGCGGCCCCAATAGTCAAAGAACGGATCGGACACGCAGGGCGTCATCCGCGTCGCGCCGGGCTGGAACCTCGTCTGGGACGCGAAGTACAAGCTGGCGGCGAGGGGCGGCATGACGATTTCCGCGCAGATTCAGGGCGGCGAGGGGCGCACGGTGCAGATTGAGTCCCGGCTGGGCAAGCCGTGCATCCGCATCAACCCGTTTGGCGCGAAGTGCCGCATGGAGGACGGCCGTGGAAACGTCACGGTCTTTGACCAGGAGCGCATCGCCTTTGACACGGAACCGGAAGGTTGCTATGTGTTCACAGGATTGGTATAATGCGCTAAAGTGCGGAAGCGCGAAAGAAAGGAGCATTTTTCTCATGAAGATAGGGATTATCGGTGTATGGCATGTGCACACGGACGACTATGTGCGCCAGGTGCGGGAAAGCGGGCTTGCGGAGATCGCCGCCGTATGGGATGAAGAGCCGGAGGTGGGGAAGAGCTGGGCCGCGCATAACAATGTGGAGTTCGTCCCCACGCTGGACGCGCTGCTCGCGCGGGAGGATATTGCCGCGGTGATCTGCAACGCGCCCACGACGCGGCATGCTGATGTGCTGACGAAAGCGGCGGCGGCGGGGAAGCACATCTTCACCGAAAAGCTGCTGGCGCACACGGAGGCGGACGCGCTTGCGATCATCCATGCCGTGGAGGAGGCAAACGTGATTTGCACGGTATCCATGCCGCTGCTCGCCAGCGGGTGGGTTCTCCATGTCAAGGGGCTGCTGGAAGCCGGTGCGCTTGGCCGTGTGACAGGGGCGCGCATGCGTAGGAGCCACAGCGGCGTCAGCGACAACTGGCTGCCGGAGCGCTGGTTTGACACCTCGCGCAGCGGCGGCGGCGCGCTGATGGACCTCGGCGCGCACCCGGTCTATGTGCTGAGCCACCTGCTGGGCAAGCCCTCGCGCGTGACCGCGCTGATGACGAACCCGTACGGCACGTCCTCCGACGAGAACGCGATCGCCCTTGTCGAATTTGAGGGCGGGGTATTGGCCACCTGCGAGACAGGGTTCCTCACGTTCGGCGTGCCGGATATTCTGGAGATATACGGCACGGAGGGCGCGGTGTTTGTGCGCGGCGGCGAAGTGAGCGTCGCGAGTAAGGGCATGCGCCAAGTGGGCGTGGGGGAGACAAAAGTCACTCATCTGCGCAAAGGTGGCCCAAGCCCGATCATTGCGTTTGTGAACGCCTGCCTGACTGGTGGGCCCGTGCCAGAGGGCCTTGGCCCGCGCGACGCGCTGGACATGACGCGTATCATCGCCAGCGCATATCGCGCCAACGAAGAAGGAAATACCGTCACGCTGTAGAAGAATGCACCGGGACTGGCGCGCATTCGAAGAATGCCAGCCATCGGGGGATTTCACGAGGAATCCCTACCATCGGCGGCGGCGCGGATTTGAAAAATCGGGCGCCGTCAGGGGATTCCGCAAGGAATCCCTATCATCGGCGGCGGCGCGGATTTGAAAAATCGGGCGCCATCAGGGGATTCCGCAAGGAATCCCTACCATATGCTGCAAAGGAGGAGTTTGTTATGGAAGCGCAACGGAAACTCAGGGTGGGCATTATCGGGTGCGGCGGCATTGCTGGCGGCAAGCACATGCCATCCCTCAAGGCGCTGGGCGATGTGGAGATGGTGGCGTTCTGCGACCTTATCCCGGAGCGCGCGGACAAGGCGCGCGGCGAGTACGGCACGCCGGACGCTGCGGTGTATACGGATTATCAGCTGATGCTGAAGGAAGTGCCGATGGATGTGGTGCACGTGTGCACGCCCAACCGCTCGCACGCGGATATTTCCATCGCCGCGCTGGAGTCGGGCCGGCACGTGATGTGCGAAAAGCCGATGGCAAAATCGGCCGCCGACGCGCGGCGCATGGTGGAAGCGGCCAAGAAAAGCGGGAAGAAGCTGACCATTGGCTACCAGCACCGGCACAAGCCCCAGAGCACATACCTCAAAAAGGTGATTGAGCGGGGCGATCTGGGCGAGATTTACTACGCGAAGGCGCTCGCGATTCGCCGCCGGGGCACGCCGAACTGGGGCGTTTTCCTCAACGAATATGAGCAGGGCGGCGGCCCGCTGATCGATATCGGCACGCATTCCCTGGACCTGACGCTGTACCTGATGAACAACTACAAGCCCCGCATGGTGGTGGGCACGAAATACAAAAAGCTGCTGAACCCGGATTGCGGCAACCCCTGGGGGCCGTGGAACCCGGAGGAGAACACGCTGGAGGATTCCGCGTTCGGCTTCATCGTGATGGAAAACGGCGCGACGATCATCCTGGAGACGAGCTGGGCGTTGAACACGATCGAGCCCATTCCGGAGGGCAGCGTGGCGCTGCACGGCGACAAGGCCGGCGCGCAGATCAAGCGCCAGGACATCAGCATCAACAAGGACGAGTTCGGCAAGCTGGTGGAAGTGATTCCGAACATGGAAAGCGGCGGCGCGGCGTTCTATGACGGCGCGAAGGAGACCCCGCAGCTGACCGAAGCGCGCCGCTGGATTGACGCCATCCGAAACGACACGGACCCCGTGGTGCTCCCCGAGCAGGCGTGCGTGGTGTCGGAAATTCTGGAGGCGATCTACACCTCGGCGGCGACCGGGAAACCTGTGTATTTCGAGTAAAAGGGCTGCAAGCGAAGGAATGGGGCTGTCACGCGGGCGTAATCCCGGCGCGACAGCTCCTTTGCTTTGCGCATTTCGCTCAAACGTAGGACACTGCTCAGCGCAAACGGAGCGCCCTTGGGCCAAGCGAGGGGAAGGCGGCGCTATGGCGGTTTCTGGCGGAAATTGGTGCGAATCCGGGGCCTCGCGAGCGACATCGGGGGCGGGAAGCGCGCAATCCCTATGGATGGACCCTTTCGGGCCGCTGTTTCATATGCTATCAAGGGTCCCTATTTGAAACATAAGGTAGGTGTCTCATTCATGGCAACAATGAATATGTGTTTCCGCAACAGATGTGGCGGTTTTAGCAATTTCAATCCCGCGACGCCGCGCCGCAACGTGACCGGCCCGACCGGGCCTACGGGCCCTGCCGGCCCCACCGGCCCCGGGGGTGCGACAGGCCCCACCGGCGCCGCCGCGCTGGGGTATGGCGGCCTTGCTTCCATCGACGGCGCCGCCGTCACCCTGACCGCGGGCACGGCCACGCAAATCCCGATGGCCACGGAAATGCCGAGCCTCAACACGGCCTACGCGACGGCGAACACCATTACCATCGGACAGACCGGCGTGTATCAGGTCATCTACACCGTTGCCGGCGATTTCACGGCGGCGGGCACGGCGACCGCGGGCGTTCGCGTCAATGACACAGAGGAGGCGAACCTGACGCAAACGAACACCGTCACCGCCGGGGGTGGCACGATCTTCTCCGGAAGCGCCCTTGTTTCTCTCAGCGCGGGCGATGTGCTGGATCTGGCTGTGCTTTCCAGTGTGGCGAACACGTTCAACCCCGGCAATGGCGCCGGTGTGAGCCTGACGGTGACGCGCGTCGCGTAAGCGTCCCGGCCCGGACGGCGCGCCATAGCAAAAAAGAGGGCAGCCGTGCTGGTTTTCGGCGCGGCTGCCCTCTCGTATTTGCGTCCTCCCATGGGAAGCGCCCGTTGGGCGCGCTCACTCCGCGCTCCGCCCCGCGATCAGCCGCGCCAAGTACCGCGACTTCATCTGCTTGGACGCCAGACCCCGGCTGATGGGCGGCAGGCGCAGAATGGCCGTCAGCAGCGCGCCCATGGCGCGGTGGCTCTGGAACGCGGGCGTATCGAACACGAGGTTCGCGAGCTGGCCCTTCTCAATGGCGGCGCAGACAATCCGGTGCGTGGCGTTGACCGGCGTGATCAGCCGCTTTTCGCGCGGGCGCAGCGCAAGGCACTTCTTCGGGCAGTTGCGCACGCAGACGCCGCAGCCCAGGCACACGGCCTCGTCGATCCGCGCCACACGGCGCGTCCGGTCGCCCGCCGGGATGTCCTCCATCGCGATCACCTCGGCCGGGCAGGCGCGGGCGCACTTGCCGCAGCCGGTGCACGCGGCGTCGTCCACGCGCGGCAGGAAGTTTGTTGTGTACAGCGGTTGGCGCACGCCCCATTTTTTCACCGCTTGCAGCATCTCGCAGCAGCACCCGCAGCAGTTGCAGAGGAAGCTGATGTCCTGCTGCGCGTTTTCCCCGCATTGCACCAGGTTGTGCTCGTAGGACAGCGCCAGGATGTCCTTCGCCTCGCTTTTGTCAATGGCGCGGGCAAACTCGTGCCTGGCCAGTGAATCCGCGCAGTTGCCGAACGTCAGGCACACGTCCATCGGCGCGCCGCACGCGGTGCCCAGGTGCTGCGCCTTGTGGCGGCAGTAGCACATGCCGACCGCGATGTGCGGCGCTTCCTCGATGATGTGCGTGGCGCGCTCGTAGTCCAGCACGTGGACGGCCTCTTCGGGCGAAACCATCGGCTCCTGCACGAACACGCGGGTGGGCCGGGTCTGGACGCCGAAGAAAATCTCCTCCATGAACGCGGGCTCCACGTTCAGATACTGGTGATACAGCTCGCTCAGCAGCTTTTGATCGATGTCCGTGCGCACGCGCATCAGCGCGAACTCGATGAACCCGGCCATGGGCGGTGGCATCATGTAGCGCGTCTCCTCACCGTCCTTGACCACGTCCAGCAGCATCGCCCGCTCGCACAGCGCGTCCAGCATGGCCCGGGCCTCGGGCACGGTCGTGCGCAGCGCCTTGGCCGCGCGCGCCGCCGTGAACGGGCGGATGGGCAGCGCGGCCAGGAAGGCGGCCTCCTGGTCGCTGACGAGCGTGCCGAGGATCTTGTACAGCGTCTCCGACGGCGGAGCGCCCTGCGGGAAGCGGTTCAGCCGCTGCTCGAACTTCTCATAGGCTTCCCGCGCGGTGTGGTGTGACATCAGTAGATGTCCCTTCCGGCGAGCTTATAGTCCGCCAGGCGCAGCTTTGCCGGGATATCGATGCCGTAGGGGCACTGTGGCAGGCATTCGCCGCATTCGTTGCAGGCGGAAATGCCGCCCGGAACCTTCGCGTACCGCGCCCGGCCCAGCTCCTTTTGCCCGAACCAGAAGCGCAGCCGCTCCATCAGCGCGTACTGCGCCGTGTCCGTCACCACGCCGCGCGCCATCTGGCGGTCATAGGTCCCCTCGGCGGCGAACACCTCGTGGATGTCCACGCCGCGCGGGCACGCGCACTTGCCGCACTGGCGGCATACATAGTCCGAAAGCTCCGGCGCGGTTTTCAGCAGCGCGTCCTCCTCGGCTTCGGTCATGGGGGTGTAATGCTCCGCGTAGGCCAGGTCAGCCCGGAGCATCGCTTCATTGTTAATGCCCGCCACCACCACGGACACCGGGCGGCTGAACGCGTAGCGGAACGCGGGTTCGGCGGAGCGGTACAGGTAGCCGTCCGCGACGGGCTTCATCAGGATCACGCCCGCGCCCTTTTCCCGGGCCAGCGGCAGCAGTGTGCGCTCGATCTCCGGGAAGTTGCACCGGTCGAAGTAGTTGACGGTGGACATAATTGCCTCGAACTTGTCCCGGCGCAGCGCCTCGATCAGCGTGCCCGGCCAGCCGTGCATGGAAATGCCGATAAAGCGGACCTTGCCGGCCTTCTTCGCGGCCTCGGCGGCTTCATACGCGCCGCCGGGGGCGAGAAGCTGGTCCAGTTCCTCCATGGACGTGACGCCGTGCATCAGGATGCCGTCCAGGTGGTCGGTGCGAAGGTTTTGGAGCGTCCGGTCGATCTGCGCGGCAGCGCCCACAGCGTCCCGCATGCCCGTCTTGGATACCAGCACGAAGTCGCCCCGCCGGTGTGCCACCGACTGGCCGATCTTGCGCTCCGATTCGCCGTCGCCGTAGCTGGCGGCGGTCTCCACATAGTTCCCGCCCGCGTCCAGGTAGGCGTTCAGCAGCTTTTCCGCTTCCCTTACCGGAATCTCCAGCAGGTGAAAGCCGCCAAAACCTAAAAGGGAAACGTTCAGGCCCGTTTTGCCAAGCGCCCTGTACTCCATGGGATAGCCTCCTCCATGACGGCGCGGATTTGAAAAATCAGCGCCATAAGGGGATTCTGTAACGAACCCCTATCGCTTCCTGTAGTATATCAAAAATTCTTCCAAAGGAAAATACGGAAAACACCTTTACAAACAGACAAACGCCAAGTATAATAAAAAGCGAACTGATGTTCACTAAAGTTGCTGCAAGTTCAGAGTTTGAGAGGGCAACCCGATGGATTTGATGCAAAAGCTCACCATTCTGGCCGATAGCGCCAAGTACGACGCGGCCTGCACGTCCTCCGGCGTGGACCGCCGGGGCGGCAAGGGCCTGGGGAACGCCGTCGCGGCGGGCTGCTGCCACTCCTTTTCGGCGGACGGGCGGTGCGTGTCCCTGCTGAAGGTGCTGATGAGCAACCACTGCGTGTATGACTGCGCCTACTGTGTCAACCGCAGCGGGAACGACGTGCCGCGCGCCGCGTTCACGCCGGACGAGCTGGCGGAGCTGACGATCCAGTTTTACCGGCGCAACTATATCGAAGGGCTATTCCTGTCCAGCGGCGTGCTGCGCAATCCCGATTACACCATGGAACAGATGATCCGCGCGCTGGAGATTCTGCGCTACCGGCATAACTTCTGGGGGTACATCCACGCCAAGACGATCCCCGGCGCGTCGCCGGACCTGGTGCGGCGGCTCGGCCTGGTCGCGGACCGGCTGAGCGTGAACATCGAGCTGCCCAGCGAGGACAGCCTGAAGCGCCTCGCCCCGTGCAAGACGAAGAACGCGATTCTCGCGCCGATGGCGCAGATCACGGAGGGGCATGCCGAAAGCCAGAAGGAGATGGTCGTCTACCGGGACGCGCCGCGCTTCGCCCCGGCGGGGCAGGCCACGCAAATGATCATCGGCGCGACGCCCGAGAGCGACTACCAGATCATCCGCCTCGCGTCCGGGCTGTACCGGCACTACGACCTGCGCCGCGTGTTCTATTCGGCGTACATCCCCGTGTCCACGGACACATCCCTGCCCGCGATCGCGACCAAGCCGCCGCTGCTGCGCGAGCACCGGCTGTATCAGGCGGATTTCCTGATGCGGCAGTACCGCTTCGCCGCGGACGAAATTCTCTCCTCGGAAGCGCCGAACCTGAACCCGTACCTGGACCCGAAATGCAACTGGGCCGTGCTGCACCCGGGGTTTTTCCCCGTGGACGTGAACACCGCGCCGCTGGACACGCTGCTGCGCGTGCCCGGCATCGGCCCCAAGAGCGCCGAGCGCATCGTGACCGCGCGGCGCTCGGGCACGCTGACGCTCGCGGCGCTGAAGCGGATCGGCGTGGTGCTGAAGCGGGCGCAGTTCTTCATCCGCGCGGGGGATTTGCCCACCGGCGTCCGGGCGAGCCGCGAGGCCATTGTCCGCTCGGTGATGGACCCGGGGGCGCTGGCGTTCGGGGCGGAGCAGATCTCGATGTTTGACACGGCGGGCGCGCTGCCTCCGGCCTCGGGCGCGTGGACGGCCATCGGCGCGGCGGAGGAGGCCATCGCGCTGCTGGCGGGGAGCGTGTAGGGAGAGAGATCAAACAGCAAGGAGGCGAACGTATGCCCGGCAGAAAACCCCTGGCCGTCCCCGGCGACACGGCCTACCGCTATGACGGCAGTCTGTCCGGCCTGTACACCTGCGTGCACGCGTGCGTGTACAGCGGCCGCCTGCCGCTGGAAATACAGTCCGGCGCGTCCGACACGCCGACGCTGCTGCCCGCGCAGGTCGTCCTGACCGACGAGGAAAAAGCCCGCCGCGTGCGCGACGCGCTGGAGCGCAAGGTGAGCCCCCGGGCGCGCGAGCTCGTCGAGAACGTGTTTCTCTCCTGCCTTCCCGATAAGGAGATCCGCATTCTGCACTTCCTGCTGCTGGCGTTTGAGGAGGGCAGATCCGCGCTGACCATGCTCGGCCACCCGGACGTGGAGCCGCTGCTGACCGCCGAAAAGCGTATGCTGCACGAGGCGCACCTGCTGACCGGTTTTATCCGCTTTTCGGACTACGGGGGAAGCCTCCTGGCCACCATCCGGCCGAAAAACTTCGCGCTGCCGTACCTCGCGCCGCATTTTATTGACCGCTTTTCGCAGGAGAATTTCATGATCTACGACCGGACGCACGGCGCGGCGCTCGTTCATGAGCCGGGCCGCAGCGAGATCGTCCGGGTGGAGGGCGTGGTGCCGCCGGAGGCGTCCGAGGAGGAGAGAAAGTATCGGGCGCTGTGGAAGCGGTTTTACGATACGATCGCCATCCAGGCGCGGATCAACCCCCGCTGCCGCATGTCGCACATGCCCAAGCGGTACTGGACGGAAATGACGGAGATGCAGGATGAGGTGTGCGAATAATTCTGTTGCCCGCGCATGAACAATAGCGCGGGTTCGTTCGTTTATATGGGATACGCGCAAATACCGCTGTGAAGGGAAACTCGCATGATCTCGATGATGACGCTCAACGTGCGGATTCAGACGTTTTTAGACGGCCCGCACCAGTTCAAATACCGAAAGCAGGAGCTGACCCGCCGCTTGCGCGCGGAACAGCCGGATGTGCTCTGCCTGCAGGAGGTTGTGGGCAACATGCTGGATGTCATCCGCGCGGAGATGCCGGGCTACGCCTTTGCCGGCGCGGACAGCAAGGGGGAAGGGCGCGGGGAGTACACGGCCATCGCGTACCGGCCGGACACGCTGACGCTTGCGGCGTCAGGCACCTTCTGGCTCTCGTCCCGCCCCGGCAAGGCTGGCAGCCGCTTTTTTTTGCAGAGCCCGGATCCCCGGGTCTGCACCTGGGCGGAATTTACCCACAAGGAGAGCGGCGCGCGGTTCCGCTACTTCAATACGCACCTGGACCATCTGTCGCCCATCGCGCGGGGGAAGGGCGCGCGCGTGATCTTCGAACACATGGCCGCGTGCCAGGCGCGGGAAAAACTGCCGCTGTTCTGGGGCGGGGATTTCAACTTCACGCCGCGCGCGGCGCTATATGCCGAGTGCCTGCGGCAGACCGTCGCCGAAGGGCGGCTGGTGGACCTGACCGGCGCGATCCCGACCACATTCCATTGGTTTGGCGCACTGAAGCGCCCGCTGAAGCTGGACTATGTATTCGCGGATGAGGCGACGGCCGGGGACGCGCTGAGCGTGCGGCTCGTGCCGACCGACGCGGCGGGCGGGTTTGTATCCGACCACCACGCGATCCGGCTGGACTGGGACCCCGGCGCACCGCGCCCGGAGCGGCCGGCCGAAGCGCCCGCGCATCCCTGGGAGGGCGCGCCGGCGCCGGCGCTGTAATACTACATAGGTATTATAAGGATGGACCGAAGAACGGCCCTTCGCTCGCTGCGCCGCGGTGCGGCCGCCGCTCCGGCGGGCAGGCTTTTCGTTGCGGTGGGGCGGAGGGCTCCGGGGCGTGTCCCTTTTGCGGCGGAGCGGGCATTTCGGGCGCGCGGGGCTGTGCCGGGGACTGGGCGCACGGCTCTGAAGCCTGCGGCACGGAGGGCCTGCGCGAATGCGGCCGCGCCCATCCGTCCGGGGGGCGCTGGCCGGGGCGGCTGCCGTCCCATGGGCCAGGTCCCCACGGCGGGGCTGTGTCGTCATCCTGGCAGGGGTAGCCGTCAGGGCGTCCATCCGGCCCGTCAAAGTCCATCCGCATGGGCATCATCCAGCAAGGCGGCGGGCAGGGCGGGGCGAACGGGCAAGGGCCCGGACAGGGCGGGTCAGGCGGGCAGGGGTCCGGCGCGTGTTGCGGAACCTGGCCGCGCGGATTGGCCTGGCACGCCTCCGGGCCACACAGAGGAGCGGGGCACGGCGGGCACATCCCCGGCGGGCAGAAGCTAGCGCAGGCCGCGCACGGCCCATAGTGACAGGGAGGGCATTGCCCGCATATGTAGGGAGCCATCCTAAACGGGCAAAATCCCGGCGGGCATGAGGCGCAAGGGCGCGGATAGCACGGGTTCACGGCCTCCGGGCATGGCTCCTGCGGATGCGGCACGCAGGGCGGATAGGTGAAAGCCGGGCAGAACGGGGAACACAGATACATACGACCACCTCCGTGATGACGGCACGCAACCAAAGAATACGGGCCAAGAAAGAAATTTCTTCCGCTGTGAATAGGCTTTTGATGCAGGTCAAGGACGGACGTCCCTCCACGATATTCTATGATTCCGCCACTTTCGGGTTCCGGCGCGAAAGCGCGCGATTTCCGCGCGCAGCCGGCCCCTTTTTCCATATTGACAGACATGGAATACCGTATATAATTACACTCGTGGGCGGTGATCCGCGAATTGCGCGCGTTCGCCGAGGGTTACACGGAAAGATGACGCGGGAAGGAATTGCGCATGCGTATTAAAGTAATGAGCGTGTTTGGCACCCGTCCGGAGGCGATTAAAATGCTTCCGCTGGTGCGAAAAATGATGGACTATAAGGAGATCGAGGGCACGGTGTGCGTGACGGCCCAACACCGCGAAATGCTGGATCAGGTACTGCGCGTGTTCGCGGTGACGCCGGACTATGACCTGAACCTGATGACGCCACGCCAGACGCTGACGGACATCACCGCCGGCGTGCTGCACGGCATGAAGGGCGTGCTGGAAGAGGCGCGCCCGGATATCGTGCTCGTGCACGGCGATACGACCACCAGCTTTGCCGCGGCACTCGCCGCGTTCTACGCGCAAATTCCCGTGGGGCATGTGGAGGCGGGCCTGCGCACGTACGACCGGTACTCGCCCTTTCCGGAGGAAATCAACCGCAACCTGACCGCCAAGCTGGCCACGCTGCACTTCGCGCCGACCCGGCTGAACGAGGAAAACCTGCGCAAGGAAGGCATCATGGAGAACGTGTTCGTCACCGGCAATACGGTGGTGGACGCGCTGCTCTCCATCGTCCGGCCTGACTACGCGTTTGAGGACGAGACGCTCCGCACGATGCGGTTTGACGGCATGCGCACCGTACTGATGACCGCGCACCGCCGCGAAAACCTCGGCGAGCCGATGCGGAACATCTTCCGCGCCGTTCGCGCGCTGGTCGAGCGGTATGACGACCTGCAAATCATCTACCCGATGCACAAAAATCCCGCCGTGCGCGAGCCTGCCGTGGAGATTCTGGGCGGCCATCCGCGCGTGCGCCTCATCGAACCGATCGGCGTCACCGACATGCACAACCTGTTCGCCCGCTGCACCCTCATCATGACCGACTCCGGCGGCATCCAGGAAGAGGCGCCGTCCCTGGGCAAGCCCGTACTTGTGCTGCGCACGGAGACCGAGCGCCCCGAGGCCGTCGCGGCGGGCACGGTCAAGGTGGTCGGCGTCCGGCAGGAGGACATCGAGCGCGAGGCGCGCCTTTTGCTTGATGACCCGCGCGAGTACGCGCGCATGGCGAACGCCGCCAACCCCTATGGCGACGGGCATGCCAGCGAGCGCATCGCGGATGCGGTCATCGCCCATTTTAACGCGCGATAAGCGGCAAGAAATCCCTGCCTTCGCCGAAGGAGAAACAGCGCTTTGGTTGATTTTTCTGTGTTTTTTGTCATCATCGAGGGGATTAACTACTTCGTTCTTCACTATGTGAAGGTCCACCTGGATATTGCGCTATTCATCACAGCCGGGCTTGCGCTATTGTTCGGGCTGATCGGGCTGTGCCTGAAAAAGCCGCAGGAGACGGGGAACCTGACGCTGAAGCAGGTCATGTACCGCGTGTCGCGCGTGTTCATGGTGCTGGCGGCCCTGATCGGGGGCGGCATCGTCTGGCCGATGATCGTGGACGTAGTGGTCCGCACGTTCGGCATCGACGGGCAAGCCTTCGGGGCGTACTCCATCAGCACCGCGGTGATGCTGATCGGCCTTGGGTTCCTGATCGCCAGCCGGTTTTTTACCAGCGAACCGAATAACCGAAGCCTACTCAACACCCGGCAGTTCTTTGGGGCTGTCGGGATGTTTGCCATGATCTTTCTGATGTTTTTTTCGCTCTACCAGATAAGCTTCGCGGCTTTCCGAAAGGTGCTGCTCTCCATCTTCTTTGTGACGGAATGCCTCAGCGTGCTTTTTTGGTTCTATGACCCGTTCATCTATATCCTCTCCCAGCTATTCCAGGGGCGCAGGAAGGTGCCCTGCGAGCCGACGCCCGACAAGATCAACCGCTTCGCGGTGATCGGCTGTGCGCACAACGAGGCGGGCGTGATCGACCAGCTCATCAAGTCGGTCCACGCCACCATGTATCCCAAAAACAGCTATGACGTCTATGTCATTTGCGATAACTGCACCGATGACACGGCGGACGTGGTGCGCAAGAGCGGCGCCATCGCCATGGAACGAAACGACCCCGAGCACCGGGGCAAGGGCTTCGGCCTCAAGTGGATGTTCGAGAAGCTGGACCAGGAGAGGCGGCGCGGCAACGAGTACGACGCGTACATCATCCTGGACGCGGACAACCTGGTCAACGAGGCGTTTTTGGACGCCATCAACGACAAGATGAACGAGGGCTACGAGATCCTGCAGGCGTATCTGGGCTGCAAAAACCCGGGCGATACCTGGATCTCCATGAGCTACTCGTACTCGTACTGGGTGAGCAACGCCATCTACCAGAACGCGCACTCCCGCGTGGGTCTGAGCGCCCAGATGGGCGGAACCGGCATGGTGCTGCGCCCCAAAGTGCTGGACGAGATCGGCTGGGATACGGACTCCTTGACCGAGGATCTGGTGCTGACCGCGCGGTACATGCTGGCGAAGAACCTGCCCGCCTGCTGGGTGCACGACGCCAAGCTGTACGACGAGAAGCCCCTGCGGCTGACGCCCTCTATCCGCCAGCGCACGCGCTGGATGCAGGGGCACATGGCGGCGATGTTCAAGTTCGCCCCGAAGCTGCTTTGGAGCGGCATCAAGAACTTCAGCCTCAGGCAGCTCGACGTGGCGTTCTACCTGATGCGGCCGTTCCTGAACCTGCTGATGTTCCTCAGCTACCTCGTCCATATCTACTTCAACATGTTCCAGCCGGAGGGGTTTACGTCCACATCCTTCGTGATGGGCGCGAACACCTCCATCCTGCTGCTGATTGGGTACTTCATTTTACAGTTCTACGTGCTGTTTAATGAATACCACGCGCGGTACATCCCGACGTTCATTCTGCAGTTTTTCTTCTCCTTCACGTGGTATCCGGCCATTTTTCGCGGGCTTATCAAGCGCAAGGAGCGGTATTGGGTTTCCACCATCCACACGCGGAACCTGTCCATCGGCGAAGTGCGCGAGGACGCGCAGCTTCAGGAGGCAAAGGAGCGCCTGAAGGGCCTGGACAACCTGCACCGCCTGCCGCTTGGCCAAATTCTGCTGAAGGCGACCGTCATCACCAAGAAGCAACTGGACGAGGCGCTGCAGCAGCAGAACGCGCACGGCGGCTTCCTGGGCGATATCATCGTGGATATGAACGTCATCTCGCAGGATACGCTCAGCGCGTATCTGTCCGTGCAGCAGACCATGAAGGAAGAGGCCGCGCGCGAGGGGAGAGGCGACGATCATCTGCGGCTGGGCGATATCCTGGTCAATTCCGGGCTGATTACCGCCGCGCAGCTTGAAGCCGCACTGGAACACCAGAAGAACTACGGCGGCTACCTCGGCGCGTGCCTGATTGCCACGCACTGCCTGCCCGTGGAGCTGCTGAAGATTTTCCTGGAGGTACAGAAGCTGCTGGACGCAAACTTCGTATCGCCCACCAGCGCGCGCCAGCTTATCAACGGCGTGCTGGCGAGCAGCACGGAGAACATCGGCACCATCCTCTGGAAGGGCGGGCTGGTATCCCGCCAGCAGCTAGACCTGGCGCTGGAGTATCAAAGGCAGACAGGGATGCAGATTGGCGCCATCCTGGTGGAGAGCGGGTTTATCAACGAGCGGACGCTGGAAGTGATCCTGGAGCTGCAGAACAAGGGCCGGGCGTTTATGGAGGGCAGGGAAGGCCCTCCCGGCGGAAAGGATGGAGCATAATGGAGGCGCTTGAAGCCGCGCTCGGCGTGGCCATCGAGTCGATCGCGGCCTGGTTTTTTTGCTGCGTGATGGCGGTGTTCGTGCTGCCGGTCATCCTTGACCGCATGGTCTTTTATGTGCCCATGCTCATCCGGCTTTCCAAGGACGGCGAAGTATACCCGCGCAGCGTGCGCAACACAGTGCTGGAGATCGTGTTGTGGGTTGCCGTCATCACGCTGGTGTATACGTACCTGTACTTTTTCCAGCACAACCTGTTCGATCTGGTGACGCGGTCCATCCCCGCGTATATCGCCTGGGGGATTGGCGGGACGCACATTGTATACCGCGTCTTCAATTTCGACCGGATCATCAAGCGGAGCTTCTACTACACGGCCTACATGCGCTACATCACGCCGGAGTCGCTCCGCGTGTATCACCAGTTCATCGAGGACCTGGACAGCCTGTACATCGACGATCTGGAAGGGCTTTTGCAGAAGCGCCTTCCATATATGCACCGCCAGGCGGCTCTGCGCAAGCAGCGCGAGGTGACCCGCGGCGGAAAGAGCGTCTACACGCCCACGCTCAACGGGTGAGCAAGTGTTAGCGCACGAGGGGCTATGGCGAACACGAGAGGTAGGGGTTCCTGCGGAATCCCCTCATGGCGCCCGATTCTTCGAATCAGCGCCGCCGCTAAAGAGGAGGAGGGCTTATGACAACCAAGGTTAGGCGTTTTCTGTGCGCGCTGATGGCGCTTGTGCTATGCGTGGTACCCGTGCTTAGCCTGGGGGAGGTGGCGGAACCCGCGCCGGGGCAACTGCTCCCCGCGCGGATTCAGAGCGCGCTGGCGTCCGGGCGGCAGGTCGTATGGACGCTCCGCGTGGAGTTGTCGGACAACCTGCAATGGATGCTCGGGGACGCGGAGACGTTCGCCGCGATCCAGAAGCTACTGGAGGTCACGGAGGTGCGCGTGTCCGCGGCGGGCACGGTCGAGGACGGCATGATCCGAGCGGCTGTCGTCATCCAGGACACGGTGCTGGCCGACGTGACGCTGCGCCCGCAGGGGAACATCGTGGTCATGGAGAGCAACCTGCTGCCGGACGAGGTATTCGAGATGGCCACGGTGAGCTTCATGAGCGCCATAAAGGGGAAGGCGCTGTCGGCGGAGAACGAGGACAATCTTGCCCTCATCCTGGACGTGCTGACCGCGTGCGCGGAGGAGTTCGCCGCGTGGTTTGAGGAGAACGCTGAGGGGATCGTCAAAGAGCCTGGCGCTTCGGTTCCCGCGACCGCCGAGCGCGACGCCTCGGAGAGCTCCGTCGGCATTCTGCTGAATGTGGACCAGGGGAGGGACCTTGTGCTGCACCTGCTGGACGTGGTCGCCGGGGATACGGTGCTGCACGCGGCATTGGCGCGTCTCACCGGGAGGACGGCCGGAGAAATCGCCCAGGCGCTGCAGGCGGAAATCACGAAGCTGGAATCCGCGGCGCCCTCCGACACGGCTTTGCTGGACGCGACGGTTTACCTGGACGCGGACGCCGTTCCGGTCGGGCTGAACGCCGAAGTACCGACATCCCTTTTCGGGGTGCAGGGGGCGACGGCCGCGTATGACCGTCAGGCGGAAAAGGGGCGGCACGCGCTTCGCGCCGCGATGGACATGGGGGCGAGCGAGCTGCGCTTCACCCTGGAGAGCCTCCTGGACGGCAAGGATCCGGAGGCCGTGGAGCATCAGATCAGCTTCCTGACGGAGATCGACAACGCGGACTCTGATGTCATTACGGAGATTCTGCTCAGCAACCAGTCCTCCATTCGCCTGTCCGGCGGGCGGGAGACGTTTGACAACGTGCTGGAGATCAGCACGGAGGACAAGCCGAAGGACGGCGAAGCCCTGAGCGCCGACGAGATGAAGGAGCGCAACGCCGTGCTCCCGGCCGTGATGGCGGCGAGGGCGACCGTATCGAGCGTGACCGAGGCCGGCGAGCCGGACGGCTTTACGAGCGAAACGGTGGTGGCGCTGGAACTGCTCGGCATGGAGATGGGAACGATGCGCTGGACGCTGGCGGACGAGGCGTACACAGCCCCGGATACGTCCGGGAAATCCGCCGTGGACGTGGAAGCGCTGACCGGCGAAGAGCGCGCGGAGGTGTTCGCGGAAATGCAGGCGGGGCTGCTGAAGCAAATATTCGGTATGCTGACCCTGCTGCCCCCGGAGGTGCTGTTGGTGCTGCAAAACAACATGCAGCAATAGCGTGGGGCGTGGCTCGTGGGACCTTCCGGCGGCTGGGTTTCACGCCGCCGCCAATCCAGCACACCCCTAGCGGCGGCACAGCACGCATAATAAGCGAAAAGCCTTGCAGATACTGACCTGCAAGGCTTTTCGCTTAGAGCATTTCACGCAAACATAGCACACGTCTTTGCGGATCTTTTGCCGTCTCGCGTTGCCTCAATACTTTCTCAAACCCGACGGAAAGGACGTTGCCGCAGTTCAGTATCAACATGATGACGACCGTCGGCAGGATGGTGGGGATGTTGACATGCGCGATGATTTGCAGCCGGTTCGCGCCGTCAATCCGTGAGGCCTCAATCAATTCCGGTGAAACGCCGGACAGCGCCGAAAGATAGATGATCGTGCTCCATCCGATGTTCTGCCACACGTTTGACCACACGTACACATGGGGAAAATACTTGGGGTGGGTCATGAAATTCGTCCGGGTTCCGCCAAGGGCGTCGATGAGGTTATTGATGATGCCGTTATCCCGTTGGAGGAACAGCATGAGCATGCTGCACACGACGACCGTGGAAATAAAGTGAGGCGCGTACGTCACCATCTGGACCGTGCGCTTGAACTTTCCGTTGCGCAGCTCGTTGATCAAAAGGGCCAGCAAAACGGCCAGGGGGAATGTCGCGAGAGAATACACGCTGAGGGTCAGCGTGTTGCGCACGATCTTCCAGAACGCCGGATAGGTGACAAACCGCTCAAAGTGCTGCAGGCCGACCCATGGGCTTTTCCAGAAGCCAAGGTTGGCGCGATCCTGGCGAAATGCGATCTGCACGCTGTACATTGGATAATAATGAAACACGAGGAGGTAGATAAGCGCGGGAAGCAAAAGCACGTGCAGTTGCCAGCTCTGGACAATGTGGGACAGCCACTTTCGTTGTCTGCGGCGGCGCTGATTTGTGAAATGAGATGCATTGACAGGCGGTGGCTCGACCATCTTTCTCACCCCTCCCAACATCGGAATATGCCCAAAACCGTCCATGCATTTATGTACGTTTTATCTTTTCTGATTGATATGGTAATGACACGCGAGGGATTCGTCAATAACGCTTTTCGGAAAATAGCGCGATTATCGCGGCGATATGTCGCAGAATTACGGGACAGGCCGCCCTTTCGCCGGCTGTGCCGTTAGCCGTCGGATGACGTATGGCATACCCGAGCAAGAGGGGCGAAGGCGTGTATACCCATGCACAGTCGGAACGAATGCGCGGCGTTGATATCACGGGCGCCATAGGGGATTCCGTGAGGAATCCCAGCCTCTTTTGGCGGATCACCGTTTATTTTGCGCGACATACAGTATAAGCAGAGGTTCTGAAAGAAATCCTTCATGGGCTGGAGCCTTTGGTTCCGCCCCACTGTCCAGGAGGTGCTCCTACATGAAACGATGGTACCCGGGCTGCGGGGGGCGCCGCGTCGTCCCGGTGGATGGCTGCGGTTGCGGCATTGTGCGCATCCAAGGGGCGCAAGGGCCCCAAGGCCCTCCCGGCCCGCAAGGCACTGCGGGTCCGCGCGGTCCGGCAGGGCCTTCCGGCGCGGCGGGCAGCGTGGGCGCGACGGGCGCCCCTGGCATGACGGGCAGCACGGGCGCGACCGGCCCCGCCGGCGTGAACGGCACGGAACTCGCGGCCGGACGCCTTACCCGCACATCCGTCACACCGGTTTTGCTGGACGCGGGAACCCGCGCCGTTGCGATTGACTGGCCGGTTTCGACCTTTGATATCGGGCTGGACTTTGACCTGTCCGACCCGGCCGCCCCCTCCATGATTGGCGGCACGGCGGTGTATACCGTTGTCGTCAACGTGGCCGTCGGCGTGGGATCGAGCTTTGCCGGCGAGCAGGTGAACCTGGATCTGTACGCGAACGGCGTGTTCATCGCGCGGGATATCGAGTACACGCCCACGAACGTCCCGTCTATCATACTGTTCAAGGTGTTCGCGCTGTTCCCGGAGACATCGCCGACCCTGACGCTGCAGGTACAGCTCACCTACCCGTTTGGCGGCAACTTTTTCTCCGCGCTGGTGTACCCGGCGGACTCTTCTTTGAGCGTGGAGAAAGCCACGCTTGCGTAGCAAGATTCAGCGGGCGCGGCAAACCCGGCGGGGGCCGCGAAAAATGCCGCGAGGGCTATACAATTCCTTGTGAATGCGGTATGATTGAAAAAACATACCGTCCCGCGCGAGGGCACTTGCGTATCCGCGAACACCAAAGAAGAGGTTGACACACAAGATGAAAAAGAAGCGCCCGCGCTCCCTTCGCTGGATCGTCGTGCTTGCCGTCGGACTTATTCTTTCTATTTTTATCATTGTCTTTTTCACCATCGTGCAGACTACCATGTCCAAAATGCTGCTGCAATCGGAAAGTGAGCACCTGCTCAGGCAGATGGAGGCGGTGCGCGATACGCTGAGCGTCAACATGGACGACATGCGCGGAACGGCCAAGGATGTGGCGCACTGGGAAGAAACGGTCCAGTACGCGACGGGCAACAATCCGGACTATCTGGAGAGGAACTGGCCGGGAACGACGGTGCTGGAACGGTATCAGTTCAACATTCTGTTCATCCTGGACGCGGAAGGCAACCTGCTCCACGAGGACTACAAGGGCATCCTGTCGTATGATGACCTTTCGGACGCCAAGGCGTTCGCCGGGTCGCTCGGTGAATTGTGTCACGGTGTGCTCGCGGCGTATGACGCGCTCCGCCCGGCCAGCGTGAACGACCCGGGGATCGGCCGCACGGGCATTCTCTTCTGGGGCGGCGCGCCGTACGCGGTCAGCGTGATGCCCATCGTCGTCGTGGACGGGGTGAACGAGCCCGTGGGCACCGTGCTGTTCGGCAACATCATGACGGACCCGTACCTGAAGAAGCTCACCCACTTTGCCACCACGGACTTTGCGCTGCTGGACGCGGGCACGCCTGTGGGCGAGACGACCGTGATGGATGTCAACCCCATCGACGACGGCGTTATCTCCGTGGCGCTTCCGCTTACGGACATCGACGGCAACGAAATCATGCTGCGGATGAGCATGCAGCGCACCCTGTACGCGGGAGGCCAGGCGATTATCGCGCTGGCGAACGTCCTGCTGGTCGCGGTGGCGGTGCTGTTCATGGCGACGATGTATTTTGTGATCGCCAAGTACGTGCTGCGGCCCATCGAGCGGCTTAGCCGCAGCATATCGGCGCTCTCGTCCACGGACACGGTGGATGCGGAGCAGTACGCCGGCAGCCGGGAGCTGTACGCCCTGTGCGCGGCCGTGAATGAAATGCGCGCCCGGGTGAACGACAGCATGCGCCTCATGGAGGAGACGAGCGTCTCCATGCACGGCATCGAGAGCATCTTAAACGGCATTGACGCGTTCCTGTACGTGTCCGACGCGGAGAATGACGACATCCTGTACATCAACGACAAAATGAAGGAGCACTACGGCCTTCCGGGCGACATCATCGGCCAGACGTGCTGGAAGGCCCTGCAGTCCGGCATGACGGAGCGGTGCGCGTTCTGCCCGATGCGGCGGCTGGTGAAGGAGCCGGACGCCACGATCACCTGGGAGGAGCACTCGACCGTCACGGGCCGGTATTACCGCAACACGGACTGCCTGATCCAGTGGACGGGCGGGAAGATGGCCCACCTGCAGCACAGCGTGGACATCACGGAGATCAAGGCCGCGCAGGCCGCGCTGAACGCGAGGCTGGAGCAGCAGGAGCTGATGAGCGCCATGTCGCAGAGCTTCATCGCCAGCGATGCGGTGGCCGACCTCATCCGTGGCGCGCTGCGCATGGCGGGTGAGTTCTTGAACGTCAGCCGCATCGCCCTGTCACACCTGGACGGGGCGGCGCTGCGTCCGGCGTATGAATGGCACAACGAGAAGCAGGCGAACGGCGGCGGGGAAACGCCCGCCCATCCGTATGTTCCGGGCGATGCCCTGTACGAGGCATTCGCCGTGCGGAAGCTCGCGTGCCTGTCCCTGGACGATGTGCGGGAAGGAGGGCACCCGCTGGGCCGCGCGGGCGTGCGCTCGTTCCTTGCGGTGCCGGTGCACGTGTCCGGCGCGTTCTGGGGCGTGCTCAGCCTGGACGAGAGCGCGGAGCCGCGCGCGTGGAGCGCGAGCGACATCCAGCTTGTGCGGATGATCGCCAACGTGATTTCTGGCGCCATCTCGCGCGACGCGACAAAGGAAGATCTGGTGCGCATGTCCTCGATCGTGGACAGCTCGCCGTATTTTGTCTCCTACATGAACGAGGGCCTGTCGTTTGAATACCTGAACCAGGGCGCGCTGGACCTGACGGGGTATTCCGCCGGGGAGCTGCGGCAGCGCGGCGCGGCCGGGCTGTTCAGCGAGCGGACGCTCCGCCGGGTGATGGACGAGGCCGCGCCGCACCTGGCCGCGGAAGGCCGCTGGACGTTTGAGGGCACGATTACCCGAAAGGACGGCGAGCGGCGGACGATATCCGTGTCGATCTTCCGCACGGGCTTACGCGAGAACGGCTACGGCGTGATCGCCACCGACATCACGGAGCGCAGGCGGCTGGAAAAGGACCTGATCGCCGCCAAGGAGCAGGCGGAGGAGGCGAGCCAGGCCAAGGGCGAGTTCCTCTCCCGCATGAGCCACGAAATGCGCACGCCCATGAACGCCATCATCGGCATGACGAGCATCGCCAAGGCCTCCGCCGATCTGGCGCGCAAGGAGCACTGCCTGGACAAGATCGACGACGCGTCCAAGCACCTGCTGGGCATCATCAACGACGTGCTGGATATGTCCAAGATTGAGGCGAACAAGTTCGAGCTGTCCAGCGGCGAGTTCAGCTTTGAAAAAATGCTGCTGCGGGTCATCAACGTCATCAACTTCCGCGTGGAGGAGAAAAAGCAGAAGCTGCTGGTGGACCTGGACGAAAAGATGCCGCAGCACTTCCTCTCGGACGATCAGCGGCTGGCGCAGGTGATCGCGAACCTGCTCTCCAACGCTGTGAAGTTCACGCCCGAGGGCGGAATCATCGCGCTGGCGGCCCGGGTGATCGAGCGGCAGGGCGACGACTGCCTGGTGCGCGTCTCGGTCAGCGACACGGGCATCGGCATCAGCGAGGAGCAGCAGCAGCGGCTGTTCCGCTCCTTTGAGCAGGCGGACGGCGGTATATCGAGAAAATTCGGCGGCACGGGCCTGGGCCTGGCGATCTCCAAGAAAATCGTGGAGATGATGGGCGGGCGCATTTGGGTGGAGTCGGAGCCGGGCAAGGGGTCGACCTTTCTCTTTGAGGTGCGGATGCGGATATGCGCGTCCGCCGGGCACGCGGCGCTCAGCCCGGACGTGGACTGGCAAAGCCTGCGTGTGCTGGCCGTGGACCACGAGCCGGAGGCGCTGGAATCCTTCGTGAATATGATGGGCGCGCTCGGGCTGTCCTGCGACGCGGCGAATGGCGGCGGAAGCGCGCTGGCGATGGTGCAAAAGGGTGGCTGCCCGTATGACATCATCTTTACCGCCCGGGAGCTGCCGGAAATGGACGGCCTCGCGCTGGCGCGGCGCGTCAAGGCGCACTGCGACAAGACACTCGTGGTGCTGATGGGTTCCGCGCTGGAATGGGATAGAATCGAGCCGGAAGCGAGGGCCGTCGGCGTGGACCGGTTTGTCGCCAAGCCGTTGTTTTCCTCGCAGCTTGTGGACTGCGTGAACGCCTGCCTTGGCAAGGAGCAGGCGCAGGCCGCGCCCGCCCAGGCCGCGCCGCCGGATTACCGGGGGAAAACGCTGCTGCTGGCGGAGGATGTGGAGATCAACCGGGAGATCGTGCTCGCGCTGCTGGAGGATACCGGTGTCGCGATTGACAGCGCGGAAAACGGCACGCAAGCGGTTAGGATGTTTGAAAAGAACCCCGGGGCGTACGACCTGATCTTCATGGACATCCACATGCCGGAGATGGACGGCCTGACGGCCACGCGCCTCATCCGCGCGCTGGAAGTGCCGTGCGCGAAGACCGTGCCCATCGTGGCGATGACGGCCAACGTGTTCCGCGAGGACATTGAAAAGTGCCTGGAAGCGGGCATGAACGGCCATATCGGCAAGCCGATTGACCGGGACGACCTGATGCAGGCGATGAAGGCGTATCTGGGGTGATAAAAAGAAGAGGGCGGTTCCGCGCGGGAACTGCCTCTTCTTTTTATGATGAACAACCCAGCCGGATGGCCGGTTGATGCAAGCCAAAGCTGCCTTGTTGCCGGCGCGAGCGCATCAAGCCCAAGTGGGGGTTCTTTCACGGTTTCGCCCGTTCGCGTGCCTGGCCTGCGCGCCGGCAACCCATTGCGGCACAGATATTTCTTCGATGACATCCCTCCTCACATCAAACTTTGGATTCCATTCGGTCTTTTCTATGCCGTTTCCCCCCTCTCTCGCTTCGTTGAACACAGTATACCGCCGGAATGTGAATTGAATATGTACTGTACATGTACAAAGGGTTAAGGATTGTATCGGAGGTAATAAATGATCAAATTTGACAAGCTGTGGATCACGCTGGAGAAGCGCGGGCTGACAAAATACAAGCTGCACACGCAGTACCGCGTGAGCAAAGCGCAACTATTCCGGCTGCAGCACAACCAGTCTGTGAACACCAACACCCTGGACAGGCTCTGCAACATCCTGCAGTGCGGCGTGGGGGACATTATGGAGCATATGCCGGACGACAACCTGTTCTAAGAAAAGCCATTGCGCGATAAAAGAACCGGCCCTGCTCTGCGCACGGCCGGTTCTTCTCTATTCTCGCTATTCCTTGCGCATAAACGCCATCGCGACGCACCCCGGCCCCACATGCGTGCCGATCATGCTGCCGATGGGGAACACGGCGTTGTCCGCGATCGGCATGCGCTCCAGAACGTGCTCGCGCACTTTTGCGCAGATGTCGTCCGGGCCGGCATGGCCGAAGTACACGGGGAACGCCGGGTCATACGCCGGGCCATCGGCAAAATAGGAGACGGCGGCCTGGAAGTTGCGCCCCTTGCCGACGGAGACGATGGTGCCCTTCTCGTTTTCAATCGCGACGAGCGGCTTGATGTGCAGCAGCGTGCCCGCGATGGCGCTGGTACGGGATAGGCGGCCGCCCTTGAACAGGTAGGTCAGCGTGTCCACAATGCCAAAAACGGTCATGCGGCCCCGGAGCGACGTGATCTCCGCGGCGATGGCTTCGGCTGATGTGCCCTCCTCGCGGAGCCGCAGCGCGTGCTCCACCAGGATGCGCTGGCCCATGATGACGCTCTTGGTATCCACGACATGGACCGGCACGCCGGGCACCATCTCCTTGCCGAGCGTTGCGGATTGGTAGGTGCCGCTCAGGCCGCTGGAGAGGCAGAGCACGACGACGCTGTCTCCCTTGGACTCCGCGTCGCGGTAGACCTTCGCAAAGTCCTCGGGCGAGGGCTGGCTGGTCTTGGGCAGCTTCTTCGCGGTTTTCAGCAGCGCGTAGAAGTGGGAGAAATCCGTGTCCTCCTCCTGCGTGTACACCTTGTCCTCAAAGTGGATGGTCAGCGATACGACATCGATTCCCCGGGCTTTCGCCTCGGAGACGGGGATATCCGCCCCGGAATCCGTCACAATGCGAATCATGCGCGGTCCCTTCTTCCCTGGTTATCATTTGGTAATTACCAGCGCAGACTATTATTGGGAAAAGTATACCTGGAAGCATTCGCGTAGTCAAGGGAGGAAATCCCTTGCGAACTCTCACGCGGTTCTGTTATACTGCAACAACATGGGTCAATCACAATGCGATGATGCGGGAGCGTGCCACATGAAAGTCAGCGAACTGGTCTCCAAGCGATACAAAGAAACGCCGGCGGACTGCCAAATGGCGAGCCAGGCGTTCATGCTCCGGGGCGGATACATCAAGCCGGTCGGCAACGGCATTTACACGCTGCTGCCGATCGCCAAGCGCATCGCGCGCAAGATCGAAACAATTCTGCGCGAGGAGATGGACCGGATCGGCGGGCAGGAGGTGCTGTTCCCGGTCGCCATGCCGGCCGCGCTCTGGCGTGCGTCGGGCCGGTACGAGGGCGTAGGGGAGGAACTGCTGCGCTTCCAGGACCGGTCGGGCGGGGAGATGGTGCTGGGCATGACGCACGAGGAGGCCGCCGTACACCTGATGAAGGATGTGGCCGAGTCCTATGCGCAGTACCCGCTGATGATCTATCAAATTCAGACGAAATTTCGCGACGAGCCGCGCGCCCGGGGCGGGCTGATCCGCGTGCGCGAATTTACAATGAAGGACGGCTATTCATTCCACACATCACAGACGGATTTGGAGGCATATTACCAGCGGTGTTACGACGCGTATACGCGCATTTTCGCGCGGGCGGGCGTGCCGGAGGTGATTCCGGTGGCGTCCGATTCCGGCATGATGGGCGGCAAGGTGGCGCATGAGTTCATGCTGCTGGCGGACATCGGCGAGGACACGCTGACGCTGTGCGCCGCGTGCGACTATAAATCCAACATGGAGAGCGCGCCGTGCATCGTGGAGAACGAGCCGAGCGCGGAGGAACCGGCGACGGCGGCGCGATTTGAAAAATCGGGCGCCATAGGGGGATTTCGCGAGAAATCCCTCCCTTTGCGCAAGGTAGTAACGCCCGGCGTCAAGACGATCGAGGCGCTGAGCGAATTTCTTTCCGTGCCCGCGTCCGCCACATGCAAGGCGGTGCTGTACCGCGCGGAGGGCGCGGACGGGGTGATAGCCGTGTTCCTGCGCGGCGACCTGGACGTGAACGAGACGAAGCTGCGCAACCTGCTGAAGGCTGAGGTGCGCCCGGCGGAGGTGGAGGAGGGCTCGCCCCTGACCGCTGGGTTTATCGGGCCGCTCGGGCTACCGGCGGGCGTTCGGGCCGTGTTTGACCGGTCGCTCGCGGGCATTTCGAGCCTCGTCACCGGCGCGAACGAGACGGACGCGCACTATACGGGTTTTCAGATTGAGCGGGACATTGGACAAGTCGAATACACGGACGTGGCGAAGGCCGTCGAGGGCGGCATCTGCCCGGTTTGCGGGAAGCCCGCGCTGCGCGTTGCCCGGGGCATCGAGGTGGGGAACATCTTCCAGCTCGGCAGCCGGTATACCGAGGCGATGGACATGTGCTACCTGGACGAGGCGGGCGCGCTGCGCCATCCCGTGATGGGGTGCTACGGCATCGGCGTCGGGCGGCTGATGGCGTCCGTCTGCGAGGCGCGGCACGACGACCACGGCCCCATCTGGCCGATCTCCATCGCGCCGTGGCACGTGCAGATCTGCTCGCTCCGCGCGGACAATGAGAATGTGCGGGACGTATCGAGGGCGCTGTACGACGGTCTGACCGCGCGCGGCATTGAGGTGCTCTGGGACGACCGGCCCGTCAGCGCGGGCGTCATGTTCTCGGACGCGGACCTGTTCGGCGTGCCAGTGCGCGTGGTGATCAGCCCCAAGGGGCTGGCGGGGGGCACGGTGGAGGTAGTAAGCCGGGAGAAAACCGGCGAGGAGCGCGTGCCTGCGGACGAGGCCACGGAAATCATTGCCGCGCGGGTGTGGTCCGCGCTGGAATCCTATAAAGGATAAAACAATAATTGAATAAGAGGGGGAATCCCTTTGGATACGACCAGGGACATGACGCGGGGCAAGCCGCTTTCGCTCATGGTTTCCTTCGCGTTGCCGATCATCGGCAGCTTTGTGCTGCAGCAGCTCTACACGCTGGTGGACGCCGCGGTCGTCGGGCGGCTGATCGGCGTCTCGGCGTTCGCGAGCGTGGGCGCGGCGGGGTTTTATAGCTGGATGGTGCTGGACATCATTCTGGGGCTGACACAGGGATTTGGCGCGCTGTTCGCGCAGCGTTTCGGGGCGAAGGACGAGACGGGGCTGCGCAAGGCGGTGACGATGTCCGGGCTGCTGTCGCTGCTCGTGGGCGCGGTGCTGACGGTGCTGGGCATCGGCCTGGCGCGGACCGTGCTCATCGCCATGCGGACGCCACAGGAGCTGCTTCCGGACACGCTGACATACCTGTACTGGCTGCTGGGCGGCACTTTGATTTCCATCGCGTATAACCTCGTGGGCAGCCTCCTGCGCGCGCTGGGCGACAGCAAGACGCCGCTGTACGCGGTACTCGCGGCGAGCGTGATCAACATTGCGCTGGACGTGCTGCTGGTGCTCGCGGGGCTGGGCGTGGCGGGCGTGGCGATCGCGACGGTGTTCTCGCAGCTCTGCGCGACGGCGCTGTGCTTCCGGGCGCTGGGGCGCGTGCCCGTGCTGCGGCTGTCCGCTCAGGATTTCGCGCCGGACAAAAGGACCATCGGGGCGCTGCTGCGGATGGGCGGGCCGCTCGCGTTCCGCAACGCGGTGATTTGCGTGGGCGGCGCTTTGGTGCAGCGTGCCATCAATGGGTACGGCGTGCTCTTCATCGCCGGGACGAACGCCACGCGCCGGTACTACGGCCTGATGGAGGTGCTGGGCGCGGGCATCGAGGGCGCGGCGGCGACCTTTGTGGGGCAGAACTATGGCGCGGGCGACGTGCCGAGAATCCGGGAGGGCATGCGCGGCGCGCGGCGGCTGGCGGTGGTCGGCTCCGTGACAATCGCGGCGCTGGTCGCGCTGCTGGGCCGGCAGCTCATCGGCCTGCTGGTGGTGGGTACCCCGGAGGAAATCGCCGCCGTGGTGGACATCGGCTACCGGAACCTACTGGCCGCGGCCGCCTGCCTGCCATGGCTGTACATGCTGACCATGCACCGGGCGGCGCTGCAGGGCATGGGCCGCGCGTTTGTGCCGATGCTGTCGGGGTTTGTGGAGCTGGCGATGCGGATTGTGGCGGTGCTGGCGCTGCCGCCGTTCATCGGCGTGTGGGGCGTGTACCTCGCGGACGGGATTGGGTGGATTGCCGCGGCGGTGCTGCTGGTGGGGACGTACGCGGCGGTGATCGGGAAGGAAAGCGGGGCGCGCGGCGCGGAGCCGGACATGAAAGGAGGCGCTGTGTGATGAGCACGGAAAACGCCCAAGCGGCACGGATGAAGGCGATTGGCATCGCGATCGACTGTGCGGACGAAAACGCCCTGGCGGACTTTTACGCGCGCATGCTGCGCTGGAGCAAAACCTTCTCGGGCAACGGGTACGCGGTGGTCAGTTCCCCGGACGAGTCCTTTTTGCTGGTGTTTCAGGCGGTGGAGGACTACCAGCCGCCCGTGTGGCCATGGGAGAAGGACAAACAGGCGCAGATGATGCACTTTGATTTCCATGTCGAAAATCTCGCCGAATCGGTGGAGCACGCCAAGGCGTGCGGGGCGTCCGTGTGCGGCGTGCAGTTTTTCGAGACGTCCGTGACGATGCAGGACCCGGCCGGGCATCCGTTCTGCCTCAGCACGGTATGGGAAGAAGGGCTGTTCGCGAAATAGGAAGCCGTAAGACAGAAGCGCCCGCCACAAACGGTGGCAGGCGCTTTTTGGGTTTTACAGTATATTCGACGACGTGCACTCCACCTTGATGCCATTGTCCTTCAGCCGCGTCAATTTCGCCTTGTTGCCCGCGCCGTCGTCCAGGGTCATCTTTTCGATCTCGTGGTGTGCCATGAAGTTGACGACCTCGCCCTCCACAAAGCCGACCCAGCCCCTCCGGCTCGTCTTTTGCTTGTCCTTGCCCTCCATCACCTCGTCGATGGTCGGCCTTTTGTCTTCGCTCATGTGGGACCTCCTTGCCAAAATATCTCAGCCTATGATAATACAAACGGGCAAATACCGCAAGGGTCTACTTGTGGCACGGATCACACGCGGGCGCAACGCCTCCATAGAATATAAGTGGGGCCCCGTATGCGATTTAGGAGGTGCGAAAATGAGCAACTTATCAGCCTTGCCCGGAACCCAGACGGCGATCAACCTGGCGAAAGCGTTCGTCGGCGAGTCACAGGCGCGCAACCGCTATCAGTTCTACGCGGAGGTAGCCAAGGAAGCCGGGCTGGAGAGCCTGGAAGAAGTGTTCCTGCTCACCGCGAGCGACGAAAGAGGCCATGGCGAGATGTTCTTTGAATTCCTGACGCATGGGCTCGGGGATGCGCTGCTGGAACCCCAAGTGCTGGTGCCTGTTTTCATGGGCACCACGCCGGAGAATATGCTGGCGGCGGCAAAGGCGGAGAACCACGAATGGACGGACCTGTATCCGGCGTTCGGAAGAGTCGCCGAACAGGAAGGATTTCCGGTCATCGCGACATCCTTCTTTTCGATCGCGAGCGTTGAAAAGCGGCATGACATCCGCTTCCGGAGCCTGTTGACCCGGTACGAAACCGACATGCTCTACCGCGCCTGCGAGCCGGTTAGCTGGCAGTGCAAAAACTGCGGTTTCGTGCATTACGGCATTGAGGCGCCCGGCGAGTGTCCCGCGTGCCATCACCGGCAGCAGTATTTCCGGATCATTGATCCCTGCGTTCTGTAATACGACCTGTGGGCGGTTGCGGCATAAGCCCGCCGCACAAGCCCGCACCCCAGCCGTTTGGCTGGGGGTACATGGCAAGCGGCCCCTTCCCGCGCTTACCCGTGACCCCTCCGCGCCATTGTGCTATACTATGACCATGCTGCGGGCAAATTCTACGACAAGCGAGGCGAACGCATGCGCATCTACGCAAACGGACAACGATTGGAACGAAACGGCGCGCTCCCGGCGGAAACCGTCCCCGCCGTCATCCTGATCCGCACGGAGGACCTTCGGGCGGACGCCGCGGCGCTCGGCATGGAGCGCATGCTGCTGCCCCCGCTGGACGAGAGCGCGGCCAACCGCTTTGAGAGCCACCAGGGGTACGAGTGCATCCTGCTCAACATCCCGGACGAGACGGACGCCGTGGCCGCGCCGCCCATCAACATCGATATCTACGGCATGCCCGGACGGCTGATCTTCGTACATGATCCGTCGCCCGCCATCGACGGCCTCACCGCGCGGCTGGACGCGGTGAACATGCTGCCGTTCGACCATGTGCTCCTTACTTTTTTCAACCTGCTGACCGAGAACGACGCCGATTATCTGGAGGGGATCGAGGCCGGCATCGCCGCGCTGGAGGACGCTGTCGCCGCGGGCACGGCGGCCAATTTCACCGCCGAGATCAGCGCGCTGCGCAAAAGGCTCCTGAAGCAGAAGCGATACTTTGAATCGCTGATAGACGCGCTGGAAGAGATGGAGAAGAACGAAAACCATTTCCTGACGGCGGAGCAGCTCCGGCATTTCCACCTCATCACCAAGCGCGCGGACCGGCAGTTCCACGCCGTGCTGAACCTGCGCGACTATGTGACGCAGGTGCGCGAGGCGTATCAGGCGCAGATTGACATCAGCCTGAACAAGACGATGAAGCTGTTCACGGTCATCACCGCCATTTTTCTGCCGCTGACGCTGATTGTCGGGTGGTACGGCATGAACCTGCGGATGCCGGAGTTCGATTGGCCGCACGCGTATCCGGCGGTCATCGCGGTGTCCTTGTGCATCGTCGCGGGGCTCGTCGCATATTTCCGCAGGCACAGGTGGTTCTAGTCGGCACGCGCCTTGGTGCCTTGGGTTACTGCGAGAGCAAGTAGAGAATGTACTGGTTCAGGCTGACGCCCTCCACCTTCGCGCGCTCGATAAGGCGCTTGTGGAGCGACTTGGGCACGCGCACCAGGATGCGGCCGCTGTACTCTGGCTGCGCCATGGGGACGAGCGCGACTTCCTCGCCCGGGTCGCCGGGGGCGGGCAGCCGCATCATCGCCCGCGCTTCCTCCGGCTGCGGCGCGTTCACGTCGGTTTTTTTCATGGGATTCAACCCCTTTCTTGCACATATGATATCAAATATAATATCACATGTCAAGCAGGGGAGTGCGCCGGTTACGCCTTTTGATCGAAAAAGCCGATGCCGCTGAGCATAATCCGTTCGGCCATCTGCGCGATTTCCATCGCGGAGGCGGCCATGCCCTCCTGCACCCACAACCGGAGCAGCCCGATGCAGCCGGAGCTGACGAACGCGTAAAAGTATTCGATCTCGCGCGGCTTGGCGTCGGTAAAATAGCGAGAGTACGCGTTCAGGCACGTCTCCTTGCCGATGGACAGCAGCTTGCCGAGGAAATCTTTGTCGCCGTAGTCGCCCAGCATGACCACGCAGATGTCGGAATTGTCCTTGATGCACTGGAAAATGCGCGCGCAGATGTCCACGACTGAGCCGCGCGCGTCGCGCGCCTGCCCGTCCGGCTGATCCAGCGCCTGGCGGAAGTCGTCCATCATGCCGCGCTCGATTTGCTCCAACAGCGCGTACACGTCCTGGTAGTGCGCGTAGAACGTGCCCCGGTTGATGCCCGCCAGCTTGCACAGCTCCTGCACGGTGATGCCCTGGATGGGCTTCTTTTGCAGCAGCTCGGTGAACGCCCTGCGGATCATCATTTTGGTCACGCGCACGCGATGGTCGCCGGATGAACTTTTCATGAACACCTCCGATTGTCCAACAAAAACTGTTCGATTCGTCTAAAAACGGACAGATCACGCAAATCTGCCGGTTGTGCTTTTGCTTTGCTTTCATCATACTACAGTTGGGTAACTTCATCAACACAGTGTTCAAAATCTTTCAGGAGCGTTGAAGTGCAATGAAGCGGGAGTATATTCTGACCGGCGCGAGCGGCCATCTGGGTGGGGCTATCCTGCGGGAGCTCACGCGGCGGGGCGAGACGGTCCGCGCGCTGATTCTGCCGGATGACGAGGCGATGCCGTACGCGACCGTCACGTATGTGCGCGGGGATATGCGGGATGTGGCGTCGCTGCTGCCGCTGTTTGAGGGCGAGGACGCGGAGGAGAAGGTCGTACTGCACGCGGCGGGCATCGTCAGCATCGCGGACAAGGTAAATGACGCGCTGTGGGATGTCAACGTGAACGGCACGCAGAACATCCTGGATCTGTGCGCGCGCTATGCCGTCAGAAAGCTCGTGTATGTCAGCTCTGTGCACGCCCTGCCCGAGGGCAACCGGTGGCAAGTGCTGGCGGAGACGGACGCCTTTTCGCCCGACAAGGTCGTGGGCGGGTACGCCAAGACCAAGGCGGAGGCCACGCGGCGCACCCTGGAAGCCGCTAAAGCGGGCCTTAACGTGACGGTCGTGCATCCGTCCGGGATCATCGGGCCGTTCGATGTGGGTGGCAACCACCTGGTGCAGTTCATCGCGGATATGATCCGGGGCACGCTGCCGGCGGGCGTGCGCGGCGGGTACGACTTTGTGGACGTGCGGGATGTGGCGCAGGGATGCCTTGCCGCCGTGGACGCGGGCAGGCCGGGGGAGTGCTATATCCTGTCCAACCGGCACTACACGGTGAAGGAGCTGCTCGGCATGATCCGCACGCTGAACGGCGGCAGACGGCGGCCCATTCTGCCGATGTGGATGGCCAAGGCGGCCGCGCCGCTGCTGACCTTCTGGGCCAAGTGCCGCCACGAGCGGCCGCTGTACACGCGCTACTCGCTATATACGCTGACCAGCAACGACCGTTTTTCCCACGACAAGGCGACGCGGGAGCTCGGCTACGCGCCGCGCGACCTGTATAGTACGCTGCGGGACACGATCGAATGGATGAACCGGGAGAAACCGCCGAAGGGCGCGGTGGCGCGTCCGACGATGGGGTGAAAAGGCTTGATAGATATGAAAAAACGCCGCTGTCTGCGGCGTTTTTTCATATAGGCAAAACGGTTTGCGGTCAAAACACCGCCTGCACCAGCACCATATACACCAGCGTGCCGCCGCCGATGCTGAGCAGCATGTTCCGCTTCCACACGTGCAGCACGGCCGTCACGGCGATGCCCAGCGCCTCCGGGATGCCGAACGGGGAGACGGCGAGCGAGACACCCTTGAGGCAGTAGACGATCAGCATGCCCATCACCGCGTAGGGGAGCACCTGGCTGAGGTATTGGATGTATTTCGGCGTGGGCTTCCCCGGGGGAAAGACCAGGAAGGGAGCAAAGCGCGTCGCCATCGTGCCCAGTACCACCATGGCGATGGTAATTGCCGTCTGCCAGCCTGTCAGCGTCATGCGTTCACCCCCCTCGCCAGCGGCTTCCGGAACGCGCTGAGCGCCAGCAGGATCACCGCCATGGCGGGCAGCAGGAAGCTCCCCGGGCCGAAGATCAGCAGGCATGCGGCGGAGCCGAAAAGGCCGATGAGCGCGGGCGCGTGTGACTTCTGCCCGCGCCACTGCTCGATGAAGATCACGACGAACAGCGCGGTCATCACGAAGTCAATGCCCGTGGTATCAAAGGGAATCACCCCGCCCAGGACGCCGCCGAGCGTCGCGCCGGTGACCCAGTATATCTGGTTCAGCATCGTGACCGACAGCATGAACCGGCCCCTGTCCACGTCCGCCGGCGGCTCGGCGCTGCAGAGGATGGAGAACGTCTCGTCCGTCAGGCCGAAGATCAAGTAGAACCGCTTCGCGCCCAGGCCCTTGTATTTTTCCAGCATCGATACGCCGTAGAACAGATGCCGCGCGTTCACCATCAGCGTGAGCAGCAGCGCGTACAGCGGGTTGAACGCGGAGGTGAGCAGCGTCATCGTCACAAACTCCATCGACCCCGCGAACACGCACAGGCTGGTCACCGTGGGCAGCCAGACGGGAAGGCCGCGGCTGCGCGCCGTGACGCCGTAGGCAAAGCCGAGGAAGAGAAACCCGGCCAGGATGGGCAGGGTGTGGGGGAACGCGGCCCGGAGGGCTTTGGCTTTCGTTTGCATGCGGGGCATCGAGTCCTTTCGCGGTATAGGATGTGTACTTTAGCCAATTTCCCCCTATCATACCAAAAAACGCGCGCAAAAGGCAACCATGGGTTGACAGGATTTCGCGCGGATGGTAAAATGGGCACTGGTTTATCTGTTTAGTAATTTACTGAAGGAGTTGTCGATATGGAAATTCCCACCACATTGAAGCACAAGCCCGTCTTTACCGCGCCGGACTATGAAAAGATCGACTGCGCGGACGGATACGATCCGGCCCAGGGGCTGTCGCTCGGGCTGGCCCAGTGGAACGACCGGGGCCGGGTGGACATCTCGGCCAAGATCTGGCGGCACACGGGGGAGAAGTGGTCCCGCCAGAGCGAGGAGATGCCGCTGCACCGCGTGATCGACCTGGCGCTGCTCGTGCTGAAGGCCAAGCAATACCTGACGGAGGCGTACCACAAGCCGTACGATCCGGAGAATCCGGTGATCGAACGCATCGGCCTGCAGGGCGACGCGATGACCGTGCGCGTGTGCACGGACAACGCGCGCATCGACGAGGACATGGCGCTGTTCGACACCGCGATGCGCCGGCAGGACGAGCGCCTCAGCGAGCGGCTGCACATCCTGGCGCAGACGCTGAACGAGATGGGGTACGGGCGGGGAGTGCCCGGCGGGCAGGAGTGAGCGCGCGGGCATACGGCTGAAGCGGGGCGGTGAATGGCCAATGAGAAAGAATCCGTTCAAAATCGGGGCGCGCATATGGAAAACAGTCATCGCTGTGTTCCTTTGCTTTGGGATCTATTCGCTGATCGGCTCCGGCGGGCCGTTCTACGCGGCGATCGCTGCGGTATTGTGCCTCCAGCGGAACAACAAGGATAGCTTTCAAACGGCGAAGGACCGGGAAATCGCCACGCTGATTGGCGGCGTTTGTGGGATGCTGTTCTTATTGTTTGAGAAGAATGTGTACGCTTTTCCGGGTGAGCTTCCCAGGTACGCCGTGATCGCCCTCCTGCTCGCGCCGATTATACAGATCTCCGTGCTGCTGCGGCAAGAAAAGGGAACATACCTGATGTGCGTGGTGTTCCTGAGCGTCGTGGTCACGCACGCCGGGGATGTCAGCCCCGTGGCTTTTTCCATCAGCCGCATGGTCGATACGACGATCGGGATTGTGGTTGCGCTGCTGGTAAATCAGTTGCCGCTGGGGAGCAAGCGGGAGGAGCGCGAGGCGGAGGAGTGAGCGGTACGGGAACTTCCGCTTGGAGTAAAACAAAGGCCGCCGCACTGGGTTTGTGCCAGCGCGACGGCCCACATGTCTCTTGAGGATTAGAAGAACGCCTCAAGCCCGTTGGCGGTGATGTAGAACTCGCGGAAAATTTCGTCCAGCGGCGTGCTCTCGTAGCAGGTGCTCACGGCATCCAGATACATGAACGCGCCCTCCGCGCCGTTTTTCCATTCCTGGACGCCGTACCCGTTCGGGTCGCCGTTCGCGAAGAAGTTGGACCAGTAGCTGGTCATGGCATCGGCGGTGACGTAATCCCACACTTCCCATTCGCGCTCGTAGTTGCCCGGCCGCAGGGAACCGAACATGTACCACAGCTCGGCGGAATGCCAGCCCCACTCATTGGTGGGCGGGATGCGGCCAAAGTGGAAGGAGTAGAAGTTGCCGCTGTTCTGCTTCATCATGATTTCGCCGTACAGGCGGGCGGAATACAGCGCGTACCAGCTCTTCACCGCGCGGTTGTAATAGCCCACGTTGCCGTCCGTGACTTCCAGCGCGGTCTCCAGCGCGTACTTGTCGCACAGCGCATCGCCGAACTGCTCGCGGATGGCGGCGTACAGATCGGCGGCGGTTGCGGCCTCATAATCGCCCGATTCGCCAAAGACGTTTCCGGCCATCATGTTCACGCCGTCTAGCTGCCCCGCGCGCAGGTAGAAGTCCTTCGGGCTTTCGACCAGGGCATAGCCGTCAATGACGGTGCTGCCGCTGAAGTTGCCGCCGTCGACCACGGCGATCACATCCTCGGCGGGAAGGGCGCGCAGTTCCTCGACGCTCACGTCATGGGCGAGGCCCAGCGCGTCCAGCGCCGCGAGGCCCGCTTCGTACCCCTGCTCCAGCGTCCTGTAGGAGCCGAATGCGCCCAGCGCCGACTGGTTGACGGTCCCCGCGACGTACGCGTTTGACAGCGGGGAAACGAGCGCGGCGGTGGTCTTGCTGCTGCCGCCCGACTGGCCGCCGACATGGATACGGCTGGGGTCGCCGCCGAACGCCGCGATGTTCTCGCTGACCCACTGGATTGACTTGGCGATGTCCATGACGATGTAGTCGCCGGATCCGCCGTATTCGGTTTCGGCGGAGAGCTGTGGCAGGCACAGCAGGCCGAAAATATTCAGGCGCGTGCCGACGGTCACGACCACGACACCCTTGTCCGCCAGCCCCTGGGCGTCAAACTCGGCCTCGTAGGAGTAGCCGTGGTTCAGTCCGCCGCCATGGAACCAGACGAACACCGGCAGGTTTTCGTCGCCCTTGACAGCGGGCGTAAAGACGTTCAGATACAGGCAGTCCTCGCTGTTCTCCGGAAAGCCGTCGGGATAGAAACCGCCCCATGTGGGCGCGTATTCCGGGTTCGATTTCGCGAAGCCCGCGACATACGCCGGTTGTACCGCGGCATTGCCGTAGGTGTCGCAAACCTTGGTGCCCTCCCAGGGCTCCGCGTCCTGCGGCGCTTTCCAGCGCAGATCGCCCACGGGCGGGGCGGCATACGGAATGCCCTTGAAGATCGTCACGTCATAATCCGGCCCTGTGACGCCGGAAACATTTCCATACGCCGTCGCGACGACCCCCAATCCCTCGAAGGCTGACGCGGACGCAAAGGCGCCGGTGGCCAGGATCATGGCCAGGCACAGGAACAACGCTACACGTTTTTTCACCGATGAAGCCTCCTCTTTTCTCTTTCGTCTGTCATTGCTATGCATTTTCACAAGCTTTTCCGGCAAAGGGCCGACCCGCGCACCTCCTCCCTGATCGCATGTACACCAGAAAAGCTCGCATTGACCTGTCGGACTTGTCAGCAGTGTGGCGGGATGGTTGTGTGGGCAAGAACGGTGGCGTCGGCACGCGGCCGCCGGTTGCATGTTGAGAAGAGGAACTCGATGGTTATTACAAATTGAACAAAAATGTTAAAATATTATATTAAAACAAAGAAACACGTGTATCTTGGTTTATTCGATTATAGTACAAACGGCACGATTGTCAAGTGGAATTGATGGATTTTCCATCCATAAAGCGAGGGGTTATGCTGTGGAAAGTGTTCATTTTCCCACTGCCCGCGTTTTCGGGAAGGGTTGACTTCCTTCGGGGGACTTTGCTATATTGGTTTTGACTACCATGGAAAGGATGCGCATGATGCCTGCCGATAGAACCAATCCCGAGGAGATTCGCACGGCCTTGCTCGCGTCCGCGAAGAAGCTGTTCTTTGAGTACGGCATCATCGGGACGGAAATGAAAGCTGTCGCCGAGCATGCCGGCGTAAGCAGGAGCACTTTATACCGATACGTGCTGGACAGGAACCAGCTTGCCTTCATGGTTTCCACGGAGGTGTTCGCGGAGCTGACCGACAAATGCATGGCCGTTGCCGTCGGCCCGAACCTTACCGGCTACCAGAAGCTGGAGCAGTATGTGCACCACGTCATTACGACGCTGTGCGGCAGCATCCCGCTGGTGAACTATATCAGCGAGTTTGACAGCCTGTTCAAAAACGAATACCCGGAGATCCCGGAAGCGGTGGAATACGCGGACGCGATGCGCCGCACCATGCACCGTGTTGGGCGGTTCATGTCCGAGGGGCTGGCGGACGGCAGCGTCCGGCGCATGGACGATCCGGCGCTCTATGTAGCCGTGCTGATGAACACGATCTTCGGCCTGGTGGAGCGGATGCTGCCCCGCGAGATGCATTATCAGGAGGAGCAGGGCGTATCCGCGATGGATGTCACGGTGGCCGCGGCGGATATTTTGCTGGAAAGCATCAAGCGGGGCGCGGCGGACGCTGCGGATCGTAAAAAAGGAAAGGGCGATTTCTGAAAGAAATCGCCCTGGGAGCCTTCATCCTTTCCCCGCCTCAAAAGCCGTCCGGTACAGCCGCGCATACGCGCCGCCCCTCGCCATCAGGGACGCGTGCGTGCCTTCTTCGCCAATGCCCTGGTCCGTCAGCACAAGGATGCGCTTCGCGTTTTGAATGGTGGACAGGCGGTGCGCGATGACCAGCGCGGTGCGGTTTTCGGCCAGGCGCTCCAGCGACTCGCGGACGACCTTCTCGCTCTCGCTGTCCAGCGCGCTGGTCGCCTCGTCAAAGATCAGGATGGCCGGGTCCTTCAGGAACACGCGGGCGATGCTCAGCCGCTGCTTCTGCCCGCCGGACAGGCGGACGCCGCGCTGGCCGATCTCCGTGTCGTATCCGTTTGGCAGTCCCTCAATGAACGCGTGCGCGTTCGCCTTCTTCGCCGCCTCGATGATTTCCTCCCGGCTCGCGCCGGGCCTTCCGTAGCGGATGTTCTCGATCACCGTGCCCGCGAAGAGGTACACATCCTGCTGCACGACGCCCACGGCGCGGCGCAGGTCGAAAAGGCGGAGCGACTTCACATCCACGCCGTCCACGAGCACGCGGCCCTCCCGCGCGTCGTAAAAGCGGGGGATGAGGGAGCAGAGCGTCGTCTTGCCGACGCCGGACGTGCCCACCAG
>JAVBOM010000072.1:0-19278 GCA_031550535.1 Eubacteriales bacterium
GATTCTTAAGGGATGAAATCCCTTGAGCGGGGGTCCAGGGGGCAGGGCCCCTTGGACCCCCGTCTCTCATATAACCGATTCACTCAAGCGACCGCAGCGCGTCCACGATCTCGGTCTTCTGGTTCGTCTTTTCATCCCGCATCTTGATGAGCCGCGCGGGCACGCCCGCCATCACCGCGCCCGCCGGCACGTCCGCCGTCACCACCGCGCCGGCGGCGATCACCGCGCCCTTGCCCACGCGCACGCCTTCCAGCACGACCGCGTTCGCGCCGATCAGCACGTCATCTTCCACGACCACGGGCGTGGCGCTCGGCGGCTCGATGACGCCCGCGATCACCGCGCCCGCGCCCACGTGGCAGCGTTTGCCCACCGTGGCCCGGCCGCCCAGGATCGCGCCCATGTCGATCATTGTGTCCTCGCCCACGATCGCGCCGATGTTGAGGATCGCGCCCATCATGATGACCGCGCGGTCGCCGATCTGGACGTGGTCGCGGAGGATGGCGCCCGGTTCGACGCGGGCGTTAAGGTTTTTCACATCCAGCATCGGGATGGCGGAGTGCCGCCGGTCGCTTTCGACCACGAGGGCGTCGATGGTGTCGTGCCCCGCGTCGAGCACGGGCCGGATGTCCGCCCAGTCGCCGAAGATCACGCGGTCGCCCGCGCCAAATTCCGTGCAGCGGGGGAAGGTGAGCCCCGCCCCGCCCTTGAGGTAAACCTTGACGGGCGTTTGCTTCTTGCTGTCGTGGATGATCCGGATAATCTCCTGTGCGTTCATGCTGTGCCTCCGTTCTATATGAATCCGCACTTCTCAATGATACACCGGCGTGGGTGCCGCGTCCTCCGCCGTGCCGAACAATACCTGCTCCATCGTATACAGCCCGGGCGGCTGTGTGACGGCGAACCGCGCGGCCAGCAGCGCGCCCCGGGCGAAGATGGCCCGGCTCTGCGCGCGGTGCGTGAGCGAAAGCTCCTCGTCCTCGCCGTAAAAGAGCACGCTGTGCTCTCCGCAGACCGTGCCGCCCCGGAGCGTGTGCACGCCGATCTCCCCGGGCTGGCGCTGGGTAACGCCCGCCCGGCCGTAGACCACGGGATGCCCGCCGTCCGGGTTCACGGCGGCGAGCAGCAGGTTCGCGGTGCCGCTGGGCGCGTCGGCCTTGTTCCTGTGGTGCGCCTCCACGATCTCTATATCGTACGCGCCGCCGAGCGCCTCGGTCATGATTTGCGCGACGCGGCGCATCACGGCCACGCCGGGGGAAAAGTTGCTGGACCAGACGATCGGCACGCGCCGAGCGGCCATCAGGATCAGCGCCTCCTCGGCGGCGGTCAGGCCCGTCCGGCCGATCACCAGAGGGATGGCCCGCCGCGCGGCAATGGCGAGCACCCCTTCCATATCGCCGGGGAAGGAAAAATCAATCGCCACGTCCGGGTTCTTGACGGACTCCAGCGACGCAAGATACCCCTCATCCACAATGCCGCACACGGAAAGATCCGGCTGCTGCGCGGCGCACGCTTCCACCATTTGCCCCATGCGGCCATACCCGATCAGCGCGAGTTTCACGCGATCACCTCCATCGCCTTGGCGAGCTTTTCGCGGGTAGTATCCGCCATCTCGCACAAAGGCATGCGGTAGCCGCCGATGTCCATGCCGCGCAGGTTCATCGCCTCTTTGATGGGAATGGGGTTGACCTCGATGAAAAGGGCATCGATGAGGGACAGATACTGAAGCTGCAGCGCCCTGGCGCGCGCCGTGTCGCCCCGCAGCCACGAAGCCGTGATGTCCTTGCAGATGGCGGGGCAGAGGTTCGCGAAAACGGAAATGACGCCCGACCCGCCCAGGGACATCAACGGCACGATCATGTTGTCGTTGCCGGACACCAGCAAAAAGTCGTCGCTGACATACCGCGCGATCTTGGCGACATAGCCGATGTCGCCGCTCGCCTCCTTGATGCCGCGGATCAGCGGATGGCGGCTCAGGCGCTCCACGACCTGCGGCGACAGCGCGCAGCCCGTCCTGCCGGGCACGTTGTACAGCACCACGGGAATGCCCGCAGCGTCCGCGACCATTTCAAAGTGGCGGACCATGCCGGTGTCGTTTGCCTTGTTGTAATACGGGGTGATGACCAGAACGCCGTCCGCGCCCATCTGGGCGTAGCGTCGGCTCTTCATGATGGCGGTATCGGTCGCGTTGGAGCCGCTGCCCACGATGACGGGGATGCGCCCGGCGACCGTGTCCAGCACGCACTGGGCGACCTGGTCGTCCTCGTCGTGCGTCAATGTGCTGGATTCGCCCGTGGTGCCCAGCGCCACGATGCCGTCCGTGCCCTCGGCGATGTGCCAGTTGCACAGCTCACGGAGCTTCTCGAAATGAATGGACCCGTCCGGGTGAAAAGGGGTGATGAGCGCCACATAGCTGCCCTGCAAAAAGGCGTGACCGCTTCTCGTTACTTCCCCATCTGATGAATACCTCCTCAAAACGTATTGCGGCTATCCTACCAGAGAAACGAAAAAAGTGCAAGAAGTTTTTTTCTTCCTGCACTTCCACGCGGTATATACGCTATATGTTGGGGATTTAAGGCGCATTATGTGCGCAACACCTGCATGAACACGGCAAGCCGGTCCAAGCCGGCGGCGAGCGCCTCGCGATCCGTGCAGTAGGACAGGCGGACGTACCCCGGCGTGCCAAAGCAGTTGCCCGGCACCACGGCCACGCCGTGATGCTCCATCGCGCGGTCGGTGAACGCCTCGTCCGTCAGCCCCGTGGCCGCGATGGACGGGAACGCGTAGAACGCGCCCATGGGTTCCGCGATGGGCAATCCCATGGCGCACAGGCGCGCATACACCAGGTCGCGGTTCGCGCGGTAGGCGTCGACCATGCCGCCGACCGGCACGCCGAAGATGTCCAGGCAGCCCACCTGCGAAAACGTGGACACGCCGACCGTCAGCGCGGCGTGTATCTTTGTGAGCTGGGGCAGGAGGACGGGCGCGGCGATCAGGTAGCCCATGCGCCAGCCCGTCATCGCGTAGGTCTTGCTGAACGCGTTGACGTAGAGCAGCTTGTCCCCGAGCGCGGCGGCGTCCGGGTAGCGCATCGGCCCGCCGTAGCAGAAGCGGTCGTACACCGCGTCGAAGATCAAAAAGAGATCGTGGCGCAGGCAACAGGCGGTCACGGTGTCCAGGCTCTCTTTCGTATAGACGACGCCCGTGGGGTTGTTGGGGGAGTTGAGCAGGATGGCCTTCGTGCGTGGCGTGACAAGGCGGTTCAGCGCGTCCGGGTCGATCTGGAACCCCGCGCCCTCCGTATGCAGCGGCACGCACACGCCGCGCGCGAGCGCGATCTGCTGCGCGTACAGACCGAAGGCCGGCATCGGCACGATGACCTCGTCCCCGGGCTCCAGCGCGGCGAAAAGCGCGCACGCGAGCGCCTCCGTGGAGCCACAGGTAACGAGCACCTGTTCCGCGCCGACGGGCACGCGAAGGGACGCGCTTTCGTGCGCGGCGATTTGTTCGCACAGCGCGGGCAACCCCTTGTTGGGCGGGTAGTGCGTTGCGCCCGCGCCCAGCGCGCGCTGTGTGGCCTCGCGGATGGGCGCGGGCGTGTCGAAGGACGGCTCGCCCAATGCCAGCGAGATGCAGCCCAGCGCGCGCGCCTTGTCCGTCACGCGGCGGATGCCGCTGGCGGGCATGGACAGGACGGCGCGGTTGACGCGGTTTTCCATGGAGAAACCCTCCCCGGTGTTTTCGTGCAGTATAGCGGGGGAGCACCGGAACGTCAAGGGGCGGTTGCGCGATTCCCAGCAAGGTTACCTTGACGGCGGTGCGGATTTGAAAAATCGGCCGCCATAAGGGGACTTCGTAAGAAATCCCTACCGCGCCAGCGCGTTTTCAATCGCCTTCAGATACGCCCTAGATGAAACCGTCGCGCCCGATACGGCATCCACATCGGTATTCTGCGCCGCCAGGACACGTTTGAATACCTCGTTCGCGCAGGTCGGGTCCACGATAAGGATATCGTGCTCGACGGTGAGGTCCACAATCGCGCGATCCCGGACCTCCACGGCCACCGTGTTTGTCCAGCGCTTGAAATCGTATGTCCCCGTGTACCGCCCGTCCGGCACGGCGGACAAATCGATGCCATAGATGGCTAGGTCCGCGCCCGCGCTCAGGCCGTCCGTCACAAATAAGAACCCGGCGAGAAGCAGCGCGGCCAGTATGCCCAGCGTGATCCAAGGCCACCTTCTGTGCTTTTTCTTCATCGCGCGAGCGCCTCCGCGAACGCGGCGATTTTCTCGTCGGAAACGGTGCTCACGGCGTCCTTGTGCTTCGTGATGGCCTTCATGAGGGTCTTTTCCAGGAAGCCGCACTTCGCCGGGTCATACGCGCCGCCGAGGAACGCCTTCGCCTTCGCGGCAGCGAGCAGCGCCTCGGGGAAGTTCTTTTGGAGGTTCTCTTCCGCCGACGTTTCATCCAGGCCGGACAGGAACAATCCGAGCCGCTTGCCGGCCAGAACCTCTGCGTTCTGCTCGGCAAACGCCCTCGCCTCCTTGCGGAGCGCACCGGCGTAGAGCGGGCCGCCCAGCACGACGCAGCCGTAGTCCGCAAGCGGGGGAATGTCCCCCTTTTCCAGGTCTACGGTTTCCGCACCGTCCATCCGGCCCGCGATGCGCCGGGCGATGTCCGCAGCAGCGCCATGCTTGGTGGTGTACAGAATCAGCGTTTTCATTGCGCAAGTCCTCCCATCATCAGTTCGATTTGCCGCCCGATCAGCCGTTCGCGCTGCTCGGGGGAGATGTCTCGCTCGGTCAGCAGGCGGATGGTTAAGCCAAAGGTTGCGCTCCACAGCGCCTGCGCGGTCAGCGCCGGGTCGCAGGGGGCGAACAGCCCGGCTTCGATTCCCGACGCCAGCATGGCCACAAGCGACGCGAGCGCCGGGCGCCTAGCCGGATCGCCTTCGCCCAGGACGGAGGTGAAGGACAGAACATCCGGCGACGCGCTGAGCATGAACGCCTTGTATTCCTCCGGCCATTGCAGCGCGCTTTGGATATACCGCGTGAAAGCGGCGCGGATGGCCGCGTCTGGCGCGAGGCCGCTGTCTGGCGGCCCGACGGCTTCCAGAATTCGCCCGTAGCATTCCGCCAGCGCGCATTGCAGCAGGTGCTCCTTGCTGTCGAAGTAGTGGTACACGATGCCCGCCGAGTAATCGATTTCCTTCGTGATCCGGCGGATGGACAGCGCCGCGACGCCCTCTTCCGCGATGACGCGCCGGGCGGCTTGCAGAATGCGCTCGCGCACCGCCTCGGACTGCTGGTGTTGCCGGGTTCTGGACATGAAGCCTCCTTTGAACGAAGAACAAAGATTGAACAGTGTTTAATTATAGAGATGATGGAGTGGTCTGTCAATACCCGCCTTGTGCGCGGCAGGGCGCGGGAGGAACGCATGGGGCCGTTCGCGCGACAGGTCATAGGGGCGCGCGTCGCGCGTCCGCCCCATAACAACGCGCGCGGCCTTGACAAAAGGCGGCGCATGCGGGAGAATTTGTTCGGAGCGATGCGCTGCCGCGCACGGAAGGGAGAGGGCGCGATGATCTACATCACGGGCGACACGCACATGCCGCTGGACATGGCAAAGCTCTCCCTGGACCGATTTCCAGAGCAAGCCGGGCTCACCAAGGACGATTATGTGATTGTCTGCGGAGACTTCGGCGGTGTTTGGGATGGGCGGTGGCATGACCATAAGTGCATGAAGGATCTGGAAGCGCGGAACTTCACCACGCTGTTCATCGACGGCAACCACGAGAACTTTCACCTGCTGAACCGGATGCCTATGGAGGTCTGGAACGGGGGCAAGGTACACCGCGTGGGCAAAGGCGTGCTGCACCTGATGCGCGGGCAGGTGTTCGCGCTGGAAGGCATGACATTTTTCACGATGGGCGGCGGATACTCGATTGATCGGGCATACCGCACCCCGGGCCGCTCTTGGTGGCCGGAGGAGATGCCCTCGGACGCGGAGCGCCGGGAGGCGATGGCGAACCTCGCGCGGCACGGATACAGCGTGGATGTCATCCTCACCCACGCCGCGCCCGAAAGCCTGATGAACCTGTTTTTCCCCGATCACGCGGGAGAACTTCCGCTAAACTTGTTTCTACAAGAAGTAATGGACCGGACGGCATACCGCCGGTGGTTCTTCGGTCATTTGCACGAAGATCGAACGATCGACGACAGGCACCGCGCGCTGTATCAGGATGTGATCCCGCTGACGCTCGAAAATGAATCAGGGGCCATCACGGAATCTCCCCCAGCCACGCGTCGTCCGCCGTAAGCGCCAGCGCGAACACCCGGCCGAGGTTCTCCTTGTCGTGCGCCTCGTGGTATTTGAACAGCATTTCGCCCCCGGGCAGCGCGCCCAGTACCTCGATTTTGCCCGTCGGGTGGGACATACAGTACTTAAAACCCTTGCCAAGCCCGTTCTGCATCGCCTTTGCGGCCTCCACGACCGCAAGGCCGCGCCGGAGCGGCACCTGGAACGCGGCTTTGACCCCGGAAACGGGGCGGCACTGGAACACGTAATACGGCGCGATGCCCGCGCGCGTCAGCCCGCGCAGCAGCGCGCCCAGCACGGCGGGGTCGTCGTTCACGCCGCGCAGCAGCACGGTCTGGTTGCGCACGGGGATGCCGAGCCGCCGCACCAGCCGGATGGCGGCGACGGACGCGTTGGTCAGTTCGCGCGGGTGGTTGTACTGGGTGATGAGGGCGATCTCCTTTTGCGCGGCGTGGCGCTCCAGCAGGGCGAGAAGGTCCGGATCGTCCAGGATGCGCTCCGGGAACACGACGGGCACGCGCGTGCCGATGCGGATCACGTCCAGGTGGTCGATGTCCGTGAGCATCCCGAGCAGGCGGTCCAGCCGGTCATTGGCGTTGAGCAGCGCGTCGCCGCCGGAGATGAGCGCGTTGTTGATTTCCATGTGCGCGCGGATGTACTCGCGCATGGCGTCAAAGCCCTGGGCGACCTCCGCGTCCGACAGGCCGACCAGGCGCTTCCTAAAGCAGTGGCGGCAGTACATGGCGCACTGGTTGGTGGAGAGGATCATCACCGTCTCGGCGTACTTGTGCTGTAGGCCGGGCAGCACGGTATTGTCGGCCTCGCCGCTGGTGTCAAAGCTGCCGGACAGGTCCGTCTCCGCGACGGAAGGGACGGACATCTTCCGGATGGGGTCGTCGGGATCGTCAAAGTCGATCAGGGAGAGGTAGTAGTCGGGAATGGAGAGGGGAAAGCGATCCAGGATCGCCTCCATGCGGCGCGCATCGTCCGCGCTCAGCCGCAAATACGGCGCGAGCGCCTCCGCGCTGGTGAGATTGTTTTGCAGTGTTTGCTGCCAGGACATATCGTCCCTCCTTTCTGCTGTTCGGTTCGCAAGTCTCCTTTCAAAACTCTTTACCCAAATAGTATATCATAAAGCATACGAATAGCACAAATGAGAAGCGAGGATTCCTTGCGGAATCCTTTTATGGCGCCCGATTCTTCGAATCAGAGCGGCCGTCAAGGCGCACGGTGGAGGAATATGCGGGATCACGGCGAAAAGATGCCAAATAAATGCGAAGGGGGAGAGGGACATGCCGTACATTCGGACGGTAACGAACGTGGCCATTCCCGCGGACAAAATGGAGGCCATCAAAGCACGGATAAGGTAAGGATTCCTTTCGGAATCCTTTTATGGCGCCCGATTTTTCAAATCCGCGCCGCCATCAGGGAAGGATATCGCGCTGGTCGGCAAGAGCGAGAGCTGGCTGATGGTGGATTTCCAGGAAAACAGCCCGCTGTACTTCAAGGGCACCCGGGACCCGGCGGCCATGGTGAGCGTGGACACGTACGGCGACGCGGGCGCGGCCGCGTACCGGAAGATGACCCTAGCGATCACGGGCACGCTGAGCGAAGTGCTCGGCATTCCGGCGGACCGGGTGTTCGTGAAGTATCAGGCGCACGAGCACTGGGGATGGAACGGCAGCAATTTCTAGCGGGAGCACGCCGCTTCCGCTTCCACCCGCGCGATGCGCACCGTCGCGCGGGTGTATTCGCCCTTGGCGCTTTCCACCGTGAGCCCATACCCCGGGCCGAACGCGGTGGTGATGCGGCGCTGGATGTTCACCAGCGACACGCCGATGATGTGCAGGTATTCGTAGTCGTCCGCGTCGTGCGACAGGCGCGCCCTGAGCGCGGCCAGCGCCTCCCCGCCGATGCCTTCGCCGTTGTCCCACACGGACAGCACCACGGCGTCCGGCTCCAACCGCCCGTGGATCTCCACCCGGCACCCTTCCCCGCGCGCGGCCAGCCCGTGCACCAGCGCGTTTTCCACCAGCGGCTGCAGCAGCATCTTTGGCATGGCGTAATCGGTCAGCCGGTCATCCACGTCATAGGAAACGGCGAACTTGCCGCCGAAACGGATGTTCATGATCTGCGCGTACCGCTGGATAATCGACATTTCATCGAAGATGGGCACGATTTCGTTCGTGCCGTGCGCGTAGTGGAGCAGCGCCGCGACGCCCTGCAACACCTCGCCCGCGCTCTCGCCGCGCCCCTGGTCGTATAGCGATTTGATGCTGATGAGCGCGTTGTTGAGGAAGTGCGCGTCGATCTGCTTTTTCAGCAGGTATGTCTCGATGCGCTGGCGGCGCAGCTCCTCGCGGTAGAGCGTCTGCTGCGCGTCAAACGCGCGGCGGCCGGACTCTTCAAGCCGCCCGAGCATGCCGTTGATGTTGTCCACCAGGGAGTCCATGTGGCTCACGCCCGTCTGTGTCAGGCGGCCCTCCTGGTCATCCACGCCCAGCGCGTTCATCTCGCGCAGAATATGCCCGTACGGCCGCGCGAGCCAGCGGTTGACGATGAACGAGCCCATCAGCAGCACCAGGAGCGAAAAGAGGCCCGCCGCCAGCAGCAGCCACGCGAAGGCCGCCTGCTGGGGAAACACCTGCGCGCGGGACAGCAGGATGGTCACGCGCAAAAGGCCGGGCAGCACCTGCGCCTCCTGCGCGTAGTAGTGCCGGGGGTCCATCGGGATGTCCGCGAGCGGCGCGCCGGCGAGGCTCATCGCGTTGGACAGCAGGACGGTCGTGCCGTCGTGCACCAGGATGGTGCCCGCCTGTAGTTGCGCAAAGCCCGCGAGCATCGGCTGGAAGCGGGCAAGGTCCGACAGCGCGATCACCAGGCCGACCTGCTCGATCCTGGCACCCACAAGCTGCGTGACCGGCTCCGCGGCGCACAGGTATAGATGCCCGTCCAGCTCCATCACGCGGGTGTCCGGCGCGTGTAGCTCCGCATAGGCGGCGCGCAGCGTGCGGCACGCGCTCATGGAAAGCCCGCCGACGAACTGATACCATGTCATGGTTTCGTCAAACACGATCACGTGCCCGATGTTTCTGCCGGAGACGGCCATCTGGACGATCGGGCGCACGCTTTCATACGCCTTCCGGTAGCGCGCGGTGACCTCGTCGGTCGCCGCGTATTCCTTCACATCCACATTTCCGGCGATCTGTTCGACGGCGTCGCCCTGGGAGGAAAACGCGCTGCGCAGGTCCTGGACGACTTCGCCGATGACAAAGTCCATGTTCGACTCGTAAATCCGCCGTACCCTGCCGACAAAATAGCCTTGGAACGCGAGCAGCCAGACCACGAGCGCCAAAGAGAGCGTCAGCGTGATCGCGGCCAGCTTCTGATAGACCGTGTGCAGGCGCGGGCGGCGCATTACGGTTTGCCCCGGTACTGCGTAGGTGTGCAGCCGTTGGCCTCGCGAAACACCCGGCAGAAATAGAAGTAATCGTCGTACCCGCTCAGCGCCGCAATCTCCTTGATGGGCATGTCGCTCGTTTCCAGCAGGTGGGCGGCGCGCGCCATGCGCAGCCCCGCCAGGTGCGTGGAGAACGTGGTGTCCAGATGCTTGGCGAACAGGCGGCAGACATAGCTGGGCGTGATGGCGAAGCGCTCGGCGATTTGCTGCAGGGACTGCTTCTGCGCGTAGTGCGCCTCCAGGTATTTGAGGATATGGTTGAGGTCCGGGGAGGCGGTCTGGGGGCGCGCCGCTTTCCCATTCACGGCGTCCAGCCGGCTCCTGAGCCTTTTGAACAGGTCCGCGAACTGCACGGGGTCCACGGGCTTGACCAGATAATCGAACCCTTCCAGCACGATGAGCCGCCGGGCGTAATCGAACGAATCGTACGCGCTGACGACGACGTACTCTGCGCGGCAGCCCTTTGCCTTCAGCGCCGCGATCAGGTCCAGCCCGCTCATGCGGCCCATCTTCATATCCGTAAACACCACGTCCGGCGAGAGCGTCAGGACGTCACGGATCGCCACATCCGGGTCCGTGCTGGCGCCGGCGACCATGAAGTTATTCTCCTCCCATGGCACGGAGTGCCGCATGTCAGACAATACCAGGGCTTCATCGTCCACCAAATAGGCTTGATACATAGCGTATCCCTCCGATCGGCCGGGTGCAGGGAAATTTGCACAAAACGGAAGGTTAAAATATAATATATTCCATATGTTGTGCAAGATTTTCTATACAAATTGCGCGACGGTCCTCTATAATAATAGCTGTTGTAACCGAGAAATGCAACCGTTCGGACAAATTCTGGAGCCCGTATAGCCTGTGTGCAGCCTTGATAAGGAAGTGATGGCAGATGGACGCCCCGGCAACCCAGCCCAGAAGGCGCGACAAGCTGCGCCTGGGACGCTACTGGCAGCTTTACTTGCTGCTGCTGCTCCCCGTCGTGTACCTGGTGATCTTCGCGTACTACCCGATGACCGGCATTCAGCTCGCGTTCAAGAAATACTCCGCGCCGGTGGGCATCTGGGGCAGCCAGTGGGTGGGGCTGAAGAACTTCGAGAAGTTCGTGAACTCCTATCAGTTCTGGCCCATCCTGCGCAACACGCTGACGCTGTCGTTCTACTCCATCGTGGCCGCCCTCCCCACGCCCATTCTGCTGGCGCTGGCGCTGAACGCGGTGCGGAACCGGGGACTCAAGCGCGGCGTGCAGCTCGCCACCTACATGCCCAACTTCATCTCCACGGTCGTCATGGTTGGTATTTTAAAACAGCTCTTGCATCCGCGCCTTGGCATTGTGGCCATCTTCGCGGATATGCTGGGCGTGACCATCCCGGACATGTTCGCCTCCTCCGCCGCGTTTCCGCACCTGTACGTGTGGAGCAACGTATGGCAGAAAACCGGCTGGTCGTCGATCATCTACCTGGCGGCGCTGGCCAGCGTGGATCCCGAGCATCACGAGGCCGCCATTGTGGACGGCGCGTCCCGGTTCCAGCGCGTGCTGCACATCGATTTGCCGGTCATCCTGCCCACGGCGACCATCATGCTGATCCTGAGCATGGGGCAGGTGATGAGTATCGGCTTTGAGCGGGTGTTCCTGATGCAGACGGACCTGAACCTGGCCACGAGCGAAATCATATCCACCTATGTATACAAGGTCGGCTTTGTCGGCCGGCCGGACTACGGATATTCCACCGCGATCAACCTGTTCAACTCGGTCGTGAACCTGGTGCTGATCGTCGGCGCGAACACAGTCTCCAAGCGCATGGGCGATTCCAGCCTGTTCTAGGAAGGGAGGAAAGCGAAAATGAGTGTCCAAGCAGCCAAACTCCCCAAGGAAAAAGGCGGCCTGCCCAGCGATTACGGCCGGATCACCCGGGGCGACAGGGTCTTTTACGGCATCAACGGCGCGCTGCTGATCCTGTTCTTCCTCCTGGTGCTGCTGCCGATCCTGACGGTGTTCGCCAACGCGTTCTCCAGCGGCAACGCGGTCGCCGCGGGCAAGATCACGTTCTGGCCCATGGTGCGCGACGCGGCCGGCCAGTACCGCCTGGGCGTCAGCCTGGAAGGGTTCAACGCCGTTTTCAAGAACAACAAGGTCTTAAACGGCTATATGAACACGATCATCTACACGGCCAGCGGCACAACGCTGAACATGCTGCTGACGATCCTGGCGGCGTACCCGCTCTCGCGGGACGATATGCCGGGCAGAAACAAGATCATGATGCTCTTCGCCTTCACGATGATTTTCAACGGCGGCATGATCCCCAACTACCTGCTGATGAAGGACCTGCGGCTGTTGAACACGCGCTGGGCCATGATCCTGCCGATGGCGATCAACGTGTACAACATGGTCATCTGCCGGACATTCTTCCGCAACAGCATTCCAAAGGAGCTGCTGGAAGCCGCGCAGCTTGACGGTTGCTCGGACATACGCTTCCTGATCTCCATCGTGATGCCGCTGTCCAAGGCGATTGTCGCGGTCATCGGGCTGTACTACGGCGTGTACCACTGGAACGCGTTCTTCAACGCCTTCCTGTACCTGACGGACAGCCGCCTGAACCCGCTGCAGATTGTGCTGAAGGAGATCCTGATCTCCAGCGCCGTATCCCCGGAGATGCTGGAAGGCGCGAACACCGGGTCGGTCGATTTCAACCTGATCCACGTGCTGCGCTACGCGCTGATCGTCGTGTCCTGCCTGCCGATCTGGTGCGTGTATCCGTTCTTGCAAAAGTACTTTGTCCAAGGCGTGATGATCGGGTCGATTAAGGGATAGACGGCCATCAAAAAGCTTTTTTTGATGGGAGGAGACGACGAGGAGGATTCGGCCTGAAAATGCTGCGGCATTTTCCGGGCACACCGAAGGGAAGCGCCCGCTGTGCGGGATGAAGCGACCCGAAGGCGCCGGCTGGCACAGAGGGATGGCCCAAGGGGCCAGCGCGACAATGCCGGTCGGCCCTCAGGAAAACGTACAGATTCCGCCACCAGTCCTGCGGGACTGGTTCTGGAATCTGCACAAATCCACCGCGCATGTCGCTGGATTTGATTGCAATCGAGAGGGTTTGCGAACCCTCCCGAGCTCACCCGGAGTTTGTCTGGCGGTTTGTCGGGCCAACTGAATCTTGGCCCGTCACCATAGTGCCCGGTTTCCCAACAGGTTCCTTGAAGGCGGCGCGGATTTGGAAAATCGGGCGCCATAGAGGGATTCCGCGAGGAATCCCTACCACTTCCCTCGACTTGAAAGGAGGCTCCCCCAGTGAAACAGATGTCCCGGATCGCCTTGTCCCTGATGCTCGCCCTGGTGATGCTGCTGACGGCCCTGCCCGCCTTTGCCGCGGAGATTACGACATCGCCCGCCGGCGAACTGCCCATCGTGCCCGAGGGAACCGACATCACGCTGACGATCGGCGTCGTGGAAACCCCGTTCATCGCCGACTTCGACACCAACTACTTTGTCACGTGGCTGGAGGAGCGCACCGGCGTGAAGCTGGACTTCATCAAGTTCCCGGCCGACAACGCGGTGGAAAAGGTCATGCTGACGCTGTCCACCAACGACAGCGCGAACCTGCCGGATATGTTCCTGTCCATCGGCATGACGTCCACCAATGTGCTCTTCGGCGCGCCGTACGCCCCGGAATGGTACGACCAGGGCATGATCATCGCGCTGAACGACCTGATTGACAACTATGGCGTGAACTTTAACAAGGCGCTCGCGACGGCGGGTGAGTATGGCTACGACATCAAGCCGTGGATGACGTCCGCGGACGGAAATATCTACTCGCTCCCGGCCTTCAGCGCGTCGCTGACGAACTCCTACCCCAACAAGCTGTGGATCAACCAGGGCTGGCTGGACAAGCTCGGCCTGGAAATGCCGACGACGACGGACGAGTTCCGCGCCGTGCTGGAAGCCTTCAAGACCGGAGATCCCAACGGCAACGGCAAGGCCGACGAGATTCCGCTGTCCGGCTGCAAGGTTTCGGGCGGCCTGGGCTCCATGGGGTATGACACCCTGATCAACGCGTTCATCTACAACGACACGCTCAACTCCCGCATGTACGTGCAAGAAGGCGTCGTCAAGTTCGCGCCGACCACGGCGGAATGGCGCGAGGCGATGACGTTCCTGCGCGGTCTGGTCAATGATGGACTCTACTACGAGGGCAGCTTCACCCAGGACAACACCGCGCTGCAGCAGATCGGCGCCAACGAGAACGACATCCTCGGCGCGTATGAGGGCCTGGGCTTTGAGGCTGTCGTATCCGCGGACAACATCGAGGTGTTGAAGCGCTACAACAGCATGCCCGCGCTGATCGGTCCGGAAGGCGCGCACTATGTGACCTGGGCCGCGCCGAGCATCCGCCCCGCCGGCGTCATCACCACCAAGTGCAAGTATCCGGAAATTGCGTTCCGCGTGCTGGACGAGATGATGTCCTACGAGGGCTCCCTGATCACCCGCTACGGCGAGAAGGGCGTCAACTGGGACGATGCCGATGAAGGCAGCATCAGCTACTATGGCACCCCGGCCATCCTGAAGATTCTGGAAAACACCTGGGCGCAGGCGGGCCAGAACATGAACTTCCTCCAGCAGAGCCCGTTCATCCTTGATCCCGCGATCGCCAAGGGCGTGCAGTGGGGCGGCAACGAGATGGAAGGCGGCTACATCAAGGCAATCGGCGTCATGAAGCTGGACGAGACCGGTGAAGTGCCCGCTGAGTTCATCGCGAACCTGGTGTACACGCCGGATGAGATCGAAGCCATCCAGATGCCGCGCAACGACATCGACACCTACATCCTCCGCACCATCGCCAACTTCGTCGCGGGCGACTGGAACCCGAGCGACGACAAGCAGTGGGACAGCTACGTGGCCGAGTATGAGAAGATGGGCCTGTCCACGTACATGGAGACGGTGCAGACGGTCTACACCCGGATGTACGGCGCGAAATAATACAGATGAATGACAGACGGACGGGGGTGGGCGGTATGTCCGCCCCCGTCCTCGATGAGAGCGCACGATGGAGGGCTGGCCGATGAAGGCAATCCTGCTGATGTTTGACTCCCTGAAACGGGACTGGCTGCCGCCGTACGGCGGGGATATCGCCGCGCCGAACTTTGAGCGCCTGGCGAGGCACACGGTGACGCTGGACCGGTTTTATGTGGGCAGCATGCCGTGCATGCCCGCCCGGCGCGAGCTGCATACCGGCCGGTACGGCTTTTTTCACGAGGGCTGGTCGCCGCTGGAGCCGTTTGACGACTCCGTGCCGGAATTGCTGAAGGCGCGCGGCGTGCACACGCATCTCGCGAGCGACCACCACCACTACTGGCGCGACGGCGGCGCCAACTACCACACGCGCTACAGCACATACGAGCATATCCGCGGCCAGGAGGGCGACCCATGGAAGGCCGACCCGCGCGTCGCGTTCGTCAATACGTCCATGGCGGACAGCCTGCCGCCGTTCTTTGAGGGCATGATGCGGCAGGATACGGTCAACCGGCACTACATGCCGACCGAGGCCGAGCACTGCCAGACGCAGTGTTTTGACGCGGGCATGGCGTTTTTGGACGCGCACAAGGACACGGACCAGTGGTTCCTGCAGCTTGAATGCTTTGACCCGCATGAGCCGTTTTACACCTACGAACAGTACCGGGCGCTGTACCCGTCGGCGTATGAGGGACGGCATATCGACTGGCCGATGCCCGGCACGGCGGACCAGGATGCCGATTATGTCGCGTATATACAGAACCAGTACAAGGCGCTCGTATCCATGATCGACAAAAATCTCGGCCGTGTGCTCGATTACCTGGACGAAGGGGACCGGTGGTCGGATACGCTGCTGATCGTCAATACAGACCATGGTCTGCTGCTGGGCGAGCATGAATGGTGGAGCAAGGGCGCGATGCCGCTGTATAACGAGGTCGCGAACATCCCGTGCTTTGTCTGGGACCCGCGCGCCGGGAAGATGGACGAGCGGCGGGAATCGCTCGCGCAGAACATCGACGTGGCGGCCACGCTGCTGGATTTCTTCGGCGCGCCGCTGCCAGGGGACATGGAAGGGCGGCCGATGCTGCCCATCGTGCAGGACGATTCGCCGATCCATGACACCGCGCTGTTCGGCTACTTCGGCGGGCAGGCGTGCGTCACGGACGGGCGCTACGTATACATGCGCGGGCCGGCCGCGCCGCAAAACATGCCGTTGAACGAATACACGCTGATCCCCGCGCGCATGGCGTCCCGCGCGGACGTGCGCCAACTACAGAAATTGGCGCTGGCGGAGCCGTTCCGCTTCACGAAGGGGTGCAAGACGATCAAACTGGACATGGCGGGGCACGACACGCCGTTCAGCAACCCATACCGGTTCGGCAGCCGCCTGTATGACCTTGCGGCCGACCCGGGGCAGAAGCGCCCGATTGACGACCCGGCGACGGAACTGCGGCTCATCAACCGCCTCATGGAGCGCATGGCGGAGAACGACGCGCCGCCCGAGCAGTACGAGCGGCTCGGCCTGTTCCCGGGCATGACGGAGGCGGACCTCCTGGCGCAGCGGGCCGCGTTTGCGGTGGCGTTCGCCCCGCCGGAGATTCCGGGGCTTGACTGGACGGCCGAGGCGCTCAGCCAGTGGCAGACGCTGCACGCGTTCGCGCGCGGTGCGGACTTTACCGGGCCGTTCGCGCAGTTCGCCAAGGCGCGGGGCCTCGCGCGGGTGACGCCGGAAGCGGTGAACGCGTTCGCGGCCGCCGCGCTGCCCAAGGAGCAGGCGGGCATGGCGCTGATGATGCTGAAATTGGCCGCACGGCTGGACTGAGCACGAGTGCGTAGGGAGCGTCACGTCTTGCCATTGTCGCGCTGGCCTTTTGGGTCCATCGCGTTGTGGCCCGCCGGACAAAAGCCGCATTTGCTCCGCCGTTGGCGGGCTGCGGCATTTGTCCCCTTGGGCGGCGGCGCTGACTCAAAATCGAACGACATAAATGGATTTCGCCAGAAATCCCTACCTCTATATCCCCTGACAAAGGAATGTTTTTCGCCGGCTTCGCCTCTGGAAAGCTCCCCGCCATCCGCATGGAAACCATATCAAAACTACTGCCCTATTTAGGTAACGATTTGGAGGGAATCCCATGATCGCAAAGGAGTCCTTGAAGCAAAACCCGTTTTTCCTGGACGATACGGCCATCGACTGGGTATACAAGACCCTCGACGGCATGACGCCGGACGAAAAGGCCGGGCAGCTCTTCTGCCTGGTGAACTTTGACAGCTCGGACGCGGCGCTGGACGCGATGTTCGGCGTGATGCAGCCCGGTGGCACGATGTACCGGCCCTTCCCGATGGCCGAGGCCATCAGCCTGACGGCGCGGTTGAAAAAGCGCGCGAAGATTCCGATGCTCATCGCCGCGCACCTGGAAAAGGGCGGAAACGGCGCGGTGATGGAGGGCACGTGCATCGGCCCGGAAATGCAGGTCGCCGCGACGGACGACGTGACGGCCGCCGAGCGCCTGGGCCTTATCAGCGGGCGGGAAGGTATGGCCGTGGGCGTCAACTGGGCGTTCGCGCCGATCATTGATATCGATTATAACTTCAGAAACCCCATCACCAACATCCGGACGTTCGGCTCCGACCCGGCGCGCGTGCGGGACATGGGCGAGGCGTACGTGCGCGCGGTGCAGAGCTGCGGCGCGGCGGCCTCCATCAAGCACTTCCCCGGCGACGGTTGCGACGAGCGCGACCAGCACCTGGTCACCAGCATCAACAGCCTGTCCACGGACGCGTGGGACGCGACCTACGGCGCGGCGTACAAGGCGTCCATTGAGGCGGGCGCGAAAACCGTGATGATCGGCCACATCATGCAGCCCGCGTACAGCAAGAAGCTGCGCCCGAACATCCAGGACGAGGACATCATGCCCGCGTCGCTCGCGCCGGAGCTGATGGGCGACCTGCTGCGCGGCCGGCTCGGGTTCAATGGTCTGATCGTGACCGACGCGACGACGATGGGCGGGTTCACCATCCCGATGGCGCGCCACGAGGCGGTGCCGGCGTCCATCGCGGCGGGCGCGGACATGTTCCTGTTCACCAAGAACGTCCAGGAGGACTTTCAGGCGATGAAGGACGGCATCGCGAGCGGCGTCATCACCGAGGAGCGGCTGCACGACGCGCTGGTGCGCATTCTGGCGCTGAAAGCGTCGATCGGCCTGCACCGGGAGCAGCCGGAGATCACGGTCGAGTCGGCGGCGAAAGTCGTGGGCTGCGCGGAGCATCAGGCGTGGGCGCTGGACTGCGCGGACCGGTCCGTCACGCTCGTGAAGGAGCAGGCGGGCGTGCTGCCGCTGGACCCGAAAAAGACGCCGCGCGTGCTGCTGTACCTGCTGGAGCAGGACGACCCGATGGGCTTCATGAAGGGTGACGACATCACGGTGCAGTTCAAGGCGTCCCTGGAAAAAGAGGGCTTCACGGTCGCGCAGTTTGAGCCGAGCAAGGGGCTGGAGGGCATGATGCAGCCCGTCTCCGCGATCCTGGGCAAGTACGACCTGATTATCTACATCGCCAACCTGACCACCAAGTCCAACCAGACGACCGTGCGCATCGAATGGGGCATGCCCATGGGCACGAACCTGCCCGTCATGATCCAGCAGGTGCCGACGCTGTTCATCTCCGTGGCCAATCCGTACCACCTGCTGGACGTGCCGCGCATCAAGACGTTCATCAACGCGTACAACGGCAGCCCGCTGGTGTGCGACGCGCTGGTGCAAAAGCTGATGGGCAAGAGCGCGTTTGTGGGCAAGAACCCGGTGGACCCGTTCTGCGGGATGTGGGATACGCACCTGTAGGCGGCAGGGCAAAAGCTTTTTTGCCCTGGGCCGTCAAAAACTGAGGTTTTTGACGAGGAGGGGGCGACGGGGAGGGTTCGGCCTGAAAACGCTGCGGCGTTTTCCGGGCGGCCGAAGGTAAATGTACAGATTCCTCCACCAGTCCTACGGGACTGGTTCTGGAATCTGCGGCAGCCCGCCGCGCATGTCGCCAGGCCTGATTTCATTTGGAAGGGTCTGCGGACCCCTCCAAGCCTCCCCGGGGTTTGCGGCGTACTTCGTCGCTGGGACGGGGTTTCGGGGCTGCGGCCCCTTGGGACCGACGGGGTTTGATGCCTGTTATGCGGCGGGGTTCGGCAGGGGACGGTGGGCGCGGCGTGCATGCGCCAATTGTCTGGCATACCGGCCGAAGGGGCGCGCATCGCGCGTCCGCCTTGCAAGCGGCTGGGGTTTTGTGAGATTTCCTGGACCTGCGGGCACCCGATTTTCAAATCAACGCCGCTATTGAGGAAGCAATTGATATGAGCACCCGACTAAGGTAACACCGCACAGAAGCGAAACTGCTCAAGATATGGTAGAATAGGGACATGAAAAAGCAGATCACACTGAGCGCGTTGGCGGACGAACTAGCGCAGGCGAAAACGCGGAAGAAGGAATTCTTGTCGCAGATCGAGCGG
>JAVBOM010000005.1:0-10081 GCA_031550535.1 Eubacteriales bacterium
CGCGACGATGGCAAGCAGATTTATGGCCTTGACGGTCGCCCCGATAAGGGCGCGAATGGCATGTTCGAGGCGGCGAAAGTGAAGGGACCCATCGCCACGCTGCCGGAGGTGCCCGGCCTGCTGCTGTACCACAAAGACCACGGTGGAATCTACATCGGGAACGGCTGGGCGGTTGAGGCGCAGAGCTTCTCCAAAGGCATTGTCATGACCGAGGTGGCAAAGCGGCGTTGGACGCACTGGTATCAATGCCGCTACATTGATTATGTCGATGGTGCGGTCGGGCCGGATGTGCCAGAGCCGCCCGCACCGCCGACGCCGCCTGTACCACCGCTGCCGGACGATCAGCGCGGCGATGACACGCCCGACCAGCCGGACGCCCCGCTGGATTTCGGCACCCGGCTGCTGAAATACGTCAAAGGGCGCAAACTGCTTTCTGGCAACGATGTGCACGCGGTGCAGACGCGCCTCGCACAGCTTGGCTACGACCCCGGCAAGATTGACGGCATGTACGGCCCGCTGTCCGAGGCGGCGGTGCGTGTGCTTCAAACCGACGCGGGCATCGCCGTGGACGGCATGGTTGGCCCAATTACCCGCACAGCGCTTTTCACATAACATCATAACCGAAGCCCGGCAGGGGGACAACCCTTGCCGGGCTTTTCATCTCATTTTATTTTTCGGAGGTATCGCATGTCTTTCGCAGTTTCAAAATCCCAAACGACCGAAACCACCCAACCCCTTCCCATGAAAAACCGCCTGGATGATATGCTGGACCGCTACGGCGAATGCTGCACACAAACAAAGGCCGGGCAGATTTTGAACAAATCTGTCCGAACCATTCACCGTATGTTGGAAGATGGGCGGCTCCGGCGCGTCGGTTCGGACGTGGATGTTCGCTCCATGGCCCATTACCTTGAGAACCCTTGCCAGCAGGATTTTGCCGCCCGCGAGAAGTGCAAACGCCCGCCAACCCTCAAACATTGGGATTCTTTCGCCATCCCACCCCGCGCAAATAAGCGGTAAAGCCTTGATTTTTCAGTGTTCAGGGCTACACTGGCTGTCAACTAGCGGGCTAAAAAGCTAGGAAACTCAATGAAAAGGGGCTTGAATATGGCGAAAAAGAAGAAGCCGGAATCGCTAAAAGGCAGGGTGCAAATCGGCGTGTACCCGGATGGAAAACCCATCAACAAGTATGTGCGCGGGAAATCGGACGTTGAGGTCGAAGCCAAGAAGGACGAAGTACGCCGCCAGTATATCTACGGCGAACCCATCCGCGAGGACATGCTCTTTTGTGAATTTGCGGAGGAATGGTATCGCCTCAAGAAAGAACCGTTCCTGAGCAACGCAACCAAGGCAAGCTATCATTCGTGTTTTTCAAGGCACATCCTTCCGGCGTTTGGCCTGCGGCATCTACGAGCGATTAGCTCTCGGGATGTGCAGGCCTTCATTAACGGCTTCAATGGGACGAGCAAGTCCCATATTACCCTGATGAAGGGCATCGTCAAAGGCATTCTATCCAGCGCATTCGCGGACGGCATCATTCGCTTTGATCCCAGCGCCGCCCTGGTACGCCCCAAGGCGGGTAAGAAGGCCAAGCGCCGCGCGCTGACCGCTGCGGAAACCAAGCGCTTCCTCGAAACCATCCAGACGCATGAGAACGGGCTTTTCCTCGGGGTGCTCTATTACCTGGGCTTGCGGCGTGGGGAAGCGCTCGGCCTCAAATGGGGGGACATCGATTGGGACGAAAACACGGTGCATATCGAGCGGGATATTGATTATACCAACTCGAAAGCCGAGGAAGGCGACCTGAAAACCCAGGCCGCCGAGCGGTATGTGCCGATCCCCGAGAGGAGCTGCGCGTGATGCTTGTGCGGCACCGCAGCTTGCCAAACCAGTACATCTTTCACACCGAAGCGGGCGAACCGCTTCCGCAGGCAACCTATAACCGCATGTGGTTGAAGCTGATGCTGGCAGCGGGTTGTACGGTTGAGCGGGAACCGCCGGACGGTGATGGCGAGGGCAAGGGTGCAAAAAAGGGGAAGCCTGCGAAGTGGAAGCCCAACGACATACGCCAGCGGTTCAAGGCAACGATCACGCCGCATTATCTCCGGCATAACTACGTGACGCTGCTGTACGAAGCCGGGATTGACCCGCTCATTGCCATGCGGCTGGTAGGGCACACCGATTACCAGACCACGGCCAGCATTTATACGCATCTCAAAGACGATGCGCTCAAGAAGGCCGCTACCAACATCGAGGACGTGTTCGGGCAGCGGGCCGCTGCAAAGCCTATTCAGAAGGCGGTCAACAGCAACCCCCAGTGGGGGATGTTTGGAAGATAAGTATCAAAGCGTATGCGCCCCGGAGCCGATGGCACCGGGGCGCGTTTTTTCAGCTAGTTGGCTTGCCGGGGATACCAGCCTGTTAATGTGCCGTATTGAAGAATATGCCCTTCCACAGCCTTGCGCAAGGCTGCCTTATCAGCCGAACCATCCAGATTCACCATGCTATCCAAGACAAACACATGGAATTGATACCGATGGGTGCCAAAGGGCGGCAGAGGCCCTTTGTAACGGTTTTGCCCGTAGGCCATTCCTTGTATGGCCCCGTCAAGCGAAGGCACCGTTTCCCCATGGGGGATGCCCTCTGGAATTTGCGTTGTGGCGGGAATGTTCCATACAACCCAATGCGTATAGTTGCCTGCAAAGGGCACATCAAGATCATCCATAATGATTGCTACAGATACCGCGCCTTCCGCTAACTCCGATAATGTCAAATCCGGGGATATATCGGCTCCACGCCCGGTGTATTGATCGGGAATAGTCCCCATATCATCAAAGGCGGAGCTGGTAACGGCTATGCGTGGAATGGAACTCGCGACCGTAATATCCGTGCTTCCTCGCTTGTTCAAAAAGAACACCGCAGCCACTATCAAAAGAATCAATACAAGCGCTATGACAATCCATTTTGTCTTTCGTTTCATTCGTGATTTGCCTCCTTTTGGTGTTGCTCATCTATTATAGCACACAGCCCACCGGCAGAGTAGGGCGATTTCAATGGACCGTGGCACTTTGTCGTGGCAAAAGACCAAAAGGTCGCAGAATCAGCGTTTTGCAAGATGTGGTGTACCGTCATTCATATCGCCACAACATGTTGTGGCCCCGTTTTCCCCAATAGTGGGCAAATAGTGGGCGTTTTTAGTAGCAACTTTGGCTCGCTTGTGCAATATGCAATAAAAACCCCCTGAAAACGGCCGTTTTCAGGGGGTTTTTTGGTCGAGGTGACAGGATTTGAACCTGCGACCTTTTGGTCCCGAACCAAACGCGCTACCAAACTGCGCTACACCTCGACATCGTGGAGCCAACGAAGGGACTCGAACCCTTGACCTGCGGTTTACGAAACCGCTGCTCTACCGGCTGAGCTACGTTGGCATGCGACAAATTTGTCAGCGGATGATAATATAGCATGCTCGCACAAAAATGTCAATGGGGAGAAGCAACGAACTTCGCGCAACATACGGTGCAATTTTACAGAATTCCCATACAACCCCGCATCTCCGCAGGAAAAAACCAATTTTCTGGCGCATAGGGGATGCAAAATCACCTGACCTGTGGCATACTGGGGAAAACGCTTCGTGAGGTGCGGTGTATGTGGGTGCTGTATCCGCTCATTTTTTTGTCCGGATTTGTGGATGCCATTGCCGGCGGCGGCGGAATTATCTCCCTTTCGTCCTATCTAGCGGTCGGGCTGCCCGCCCACCTCGCGCTGGGCACCAATAAGTTCTCCGCAGTCATCGGCACCGGTATCTCCACCGCGCGCTTCGCAAAACGCGGGCATATCCGGTGGGACGCGGCGGCCATCTCTTTCGTGGGGGCGCTGGGCGGCTCCGCCATCGGCGCGAACCTCGCCCTGATCGTGCCGGAGCGCACGCTCGTGTACATCATGCTCGTCGTGCTGCCCATCATCGCGGTGCTGGTGCTGCGGGGCAAGGGGTTCCGCCCGCGCGAGGTCGAACTGCCGCGTTCCCGCGTGCTGGCGCTCGCGCTGGTGATCGGCGTTGGGCTGGGCGCGTATGACGGCTTCTTCGGCCCCGGCACCGGCACGTTCCTCATCATGGCGTTCACCGCGATCCTTGGCTTCGACGTGCTGACCGCGTGCGGCAACGCGAAGGCCGTAAACTTCGCGTCCAACCTCGCGGCCGCGGCCACGTTCGTCATCCGGGGCGAGGTGGCGTACGCGCTGGGTATCCCGTGCGCGCTGTGTGCGATTTTGGGGCAATACATCGGTTCCGGGCTCGCGCTGAAGAAGGGCGTCAAGATCGTCCGGCCGATGATTCTCGTGGTGATCGCGCTGCTGATGGCCAAGATCATCTGGGATCTGGTGGCGCCATAGCCGCGCCGCGATGACGAAGGGATTCCTTGCGGAATCCCCTCATGGCGCCCGATTCTCCGAATCCGCGCCGCCGTCGCAGAAAGGAGCTGTCCCATGGCAAAGTACGTTGTCGGAATCGATTTTGGCACACTGTCCGCGCGCGCGATTGTCGTTGGTGTCGCGGATGGCGCGCTCCTCGGCCAGGGCGAATATGCGTACCCGCATGGCGTGATGGACGAGCATCTGCCCGGCGGACAGCCCCTCGGCATTGACTGGGCGCTGCAGCACCCGCAGGATTACCTGGACGCGCTACGGGGGTCTGTCGCCGGGGCGCTTCGCGAGGCGGCCATCCCGGCGGATGATGTGATCGGCCTGGGGATCGACTTCACGACCTGCACGGTCATCGCGTCGGATGCCGTGGGCACGCCGCTGTGCCTGACGGACGCGTTCCGTGACCGCCCGCACGCCTATGCCAAGCTCTGGAAGCACCACGCGGCGCAGCCGCAGGCCGACCGCATGACGCGGCTCGCGGTGGACATGGGCGAGCCGTGGCTCCCGCTGCGCGGCGAAAAGGTGTCCTCCGAGTGCCTGCTCCCGAAAATACTCCAGACGCTGGAGGAGGACCCGGCCGTCTACGGCGCGGCGGCGCGCTTTCTGGAGGCCGGGGACTGGATGGTGTGGCGGCTGACGGGCACCCTCGCGCGGAGCGCGTGCATGGCGGCCTACCGGGGCATGTGGGATGGCGAATACCCTTCCCCCGCCTTCCTCGGGGCGCTGAACCCGGCCTTCGCGTCCGTCGCGGAGGACAAGCTACCGGGCCGCGTCGTGCCCCCCGGAACCCGCGTCGGCGCGCTGACGGAGGCGGGCGCGGCGCTGTGCGGGCTTCCCCCCGGCATCGCGGTCGCGGCCGCCAACCCGGACGCGCAGGTGGCCATGCCAGCCGCGGGCATCACGCGTCCCGGCGCGATGCTGGGCATCGTGGGGACCTCCGCGGTCTTTATGCTGCTGGGCGAGTCGCTCAAGGCTGTGCCGGGCATCTGCGCGGTCGTGCGGGACGGCATGATGCCGGGATACTACGGCTACGAGGCCGGTCAATCCTGCGCGGGGGATCATTTCGATTGGTTCACGCGCCACATGGCGCCCGCCGCCTATGCCGGGGAGGCGCGCTGCCGGGACATGAGCCTGCACGCGCTGTTGACGGAGAAAGCCGCGCACCTGCGCCCCGGCGAAAGCGGGCTCCTCGCGCTGGACTGGTGGAACGGCAACCGTTCCATCCTCGTCGATGGCGATCTGTCCGGCATCCTGCTCGGCATGACACTGCGCACCAAACCGGAGGAAGTGTACCGCGCGCTGCTGGAAGGCCACGCGTTCGGCCTGCGGGCGATTGTGGAAAATTTCCGCGCGCATGGCGTCGCCGTGGATACGTTCCACGCCGCCGGCGGCATTGCGCGGAAAAACGCGCTGCTCATGCAGATCTATGCGGATATCCTGGGCCTCCCGGTGCGCATCTGCGCCACGGACCAGTGCGCCGCGCTCGGGGCGGCGGTATACGCGTCCGTCGCGGCGGGGCGGGCCGGTGGCGGCTACGACAGCGTATACGGCGCGGCCAAAGCCATGGTCCGGCCGGACATCGCGGTCTACCGGCCGCAAGCGGCCAGCCAGGCGGTATACGACCGGCTGTACGCGCAGTACATCGCGCTGCACGACCGGTTTGGCCGCGACGCGGACAGCGCGGTCAAACGGCTGAAGCAAATCAAACAGCGCGCGGCGGCGCGCGCGGAAGGGGCGAACGAGTAATGCAACCGATCGTCATCGGATGTGATAATGCGGCAACGCGCCTGAAAGGGATTCTTGTGGAACTGCTGAAGGCGAAAGGCTACGCGGTGGACGACGCCGGGTGTGACAGCCCGGACGACCCGACCGCCTATCCGGTGGTCGCGCGCCGCGTGTGCGAGAGGATCATCGCCGGAGGCTACAAACAGCGCGGCATCCTGGTCTGCGGTACGGGCCTGGGCATGTGCATCGCGGCCAACAAGTTTCGGGGCATCCGCGCGACGGTGTGCCACGACAGCTACTCCGCCGAGCGGTCCATCCTCTCCAACGACGCCAATGTGCTCTGCATGGGCGAGCGCGTCATCGGGGCGGAACTGGCGAAAAAGATCCTGACCGAGTGGTTGCCGCTGACGTTCGTGGACGGGCCTTCCACCGAAAAGGTGCGCGCCATCGAGGCGATTGAAGCGGAGACGATGCGGTAAGAGCTCCTGGCGAACTCCCCTCATGGCGCCTGTTTTTTCAAATCAGCGCCGCCGTCGCGTAGGCGGCACTTGGCCGGCCACTGCTGCTCCCGCAAGGTTCGCTGGCTCTCCATGCAGCCAATCGTGCCACCCCCATCCAGTGCTTTCTGGGTGGGGTTTTACTGTTCGCGCCCCTGCCCTTCTTACCGCATGTGCCGTGCCGCCTCAATCGTCACGCGTTCACCGGCGTATCCGCCCCGAACACTTCCTGCCAAAACCGCACAGCCCCCAGCACGCCCGCGCTGTTGCCCAGCGTAGCGGCATTTACCCGCAGACCGTCGCGGTAGCGCGGCATCACCCGCGACAGCACACGGCCGCGAACGCTCTCTATGAGCGCCTCCTGTGCGCTCACGCCGCCGCCGATCAGCACCACCTCCGGATTGCACAGGTGCACCAAGCCCACCAGACCCACGGCAATCTCCTGCGTCCAGCGGTCAACCGCCGCCGCGACCGCCTCGTCCCCCGCCGCCAGCCGCGCAAACACCTCCCGGCCATTGGCCGGAGCGCCTGGCCCCATCGCTTTCTTCACCATGCGGAGCAACGCGGTCACGGACGCGTACTGCTCGTAGCAGCCCGCATTGCCGCAGGTACACGGCCGCCCGCCCGCGTGGGTGGGAAAGTGCCCTCCCTCCCCCGCGAAGCCACTGCGCCCGTTTACAATCCGCCCGTCCACGAGCATGGCGCAGCCCACCCCAGTGCCCAGCGTAATCATCACGGCGTCGCGGCAGCCCCGCGCGCCGCCCCGCCACGCCTCCCCCATCAGCGCGCAGTTCACATCGTTCATCACGGCCACCGGCACCGAGAACGCTTCCGCGAACGCCTGCCGGATGGGCGCGCCTTCCCAGCCCGGCAGGTTGCCGCACGTCCCGGCCACCACGCCGCGCCGCACGTCGATTTGCCCCGTCGCCGAGACGCCCACCCCCTCGGGCGTGAAACCCCGCGCATCGCAGAAATCCCGCGCCCGCTGGGTAGCCGTCGTCAGGATGGGCGTTTTGTACCCGTCGTGATTGACGGGATGCTCCCCCTGCGCGCGGATGTTGCCCTGCCGGTCCACCATGGCCAGCTTGACGGCCGTGCCGCCGATATCGACGCCTAAAAATGACATGGACTATCCTTTCATCGCCTGTACGAAGCGCGTCGCGATCTCTAGCGGCCTCGAAATCGCCCCACCGACCACCACGGCGTGCGCGCCCTCCCGCAGCATTTGCCGCGCCTGCTCCGGGGCGTGGATTTTTCCCTCTGCGATTACGGGGATGCCAAGGTCCCTCGCGAGGCGGCGCACCAGCGCGTAGTCCGGGCCCTCTGTGCTGGGAGAATACGGCGTGTAGCCGCTCAGCGTCGTCCCGACGAAATCGACGCCGCAGTCCGCCGCCTCCACGCCTTCCTCATACGTGGAAATGTCCGCCATCAGCAGCGCGCCGGGATGCCTCTGCCGCACCTGCGCCAGGAACGCTTGCACCGTCTGCCCGCCCACGCGCGGGCGCGCCGTGCAATCCGCCGCGATGATCGTCGCGCCCGCCAAAACCAGCGCGTCCACCTCCGCGAGGGTCGGTGTGATGTACACCTCGGTATCCGGGTACGTTTTCTTAATCAGCCCAATGACCGGAAGGCCGGTTTCCTCCCGGATCGCCCGGACATCGTGCGCGCCGTTTGTGCGGATCGCCACCGCGCCCGCGCGCTTGGCGGCCCTGGCGAACAGGTACATCACGGACCCTTCCTCCAAATACAGCGGCTCCCCTGGCAACGCCTGACAGGAAACAATCAGCCCGCCTTTAATCGACGCCAGCAGCGTTTGTTTGTCCATCGTTCGCGGTTCCTCCGTATGAATAGTTTTGCATTGTCCCTTATATTTTACGGGCTTATCTCTCCTTGTCAATGCGTTTTGCGCCGCTTGACCTTTTCCGCCAGGCACGGTATAATGCCGATGGATATCCTTCCCAGCGGATTGAATATCCACTACCCAGAGGGAGCTGATTTTCATGAGAAAAACGACCGAAACGGTGCGCTTCGTCTAAACCGGATCGGCAGTTCGCGGCAAGGGTTTCCCTCGAAATCCTTTTCTGGCGCTGATTTTTCAGTCCGCGCCGCCGCTTGTAGCGCGTTTGCGCGATGGCATGCCATCGTGTTGTTTGCGTGTTCCAAAATGCCGCGGGGGTAGACGATTCACGCCCACGCGGTATTTTTGCGCCTTTTTTTTCTGTCCAATGAGAAGGCGCCCCATCAAAAACAATATGAATGATGCATGGGAGGAACAGCATGCGTATGAATCACGCGCGCGTTCGTAAATTCTTTTCCTACTACAAACCGTACCTCGGCATGTTCATCGCGGACCTCGTCAGCGCGGCGTTCGTGGCCGCCATCGCGCTGCTGCTGCCGCTCTTTGTGCGGTACATCACCAAGGACATCCTGGAGAGCGGCCTCGCGGACGCGCTCGGGCAAATCTACCGCACCGGCGGCGTGATGATCGCGCTGGTGGCGGTGCAGGCTGTGTGCAACTACTATGTGGACTGCCACGGCCACTGCATGGGCGCGATGATGGAAAGCGATATGCGCGCCGAGCTTTTCGATCACTACCAGAAGCTCTCGTTCCGCTTTTACGACGGCCGCCGCACCGGCGAACTGATGTCCCGCCTGTCAAACGACCTGCTCTCCCTCGCGGAGCTGTACCACCACGGCCCCGAGGACTACATCATCTACATCGTCCGCTTTGTCGGCGCCTTCTTCATCCTGCTTAGCATCAACGGGTGGCTGACGCTGGTCGTGTTCGCGTTCGTCGCGGTGATGATCGTCTACATGCTGCACTTCAGCGGCAAGGTCAAAATCGCGCTGAAGCGCAGCAAGGAGCGCGTCGGCGACGTGAACGCGCAGGTGGAGGATAACCTGTCGGGCATCCGGGTGGTGCAGTCCTTTGCCAATGAGGAGATCGAAAAAGAGAAGTTCGCCCATGAAAACGGACGCTTCCTCAAAAGCCGCAAGGCCGGGTACAGGAGCGAAGCCGTGTGCTATGTCGGCATCGGCACGCTCGCGCAGCTCATCACCGTGGCGGTGGCCGTGGTGGGCGGGGCCGGCATCCTGCGCGGCTCGCTGGACCTGGCGGACCTCATCACGTTCCTGCTGTACGTCGGTTACCTGGTCGAGCCGATCGAGCGTCTGGCGCACGTGACGAACCAATTCCAGGAGGGCATCGCCAGCTTTGAGCGGTTCATGGAGATCATGGAAATAGAGCCGGATATCCAGGACGCGCCCAGCGCGCTTCCGATGGAAAAGGCGCGCGGCGACATCCGCTTCGACTCTGTCAGCTTCAAGTACAACGAAAACCACGAATGCGTGCTGAAAAACCTCACGCTGGACATTGCCGCCGGGGAGTACGTGGCGCTGGTGGGCACGTCCGGCGTCGGCAAGACGACGCTCTGCTCCCT
>JAVBOM010000038.1:0-105693 GCA_031550535.1 Eubacteriales bacterium
ACCACGAAGCTCTACCTACTTGAGCCGATCGCGAGACAGGTGTTCGGGCTGATCATCCTTGGCGATTCGCTGTCGTGGACAAAGATGACCGGCTGCGCGATCATCCTTAGCAGTCTGTTCTTCATCACGCTGAACGAGATGCGCGGGCGGCGTGTGCAGGGGGAGGAAGCGCCAGGGGCGTGACCACGGGGCACGCGAAAACCCGGTTCGGAGGGGATAGCGGTTTGCTGTCCATCCGGGCCGGGTTTTGATTTGCTCCGCTTGGTTCATTTGCCGAGGTAGGCGAGCGCCACCTCCAGGCTATCCACCCCGTCCTCCACCGGGATATCCGGCGTCAGCGCGCGCGGGTCGGCCTGCGTGTCCGGGCGCAGCATCCGCTTATACGACACGTACCCGGTCAAGCGGCTGTGATCAAGCTGAAAATATAGGATGTCGCCGTAGCAATTCGGGCTGTTGGCGCTTGTTTGGCCGATGACCACGCCGAGCTTCCCGTCCTGCACACGCACGCCGAGCACGGTTGCCGCGGAATACGTTCGGACATCCGTCAGCACGGCCAGCGTGATTTCAGGGTTCGCCCGGGCGGTTGTGATGTCCGGGCTTTCCTCATAGCTTCCGCTCGTCCGCAGATGCCCGTTGCGTTCTCTGGCCAGTGGGGAAAATCGCACGTACAAGCCATACAGCGGTGCTTCCATGCTCATCGCGTCCAGCAGCGCGGTGCACGTGGCGGTGGTGCCGCCCGGGTTGCCGCGCGCGTCGATAATCACCTTGCGCGCACCATCCCGCACCGCGTCCGCGAACGCCCGCTTCGCCTGCGTGAACGTATCATCATATTTGCATTGGTTGAAATCCAGGTACGCCACGTCCCCGATCATTTCAAACGCCAGGGAAGGCTCGTCCTCTCCCGCGTCCTCATCGGAATCAATATAGACAAAGGGGATGGATGTTTCCGCGAGTTGCCCGTCGCTCTGGCGGTACGCGTGCGCGACGGGGGCGCGCGTGTCAGCGCCCGCGTATTCGAGGACTTCCTTGGTTGTTGCCTGCACGGCGTGGTTCCGCGCCCGGCCGAACTCGTTCTCGTACGGCAGCAGACGGTCGATCGCGGCAAACACCTCGGCTACCGGCATACCACCGATATGCGTCACAACCTGCCCTGTGGGCAGACTTTCCCCGTCCAAAATGAGCAGCGTCTCTTCCGCTGCCTTCCAGCGCACGGGCAGGAACGCGGTAATGGGCAACCGGATCCCCGTGTGCCCGTCCCCCAGCGCCGCGAGGTATTCCATTGCCAGAAAGCGGAACGCCGATACCGTCATATCCACCCCGGTGGCGTCAAGGAAGCGCGCCTTCGCGTCCGCATACCCACCCGGAACCGCGTGCAGCGAGACCGCCGGGTGCGACGACTCGATCAAGCTGACCAACTGCGCGGCGTCCGCCGCCACCTCGCCAGCGGACAGCACGTGATCCTCCGCCAGCGCCTCCAAAGCCGTGAACGGCTTCGTTGGCACTGTGAACAATGGATCGGTAAAGTAGTAATAGACCACGCGGGCAGGCACGGAGAGCACCAACAGCAGCAGCACGATGCCCGCGATCCGCCATCGCCTTTTGGACGACCGCGCGACTACGTATGCCTCAGCGTTATACGAGGATTCCGCAAGGAGCCTCTTCCGGTTACTCACTGTTCTTCACTCGTCCCCCGCCAACCCCATCTTGCGCAAGTACGCGTCCTGCGCCGCCATGTACGCGTCCACGACGCTCGCGGCCAGCACCGCCGCCTCGTCGTCCAGACCGCGCAGCTTCACGATTTCCTCCACAATGTACTCGAACGCCTCGTCCTCGTCGTATTCACCGTCACCCTCGTACCCTTCCGCGTCCAGCACGCCCGTCTCCCGCATGTAGCGCAGGTCCAGTTCCTGCGCTTGCCGAAGGTATCCGTCCACGCGCGGCCCCAGATCCGAGAACCCCTTGCGGTTGATGTTCTTTTGGATGTAGCGGAGCGCGTCCTCCGCGTCATAGCCCCGCATCCCCATGTTATTGCTTGGCATAGCGCCTCCCCATCCGCGCGAACGCGGCCACGCGGTCGGCCAGATCCGGCCATTTTCCGACTGCCGCCTCGCTGAACAGACCTTGCGGCTGCCGCTCGTGCGCGATCATGGCCCAGGCGCTCTCCTTCAGGGCGTCAAACCCCGGGTCGCGCATGGCCATACAGACGAACTGCTGGCGCGGCTGGTTGATGTCCTCGCCGGAAATCTCGAACAGACCGTTTTTGTGAATCAGCCCGCGCACGCGCTGAAGCTGCGCCATCGTGTTGCGCGCGGGCATGTACGTCACGGCGCGGAAGCCGAGGTCCACGATCACGCCGAACAGCTCGTCCAGGTAGCCGTCCTCAAACGCCTGCGCGCGCTTGTCGCCCGTCACGCTGTCGCCGATGTCGCCCAGGTACGCGTAGGCGGAAATCGCGCCGACGCGCTCGGACAGCGCCAGCACGTCCCGTACGTTCGCGCACTCGTCCGTCGCGTCGATGTAGAACGCCGGGATCAATTCCGCCTTGATCCAGCCAATCAAATCATAATGAAAATACGGATTGGCCGCGTCGCAGAACATCTGCCGGTATTTCTCGCCGATTTTCCGGTCAAACGTCTTTTCCAGGAACGCGACCAGCGCCGCGCCGCGCCCGGCCCGCTCCGTCAGCGCCGTGGCCAGCGCGGACGAGATGTGCCGCTCCGTCACCGCACCGCCGTTGTTGACCTCCGACAGCGGCAGCACGTCGCGGGTGAAATCGACGCGGCAGGGATTCCTCGCGGAATCCCCTGATGGCGCCCGATTGTTGCCAATCGCGCCGCCCGCGACGCCCGTTCCCGCGAGCATTTCGTTCAGCCTCGCCACCATCGCGCGGTTGCGGTCGTTCCGCTTCTCGCGCAGGGGCGCGAAGAACGCGTCCACGGTTTCGATCTCGGTATGCGGCACGGCGTGCAGCAGGATGTACGCGACGCCGCGCTGGTCCGGGTTGTTGATGCGCCGCCCGGCCAGGGGCGTGCCGTCAAAGCTGACGCGGCACTCCACGCCGCACGTGCCGCCGATGCCCAGCATACCCGCGGCCTGCAGGAACTCCCGCGCGCCCATGATCGTGTCGTGGTCCATGATGCCCGCCGTGCACAGGCCGGATGCGCGCGCCATCCACGCGGCCGCCGTGGGCGAGTAGGGCGAGAACGAAAACGTGGTGTGGATATGGTTGTTCACGTCCGCGCCGATGGGCGGAAGGGACAGCATGGGCAGGAGCTTGCTCAGGTTCAGCAGCCGGTCGCCGGCGCTCGGCGCGTTCAGCACCTGCAAAACATCTTCGTACATGAGTACCTCCGGATGATGATCGTTATATTGGTACATTATAAGAGGAGCGGCGCGCGGTTTCAAGTATTTGGCATGAAAAACGCATGAACCGCGGTTCATGCGTTTGGAAGAACGGGAAGGAATGTCCTCCGCTGAAAATCTCACGATTTTCCGGGCAAGGCAGGAATTCCTTTGGAATCCCCATATAGCGCCCCTTGATAACCCCGAAAGTGTCTTCGTGCGCTTGTCGTGAGTATTTGGCAGATTTTGTTGACGGTTCGGGGCCGGTGGGCTATACTAAAATATCTATCCGAAGACCGCACGAGGCGAGGAACCGGAGATTCCGCGCCATAAGGGGATTCCGCAAGGAATCCCTACCGCACGACTGTGTGAGGAGGGTTATCCATGGAGGACGCAAGGGCCGAGCGCGGCAACTTCATCTGGGATTTTGTCCAGGAGGACATCGACGCCGGGCGCACGCAGCAGGTGCATACCCGTCTGCCGCCGGAGCCCAACGGCTGGCTGCACATCGGCCACGCGAAAAATATCTACGTGAACGCGGGCACCGCCGTGCGCTTCGGCGGTCTGTGCAACCTGCGCTTTGACGATACAAACCCGGCCAAGGAGGAGCAAGAGTTTGTCGATGGCATCATGGGGGACATCCGCTGGCTCGGCTACGACTGGAACGGCGGCCTGTTCTTCGGCTCCAGCTACTTCGACAAGTGCTACGAGCTGGCGGAAAAGCTGATCCGGGACGGCCTGGCGTATGTGTGCGATCTGTCCCAGGAGGACCTGCGCAGGACGCGCGGCACGCTGACCCAGCCGGGCCAGAACAGCCCGTACCGGGACCGGTCTGTCGAGGAAAACCTGGATTTGTTCCGCCGCATGCGCGCGGGCGAGTTCCCCAATGGCGCGCGCGTGCTCCGCGCGAAGATCGACATGGCGTCGCCGAACATCAACATGCGCGACCCCGCGCTGTACCGCATCCTGCACATGCCGCACCACCAGACGGGCGACAAGTGGTGCATCTACCCGATGTACGACTTCGCGCATCCCATCCAGGACGCGATCGAGGGCATCACGCATTCCATGTGCTCCCTGGAATATGAGGATCACCGCCCGCTGTACAACTGGGTGGTGGAGGTGTGCGAATTCCCGAACCACCCCCGTCAGATCGAATACGCGCGGCTGAACCTGACGCGGACGATCATGAGCAAGCGCTACCTCCGCCGGCTGGTGGAGGAAGGCCGTGTGTCCGGCTGGGACGATCCCCGCATGCCGACGCTGGCGGGCATGCGCCGCAGGGGCTACCGGCCCGAGGGCATCCGCGACTTCATCGAGCGCGCGGGCGTTGCCAAGGCCGATTCCGTCGTGGACCTGGCGCTGCTGGAGCACTGCATCCGCGAGAACCTGGGCGAGGTTGCCCCGCGCGCGATGGCGGTGCTGCGCCCACTGAAAGTGACGATCACCAACTGGCCGGAGGGCAAGACCGACGCGCTCCCGCTGGAAAACCATCCCGCGCGCCCTGAAATGGGCACGCACGAGGCGCGGTTTGGCCGCACCCTCTATATCGAGCAAGAGGACTTCATGGAGAACCCGCCGGGCAAGTTCTTCCGCATGAAGCCGGGCGGCGAGGTGCGGCTGAAGGGCGCGTACATCGTCCGCTGCGACGAGTGCGTCAAGGACGCGAATGGGAACGTCATCGAAGTGCGCTGCACCGCCGACCTTTCGAGCCGCTCCGGTTCCGAGGGCGCGGACCGCAAGGTCAAGGGCACGCTGCACTGGGTGAACGCTGCGGATGCCGCGCCGTTTGAAGCGCGGCTGTATGAACCGCTGCTGAACGACGAGGAAGCCATCGCGGAAGAGGTGGAGGGCGAGGAGGCCGTGCCGGACAAGAAGGATTTCATCGCGCGGCTGAACCCGGATTCGCTCACCGTGCTGACCGGCTGCATGGCCGAGCCGTGGCTCACGGAGGCGAAGGACGGCGACGTGTTCCAGTTCCTGCGCCTGGGCTACTTCTGCAAGGACAAGGACGGCTTCGTGTTCAACCGGACCGTGGAGCTGAAGGATAGCTTCAAGAAAGCGGTTAAGTAATTCTCGTTACAGGAGGCGGCTTTGATGACTGTTCGCACCAGGTTCGCGCCCAGCCCGACGGGCTACATGCACATCGGCGGCATGCGAACCGCGCTATACGCGTATTTATTCGCAAAAAAAAACAACGGCACGTTCATCCTGCGCATTGAGGACACCGACCAGGAGCGCGAGGTGCCCGGCGCGATGGACAGAATCTATGAGGCGCTGCGCATCGCGGACCTTCGCTATGACGAGGGCCCGGGTGTCGGCGGCGACTACGGCCCGTATGTCCAGTCCCAGCGGCGCGAGCTGTATGCCAAGTACGCGTGGGAGCTGGTTGAAAAGGGCGGCGCGTACCCGTGCTTCTGCACCCGGGAGCGGCTCGACAGCGCGCGGCAGGAATACGAGGCGCGCGGCGAGACGTTCAAATACGACAAGCATTGCCTGGATATCCCGCTGGACGAGGCCAAGCGCCGCATTGCCGTGGGCGAACCGTTCGTGATCCGGCAGAATGTGCCGCTGACGGGCAAGGCGTCGTTTGATGACGTGCTGTTCGGCCACATTGAGGTGGATTGCTCGACGCTGGACGATACGGTGCTCCTGAAGGCCGACGGCCTGCCGACTTACAACTTCGCCAATGTCGTGGACGATCACCTGATGGGCATCACGCACGTGCTGCGCGGCACGGAGTACCTGTCGTCCTCGCCGAAGTACAACTTGCAGTACGAGTCCTTCGGCTGGGAGAAACCGACCTACGTACACCTGCCGCTCATCATGAAGGACGCGTCGCACAAGCTGTCCAAGCGCAACGGCGACCCAACGTTTGAGGACCTGCTGCAGGAGGGCTACCTGTGCGAGGCGGTCATCAACTTCATCGCCCTGCTTGGCTGGAGCCCCGGAAACGACCGCGAGTTTTTCACGCTGCAGGAGCTTGAAGAGGCGTTTGACTTGAAGGGAATCAACAAGTCGTCCGCGATCTTTGACAAGGACAAGCTGACGTGGATGAACAGCGAGTACATCCGCCGCATGCCCTTTGACGCGTATCTTGCGCTGGCGATGCCGTGGTTTGAGAAGGCCGGCGTGGTGCACATGGACGTCAAGCGGCTGGCCGAACTGATGCAGGGCCGCACCGAGGTGTTTAACCGCATTCCGCCGATGGTGGATTTCTTGGCCGAAATGCCCGCGTTTGATACGGCGCTGTACACGCACAAGAAGATGAAAACCGACCCCGAGGTGGCGGCAAAGGCGCTCGCGCTGGCAAAACCGGTCCTGGAATGCGTCACGGACTGGCAGGAGACAACGATCCATGATGCGCTGATGGCCGCCATCGCGGAAAGCGGCATGAAGAACGGCCAGGTGCTCTGGCCGCTGCGCATCGCCATTTCTGGCCGCGAGTCCACGCCGGGCGGCGCGATTGAGATCGCGTACCTGCTGGGGAAGGATGAGACGCTCCGGCGGCTGGAGCGGTCGATTGCGGGGCTGCAATAGGGCCTTTGGGGGCAAGGAAGGGTTGCCGAGCCGGGCGATATACCGGCTCGGCGGCCCTCTTTCTTTTGACGCGAAATGACACGGAGCGGATGCCTGACGCGAATCGTTAAGCCCACTAGAAGCATGAAAAATAGGTGGTGCTTCTCTTCTGACTATGGTATAATAAATTTATACGATTTATTGTGGTGTTATGCACCCCAAGGCGTATCAGCAATTCACGCGCAGCCTGGCCTCTGCTGTCCATCACAAGGGCTATGGCGCTGTGGGGGGACGAACAAACGAGAAGAAAGCGGTGCTTTTGCTTGGAAGGAGAGTCAACCCGCGAGGCCATTTTCTTGGCAGCCGTCGATCTATTCTCTGAGAAAGGGTATCACCGATGCTCCATGCGCGAGGTCGCTAAGGCGGTGGGAATCCAAACCGCGAGCATCTACTATCACTATGAGAGCAAAGAGGTCCTGCTGCGTGAGATCATCGGAATTGTCGATCAGAGGGCGTTCGAGCGGTACAGTTCCATGCGGTCCATCGAGCGGACAATGCACACCGGCACCTTCGAGGAAATTGTCGATTGCATTTTCCCACTCTCCTCCGATACCGGCCGGTACGATCTATGGGTGAAGTCGCTCAGGACGGTGCATACGGTTTTGCACGACCATGACGCGGCGGTAAGCGCCTGGCGAAACTACTTCATCAACGTCCCTGCGCAGGTGGTATCCACCTCCTTGCGCGCGCTAATCGAAAAAGAAATGGTGGCCTCATTTGATACAGTTAAACTAACCCGGATGTTCGTTGCGTACCTTCAGACAGTCTTTACGGAAGGTACCATGCTCAAATGCTCCCCGCCGGAAGTGATCGAGCGCTGCAGGATGGCCCGGGGGGATATCGCGGATACGCTCGACACCTACCGGCTAGGGCGTTTCTCTCAAACCTAGCACACGCCATTGCGCTGTGTTCTTGGAAATCGCTTTGGATACTCCTGCCTCATTTATCTAACGAGCGTTAGATAGCTTTCGGGAAAGGAACCGTTTTACATGTACTTGCTCAATGCATTGTTCAACCATCTGTGGCTCACCGTTGCGCTGGACACGGTATACGTGCTCGCATGCAATTACTTCATCGCGTTTCACCTGCTAAAGCTGAACGTCAGCGACACCAAGCCGGTCCGGTGCGCCGCGTTCTCGGTGCTGATGACGGCAATTGTCATCCTTCCCAACTACTTTTTTCTGCTGTTTTGGACCGACGTTTTTCCGCCGGAGGCGGTCACGTTCGTGCGGTTCATGCTCAACTTCGTTCTGCTCTACCGAAACCCGGTCTGGATGGCCGCCTATCTCATTTTTACGCCCAGGCTGCTCGGCCTGTCCCGGCGGAGCGTGAAGGGCTCCGCCCTGCTGGTTTTCTGCCTGGCGCAACTGCTGGCGCTCATCTCGGACACCAGCGCGTTTGTCTACGAGCTCCTCCGGAACGTCCTGCCGGGGTACTCCATCTTCATCTTGGTTCACCTGGTTTTGCTCGCAGCTCTGGCATTGGCGCACGTGGCGCTTGTCCGGTATATCGACAAAAACGCGCACCGGCTCAAAATGCTCTTTGAGGAAAGGGGCGGCAGAACCCTGTGCCCCGGCCTCCGGTATTTTCTGATCGCGTCGGCGCTATGGCTGCTGCTCTCCGGCTCGAAGTACATTCTGATCACCACGAACTTTCCATACCAGGCGCACTTTAACCCCATCGCGATCACGCTTCTCGCCGTTATGATCACGCAGGTCTTTAAAGATAAGATGAAGGATGTCGAGCTAGATGATCTGGAACTGCACAACCGGGCGCTGTTTGCGGATCTGGAGGAATTCAGGGGGATCCGGCATGATTTCAGCAACATGCTCCAAATCTACGACGGGTATATCAAAACCAGGAACTTTGAGCGGCTGCAGGCGTTTCATGATGATTTTTTCAGCAGTTACATGCACGCGAACAACGACCTGGACATGCACCTGGTGTTCAAGGACGCGCCCGCGATCTACGGCCTGCTCCTGTCCACAAAAGGCCTTGCGGCGGACTTGAACGTGGACTTCTAGGCGAGGGAGGTGCAGGACCTGAAGCGCATCGACCTCCCTGATTTTGACCTGTGCCGTATCCTGAGCAACGTGTTTATCAACGCGATTGAAAGCGCGGCGCGGGCGGAGGCCCGGACCGTGCGCGTGACGGTACACCGGCGGCAGGCCGCTGAGGCGGTCGTGGCCATATCCAATTCCATCCCGGACCGCGTGGATATCAGCAAAATCTTCACGCCCGGCTTCAGCACAAAGCCGGGGCACTCCGGGCATGGGCTGTATCAGGTCAACAGAATTCTGGCGAAATACTATGGGTGTACCATCCGGCCAAACTGCGAGGGCCAGACGTTCACGATGTACCTGGACCTGCCGCTGCGGGTGATGAAGCAGGCCGAGTGAGGCCGGCACGAGAGCGGCAGCCCGCAAGAGACAGGGATTTCTATCGAAAGTCCTTCCGTATTGTCGCGCTGGCCGCCTGGTATTGTCGTGCTCGCCCCTCGGTTGACCGCTCGCCCCGGTATTGTCGCACTGGCCGCCTTCGCGCCCAGTGCGACAATACCGGGGTGAACCCGATTTCATTTCCTTAGCGACACCAATCTGATAATATAGGAGCGGAGGTGGGAGCATGAACAAACCAGCGCAGATATTATCAGAAGTAGAGCGACTGAGCGAAAGCGAGGACTTTATCAAGCGCCACAAAACGCAAGAGAGAGCTTTCACCCGAAAGCGGAAGCTTAGGGCGCGAGATGTTATGCTGTTCGTACTGACGCTCCGGAGGACAACCCAGCCGTTTGCAATGTCCCGCTATTTTGCAGAAACAAAGCAAACGCCAGCCGCGCCAGGGAGCATGACAAAGGCACGGACAAAGCTGTCGTGGACGGCGTTTCGTGAGACGCTTCGCGTCTCGGTGGCAATGTCGTCCGCATCGCGCAGATTCCAAGGGTATCGGCTGATCGCCATCGACGGAATGCAGGGAGACCTTCCGCGCACGGAGGAGGTGCTCGCGAAATATCCGCCGGAAGAAGGCGGGCGGATTCCGAAGTTCCACGCGGTCAGCGCCTACGACGTGTTGAACAAAACCTTTCTGGACGCGGAATTTCTACCCTCGCCCTGCGATGAGCGCGAGGCGGCAATGACCTTGATCCGGTCGCTGCCGCTGGATGAGCGGGCCATCCTGATCTTTGACCGAGGGTTTCCCTCCGTCCGATTGATGCAGTTGCTGGAGGAACTGCGAGTTCCCTACGTCATGCGGGTCAGCAAGAGCTTCCTCGCGGAGGTCAACCGCTTCACGGAATCGGACGCGACCGACGCGGTCATTGATATCCGCTACACCAGCAAGCGCGCGGCGATAACGCGAATCCAGTGCAGGAGCCCTTGGAATGCCAACGTTCGTGCGGTGAGGATTCCTTTGCCCCATAACGGAGAGGACGAGATCCTGCTCACCCCCCTGCTGGATCTGTCAATCGATGATCTCGCGGAGATATACCGGCTGCGCTGGGGCATTGAGACCAGCCACAACTATTTGAAAAATGCCATCGTCGTGGAGGCGTTCATGGGCACACTCGAAAACTCGATCGAACAGGAGTTCTATGCCGCACTGTTCGTGTACAACATTACAGGCCTGCTCTGCGCGGAAGCCGAGGATTTGGAGATAAAAAAACTCCAAATACAGGCAGGCAATTAACCGTAAGGTGGCATTGGCGCTTACTGTTGATGCCCTCCTGAGCCTGTTTTCCTGCAAGCGGCCCGCACTCCCCGCACGCCTCCGTGAGGTCATCCGCAAGATTGCCTCACATACCAACCCCGTCAGGCCTGGACGGCATTTCTCCCGTCCTCGCTCTACCAACTCGCGGGCTTCTGCATGGCGGAGTGTCCGCGTTTAAGGAAATGACAGTGATTGCGATCCCCCCTACGGAACCCCCCTGGGGCTACGAGGAGGATTCGGCCTGAAAACGTTGCGATGTTTTCCGGGCGGCCTCAGGTAAACGTACAGATTCCAGAGCCAGTCCTGCGGGACTGGCTCTGGAATCTGCGGCGCCCCGCCGTACACGCCGCCGGGGCTGATTGCAGTTGGAGGGGTTTGCGAACCCCTCCAAACCTCCCCTGGGCTTGGCGGCGGACTTCGTCGCCGTGACGGGGGAACGGGCCGTCGCCCTTCGAGCTCCCCGGGGTAGCCGTCTGCTTCACGGCGGATCGTGGCGAATGGGGTGCCCGTACCCGTAGGGACGCGCATCGCGCGTCCGCTTCGTCGCGCGCAAACCTTGCACCGCCTTGTCTGGCATGCGATACGCCGTCATGGCGCAACAACCCCTCACCCCTCCGCCAGCATCCCCTCCACAATCTCGCACATCCGGTCATACTTGCGCTCGATATCCTCCAGCAGTCGCATCTGCGCCCGTGCGCGGACGAGGTTATGTTGGGGGTCTTTTACTTTGAAATAGAGATCACCGTCGATGTAGTCGGTCAGGAAGCGGATGACCTGCTCGCAGGTGATGACCTTCGCGCCCAGCGGCAACAGGCGCAGCTCCCCGGGGGACAGAAAGCCGTTGACCTCGGACAAATACCCGCGCGCGAAGCGCGTGAACAGGTCCAGGTCGAGGGAGACCTTCGTAAGGTCCGGCTCATCCTCGGCGGCGGTGGAGGCCCCGAAGCGGATCGCGTCGCCGAAGTCATACAGCACCGAACCGGGCATTACGGTGTCCAGGTCAATGACGCAGGTGGCGCGGCCCGTATCGTCGTCGATCATGACATTGTTGATCTTCGTGTCGTTGTGCGTCGCGCGCAGCGGCAGCTCGCCGGACGCGATGCGGCCCACGATCTCGTGCGTGACCTTGCGCCGGTCAAAAACGAAGTCGATCTCCTTCTCCAGGTCGCGGACACGGCCCGCGCGGTCGGCATCGACGGAGGCGACGAACGCGTAAAACCGCTTGGGCGTGTTGTGGAAGTTGGGGATGGTCTCCGTCAGCGCCTCGGCCGGGAAATCGTGCAGGCGGCGCTGAAACTCGCCAAAGCCGCGCCCCGCCTCCAGGAACCGCTCCGGGCAGTCGACCCGGTCGTGCGCCGTCGCACCTTCGATGAAATGGTACGCACGCCAAAATTCTTGATCCTTGTCCTCGTAGAGCACATGGCCGTCCAGCGTGGGGATCAACTCCAGCATGCGGCGCTTGGGATCGATGCCCTCGCTCACGTAGCATCCACGCAGGTGATCCAGCACGAGCGCCATGTTGCGCATAACCGCGCGCGGGTCCTTGAACACATAGCTGTTGATGTGCTGCAGCGCGTAGCGCATTTCCCGGCCACCCGCCCCACGGAACGTGAGGCGGAACGTATTGTGGATGTTGCCGGACTGCAACTCCTCCACGGACGCGAACGAACCCTCGAACTGGAAATTGGGCAGGACGTGCTTGAGGCGGTTGTAGAGCATGGGCAGCCTCCTTTGTCATTGCGCGCGTCTGGCGCGGCGCGTGAGTTGATGGGGCGGTTTCTTCAGTTATATTTACTATCGTTTTACCATAATCCGAGGGAATAGGCAATCACAAAAGATGTTTTGGAAAGCCGCGCGTCCCCTTGCGCGCCTGTGCGACTTGCGCTACAATGGCCATGTATACACGTGGCTGATTGTGGGAAGAAAGAGGGGGGTGGGCCCATGCGCTCGCTTCGGCTTGGGGAAAGCGCGCGTGACGCGCGCCGTACCCTCTCTGCGGGATGGCGGCTGATCGGACGAAACATCGCGGCGTCGCTCGAATTGGGCAGCATGCTGTCCCTCCTGCCTGCGCTGCTGACCGCGCTGCTCGTCGTCCTGTCCATGGCCCCGCTGCTTGATCTCTGGGCTGCCTGGGCGGAGGGTCTGTTCGCGGGCGCGTCCGGGGGTACCACCCTGTACGCGATGCTCGCCGTGACACGGCAGCGGACGGCGCTGCTCAGCCTGCCCGTCACGCTGCTGAACCTTGCGGGCTCGCTGTTGCTGAAGCCCCTGCTGCTGTCCGCGCTGGCGCTGCTGTACAACGGCCGGGTGGCCGCGCTCGGCGTGCATCCCTCCGTCGCCGCGTTGCGCATGGTGTGGCGCAACGCGAAGAACCTGGTGCTGGTGGCGCTGACGTGCATGCTGGCGGAGTGGTTCGTGCAGATTCTGCCGTCCATGGTGTCGGGCCTGCTGTCCGCCGTGGCGGGGCTGCTGTCGTTCATCCCGGTTCTGGGCACGGTGGCCGTGTGGCTGGCCGCCATCCTATCCGAAATCATTCCACTGCTGACGGATGTCGCGCTCACGGTCGTGTTCAGCTACGTGTGGATCGCGGCGTCGTGCGAGGGCGTGTCCGGGTTCGGCGCGCTGGTGCGCTCCTGGCAGATCACGAGGAACGCCATGCGCGAGACCGTCGCCGCGCTGTTTGGCCTGGCGCTGCTGCGCTGGGCGGCCGTGATCGTGCTGGGCGCGCTGTGGCTGTTCGCCGGCCGGCCGGCGGGTGTGCCGCTGACCGCGCTGATCTACGCGGTGTACGCCATCGGCGCGGTATTCACGGTGATGCTCGGCGCGGTGACGAGCGCGCTGTACCTGAGACGGCCGGTGAGCCGAGGGCCCTCCTACGGCCAGTTTCATACCGGCGGTCCGGACATTGGCCGGATGAAGCGGGCCAATGTGGACGACGAGTAATACCATGACGGCGGCGCTGATTGGAACAATCGGGCGCCATAAGGGATTTCGCAAGAAATCCCCGCCGCTTCTGTTTACATCTTGCCGAAATCTAGCGGATCTTTCCGCCTCTGGCTGTGCCTTCCCCGCTCCGCGTAGCGCTGCTGCGCCTCGCTTCGGCGGCTTTGGCGCGACGAAAATCTCCCGCAATCTTTCTGGCAACCTGTAAAAAAATTGGTATGGCAACAAACGACAAAGTAGAAAGCATAGGGGACGCGTTTCTTATGAACAGAAAGCGCCGCTTCAAGTTCCGCAGGCCGCATATCCAGCTCTATGATACGACGGGGCTGTCCGCGGAGGTACACAAGAGCCTGAACACCGCCATCCTCGCGGTGACGTTCAGCATGGTGTTTACCAATATCACGACCGGCGCCGCGTGGACGGGGTTTCAGCGTCTGCTGGGCGCGGATTCGCTGACGCTGGGCATCATTTCCGCCATCCCCGTGGCGGCGTCCACCATGCAAATCTTCGCGTCGTATATATTGGAAAAGCTGCGCGCCCGGCGGACGCTGCTGCTCGTATTCGGCTTGCTCAGCCGCGCGTGCTGGATTCTCATCGGCCTCATTCCGTACCTCATCCCCATGGAGAAGGAAAGTCTGCGCCTGGTCGCGCTGATGGTGCTGCTGGGGGTATCGGCGGCGGGCGCATCGTTCCTGAACGTGACGTTCTACTCGCTCATGGGCGATCTGGTGCCGATGCGCATCCGGGGGCGCTACTTCTCCGCGCGGCAGGCCGTGTCGCTGCTGGCCGGCATCCTGACGGGGCTGTTCGTGAGCTGGCTGATGGACGCGGTGAGTGGGTTCATCGGCTACACGATCGTGCTGGTCATCGCGGGTTGTTTTGGCTGCGTGGACATCTGCTGCTTTTTCAAGGTGCACTTTCCCCCCATGCAAAAGCCCGAGGGGCGCGGCGAGAGCTTTGGCGTGATGCTTAAATCCGTGCTTCGCGACAAGGGCTACATGAAGATCGTGGGGTACTTCACGCTGTGGTTCTTCGCGGTGAACATCTCCGCGCCGTTCACGAACGTGTACTTTCTGGAGCAGGTGCGCATGACCTTCACGGAGATCACCGTGCTCAACCAGATCATCCCCAACATCACCACCGTGCTGATCATCGGCTGGTGGGGGCGGCAGATGGACCGCTACGGCAACCAGCCGATTGTGCAGCTCGCGGGGCTGTACTGCATGCTGCTGCCGCTGACGTATATCTTCACCGGCCCGCGCTCGTTCCTCATGCTGCCGTTCGCGCACGCGCTGAGCGGCATGGCGTGGCCAGCCAGCGACCTGGGCCAGCAGAATATGTACCTGGCCAAAGCGCCCAGCCATAACCGGTCGATGTATGTCGCCGTGTTCTTCGCCAGCACGCAGCTCCTGGGCACCGCGCTGTCCAACTATGTCGGCGGCGTGCTGATGAGCGGCCCGCTGTGGAACCTGGAGGCGCTGGGGTGGAGCGTGGCGGGATTCAAGCTGACCCGCTATTCGTTCATATTCATCCTGTCCGGCGTGCTGCGCATCGGCTGCGTGCTCGGACTGCTGCCGCACCTGCGCGACGCGACAGACACGCCCGCGCCCGAGGTGGCGCGCGCGATTTTCCGCCAGAACGCCAACCGGATCCGTGCGCTGCTGGTGAGTATCAGGATCAAGCGTTTGCGGAAACAATACCGGAAAGAAAACCCCCATGAGGAAGAGAACGAGGGTTGAGCACGGCTTGCCCACCGTAGGCGGCGGCGCTGATTCGGAGAATCGGGCGCCATCAAGGGATTTCGCCAGAAATCCCTGTCTCTCCAAGGCCGGGTGGGCCGATCCGCGCCACCTGCGGGTAAACTGAGCGCGCGGCCGCGCAAAACAAGGAGGAACAGCATGAGCGACAAGATTCGGGCACGCAAGGACATTGACGCAAGCGCCAAGTGGCGGCTGACGGACATCTACCCCACGGAAGCGGCGTGGGAGGCGGACTTTGCCGCCGCCAAGGACGCCGTGGGCGGCATCGCCGAGGTGCAAAAGGCGCTCGCATCCACGGCGGACAGCATTCTGATGGCGCTCGGGGCGGTATCCGCGCTCGGGCGGCGGGTGGAGAAGCTGTACAGCTACGCCAGGATGCGCCGGGATGAGGATAGCCGCGAATCCGGCCCCCAGGCGATGACGGACCGCATTTCTTCGCTGGCCGTGCGCGCGGAGGCCGCCGGCGCGTTCCTGCGCCCCGCGTTGCTCGCCATGCCGGAGACGCTGCTCACCGCCTGCGCGAAGGATCCCGCCTTCGCGGAATATGACCGCGTGCTCCACGATGTGCTGCGCAACCGGCCGCACACGCTGCCCGCGGAGCAGGAGGCGCTGCTGGCGGAGGCCGGGGAACTGGGCGGCGCGCCCGGGACGATCTACTCGATGTTCACGGAGGCGGACCTGACATTCCCCGCCATCAAGGGCGAGAACGGCAAAAAGACACCCGTCAGCGACGCGCGCCTGCTGACGCTGCTGGGGAGCCGCGACGGGCGCGTGCGCAAGGACGCGTATGAGACGGTGATGACCACATACGGCAAGTATGGCAACGCGATCGCGGCGACCTACGCGGCGAGCGTGAAGGCGGACGTGTTCGAGGCCAGGGCGCGGAAGTTCCCGTCGGCCATCGAGGCGACGCTGTTCGGCAACGAAATTCCGGTCGCGGTATACGACGCGCTGCTGACGGCGATTGACGAGCGGCTGCCCGCGCTGAACCGCTATCAGGCGACCAAGCAGAAGGCGCTGGGGCTGGACATGCTGCACCTGTGGGATCTGTACGTGGACACGGCGAAGGATTTCGAGATGAAGCTGTCGTATGACGAGGCGTACGAGCTGGTGCTGACGGCGCTCGCGCCGCTCGGCGGGGCGTATGTGGACGTGCTGCGGCAGGCGAAGGGCGCGGGCTGGGTGGATGTGTACGAGAACGCGGGCAAGCACCACGGCGCGTATTCCTGGGGCTGCTACGACGCGCACCCGTACGTGCTGATGAACTTTGAGGGCACGCTGGACAGCGCGTCCACGCTGGCGCACGAGTTGGGGCACGCCATGCACTCGTATCTGTCCAATGCCGCGCAGCCTTACGCCAAGGCGGACTACACGCTCTTCGCGGCGGAGGTGGCGTCCACGGTGAACGAGATTCTGCTGAGCTGCTACCTGCTGGCGAAGCATACGAACAATGACAGCGGCACGGAACCGAAGATTCCGGGCCATGAAAAGGATTCCGCGAGGAATCCTGACCGCTTGGCGCGGCAGTCCCTGCTCGGCACGCTGCTGGAGCACTTCCGCACGACCGTGTTCCGCCAGACGCTGTTCGCCACGTTCGAAAAGGAAACGCACGCCATGCAGGAGCGGGGCGAGGCGCTGACCAAGGACGCGCTTTCCGCGCTGTACTACGGCATCAACGAGAAGTTCTACGGCCAGGGCTGTGCCATCGACGACGCCGTACGGTACGAGTGGATGCGCATCCCGCACTTCTATCGCGCGTTTTACGTGTACCAGTACGCGACGGGCTTTTCCGCCGCCGTGTGCATCGCGCGGCGCATCTTGAAGGAGGGCCAAAAGGCCGTGGACGGATACATGAAGTTCCTGTCCGCCGGCGGATCGCTGCCGCCGCTGGACGCGCTGCGCCTGGCCGGGGTGGACATGGCGACGCCGGGGCCGGTGCGCGAGGCGCTGGAGTGGTTTGAGGAGATACTCCGGGAGTTTGAAGGGGTTTGCTGATACGAAAAGGGGCTGTCGCGTTGCTTGCGGCAGCCCCTCTTCGGTGGCAGTTTATGGGCTTGCCAGATGAAAACAGAAGGCATCATCCAGGTCGCCGATGGCCATGCCCATCTTCAGCCCGTGCCGGTACAGCGCCTTCGCGTGGATGCGATCGTGCCAAAGGAACCGCCGGAGCACCTTGGTTTCGGTCCAAAGTTCGCCATCCGCCTCAAAGACGCGGAAGGGAGCAACGCCAAAGTTGCGACGCAACAGCTCCGCGCAAATCGCGCGGTTTTGGCCCAGCCGCCCCCGGACGAACCGGCCGTCCCTGATGCCGACGCGGGACAGGTAATACCCGCTCACCTGGTCCATGTGCAGCAGCATTTCGCTCGCGGTCGCGGGGGTCGCGCCGTGGAATGTGGGGCGCTGTTTTTCCGGCTGCACCCATTCCTTGTCAGAAATGCTGTCATACAGTTTCATGACGCATTCCGCGGAGCGCGTGACAAGCCCGCACCACGCGCTGAAGTCGCGCGCGGACAGGCGGCGGCAATCGCAATCCAGCAGAATCTCGGAATCCGCGTCGTCGATGCGCAGGCCGTCCCTTGCCTTTATCCTGCGCGTGATATGAATACCCCCCGGCGGCAGCGGCATATCCGCCCACCGCGTGTAGGCGAACAGTTCCCGCTCCGCCTTGCGAAGCGCGACCGCCTCCGTTTCGCCCCGCGCGTACGCGCCGGGATAGCGCGGGAACTGCATCAGGACGCCGAGATCATTGTATTCCGATACCAATTGCGTGCATTCGGGCACCTATCCCACGCATCCTTCCTGTATGCCCGTCGCATGGGGGCAGATCGCGCGGCACAAAAAGCATTTGATCTTGAATTTTCTGTCCTCTATTGTGAAGAACTTGGAGCATCCTTTTCGCCCGAACGCGGCAAGGTCGTTCAGCGCACCGGCGGGGCAGGCTTCCACGCACTTGTTGCAGCCCGCGCACATGTTTGACTGCACTTTTTCGTCCGGCGCCAGCGCCGCGTCGGTCAGAACGGCACTAAGCCAAAGAAGGTTGCCGTAGCGCGGATTCGTCAGCAAATAGTTTTTCCCGATGACGCCAAGCCCTGCGATCTGGGCGGCGTGCTTCAGCGAAATGTACCCAAGCTGCTCTTTTCTCCCGCCCGCGTCCACCCATTTTCCGCCCGCCGCGCTGATGGCTTTTGTTTTGTAGCCATCGGCTTTGATCCGTTTTGCCACTTCCTTTGCCATGCCGGTCATTGCGGTGAGCATCGCGTTGCGGCTTGCGGTATACTCGTCGATATCGCGCATGACTTCCGGCGGAAACGCGGTGCCCAGGACGATGACGGAACGGCATTCCGGGAGCGCATCGGTGGGCGTAAAGCCATCTGGTGCCAAATCGAAATCTGCGGAAGCGGCAATGCCGACCACATTCGCGCCTGCACCCATCCCATATTCTTTCACGATCGCGCTGGTCAGTTGAGCGGCCATTTCATCGTCACTCCCACTTAGGGGCTGTTTCAAAAAGCTAAATCGCGCAAACCGGGCGTCTTTTCCGGGATCTCTGCGTCGTTTTGCGTTTCGCAGTTGTCGCAATGAACGCCGTTCCTTGATCTGCCGAAAAATCCACTCCGGCCTGCATGATTTCCATTTTTGAAACATGACCTAATAATGCGCATGCTACAAATGATTGCATGTTGATAGCAATTATACCATAAAGCCGACGCCAGCACAACGCGGCGGTCCCTGCCGGATTCCTCCCGCCATTCCTGGAAACGCTATTCACTTCCGCCGATTCTGTGATACAATACGCGTATGCACGAACTGGAACAGGTCCTTGCCGCGCTTGCCGCCATCCGCGCGCCAAGGACCGTGAGCGAATATGACCTGCACGCCCTGGTGATGGCGGCGCTGGACGCGGCGGATGTCCCGTACCGGCACGAGGCCCCCGTTGCGACCCGGCGGCGCATCGATTTCCTGTGCGGCGGGGTGGGGGTGGAGGTCAAGCGGGGGAAGCCGGCGCTCACGCCGCTGCTCCGGCAGCTTTCCGCCTACGCGGCGAGCGGAATGGTGTCCGCGCTGGTGCTGGTGGCCGAGCGCCCGCCGCGCCTGCCGGAAACGCTCCGGGGCAAGCCGCTCCGCGCGGTCAGCCTGTTTAGGCTGTGGGGGGTGGCGCTGTGAGCATGCCCGCGTATTTGCGCGACCAGCCCGTGGGCGTGCGCACATACGGCACGCTGTCATACAACCGCAAGGCCAAGTGCTGGACGATCAAGGGCGAGCCGTGCGTGACGGAGCTGGCCAAGCGCCTGTTCCCGGGCTGCGCGGGGCACGGCCGCGGCGAGGCGCGCTTCACCGCGCACCGCCGCATCATCGGCGACCTGAACTGGCTGATGCTGCGCTACCCGCTGGAAATCATGGACCGCGACCAGGACCGCTGGGAACGGGCGCTGGACGACGCGCGCGGGTGGGTGGAGCGACGGCAGATGGCCGAATCGATGCCGGAATCGGTGAAGCCGCCCGCCGCGTACTTCGACGGCGAATTGATGCCGTTCCAGCAGAAGGGCCTGGCGTACCTGCTGCAAAACGAGCGTGCGCTGCTCGCGGATGAGATGGGCCTGGGCAAGACGGTGCAGGCGATCGCGCTCCTGGCCGCGACGCGGCAAATACCGGCGATGATCGTGGTGCCGCCGCATCTGGTCCGCAACTGGCGGCGGGAGCTGGATCACTTTCTGCGCCTGCCGGACGGGGTGCGCGTGCACGTCGTCCGGGGCCTGACGCCCTACCCGCTGCCAGAGGCGGACATCTACCTGATCCACTACCTGCTGCTGCGCGGGTGGAAGGAAGTGCTGCCGAACCTGGGCATCCGCACGCTCCTCTTTGACGAGGTGCAGGAGCTTCGCCGCGCGGGCACGGAGAAGTACAGCGCGGCAAGCCTCCTGTCCAGCGCGTGCGAGCGGGTGATCGGGCTGTCCGGCAAGCCCATTTACAACCGGGGCGGCGAGATCTGGAACGTGGTCAACATCCTGGATTTTCACTTCCTGGGGAGCTGGGAGAGCTTTTCCCGGGAGTGGTGCGACGGCTATGGGCGTGGTGTGGTGCTGAAGCCCGACATCCTGGGCGAGCATCTCCGGCGCGAGGGGCTGATGCTGCGCCGCACCAAGGCCGAGGTGCTGCCGGAACTGCCGCCCAAGCGCCGCCTGGTGCAGGAGATCGACGCGGACGACGCGCTGTACGAGCGCCTGACCCGCGAGGTGCTGGAAAAGCTGCGCGTGCTGGCGAAGGACGAGACGCTCACGCCGTCCAGCCGGGCGATCCTGGAAGAACAGGTCTCCCAGGAGGAACGGCAGGCGACCGGGCTGGCCAAGGCTGCCTATGTGGCCGCGTTCGTGCGCGCGCTACTGGAGGGCGGGGAGAAAGTGCTGCTGTTCGCCCACCATCACGCGGTGATGGACACCTATAAAAAGGAGCTGCGCGCGCACGGACCCGTCTTTATCACCGGGCGGGAGACGGACGAGCAGAAGGACCGCGCGGCGCGCAGCTTTATGGCGGGGGATGCGGACCTGTGCTGCATTTCGCTCCGGGCCGCGTCCGGGCTGAACCTGCAGCGCGCAACGTGCGTGGTCTTTGGCGAACTGGACTGGTCGCCCGCCGTGCACAGCCAGGCAGAGGACCGGGCGCACCGCATCGGCCAGGAGGACTCGCTCCTGTGCTATTATCTGGTCAGCCCTGCTGGGTCCGACCGGGACATGCAGGAGGCGCTGGGCCTGAAGGTCAGCCAATTTCTGGGCCTGATGGGTGATTTGCCGACGCCCGTGTCCGCCATCGCGGAACAGGAGACGATCGCCCGGGCGCACGTGCGGCGGATGATGGAGCGGGCGAGCGTGACAACGAATTCAACCGGAGGAAAATAGGGCATTGCAGTTTATCAAGAAAAGGAAAGGGCTGACGATCCTGATTTTGCTGGCCCTGCTGCTTGTGGCGTACACGGTGGTCGGAGCCGTCCGCAGCCTGTATCTGGAGTCGACGCTCATCAAGGTGGGGTTGCCCGCGCGCGGGGACAGGACCGGCACTGTGCGCGTCGTGCAGGTGTCCGACCTGCATCTGGCCGTCTTTGGCGAAAAGAACCAGGAGCTGGTGGATCTGGTGGCATCGAAAAAGCCGGACATCATCCTCGCCACGGGCGACATGATCGACAAGCGAGCGAAATCCATGGACGATACGATCGATCTGTTCCGAAGGTTCCTTCAGATCGCGCCGGTGGTCTATTCGCTGGGCAACCACGAGGTGGAGCGCGACGACGTGGTACAGCTGATGCGTTCGCTGGAAGCCGTCGGCGTTCAGGTTGTCAACAACAATGCCGTGACCGTCAACGTGAACGGCATGGCCCTGCGCATCGGCGGCGTGTACGTTGCGGAGCACCTGTACCTGCTGGACAGCGACGGCTCCCTCGACATCCTGCTCTGCCACTTTCCGGAAAAAATCGACGTGTTCGCGGCGTACGGCGTGCCGCTGACGTTCGCGGGGCACACGCACGGCGGGCAGTTCCGGCTGCCGCTGCTCGATATCCCGCTGTACGCGCCGGGCCAAGGCCTTTTCCCCACGTACACAAAGGGGCTGTATGAGGAGGGCGGCAGTTCCATGATCGTCTCCCGGGGACTGGGTAACTCCAGTTTCCCCTTCCGCGTGTACAACCCGCCGGAAATTGTGGTGGCGGACATCACATGGACAGCACAACAATAAATAATGCAAGGAGGCACACCTATGGAGAATACGGCAAAGGGAACCAAGCTCGCGGCGTATGCGCGGCTGCTCATCCAGGTCGGGTTGAATGTTCAGAAGGGGCAGCGGATGATGCTCCGCGCGCCGGTGGAGTGCGCGGATTTCGCCCGCCTGTGCGCGGAGGCGGCGTATGACGCGGGCGCGCGCGAGGTCGTTGTGGACTGGAGCGACGACGCGCTCAGCCGCCTGCATTTCCTGCACGCGGACGACGCGGCGTTTGACGAATGCCCCGCCTGGGTAGCGGACAAGTTCAACACCCTGGCGAAGGAGGGCGCGGCGTTTCTGTCCATCTACGCCACGGACCCGGACACGCTCAAGGGCGTTTCCCCGGACCGCATTCGCAGGAACGCGCAGGCGCGCGGCAAGGCGATGCAGCCCTACCGCGACGCGCAGATGCGCAACGAGGCCCGGTGGTGCGTCGCGTCCGTGCCCATCCCTTCCTGGGCACAGAAAGTGTTCCCGGACAAGACCGGGGCGGACGCCATGGACGCGCTGTGGGACGCCATTTTCCAGACGCTGCACATGGCGGGGGGCGGGGACCCCGTGGCGCTCTGGCGCGAGCAGGCGGCGCGCATGCGGGCGCGGTGCGAACGGCTGAACGCGCTGGACCTCGCGTCCCTGCACTACCAGAACAGCCTAGGCACCGACCTTGTGATTGAGCTGCCGGAGGGCGCCATCTGGCTGGGCGGTGCGGAGGATGACCCGCACGGGGTTTCCTTCATGCCCAATTTGCCGACGGAAGAAATCTTCACCGCGCCGCGCCGGGACGGCGTGAACGGCACCGTCGTGTCGTCCATGCCCTTCTCGCTCCATGGCAATGTGATCGACCGGTTCACGCTGACGCTTAAAAAGGGCAAGATCGTCGGCATCAAGGCCAGCACGCCGGAGGAAGAAGCCGTCCTCACGAACGCCATTTCCGTAGACGAGGGCGCGTCGTACCTGGGCGAAGTGGCGCTGGTGCCGTATGATTCGCCGATCCGGCGGCTGAACATTCTGTTCTTCAACACGCTGTTTGACGAGAACGCCTCGTGCCATCTCGCGTTTGGCGAGGCGTATCCGTGCCTTGCGGGCGCGGCGGCAATGACGAAGGAGGAGCTTACGGTGCGCGGGATCAACGACTCGATCGCGCACGAGGATTTCATGGTCGGCACGGGTGACCTGTCGATCATGGGCCGCACGCGGGACGGGCGGGAGGTTTCGGTGTTCGTCGATGGAAACTTTGCTTTTTAGGGAATGAAAGGGTTCAAGAAGGGTTTCCTGCACGGACTGCCCATCGGGCTGGGGTATCTGTCCGTCTCGATCGGCTTTGGTCTCCTGGCGGTAAGCGGCGGACTGACCATCGGCCAGGCGGTGCTGATCTCGATGGTGAACCTGACCTCCGCCGGGCAGCTTGCCGGCACGCGGGTGATGATCGCGGGCGGCCCGCTGATGGAGATCGCGGCGACGCAGCTTGTCATCAACCTGCGCTACGCGCTGATGAGCGTGGCGCTATCGCAAAAGATGGACGAGGATGTGCGCCTGCCCGCGCGGCTCGGGTTCGCCTTTTTTGTCACGGACGAGATATTCGCCGTGTCCGCCGGGCAGCCGGACACGCTGCAAAAGCCGTATCTCGCGGGCCTCACTGTGCTGCCGTACATCGGCTGGGCGCTGGGCACACTGATCGGCGCGGCGCTGGGCGCGGTGCTGCCCGCCGTGCTCCGGGACGGCATGGGCATCCTGCTGTACGGCATGTTCCTGGCGATCATCGTGCCGCCCGCGCGGGAGAGCGCGTCCATCCGCGCGGCGGTGGTGCTGTCGGCCGCGCTGAGCTGCGCGCTGCGCTATGTGCCGGAGCTGAACCGGATCGGCGGCGGCTTTGCGGTGGTGCTGTGCGCGGTGGCGGCGTCGGTGTTCTGCGCGTGGCGGTATCCAGTCAGGGAGGGCGCGTAGATGGACGGCAAGCGATTCGCCCTGTACCTGCTGACGATGGCGGGCGTGACGTACCTGATCCGCGCGCTGCCGTTCGTGCTGTTCCGCCAAAAGATCACGAACCGCTTCGCGCTGTCGGTGCTGTACTACGCGCCATACGCGGTGTTGGGCGCGATGACATTTCCGGATATCCTGTACTCGACGGGCAGCCTGCCGACCGCGGGCGTGGGGCTTGCGGTCGCGTTCATAGCGGCCTGGAGGAAGCTTCCGATGGTGCTGGTGGCGCTGCTGGGGAGCGGCGCGGCGGTGCTGATGGGGCTGGTCGTATAATCAATCACAAAAGGAGGCAATCCCCATGGTAGGTGTGGAAATCGATCTGGTGGTATCCGACAGCCTGAAGGCCCTGGCTTTGTATGAAAGCGTCTTTGGTGAGATCCAGCGCGTGGAGGTCACGTCGTACGAGCGTGGGGGCAACGAGGCCGTGTTCACGCTGTACGGCACGCGGTTTCACATGCTGGACGAGAACCCGGCGTACCAGCTCATCGCGCCAAAACCCGGAGACCCCAAGCCCATGTGGCTGAATGTCCTCGTGCCGGACATCCGCGCCACGTACCAAAAGGCGATGGACGCGGGGTGCCAGGCGGTGCAGCCCGTCACCGAAATGCCGGAAATGGGCGGCATCAACGCGCTTTTTGCCGACCCGTTCGGCTACCTGTGGATGCTGCACGAGATCGTCCGCGAGGTTTCATTCGAGGAGCGTTGCCGCATCCTGGAACAGCAGACGGGCACGCAGCCGGAGGCATAGCATGTGGGCTGTATACGCGCTGCTGTCGGCGGTATTCGCGGCGCTCACGTCCATCCTGGCCAAGATCGGCATTGAGCGCGTGAACTCCAACCTCGCCACCGCGATTCGCACGGTTGTGGTGCTGCTGATGGCGTGGGGCATCGTGTTCGCCACGGGGCGGCACCGGGAAATCGCGGACATTGGCCCACGAAGCTGGCTGTTCCTCATTCTGTCCGGCTGCGCCACGGGCTTGTCCTGGATGTTCTATTACAAGGCGCTGCAGATGGGCGACGCGTCCCGTGTGGTGCCGATCGACAAGTTCAGCGTGGTCATCACGATGGTGCTGGCGTTCCTGGTGCTGGGCGAGCCGCTGACGCCCAAGGCGCTCGTGGGCGGCGTGCTGATCACGGCGGGGACGTTTGTGACGATTTTGTAGGCGGAGTGGTATTGAACGGATCAGGACAGAGAAGACCGCGCTTGTGATGACGAGCGCGGTTTTTTGCGATTCAAGCCCTCGCATAGCGCGCCAAGCCGCCCGTGTCTTGCACCGGCAGCGGAATTTCCCGCCATATATCCCGCCCGCCAGGACAATCGTCGCCGTTCCATGCGCAAACGCATTCCCTGCCGCATACCCTGGTATGGGGGAGGGCAGTACTTGAATTTAGGAGCGTTATCAATGAATCAATATTATCGTTCTGGATCCGGCTGCGGTTCGGGTTCATGCTATAGAAACACCTGTATCACCTCCGGCCCGGAAGGGACGAACTGCAACCGGGAAATCTTTTATATCAGCGGGAAAGTGATCGGTGTCAACGGTTCCCCTGCGAGGCGCGTCACCGTGAACTACTCGGTGGATGGCGAGGATGGCTTTGTGACCACCAACCGCCATGGCGATTATTCTATTTCCGTTCCGCGCTGCGCGGCGGTCTCCGTTTCCGTCGATGTGGGGCTTGGCGTAACGGTTTCCCCGGGCATGTACTACTTCGGCGGCGTGTGCGCCGATTCCAAGAACCGCAACTTCAGGCTCCACCCTGTGGTTCCGCCGGCACCTGTTACCTATACCGTGAGCGGAAATGTTTCGGGGCTTGCGTCGGACGAAGGCGTGCAGGTCTTTTACTCGATCGACGGCGTACTCGCCATCGCCACGACCGACGTGGATGGCAACTACGCCTTCACCGCGGACGCCGGCACCACCGTGGTGATCACGCCGATGGCGCAAACGGGCTATTCCGTCGCGCCGGCAAGCTACACAATCACCGGCTTGGCCGGCGATACGCCAGACCAGGACTTTGTCTATACGCCCCTCGTCTAAGCCTTGCGGCGGGCAGTGCCCCGCCAGGCACCCTTGACGGTGGCGCGGATGTGGTAAGTTGGGCGCCATAAAGGAATTCCGCCAGGATTCCCTACCTCACCTCAAAAACAGGCGGGAGCGCTTTCGGGCGGCTCCCGCCGCTTTGATGGCGGCGCGGATTCGGAAAATCGGGCACCGTCAAAGTGTTCTACTGGGATTCCGCATCTCTTGGCCGCGACCCTGCGGGAATGGGACGGAAATCCTTGGAAAACGCCCGGGTTTGTGCTATGATCGTCATGGCCTCGCGAAGGGGTTTACGCGGGCATTTTTTCATCTACAGAAGCGGAGGGGTAACCATGTGGGAAACCCTGGAGCGCGCGTTCGCGGCGCAAGGATTCGAGGCCCGCATTGTGCCGGCTGGTAGGCTGGACGATCTGAAGCGCGAGACGGCGGCGGTGGCCGCTGGGCCGTACAGCAACGGGCACGCGGAATACATCGCCAGACGGACGCTAACAATCGACGCCTCAGGCATTGGCTTTGCCGTACAATCGCTCGTCATCGTCGCGACGCCCAGCCGCGCGCGGACGGCCGTATTTGCCCTGGACGCCGGACAAGCCGCCGTGACGATTCCGCCGACCTACGCGGACTACGACGAAATGGAAGCCATGGTGCTCCAAACAGCGCGCGACTGCCTCGCGCCGCTGGGCCGGCATGCCGAACAGGCGGACCGGCTGCCCAAAAAGCTACTCGCGGCACGGAGCGGCCTTGCCGAATACGGGCGCAACAACATCTGCTACGTGGACGGGATTGGCAGCCACATGCACCTGTTCGCCCTGTTCACGGACATGCCTCCGGCCGGGGACGCGTGGCTTCCGCTCCGCTTTATGGACCAATGCGAGGGTTGCGGCGCGTGCGTGAGGGCGTGCCCCACGGGCGCGATTGACGCGAACGCGCCGGTGATCAACGCCGACCGCTGCCTGACAGCCTTCAACGAGGACGACGGAAGAACCCCTTTCCCGGACTGGATGGACGCGTCCACCCATAACTGTCTGGTCGGCTGTATGCGCTGCCAGGCGTGTTGCCCCGCGAACGCCGGCCTGCCAAGCGCGGAGTCGTTTGATTTTTCGTTTGACAGGGCGGAAACGCAGATAATCCTGTCGCATGAAACCGGGGAAGCCTATCCGGAGGCCGTGGAGGAAAAAATCCGCGCCCTGGGCATCTGGAATTACCGCGACGCGCTGCCCCGGAACCTTCTGGCGCTGATTTCCAAAGCCGCGTCGCCATCAAAGAGAGAGTAGGGTTAGCATGCCTTCAAGCAGAAGCCAGCGGGCGCTGAACATGATGCGGTCCCACCGGCGCTTTTTCCAGACCGTCAGCAGCCAGATGTTGGAGCTCGTTTCGCTGCCGGACGAGGGCGTCGCGGAGCTGAACGTATACGGCACCAAGGGGCGGCTGCTGGACGATTGCGCCGTGCCCGCGCTGCTCGTGCAGCCGCGCCGCGTCAGCACGCAGGACGCCGTGCTGCTGCACCTGCACGGCGGGGCGTCTGTGTCCGGCAACCTGCTGCAGGCGCGGATGGTCATCTCGCCCATCAGCGCGGAGGCGCGGTTGCAGGGTGTGACGTTCGCCTACCGCCTCGCGCCGGAACACCCGTATCCCGCGCAGCTAGAGGACGCGCTGTCCGTGTACCGCATGCTGCTCCGCAACGGCATCCGGCCCGAGCGCATCGGCCTGGTGGGGGAGAGCGCGGGCGGAAACCTCGCCATCGCGCTGGCGCTGACGCTGCGCGAGCGGGGCGAAAAGCTGCCCGGCGCGCTATGCCTCCTGTCCCCGTGGACGGATCTGGCCCAGACCGGGGAGAGCTACCGCACGCTGAAAGAGGTGGACGCGACGCTGAACCCGGAGGAGTTGAGGCGATCGGCGCTGGGGTTCGTGGGCGGCGACGCGGAGAAGTTCAAGGACCCGCTGATTTCGCCCATCTACGCGGATTTCACGGGCTTTCCGCCCACGCAGATTCACGTGGGGGACAGCGAATTGCTGCTGAGCGATTCCGAAATGCTGCTGACCGCCATGCGCCGTGACGGCGTGAGCGCCACCATGCTCCGCTGGGCGGGCATGCCGCACGTTTTCCAGGTGTATGGATTTGACGAGAGCCGCGCGTCCATCAAGACCATGGGCGACTTTTTGAGCAGTGCGCTGGCGTTCAGGAGAAGGGGGAACGTGCGGGCGCGGGCGTAGGGGGAGAGAGGGGAGGGAACGCGGGGACTCCGTCCCAGACCCTGCCAAAGGGGTAGTACCCCTTTGGAATCCCTTCATTTCGCCTCACGGCGGGAAGGTTTATAGTATCAAGAAACCCGATGGTACTATGCTTATCTTGATACGACGCCGCATTGAAAGGTCCGCGTGGCTATCCTCGCTTGCCCTGCTTCTCATTCCCGTGCTTAAAATGCCCCGTGGCCTTCGCCATGACGAGCTGGGCGTCTTTGCCTTCCAAGCCTTCAATGCTCGCGATGAAATCAGCGGCCTTGTTTCCGCTCAGGGCCGTCACCTGCGTTCCGTGCCACGCGATAAACACCTTCTTGTCCTTCGTGACGCGCCAGGTGAACACTTCCTCGTCCAGGCGGCCTCTTTGGTCGATGGGGGAAGCCATGGGCATCGCTCCTTTGAAGGCGGCGCAGATTTGGAAAATCGGGCGCCATGAGGGGATTTCGCAAGAAATCCCCTCCACTCACATGCAAACAAGGGACGGTTTTATCAACCGCCCCTTATTCTTGTCTATCTGTGCCGTGCTTTATCAGCCAAAATACCGCTTCAGCAGCCCGTCAAACCCGCGCCCGTGACGCGCCTCGTCCTTGCACATCTCATGCACGCTGTCGTGGATGGCGTCCAGGTTCAGCTCCTTGGCGAGCGACGCGAGCTTCTTCTTGCCGTCGCAAGCGCCGTACTCGGCGTCCGCGCGCATTTCCAGGTTCTTCTTCGTGCTGTCGGTCAGCACCTCGCCCAGCATTTCCGCGAAACGGCTGGCGTGGTCCGCCTCCTCAAACGCGTAACGCTTGTACGCCTCGGCGATCTCAGGGTAGCCCTCGCGGTCCGCGACGCGGCTCATCGCCAGGTACATGCCGACCTCGGCGCACTCGCCGTTGAAGTTCTCGCGCAGGCCGCTGATGATGCGCTCGTCCACACCCTTGGCAACGCCGACCACATGCTCGTCCGCGTATTTTTTGTCGCCGGTCATTTCCTTAAATTTGGACGCGGGAGCCTTGCAGATGGGGCACTGCTCCGGCGGTGTTTCGCCCTCGTGTACGTAACCGCAAACCGTGCAAACCCATTTCTTCATGGTGATATCCTCCTTCTGCTTGCTTGTTCTTTGTTGGATATCTTGTATATACCCGCCGCTACGCCGACTGAAACGCGTTTCGCAAAGTATTTTGCATTTCGTCCGGTTTGCACGTTTCCGTGTGCAGCACGGGCATGGATTCCAGCGCCGCGATCTGTTCGGGCACGGGCTGGCCTGTGAAGCGCGCCAGCGAGCGGCAGCAGGCGAAGTCGTCCGGCTCCAGCACATCCAGCGCCTTGGCCACCGCGTGGCCGAACTTGAAGGGGCTGGCGGTAGCGACCACGACGGCGGGCGTGCGGTCGCCTGTCTGCTGGCGATACCGGTTGAGCATCGCCATCGCGACGGCGGTGTGCGGGTCAATCAGCACGTTTGTCTTGCTGAACGTGCGGCGGATGGTGTCCAGCGTCTCCGCCTCCGCCACCCAGCCGCCGACCATGGCGCTGTGCAGCTCGGCCAGCAGGGCCGGCTTAATATTGTAGTGGCCGGTGCGCTGCAGCGCGTCCATCCAGCGGTTCACCTGCTCCGCGTCCCGGCCGGCCAGCTCAAAGAGATACCGTTCGAGGTTGGAGGAGATCAGGATGTCCATGGAGGGCGAGCTGGTCTTGTAGAACGGGCGGTTGACATCGTAAATGCCGCTCTGCATGAAATCGGCCAGCACGCGGTTGGCATTGGAGGCGCAGATGAGCTTGTCCACCGGCAGGCCCATCGCCTTCGCGTATGACGCGGCGAGGATGTTGCCAAAGTTGCCGGTGGGCACGACGAAATGAACCGGGTCGCCGAGCCTAATGGCCCCGCGCAGCACTAAATCCGCGTAGGCGGAGAAGTAGTACGCCACCTGCGGAACCAGGCGACCGTAGTTGATGCTGTTGGCGCTGGTGAGCATGCGGCCCTCGCCCGCCATCGCCATGGCGAACGCCGGGTCCGTGAAGATGCGCTTGACGCCCGTCTGCGCGTCGTCAAAGTTGCCCTCCACGGCGATGACGTGCGTGTTGCTGCCGCGTTGCGTCGCCATCTGCAGGTATTGCGCGCGGCTGACGCCACCCTTCGGATAAAAGACGGCGCACCGGGTGCCGGGTACATCCGCGAACCCCTCCAGCGCGGCTTTGCCGGTGTCGCCGGATGTGGCGACCAGGATGCAGATTTCCTGCCCCGCGCCGTTTTTTTGCGCCGACAGGGCCAGCAGGTGGGGTAGAATTTGCAGCGCCATGTCCTTGAAGGCCAGCGTCGGGCCGTGGAACAGCTCCAGCAGGTGCGTGTTGCCGTTTAGCGTCCTGACCGGCGCGGGGTCGCTCCGCTCAAACCGGTCGCCGTATGCCGACGCGGTGGCCCGCGATACTTCCTCGGGCGTGAAATCGGAAAGCAGCGGCGTTAAAATGCGCGCCGCGCGGGCCGCGTACGGAAGCGTGCGCAGGCTGTCGATTTCCTCCAGGGACAGGCGGGGAAAAGCGTCGGGCGCGTACAGACCACCGTCCGGCGCGATGCCGGTGAGGATCGCGCGCGAGGCGGTGACGGCCGCGCCGCCACGGGTGCTTACCAACATATTGAACGCTCCTAAGCTCTCGTATTGCGCAGGCTTAAATCACATACTGTTGGAGGTATTCCGGCGCGGTGCCGGCGTCCCCGTTGCAACTGATGACGAAACGGACGTTGTTGCGGTTGCTGACGGCCTTCAGCCGGTCAAACAGCCATTCCAGGCTCGCGATGTCCTCGCGCACCAGCTTCAGGAACGCGTCCACAAACACGAGGCGGACATCAAAATTTTGCGCCAGGAGCCCGCATACGAACCCGATGAACATTTGCGCGTTGTGCACATCATATTCACCGGCGTTGATGAAACGGATCTCATGGCGCAGGTCAAACATATACCGGTTGTCATCGTCAATGAAGAGCACGTCACCCTTTTGCTCCTTGATGGAATCGTTCGCCATGTCCAGGAGCCGCTTGGTCTTTCCGGTGCCCTTCTTGCCGTAGATGACCTCGATCATCAGAACACCACTCCTTTACAAAATCTTCGTTGACGGCCGCGCTGATTCGAAAAATCGGGCGCCATAAGGGGATTTCGTCAGAAATCCCGTCCTCTGGTCATAGTATACAGCAAATTGTGTAAAGAAACCAGCAAAAAGATTTTGTGGGCAATTGTCTGACTTTCCTGATTTTTTATGGGCGGGGAGCCGGGGAACTCGCGCGCGCGGATTTCGCGGCAGCGCCTTGACGCGTTTTCGCCCGAATGCTACAATTCACACCATGGAAACGCTATCGCTGCTCATCAAGCCCGCGTCCGGCAACTGCAACATGCGCTGCCGGTATTGCTTCTACGCGGATGTCGTCTCCGCGCGCGAGACGCCGAACCGGGGCGTGATGACCCCGGAGACGCTGGAAACGCTCGTCCGCCGCGCCTTTGAGGAGGCGACGGCGCTTGTGTCGTTCGGCTTCCAGGGCGGGGAACCGATGCTGGCGGGGCTGGACTTCTTTCGCATGCTGATGGCGCTGGAAAAGCGGTACAACGCGCGCGGCATCCAGGTGATGAACGCCATACAGACAAACGGCACGCTGATTGACGCGGAGTGGGCGCGCTTTTTCGCCGAGAATCGGTTTCTGGTCGGCCTGTCGATTGACGGGAGCCGCCAGACGCACGACGCGCTCCGCATGGACGCGAGGGGTGACGACACACACGCGCGGTGCCTGAAGGCGGCAAAGCTGCTGACGGACGCGGGGGCGGAGTTCAACATCCTTTCCGTGGTGACGAAAAACTTCGCGCTGCACCCGGAGAAGGCGTACCAGTTCTACAAGAAGAACGGGTTTCGGTATGTGCAGCTCATCCCGTGCCTGGACGAGCTGGGCGAGGAACCTGGCAGCCACCCGTACTCGCTGGACGCCGCGCGGTATGGCCGGTTCCTGTGCCGGTTTTTCGATCTGTGGTACGACGACTTCATCCGGGACGACTACACGTCCGTGCGCATGTTTGACAACTATGTGCGCATGCTGATGGGCGAGCCGCCGGAGAACTGCGGCATGGCGGGACAGTGCCAGGGCTACCCGGTGATCGAGGCGGACGGCACGGTCTACCCGTGCGACTTTTACGTGCTGGACGAGTATATGCTCGGGAACGTGCGCGAGAACACCTTTTCAGACATGCTGTCCGGCAAGGTGGCGGAGCGGTTCATGGCCCCGTCGCGCGCCGCGCGGGACGAGTGCCGCGCGTGCCCCTACGGGTTCATCTGCCGGGGCGGGTGCCGCCGGGACCGCGAGCCCACGGAAGGCGGCGCGCTGTCGTTAAACCGGTATTGCGAGGCGTATAAGGAATTCTTCGCGCACGCGCTGCCGAGGATGGCGGAGATTGCGAGGAGGATGGGACAGCGGTAAGAAAGGGAAACGATAGGATGAAAAAGCGCCTAAAGCATATCATTGCCACAACGCTTCTTTGCGGCTTCTTTTTCACAAATACTTCCGCCGAGACTTCCCCAATCGAATCTGAAATTGTCCAAATTGGCGGAAATGCCAAAGGGATGGTAGAGCACTCCGTGTATTCGGATTATGACACCATGTACAGGCTTGCTGCCGCCCTTGGACGGCCTATAAGAAAGCTACCCAAAGAATGGGAGGGGTATCACATTATCGCGGTGATGCTTTCGTTGCGTCCTGATGATAATCCTCCCGTAATTCTCTGTCCCGATAGGGAACCGGATCGAATCGAAACGGGCGCCGAGCGCGAGTTTTATTTATGGGATGTACCTGCCAAACCATATGTTCACGCGATTGGCCCAATACACGTATACTATGCCAAAGACATGGATGACTTTTTCGTTGTCTCAATCACGCCCCGGGATTGGGCGCTTGATCCGGTTGAAGAACCCAATGGCATGCATTTGGTGGGGTTAAGTGACTTTGACGCGTATGAGGCCGTCGATCAGAAGAATCCTGTCCGGGATGGTGAGGGTGGTGCGCGCAGGTATTTGGCCTACAAAGTACTGACCGACGACGAAAGTTTGAGCGAGCAAGATTTGAAAGGGTTTCTTCTCAGCCTTCCCTGGCATTGAGTTTCTGGCATTGCGGAAGGCCCGGAACTGAAGATTCCGGGCCTTGAAAAGGATTTCGCGGCAATCCCATGCCGTTACACCCCCATCTCCCCCTTGACCTCCGCAAAGCACCGCACCGCGAAATCCAGGTCCTCCCGCGTGTGCGCGGCACTGACCTGTGTGCGGATGCGCGCCTTGCCCATCGGCACCACAGGGTACGAGAAGCCGATCACGTACACGCCCTTGTCCAGCATTTTGGCGGCGAAATCCTGCGCCACGCGCGCGTCGTACAGCATCACGGGGATGATCGGATGCTCGCCGTCCGGCACGTCAAACCCAGCGTTCCGGAGCTTCGCGCGGAAATACTGTGTGTTGTCCATCAGCCGGTCGCGCAGCGCCGTGCTCTCCTCCAGCATGTCCAAAACGCCCAGCGTGGCCGCGCAGATGGCGGGCGCGACCGTGTTGGAGAACAGATACGGCCGGGAACGCTGCCGCAGCAGGTCCACGATCTCATGGCTCGCGGCGGTGTACCCGCCGGACGCGCCGCCCATCGCCTTGCCGAATGTGCCGGTCAGGATGTCCACGCGATCCATGACGCCGCAGTGCTCCGGCGTGCCGCGCCCGTGCGTGCCCATGAAGCCGACGGCATGGCTGTCGTCCACCATCACCAGCGCGCCGTACTCCTCGGCCAAGTCGCAGATGGCGGGCAGGTTCGCGACCGTGCCGTCCATGGAAAAGACGCCGTCCGTCGCGATCATCCGGATGCGGCAGTCCTTCGCCGCCTCAAGCTGCGCGCGCAGATCGGCCATGTCGCTGTTCTTGTAGCGCAGGCGCTTCGCGCGGCTGAGGCGGATGCCGTCGATGATGGACGCGTGGTTCAGCTCGTCCGAAATCACCGCGTCCTCCGCGCCGAGCAACGTTTCAAACAGGCCGCCGTTCGCGTCAAAGCAAGACGAATACAGGATCGCGTCGTCCATGCGCAGGAAGGAGGCGAGCCGCTGCTCCAGCGCCTTGTGGATGCCCTGCGTGCCGCAGATGAACCGCACGCTCGACAGCCCAAAGCCCCAATGATCGTAGGATTCCTTCGCGCAGGCGATCAACGTAGGGTTATTCGACAAGCCGAGGTAGTTGTTGGCGCACATGTTCAGCACATCCCGGGCGACACCCGCGCCGATGCGCGCGCCCTGGGGTGTGGAAAGGATGCGCTCGTCCTTTTTCGTCCCCGCCGCCTCGATCTCCCGTAGCTGCACCGCGTAGATCGCTAAGGCTTCCTTCTTCATGGCTTTATGCTCCAATCCAGGACAATTTTGCCGGTGTTGCCGGTCTTCATGGCTTCAAACGCCGTTTCAAACTCCGTAAAGTGGAACCGGTGCGTGATCATCGGGTTCAGGTCCAGGCCCGCCTGGATCATCGCGCCCATCTTGGACCAGGTTTCAAACATGCGCCGTCCGTATACGCCGGTCAGCGTGAGGCTGCGGAAAATGATCTCGTTCCAGTCGATTTCCGGGCCTTCGCCAATGATGCCCAGCAGCGCGATCTTGCCGCCGTTGCGCATGAAGGAGAGCATGGTGGACAGCGCGGAGCGGCTGCCGCTCATCTCCAGGCCCACGTCAAACCCCTCGATCATGTTCTGCGCGCGCATGGCCTCGACCAGGTCGTCCCGGCCGACGTGCACCGTGGCCGTCGCGCCCATCTTCCGGGCCATTTCCAGGCGGTAGTCGTTCAGGTCGGTGACGACGACGCGGCGCGCGCCGTTCTGCCGGCAGATGGCCGCCGCCATCACGCCGATCGGCCCCGCGCCGGTGATCAGCACGTCCTCGCCCACCACGTCGTACATCAGCGCGGTATGCGTCGCGTTGCCGTACGCATCAAAAAACGAGACGATGTCCTCGGGCAGGTCGCGGCTGACAGGCACAACGTTGACCGCCGGAATGCACAGGTATTCCGCAAACGCGCCGTCCCGGTTGACGCCGACGCCCTTGGTGTGCTTGCACCACTGCGCGTTGCCCGCGCGGCAGTTGCGGCAGTGGCCGCACACGATGTGCCCCTCGCCGCTCACCCGCTCGCCGATGGTGTACCCGAGCACGCCAGGCCCGAGCGCGGCGATCTCGCCCACGTATTCATGGCCCGTCGTCAGCGGCGGGTGGACATTTTTCTCGCTCCACGCGTCCCAATTGTAAATGTGCAGATCCGTTCCGCAGATGGATGTCTTGCGAATTTTGATGAGGACTTCGCCCGGCCCCGGGACGGGAACCGGCTTTTTGGTCAGAACAAGGCCCGGTCCCGCTTTTTCCTTCACCAGCGCGTACATTTCCGCCGGCATACTCTGCTGTGCCTGTATGACAATCGCCCCCCTCTTTGTTGTTACCCCGGTGGCGGCGCTGATTCGAAGAATCGGGCGCCATGAGAGGACTCCGCAAGGAATCCTTACCTCGACGGCGGCGCTGATTTGCAAAATCGGCCGCCATAAGGGGATTTCGCAAGAAATCCCTTCCACTCTATTATAATGTGATTAGAGCGGGAGTTCAACCTTGTTTTCTTCGGCGCGAAAGGGTATACTGATTGAATTACTAAAAGGTGTGTATGATTGTATATTTTGTTTGGAGGCGATGCCCGTGTCCTTTGCGCTGCCTGTCTATACCCCGCCTGATTTCACCCGCTTGAGCGGGCCGGACGCCGTGTTCGCGCCCGCGCCGCGTGACGGTGTCGCGCCGGACGGGTACCACGCCCTCAGCATTTTTCCCGAGTACTTTAAAGTGAACGGCCATTGGCTGCTGTGCGGGGAGAGCCGCATGGACTGCGTGCCCGTGCTGGAAAAAGACGGAACAATCTCCGCACGGGAGTTCCGTACGCTGTCGGCGGGCGAAATGGTCTGCGTGGGGCGGACGGAAAAGGGCGAGGAGGGCGTGTATCTGCACGCGGACGGCTTCCGGGAGGCGGAGGCGGACGGGGCGGAGGCTTTCGCGTTCCGCACGGGCCGATCGCGGGAGACGGCGTACAGCCGGGATTATGCGGAACTGCTGTCGCTGCTGCGGTACGAGCGCGAGCACGGAAAGATCGTGTGGGTGCTCGGGCCGGCGTGCTCTTTTGACGCGGACACGCGCGCGGCGTTCGCGTCGCTGGTCGCTGGCGGGTATGTGCACGCGCTGCTCGCGGGCAACGCGCTGGCCACGCACGATCTGGAGGCGGCATGGCTGGGCACGGCGCTGGGGCAGGATGTGTACACGCAGCGCGGCGTGCCGCTGGGGCATTACAACCACCTGGATTTGCTCAACCGTGTGCGGCGGGCGGGATCCATCCGGGCGTTCCTGGCTGAGACCGGCGTAACGGGCGGCATTGTACACGCGTGCGTGGCGCGCGGCGTGCCGATGGTGCTGACCGGCTCCATCCGCGACGATGGCCCGCTGCCCGAGGTGTACGCCGACGTGTACCAGGGCGCGATGGCGATGCGGGACGAGCTGCGGGGCGCGACGACGGTCCTCTGCCTGGCGTCCACGCTGCACGCGGTCGCCACCGGGAACATGACCCCGTGCTTCCGAGTCCGCGATGGGCGCGTGCGCCCGGTGTACCTGTACAGCGTGGATATTTCTGAATTCGCGCTGGGGAAGCTGCGCGACCGGGGCAGCCTGTCCTGCCGGACCCTGGTGACAAACGCGCAGGACTTTATTGGCAAGGTCGCGATGATCGTCAAAAACTGAGGTTTTTGACGAGTTTGGAGGAACGGGGACGGAGTTTGAAATCGGCTGGGATTTCCGGGCACACCGAAGGGGAGCGCTCGCTGTACCGGAAGGAAGCATCCGCTGTGCGGGATAAAGCGACCTGGAGGTGCCGACCAGCACGACAATGCCGGGGTGCGTGATGAGCGCGAATGTGCACAGCGCGACAATACCGGAGCGTGTGCCGCGTAGCGGGGCGACAATGTGCGCGGGCCGCCGGGGCTGATTTCATTATGGAGCGGTTTGCGAACCCCTCCAAGCTAGTCCGGGGCTTTTTCGGTTCCTGCCGCTTGATACCGCCGTGTAAAGGGGGCTCCAATATGCGTGTCGCTATCGTCGGCCCGGTTGATTTTCGGCGGGCGATCGACGCCTTCATGCCCGTAGGGATTACGGAAGTGGTGACCACGGACATGCCGGGCGTGTGCCGCAAGGTGAACCAATGGGCGGACAAGCACCGCGTCCCCAAGCTGATCGTGAGCACCAAGCCGTTTCTGTCCGACCGGGGCGTGGCTTTCGCGTCGATGCGTGCGATGGTCGCGGAGGTGGACCTGGTGGTGTTGCTGGACGACGGCGTGTCGTCTGAAGTGCGATGCGCGCGGGAATACGCCGAAAGTATGGGCAAGCGTGTGGATACAATACGCGTTTAGGGGACAACCTATCCCTGTGTGCGATTTATATCCAAACAGGGGGGCTGTCCATGAAGGTGGTGTATCCGGCGGACCTGTCGCAGCTTGCGAACACGCTGGGGTCCATGGGGTTTGAAATGCATCCGATGGGTGCGGATATCATGGCGGATGCGGTGCTGTACGCGGCGTCGCCGTCCAAGGCGTTTGCCGTTCGCCCGTCGCCGGGCGGGGCGTTTCTGCTGGATGTCCGGGGCATGAGCGCGGCGCAGGCGGCGCAGGCGCTGAGGCGGCGGGCACAGGCGCCGATCCTGTAAGGGGCAAAACGCTTTGCCCGGCGGGTCAGGGCATTTCACGCAACCATAGCACACGTCTTCGCGGATCTTTTGCCGTCTCGCGTTGCCTTGTGCACTTCGCAATTGTCGCGCTGAACGCTGCCGTGTCCATCGCGCCCCCGGCATTGTCGCGCTGTCCCTTCGGTCCATCGCTCTGTGCCACAGGGCACCTCCAGGTCGCTTTATCCCGCACAGCGGGCGCTCCCTTCCGGTGTAGCGTGCGCTCTGCCCCGGTTTTGTTGCTCAACGCGTTTCCGGTTCGGCTATTGCGCCCACGGGGCACGCCTCACCTCCGCGTGTTCAGCATAGCGTTGCTACGCCCATTACTTCGGCGTAGCGTGGCGGCAAAATCTCTCGCAAATCCAAGCCCAACGTTTTCGGAAATTGCGCTAACTTGCGTCTCCCACCCCAACATGGTACAATGTGTGCATTCTACAGGTGGAGGACCAAATTGATGCGCCGCTTTTCCCTGCTGATCCTTCTCTGCTACCTCATGACCGCCGCCGTTTCCCTGGCGGAATTCACCTTTTCCGACGTGACGCCCGCACCCTCCCCGGAGGGCGGCGAGGCGGCTGTTTCCGCCACCCAGGCCGGAGACGCGGAGGTGATCCTCATCACCGCGGCGGGCGATGTCACGTTCGGCGGCAACGCGCGCAAGAGCTCCAAATCGAACATGTACACCAAGCAATTGGACGCGAACGAGGGCAACCTGGGCATGTTCTTCGCCAACGTGCTGGACATCTTTTCGCAGGACGACCTGACGCTGGTCAACTTTGAGGGCACGCTCACCACCGCGACGAAGTACAAGGAGAGCCACGAGTTCATCTTCCGCGCGCCGCCGGAGCATGTGGAGGCGCTGACGCTGGGGAGCATTGAGGCCGTCGCGCTGGAGAACAACCATGTGATGGATTTCTTCGAGGAAGGGTATAACGACACGGTGAACGCGCTTACCGGCGCGGGCATCGTGTACGCGAGCGAGGCCCACATGGGCGTGTATGAGGTCAGGGGCGTCTCCATCGCCCTGCTGGCGTACCAGACGTTTGACGGCGCGTATCCCCGCCTGACCGAGAAGGTGCCGCTGGACGTGGCGCAGGCGAAGGCGGAGCACGACATCGTGATCGTCTCATACCACTGGGGCGATGAAGAGAAATACCTGCCCAACGACAAGCAGATCAAGCTCGGCCGCGAAACCATCGACGCAGGCGCGGATCTGGTGCTCGGCCACCACAGCCACCGCGTGAACCCCATCGAGCTGTACAACGGCAAGTACATCGTCTATTCCCTGGCGAATTGCAGCTTTTCCGGCAACACATCCCCAAAGGACATGGACACGTTCCTCTTCCAGCAGAAGTTCATCGTGGCGGACGGCGTGACCACGCCCGGCCCGTTCCGCGTGATTCCGGCGAGCATTTCGTCCATCTCGGGCCTTGAAGGCAAGCAGCGCGCGGACAATGATCTGGTCGTCACGCCATTTGAGCCGGGGAGCGAGGCGGCGAAGCGCGTCATCGACAAGCTGCTGGACAACGGCAGATACCTGAACTACGCCGTGACGAGCTACCCGACGGATTGGTGACAGCCGCCACCCAGGGGGAGGAGTTCCTTGCGGAATGCCCTTATGGCGGCCGATTTCTTAAATCTGCGCCGCATCAAAGGAGATTGATGAAACGGATGAAGCGAATTTCTGTGTTCCTCGTGGCGCTGCTGCTCATCTGCCAGACGGCCGGCGCGGAGTTTGTGTTCACCGACGTGACGCCCGCGCCGGAGGACGCGCAGCAAAGCACCCCTGCCGCGCAGACTGCGCCCGCCCAGGAGGAAACCGGCTGGCCGCGCACGATCGTCGTGACGGTGGGCGGGGATTGCACCATCGGCTGCACGGACGGCCAGCGCGAACGGGCGGACGGCTTCACCAGCGTGGTGGAGAAGCAGGGGATGGCGTGGCCGTTCTCCGGCCTTGCGGAGTATTTTCAGCACGACGACCTGACGCTGGTGAACTTTGAGGGCACGCTGACCGAGAGCACGAGCAAGGTCGAAAAGCTGTACAACTTCAAGGCCCCGGCGGAGTACGCGAAGATCCTGACGCTCGGCTCGGTGGAGGCGGTGACGCTGGCGAACAACCACTCCCGCGACTACGGGGACGAGGGCTGGGCCGACACGAAGGCCGCGCTGGACGCGGAGGGCATCGTGCACTGCGCGAAGGGCGAAACGGCCATCTACGAGGTGCGCGGGGTAAAAATCGGTCTGATCGGCAACACGTTCCCGTACAAGGACGGCAAGTGCGACATCAAGGCGGATGTCAAGGCGCTCCGGGAGGCGGGCTGCCAGATCGTCATCGCGTCGTTCCACTGGGGGAGTGAGAACGAGTACGATTTCACGCGCGACCAGCGCAACATTGGCCGCGCGGCGATCAAAGCCGGCGCGGACGTGGTGGTGGGCCACCACCCGCACAGAATCCAGGGCATCGAGCAATACGAGGGCCGGTACATCGTATACAGCTTGGCGAACCTGGTGTTCGGCGGCAACATTGACCCGGACGACCGCGACACGTTCATCGCGCGGCTCACGTTCAGCGTGAACGAGGACGGTACGGCGGACCCGCCGGACCTGAAGCTAGTTCCCGTGCGCGTGACGGAACTGGACAAAAGCACCGACTATCGCCCGGTGATCGCCCAGGGCGAGGAATGGGACCGCATCCTGAAAAAAATACTAAGCCGTTCCAGCAACATGGGCGACTTTCAGAATCCGGAGGATTGACCTGATATGAGCACATCGCATTACGCGATATTTGTGGACCTGGAAAACTGCGGCGCAAAGGCCGAGATACTCAACACCATCATCGAGCGCGTGAAAATCCGGGGCGACATTCTGCTGGGCAAAGTGTACGGCTACACGGACCGGTACACGTCGCTGAAAGAACTGCTGCTGTCCAACACGTTTAACGTCGTGCCGTCGCTGCGCTTCGGCCATCACCAGAAGAACAACCTGGACATTCAGCTCGTCATCGACGCGCTGGAGGTGGCGTACACGAACGAATTGATCGACAGCTTCTGCATCGTGTCCGGCGACAGCGACTACACCCCCTTGGTCGGCAAGCTCAAGACCATGGGCAAGTTCGTGTTGGGCATCTCGCGCAGCGAGGTGGCTTCCAACATCTTCATCAGCGCGTGCAACGAGTTCATGTTCCTGGAGAACGTATCCAGCAACAAGAAGAAGGAAACCAAGCGCATCGCCGAGGAGCCGCTGAACGACCAGGACCTGGCGAAGCTCGTCGAGACGATTCTGGAGGAGGCCGAGGAGGACGAGCTGTACGCGTCGGAGCTGAAAACGACGGTGCTGCGACTCCGGCCGGACTTCAACGAGAAGGCGTTCGGCTTCCCGTCGTTCGGCAAGCTGCTGACGCACATCGCGCAGAAGTTTGGCACCATCCGCGTGACAAACGACAATTATAACATGATTATTAGCCTGAGGCGCGAGGAGCAGGCGAAGCCTGAGATCAGCAAGGAAAACTTCATCAGCGTGTTTGCCGCGCAGCTGAAAACCTACAAGGACAGCGGGTTTGACGTGGTGAACCCGTCGATCCTGAAGGGTTCCATCCAGACCGAGTACCCGGACTTCACGGAGCGTGCGCTCGGGTTCAAGCGGTTTTCCGACCTGCTGAAGGCGCTGGAAAAGAACGGCGTGTGCAAGGTGGAGATGGACGAGCAGAACTCCATGCTGGTGCGCATTCTATGACGGAAGCGCGCTGCCTTCGCTCCCGGGACACGCACCCCCACCGCAATTTGGCGAGAGAAGAAGCTCTGCTGCTGGGGTACGGCGCGGGCGGCCCCGATATTCCGGCGCTGTATCTGTGGCAAAACGCCAAGACCGTGGTCATCGGCAGGAACCAGAACGCGTGGCGCGAGTGCCGCACCGGTTTGCTGGAATCCGAGGGCGGTGTGCTGGCCCGCCGGACGACGGGCGGCGGCGCGGTGTTCCACGACCTGGGCAACCTGAATTTCAGCTTCCTGATGCCGCGCGGGGTGTACGACCTCGCGCGGCAGCTCTCCGTTGTGCGGGCGGCGGTGCGTTCCTTCGGGATCGACTGCGCGTTCTCCGGCAGAAACGATCTGCTGGCGGGCGGGCGGAAGTTCTCCGGCAACGCGTTCCGCTTCACCCGGGACGGCGCGCTGCATCACGGCACGCTGATGGTGGCCGTGGACGCGGGGCGGATGGGGCGGTCTCGGGAGGTATCGCCGGAAAAGCTTGCGGCCCGGGGCGTGAAATCCGTGGCGTCGCGCGTGGTGAACCTTGGCGAGCTGGGCGATGTGACCATCGAGGCCTTGGCGGCCGCGATGTTCTGTGCGTTCCGGGCGGAGTACGGGGATGCGCCCGTGGAGGACATGGACGCGCTGACGCTGCCGGAGTATGAGGCCCTGGCGGCGCGGAACGCGGCCTGGGAATGGAACTACGGCGCGGCGCCGTCGTTTGACGCATCGTTCTCCACGCGGTTCGAGTGGGGTGGCATGGAGGTGCACCTGTCGCTGGAAGAGGGGCGCGTCCGCGCCTGCCGGGTGTACACGGACGCGATGGACCCGGATCTGGCGGCGCGGGTGGAGGCGAAACTTGCGGGCTGCCCGCTGGACGCTATGGCGCTGCGGGCGCGGTTTTGCGCGGATGCCGAACCAAACGGCGGAGAAAAAGGCGCGGACGGGGACATCGGCGATTGGCTGGGGTCTCTGGCGCTTTGAGCTACAGTCTGACTGTCTGAAAGGAAGCATCTATGAAAACGATCGTCATCATCGGCGCGGGCATGATGGGCTCCGCGCTCAGCGTTCCCGCCACGGACAACGGGCACCGCGTCCGCGTCGTCGGCACGCATCTGGACCGCGGGATCATTGACCACGCCCGCGCGAACCACTTTCACCCGGCCATGCAGCGGAAGCTCCCGGCCCAGAACGAGTACTACCAGATCGAGGATCTGGAAACGGCGCTCGCCGGCGCGGACATGGTGATCTGCGGCGTCAGCAGCTTCGGCGTGGACTGGTTTGGCACGCACGCGCTCCCGCGCATCCCCGCTAGCGTGCCGGTGCTGTCGGTCACGAAGGGCTTGCTGGACCTGCCGGACGGCGCGATGAAGACGTTCCCCGCCGTGTGGGACGAGATGTGCGGCCTGGGCCACACCATCAGCGCCATCGGCGGCCCGTGCACCAGCTATGAGCTGGCCGACCGGCATCACAGCGCCGTCGCGTTCTGCGGGCCGGACATGGAGAAGCTGCGCTGGCTGAAAAGCGTGATGGAGACGGACTATTACCACGTCTCGCTGTCCACGGACGTGGTGGGCGTGGAGTGCGCGGTCGCGCTGAAGAACGCGTACGCGCTGGGCGTGTCGCTCGCCATCGGCATGTCGGAAAAGGCGACGGGCGGTGAAGGCCCGCTCGCGTACAACCCCCAGGCCGCGCTGTTCGGCCAGAGCGTGCGCGAGATGGGGCGCATCCTGGCGCTTGTCGGCGGCGGGGCGGAGAACATCGTCTACGGCGCGGGCGACCTGTACGTGACGGTCTTCGGCGGCAGAACGCGCAGGCTCGGCTCGCTGCTGGGCCAGGGCATCCCGTTTGGCGAGGCGATGGAGCGGCTGAGCGGCGTCACGCTGGAGAGCGTCGCCATTGCCACGCGCACCGTGCGCGCCGTCAGCGCGCTGGCCAAGGCCGGCAAGGCGGATCGCGGCCAGTTCCCGCTGCTGTTCCACATCGGGCGGCTGCTCGACGGGGAGACGGGCATTGACATCCCGTGGAAGGCGTTTGAGGAAGAGCGGGCGTAAACAAGGCAATCAGAAGGTATCACACAGGAGAGACGCATGAAGGCAAAAGTCCAACGCATCGCCATCCCGGAGGGCAAACGGACCGTCTGCATCAGCGATGTACACGGAAACCTAGGCCTTCTCACACGGCTGTTGGAGAAGGTCGCTTACTGTCTGGATGATTTCCTGATCCTCTTGGGCGACCTGTACCTCAAGGGCAAGCAAGGCCCCGAAACGCTCGCGTTTATCATGGCGCTATCGCAGAATCCCGGTGTCCACGCGTTGCGTGGGAACTGCGATTTCGTGGCGGAGCGCCATTCCGCGAAAGAGGCGGCTTGGCTGGAGGGTCTGCCCCACATCATCGCGTCGGACGCGTATGTCTTCGTCCATGCCGGCATCACCCCCGCGCCGCTGGAAGAGCAGGACGCCGCATCCTGTGTCAGGCAGGACGCGTTCATGGAGCAGGGGCATGCGTTTGACCGATACGTCATCGCGGGCCATTGGCCCACCGTCAACTACACCCGCGAAATCCCGTGCATGAACCCAATTGTGAACGAACAGAGCCGCATTGCAGCCATTGATGGTGGCAACTGCGTCAAGCCCGGCGGGCAGCTCAACGCGCTGATTATCCGGGACGGCGCGTTTTCCTTCGATTCCGTGGACGATCTGCCGGTTGCGCGGGTGAAAGCGGCGCAGGCGGCGAGCGGAGGGCTGAACATCACCTGGCTGGACCGCTTTATCGAGCCGGTGCGCGAAGGGGAGGAATGGAGCCTTTACCGGCACATCACGACGGGAAAGACGATCGCGCTCCCGACCCAAAGCGTGTGGACGGATGCGGACGGCAACCTGTGCGCGGGCGGGTACGCGACGGATTATCACCTGCCCGTGGAGGCGGGGGAGACTGTCTCGCTCGTTGCGCGGTTCGGCGACCGGGTTTTTGCGAAGAAGAATGGCGTGGCCGGGTGGGTACGGGCAGAATGCTTGGGATCATGAAAGCGATAAGGAGCATCGCGCCCCTTACCGCATTTTTCTGTTCTATCAACCCTTTTCAACCTTCTGCACAGGGAACAAAATCCCCGTCTCATACTCTTCCAGCGGCACGCCCTCCTCCTCGTCCTTGATATACCGCTCAAACGCCGGGCCTGCGACCTCATAGTCTGGGTGTTCGCTCATCCATTTCCCAATCGCGTCGTACGCGTGGGGCAGCCCCTCATACGGCCCGATGTGAATGGTGCTGACGTGCGGCCCGCCGGGTAGCGTTCGCGCGTCTGGGTGTGCCTCCGCGATGGGAAAGGCGGCCTCCACATCCATGTCGTCGTAGCTGAACTCCTCGCCGTGGTAGATGAATAGCCCCGCGCCGGCGGGTCTCAGGCCGCGCTTTTGCATTTCCTGGTGCAGGTCCTGGAACAGATCGTGTATCTGCCCCACGTGAATGTGGCGGCTGATGCCAAAGATTTGCTGTGGCTGGGTTTCCATCAGGATCACCTGGTAGTTTTGTTCCGTACCCATCGGTTCATCCTCCGTTCTGCTAAGCCGTTGATCCAGGCGGCGCGCCGTGCCTTCCAGCAGGGCCAGCTCCCGATAGAGCGCCAGGCGCTTTTCGTGCAGCCGCGCGGTGAGCGCGGACTTGTCCAGCGCGAGCAGCTCGCCGATGGTTGCCAGCGGGAAGCGATACTCCTTCAATATCTGAATGGTCGACAGGGTTTCAAGCTGCTCCCACGCGTAGTAGCGATACCCGGTTTCGGGATCGACCCGCGCGGGCCGCAGGAGGCCGATGGCGTCATAATGGCGCAGCATGCGCACAGAGATATGGCCAAGCCTTGAAAACGTGCCGATCGACAGCATTTCGCGCCCTCCTATCCTGGATCGTACATTGATGCATGAACCGGTTCTTCTGCAGTATAGCCCCTGCCACAGTGGTAGAGTCAAGGGGTAATCCCAAAAAGAAAAACCTTCTTCCCCATCGGATGACGGAGAAGAAGGCGGAGGCCGGGAAATCAGGGCTACAGTAAGATGCAAATCATGCCGCCGCCGCCCTCGTTGACGATTTTCGTCAGCATATCCTGCACCTTTTCCTGCGTGTCGCCCGGCATTTGCGACAGCTTGTTGTTCAGGCCCTCGCGCACCATTTCGTGCAGCGATTTGCCGAAGAAGTTCGTGTTCCAGATGCGCTGCGGGTCGCTCTCGAACTCCGACAGCAGGTACTGGACAAACTCCTCGCTCTGCTGCTCGGTGCCCACCACGGGCGTTACTTCCGTGGTCAGGTCGGTCTTGATCATGTGCAGCGACGACGCGCTCGCCTTCAGCCGGACGCCGAAACGGTTGCCCTGGCGCACGATCTCGGGGTCCTGGAGTGTCAGGTCCGACAGCGCGGGCGTCACGAGGCCATAGCCCGTGGCGCGGACGGATTCCAGCGCGTCGGCGATGCGGTCATACTCGGTCTTGGCGGCGACGAGTTCCTTCAGCAGCGACAGCAGATGCGCGTCGCCGTGAATTTCCGTGCCGCACTCCTCGCCCAGAATCGTGTTGAACAGCCCTTCCTTCAGCGGCAGGACCAGACCCAGCAGGCCGTCCGCCAGGGACGAATCGCCCTTTTGCAGCGGTTCAGTGTACTCCGACCCCGCGAACGCCTGGGCAATCGCGTCGCTGTCGCGCATGCGGAGCGGTTTGGACGACGCCGCGCGCATCCGGTCAAACAGCGATTGCAGCAGCCAGTGGTCCTCGTCCAGCGCCTCCACCCACGCGGGCAATTCCACGCGCACCTCGCGCAGCGGGAACGCCAGCAGCATCTGCCCCAGAAGGGATTGGATGTCCGCCTCGTCCATGGTTTTCGCGTCCAGCGCGATGACCGGCGCGTCGTACTTCGCTTCCAGCGCGTCGCGCAGCTTCTGCGTGTCCGGGCTCTTGGGCGTTGCGCTGTTCAGCGCCACGACAAAGGGCTTGCCAAGCTGCTGCAGCTCGCGCACGACGCGCTCCTCCGCCTCCGCGTAGGCCGAGCGGGGGATGTCCGTAATGCTGCCGTCGGTCGTCACCACCAGGCCGATGGTGCTGTGGTCGGCGATCACCTTGCGCGTACCGATTTCGGCAGCGTCCTCAAAGGGGATGTCCTCCTCGTACCAAGGGGTGTGCACCATGCGGGGCACGTCGTTCTCCTGCGTGCCGAGCACGCCTTTGACCAGATACCCCACGCAGTCCACAAGCCGAACGTGCGCCTGCACATCGCCGACGTTTACCTCGGCGGCGTCGTCGGGCACGAATTTCGGCTGCGTCGTCATGATCGTTCGACCGGAACCGCTCACGGGCAGCGCGTCCACCGCGCGGGCGCGCTTATGCGCGTTATCCAGCAGCGGCACCACCATCTGCTCCATGAACCGCGCGATAAAGGTGGATTTACCCGTGCGCACCGGCCCTACGACGCCCACGTAAATCTCGCCGTCCGTGCGGTCGGCTATATCCCGGTAAAGATCAAAGGACTCCGTCCGATCTTGAGCCTCCAATTCCCCGTCACCTCCGTTCGTAGGAGAATATGACGGGGCAGGAAGTTTCATGTCCATCAAAAGCTGAGGCTTTTGATGGAGGGGAGGGCGGGGAGGATTCGGCCTGAAATGCTCTGGCATTTCCGGGCACACCGAAGGGAAGCGCCCGCAGCACCGGAAGGGAGCGCCCGCTGTGCGGGATAAAGCGACCCGAAGGTGCCGACCGGCACAGAACCGGAGCCGAGCGCGCCCTGTGGGCGATGAAGCGAGGTGAAGGTTCGCCCTGATACAGAGCAATGGGCGCGAAGGCGACCAGTGCGACAATATCAGGGCGCGTGATGGCCGCGAATGCGGACAGCGCGATAATGCCGGTCAGCCCTCAGGTAAACGTACAGATTCCGCCGTAAGTCTGCGAGACTGGCTCTGGAATCTGCGCAAATCCACCGCACAGGTCGCTGGATTTGATTTCATTCGTAAGGGCCTGCGGGTCCTCTCAAGCTCTCCCGGAATGGGTACGGGAGAAACCGAATGGGATGACCTGAGATTCACGTCTGGATCCAATAGCGGCAGTGGCCGTCATTTTCATCCTGAAGCACACCGCCGCATTTCTCCGCCACGCGGCGGGAGGCGAGGTTGTCCGGGTTGATGGTGACGAGCGCCTCCTCAATGCCCAGCGCCTTTGCTTCTTTTAACACAAGGCGCAGCATTTCGGTGGCGTAGCCCTTGCCACGGTACGCGGGCGCGATGCCGTAGCCGATGTGGCCGCCGGCAACGCGCAGCGTGTCGGACAGAAAGTGGCGCAGCTTCGCCCGGCCGACCGGGATGCCGTCCGCGAAGAACCAATAGCACGTCTGCGGCACGTAGCCGGCGGGCAGGTTGACGCCGTGCGCGACTTCATCCTGGCGCAGAAGCCATGCGGCGAAATCCTCAAAGGGCAGCCCCATGGCGTCGTTCATGAAGCCATTTTCCTCCGGCATGGACTGGGTGAGATCGTACACGTCGCGGCTGTCGGAAACGGACAGCTGCCGCAGGGAGAATGTGGGTGTAGACATGGTTTGCACTCCTTTGCGATCGATGGTATAATGATACACTAGATAGACGTTTCCTGGACGGCGGCGTTGATTTGAAAAATCAGGCGCCATAAGGGAATTCCGCCAGGGATTCCTACCTGGACGGCGGCGTTGATTTGAAAAATCAGGCGCCATAAAGGAATTCCGCCAGGAATTCCTACCTCACGGAGGTGTATCGATGTATTCATACCGCCGGCAGCCCGAGGGTGTTAGCCGAAAAACGCGCGACATTCTGATTTTGGTCATCTGTGTGCTGGTCGTGCTCAACGCGCTGCAGCTATTCAACTACCAGACGACCATGTCGCGCAGTGTCGCGCTGCGGGAGACGCTCGTCGCCCGCGTCCGGCAGGACATTGTCTCCGCGCGGAGCATCGCGCCGCAACTGTCCAGGAGCGGCGGATCCAACACGCGCCGCTGGCTGTCCCAGACGCGGCAGTACCTCTACGGCATCACCCAACTGAACGAGCTGACGGAGACGATCTTCGGCGGCGGGCAGAAGCTCGTGCCACAGTCGGCCGTGGACGCCGCGATCGCCGCGGTGGACTCGTGCGAGGCGCTGGAGCAGGAGGGCGTCGCGTTTGATACGCCGATGAACGAGCTGTGGAAGCAGCTTGACACGCTGCAGGCGGCGGCGGACGCGCTGAATTGATCTATTTTAGCATGGGGCCGGGCCGATAGCAACAGAATATCGCGCGTGCGCGATCCATACCTTCTAAGAAGCAGAGGGGGGATCGCATGCGTGTTTGGCTGATGCGGCTGCGCACGGCGCTTGCCGCGCTGGCGGCCGTGTATTTGATATGGGCGCTTCCGGCCGCGCTGCGGGATGTGACTCAGCCCAAGAGCGGTGCGGAGGTTCCGGCCAGCCCCATCCGCGTGCTTCGGGTGTGGATTGCGGAGGACTGGACCGGCAGCGCGGCGCAATGGCTTGGCAAACAGGCCGCCGCGTATGAAAAGGCCAACCGGGGCACGCGGGTGATCGTCCGGCGCGTCCAGCGGGGCGAATGGCGCGAGGCGGGCGCCGTGCCGCCGGATGTGCTGCTCTTTGACGCGGGCGCGGTGGCGAACCCGGAAGGGCTGCTGGCGCCGATGGCCCCCTTGCCGGGCATGCGCCCCCTGTTGCAGTCCACGGGCGAGTGGCGCGGGCTGACCTACGCCGTACCGCTGTGCTACGGCGGGACCGTGCGCCTGGCGAACGACGCGCTGCCGGACGGCCCGGAACTGACGATGACATCCGACCGGGAATGGCAGGAGTTTATCGGCGAGCGGGCGGGAACGCTCATCGCCACGGTGCGCGAGGCGCGAAAGCTCGCGGCGCGCGAGGCGGCGGGCAAGGGGTTTCCGTTCCGCGCGGAACCATACGGAGCGGAGACGGATAAGCTCCTGATGGCGGGGGTGCTCTGGGGGGACGGCGAAAAAATCGCGCGGGCGGAGGCGTTTGTCTCGTTTCTGCTGGCGCGGGAAGCGCAGAACGCGCTGCCCGGGTACGGGCTGCTGCCCGCTTCCGCCGAGGCGGACCCGCCGGACGAGGCCGAACAGCCGCTGCTATCCGCGCTGGAAAGAGAGATTCTGTTCGCGGCGAATGCGTTTGACTAACATCGCCCAGATGCGGTACAATATGGAGGAAGGGATTTCTCGCGGCATCCCCGTATGGCGTGGATTCGAAGGAATCCCGCCGGCCCGCAATCTTCGGTTGCATGCCGTCGCCGGCGAAGGAGAGTGGACATGTCGCATTCGCTGTGCGCCCTGCTGAGGGCGCGGGGCATACCGTACCAAACCGGCGTGCCGATGGCCGCCTGGACAACGCTCCGGGTCGGCGGGCCGGCCGATTGCCTTGTGGCCGCCGGGAGCGCGGAGGATGTCGCCGGGGCGCTTCGCGCCGCGACGGAGGCGGGCGAGCCGGTGCTGGTGGTCGGCAACGGGTCCAATTTGCTCGTCCGGGACGGCGGCATTCGCGGCCTGGTGCTCGTCATTGGCGAGGGCATGGCCAAAGTGACCGTGGACGGCGACCTGATCCACGCGGAGGCGGGCGCTTCCCTGGGCGCGGTCGCGCGGGCGGCGCAGGTGGCGGGCCTGACCGGGCTGGAGGCGATCTCCGGCATCCCCGGCACCATCGGCGGGGCGGCTTGCATGAACGCGGGCGCGTACGGTACGGAGGTCGGCGCATACGCCGTCCATGTCGAAGCCGTGGACCGGGCGGGGAACGCTGTTACGCTGGACCGCGAGGCGCTCGCGTTCGGCTACCGGACGAGCGCCATCCAGGCGCAGTCGCTGGCGGCCGTTCACGTCACGCTCAGGCTGTCGCCCGGGGAGCCGGAGGCTATTACCAAAGCGATGCGTGACTATGCCGCGCGCCGCCGGGAAAAGCAGCCGCTGACCCTGCCCAGCGCGGGCAGTTTCTTCAAGCGTCCGGCGGGCCATTTCGCGGGCGCGCTGATTGAGGCGGCCGGCCTGAAGGGAATATCCGTCGGCGGGGCACAGGTGTCCGGGCTGCATGCCGGCTTTCTGGTCAATACGGGGGGAGCGACCGCTTCGGATTTCTTGAACCTGGTGGCGCTGGTGCAAGCGCGGGTTCTTGAGACGAGCGGCGTAACGCTGGAACCGGAGGTGCGAATAGTCGGATGCGATTTATCCTGATGACAGGGCTGTCCGGAACGGGAAAAACGACGTCCATTCACTATATGGAGGACATGGGCTGTCCGTATGTGGACAACCTGCCGCCCGCGATGGTCATGCGCTTCATCGAGCTATGCGTGCGCTCCATGCCGAGCGTCAAAACCGTGGTCATGGCGGTCGATATCCGGAGCGGCGATCTGTTTGACGCGCACACGGTCAGCAACCTGGTGGCCGCCGCGCGCTCGACCGGGACGGACGTGCGCCTGCTGTTCCTGGAGGCATCCGACGAGGTGTTGCTCAACCGCTTTAAGGAGACGCGGCGCGATCATCCGCTGCTGACGGAGGCGGGCGGCAACCTGCCGCAAGCCATCGCGATGGAGCGGGAGCGGCTGCAGCCGCTGCGCGAGATGGCGGACGTGGTGCTGGATACCAGCAATCTACGGCCCAGGGCGCTGCAGCAGCGGCTGGGGGAGACGTTCTTTGAGGGCCGGGATGAAAAAAACGAGCGCATCCAAGCGCAGATCATCTCCTTTGGCTTCAAGCGCGGGCTGCCCCGGGACGCGGACCTGGTCTTTGACGTGCGCTTCCTGCCGAACCCGTTCTATGTGGACGACATCCGCTTTCAAACAGGGCTGCAAAAGGGCGTGCAGGACTTTGTCCTGGGCGCGCCAGTAACGATAGACTTTCTGAAGAAGACGACGGCCATGCTGCTCTTCCTGATGCCGAATTACCAGATCGAGGGGAAGCGCAGGCTCGTCATCGGCATCGGCTGTACGGGCGGCGCACACCGTTCGGTCGCCATCGCCGAGGCGCTCGGGGAGGAGCTGCGGGCGGTCGGATATAGCACGAAGGTCAACCACCGCGACATTGAGCTGGAGAAAGAGAATTGGAGCCATCTGTAAAATCCTTTGCCGCCAGGGCCCGGGACGCGCTGACGCGCGAGGACGGCCCACGGCAGAAAAAGGCTTGCTGCCGGTACGCGGAGCTTTCCGGGTATCTGTTGTCCAACGCGACGTTTACGCTGATCGGGGGGCACGGCATCGGGTTGACGCTCCGGACGGAGCACCCGGGCACGGCGCGCTGGGTGGTCAAGCATTTGCGGGAAGAGTACCTGGTGATGCCGGTGATCCGCATTGTGAAAGCGGGCCGGCTCGGCGGGCGCACCACGTTTGAGATGCGCATGGAGCAGAGCGACGCGCAGACGGTGATGCAGGCCTCGGGTTTGTTCGCGGTGGGACGGGAGATTCCGCGTGCGTGCCTGACGAGAAAATGCTGCCGCGCGGCGCTGCTTCGGGGCTTTTTCCTGGGGTGCGGCACGCTGTCTGACCCCGAGCGCGGGTACCGGCTGGAGTTCGTTCTGCCGGAGGAGACGCTGGCGCAGGCGTTGATCCGCTTTCTGCACGCGTTCTACGCCATCCGCGCGCGCCTCACGCCGCGCAAGGACGCCGCCGTCGTCTACGTGGCGGACAGCGAGGACGTGATTCAAATCCTGTCGCTGATCGGCGCGCACGGCGCCGTGTTGGAAATGGAGAACATGCGCATTCTGCGGGACGCGCGGAACCGGGCGAACCGCGCCGCGAACTGCGACACGGCGAACATCACCAAAATGCTGGGCGCGGCGGACCGGCAGAACCGGGCCATCGAGGTCATCGAGCGGACGATCGGGCTGAACGCGCTGCCCGACGCGCTGCGCGAGATCGCCGAGGAGCGCGCGCGTCACGCGGACGCCTCGCTGGAGGAGCTGGGCGCGATGCTGGAGCCGCCGGTCGGGAAGTCCGGCGTGTATCACCGCCTGCGGCGCATTGAGGCCATCGCCCGGTCGATCGAGCAGCAGGAAAAGATGTAATAAGGGGTTTTCGCAAAATTCCCATAGGGCCCGCAATCTTCGGTTGCGTACCGTCATCAGAGGAGGAACAGCGATGATTCGCAAAGAACTGACCCTGGGCGGGCAGGAACGCCTGCAGTCCCGGCCGGCCGCGCTGCTGGTGCAGGAGGCATGCAAATATGCCGCCCGCATCTTGATTGAGCAGGGCGGCAAAACCGTCAACGTGAAGTCCATGATGGGCGTGCTGTCGCTCGGCGCGCCGACCGGCGAAAAGCTGGTGCTGATCGTCGACGGCGAGGACGAGCAAAAGGCGGCGGACGCCATCATCCCGATGATCGGGCAGATGTTCACCAGGGTTTCGTAGGGCCCGGGCTCTATACCACCTCCACCTGGCAGGCGCGCAGCACGGTCAGCGCGGCCTGGTGGGTTTCCGGCGTGACGCCGGCGCAGCTATCCGAAAAAACGCGCAGCGTGGCCTCCGGGAAGAACGACCGGAGCAACAGGGCGTTGGAGACGACGCAAATATCGGTACACACGCCGAGGAGCGACACGTCGATGTTCGCGCCGCAGTGTTCCGCCACGTCTTTGAGCAATTCGTTAAGGGCGACGGAGCCAAAACCGCTTTTTTTTACCGTCGTGCCGGCATATGGGGCGATCGCCTCGTGCAGCCGCCATCCGTCCGTCCCCATAACACAGTGGGGGACGGGCAGGTGGCGGCCTTCGTGTGACTCCAGGTAGTCCACATAGTGTGTGTCCAGGGTGAAATAAAGCGTGCGGCCTTCCCGGATCGCGTCCTCGATGCGACGGACGGCATGGGGCAGTATCGCCCGCGCCTCCGGTGTTCCCAGCGCACCATCGATAAAATCCTTCTGCATGTCCACGACGATCATATATTTCTGCATGATAATGCCTCCCTTGCGTTCGAGCCGTGTCGGACACTAGTATACCACGTCATGTGCGCGGAGAAAACACCGGTTGCGCCAAAAAAACCGCCGCGGCCAGTTGCTCAGGCTGGCCGCGGCGGATTTCAAGGAAGGGTGGTTCTCACATGAAGACGCTGTTCCGCTCCTTAGCATCACTTCCTTTCTCCTGTTTCTCTTGACACCCTGAGTATAGCGGGGAGAGATGACGGGAGTGTGGAAGGAGTGTGAAAAATAGTAGAGATTTCTTTGCGAAATTCCTTCACGGCGCCCAATTCTTCAAATCAGCGCAGTCTGTGCAAAAAAATCATCCGCAATCAGTTGCTCAAGCTGATGGCGGATAATTAAGAAAGGAAGAGTATGGCGTATAAATTTTCCGATCGGACCGGGCTGCTCAGCCCCGAACCTTTCGATGGGCCTACTATACCGTGGCGAAGTGTTTTTGGTATGGCACAATTGTGAACGGAGAGTGAAATGTGGGGAGAATCTCCGCGACGGCGGCGCTGATTCAAAAAATCGGGTGCCCAAAGAGGATTCCGCACGGAACCCTCTTTGGGCCGTGACGCAAACAGACTGCCGGTGCTTGCCCAAAAAGTAAATCGCCCGCGAACGGTTGCTCAGGCCGAACGCGGACAATTTGAGAAAGGAAGAGTATCTCACATGAAGGTGGCTCTGGTTTTTGCTCGCATCGCTCCTTTTTGCTCGTCTCAAAAGGCAGTTCCTTTTGATGTACTCAGTATAGCTGCCGTTCGTGACATGAACATGACGTAAATGTGAACAAATTTAAAAAATTTCGTAATATTTGGGAAAAATAAGGGGGAAATGCGACGGGCTTTGGCGTATTCCCGGGGGAAAAGGCGGGCGCGCTGTCACGCCCTGTTCCCCGTGAGCGCATCCAGCGCCTGTTCCATCGCTTGGAATGGCGCCAGGCACGCTGTGCCCTTGCATAGGCGCCAGGTATTGCCGTGTATGCCCGGCTGCGAGGATTTCAGGAACAAAAGGGGCATGTACCGCCCGTGCAGCGCGTCCAGCAGCTTTTCATTCTCCTCGCGGGCGGCGTGCGCGTCCAGCAGCGTCACGGGGTATACCAGCGGTATGGTCGCCGTCAGCGCGGCCATGTGCTGCGCGGGCGCGTCCGCCGCGACGCCCATTAAGAACGCGGCCTGCCGCTTCGCTACGTCCGCCCATCCCTCGCCCACGTCCAGCGTGGCCAGCGTGGCGAACACCGTAAGCGCGGCTGAGTTGCCGGACGGCTGCGCGCCGTCGTAGGTTTCCTTGGGCCGGGCGAGCAGCGTCTCGCCGTCATGCGGCGTCAGGTAAAAGCCACCCTTTTCGCGGTCCTCGAAGTGGCTCAGAATAGCGCGCGCCAGGGACACCGCCCAGGTCAGCCACCGGTCCTCCAGCGTGGCGCGGTACAGCGCCAGGGCTGCCAGCGCGAGCTGCGCGTAGTCGTCCAGCAGTCCCGTGCCGACGCCCGCCGCATTGCCTTCCCGCCAGCAGGGGTACACTTCGCCGGACGGGCTTTGCAAGCGTTCCGCGCTCCAGCGCGCGGCCTTGACCGCCGCGTCCAAGTACACGCGGTCGCCGAGCGCCATGTAGGCGTTCGCGAGCGCCGCGATCATCTGCGCGTTCCAGGCTGTCACAATTTTGTCGTCCCGCCGCAGGGACATGCGCTCCGCGCGATAGGCCAGCACGCGCGCACCGAGAGCTGCCATGCGCTGCGTCTGGATGCCGCCGTCGTGCCCGACGCGGCTAGGGAGTCCGCCAGAGGCGTCCAGCCCGTAATAGTTCGCGTACGCCTCGCCATCCGCGCGGCCAAGCAGGGTTATCACCTCGTGGCGCGACAGGAGATAGTGCGCGCCCTCGCGCCCGTCGCTGTCCGCGTCCTGGGAGGCGTAAAAACCGCCGTCGTCCGCCGTCATCTCCCGGAGCACGTATTGCAGTGTCCGCTCGGCCACGTTTCGGTACAGCGCCCGTCCGGTGATTTGCCAGGCTTCCAGATAGGCATCGATCAGCGGCGCGTTGTCCGAGAGCATCTTTTCGTAGTGCGGCCGCGTCCAGTGCCGGTCAGCAGCGTAGCGCATGAAACCGCCGCCGACATGGTCGAACACGCTGCCCTCGCACATGCGCGTCAGCGTCAGTTCCGCCATGGACAGCGCGCTCGGGTCCTCCGCGACGTGTGAGAAGCGCAACAAGAACAGCAGCGTGTGCGCCATGGGGAACTTGGGCGCGATGCCCGTGCCGCCCCACTCGGTATCAAACGAGGACGCGTACGCGCGGACGGCGCTGCGCATCAGCCGTCGCTCCGGCGGGACGGAGACCGCCCCCTGGTCGAACTGCGCGCGCACGGCCTCTTTGAGACCCATGCCGAGCGTATTGAGCTGATCGCGCTCCGTTCGCCACATGTCAATGCTTTCGGTCAGCAGGATCATCAAGTCCTTTGGCGGCATGTAGGTGGTGACGAAAAAAGGCGACTGGTCGGGCGAGAGCAACGCGGTGAGTGGCCACCCGCCCTGGCCGGTCGTGGCCTGGCAGGCGGCCATGTAGATCGCGTCAATATCGGGCCGCTGCTCGCGGTCCACGTCGATGGGGATATAGTGCTCGTTGAGATACTCGGCGATTTCCGGGTTCTGAAAGGACTCCCGCTCCATCACATGGCACCAGTGACAGCTTGGGAAACCGATGTGCAAAAAAATGGGCTTGTTCTCCGCCTTAGCCCTTTGAAACGCTTCCTGTCCCCAGGGAAGCCAGCGAATGAGATTTTCCATAGCGCCTCCGGGTGTTTAGGGAACCGCTGATTGATTCGGTCAGCGGCCCCCTTGCTTTTTCCGTAGTGTACCCGGAGGCGCCGGATTTCAAAACAAGGATCGGAAAGGCTTACTCGTTTTCTTCCGCCTCGCGCATGATGCGCACGACACCCATCGCGTCGTCGACCGGCAGGCTGAGCACAATGCCGTGGCCTTCCGTCAGGATGCCGGCCTCGCGGCAGACAGCCTCCATGATGGGCCGCTTTAGCTCATGGTTCGCCAGGATGAACACCATCTCTTTTTCCGGCTGGATGGTGATGCCGAAGAACTTTTCGGCCTCCTTCACGCCCGCGCCGCGCGCGTGCACCACCGTGCCGCCCTTCGCGCCCGCAGGGCGCGCCGCGTCCATCACCGTGTCCGCGAAGCCGGCGTCCACAATGGCGATGATCAAATCATGGATTCTCGGTATCTGTTCCATTGGCGTCTCCTTTTCGGCGCAGGTGGCGCCGGTTTCTGATATGCCGTGCAGCATGCGCGCGGCGTGCGCGCCGCCGATGCTCCCGATGGGGACTGTGAAAGCGATGCCGTGCCCCGGGTTGTCAAACTGCAGTGTGTTCCGCAGCCTGTGCATCGCGTGCCTGGCCTGGCTTCTGGCGACCACGGACAGCACGATGTCCTTGGGCGTTTCGCCGATGCCCAGCATATCCAGGATCTCCGATTTGGCGGTGCCGCGCCCCAGCGCGATGCGGTGGAACAGCACCATGTCCTTTTTCAGCAGATCGACCACGTTCTGCCCCTTGCCTCTGTCCACGATGGTGATGAGCAGCGCCAAATGCCGCAGGTGCGTAGGTTCCATAGGTCCTCCTTGCGGGTTTTGCCCGCCAATGGCATCATTCCACATCGATGACGACCTCCTCGTCCATGGCTGCGGTCCCCTCTTTGGCCTCGTCCTCGGCATGCCGGGACTTATACCGGTAGATGAGCCCGAGACCCTGGATGGTGATCAGCGGCGTCATCGCGACCATGGCCACCACGCCGAACGCGTCTGTCATGATGTTGCCGCCGAGCGCCTCGCATGCTCCCATCGTGAACGGGAGCAGGAAGGTCGCGGTCATCGCGCCGCTGGCGACACCGCCGGAGTCAAACGCGATGGCGGTGAAGATCGGATCCACAAAGAACGTCATGGCGAGCGCGAGTCCGTATCCCGGCACGATCAGCCACCAGATGCTCAGGCCCGTCAGAATGCGGATCATGGCCAGCCCGACCGAGACGGCCACGCCGATGGACAACGAGAGCATCATGGCGCTCTTTGAGATCGCGCCGCCGGTCAGATCCTCGACCTGCGCGTTCAGCACGTGCACGGCCGGTTCCGCCGCCACTATAAAGTATCCGATTACCATGCCCAGGGGTACTAATATCCAGGAATAGGACTTGCTCCCGATCAGCGTGCCGATGAAGCTGCCCGTGGGCAGGAAGCCGACATTTACGCCGGTCATGAACAGCGTCAGGCCCAGGTACGCGTACAGCATACCCACAGCAAGGCGCTTGAGTTGCCGCTTGTTCATTTTCAGGAATAAAACCTGGAAGATAACGAACGCGCCGACGATCGGGGACAGGGCGATGCCGACATCCTTCAGGTACACAGGAATCGCGTGCCCGAACGTGGACAGCACTTCATGTGTGTTCGCGGGGTTCAGCATCACCGTGGGTTCGCTTTCCACCGCGCCGGGGAAGAACATGCCCAGGATCATCACGGCCAGAATCGGGCCGACAGAGCCAAGCGCCACCAAGCCGAAGCCATCGTCCTGCGCGCTCTTGCCGCTTCGGACGCTCGCCACGCCGACACCAAGGGCCAGGATGAACGGCACGGTGATTGGCCCCGTGGTGACGCCGCCGGAGTCAAACGCGACGGGGACATAATTTTCGCTGGCGAAGATGGCAAAGCCGAACACCAGTGCGTAGCAGAGAATTAAAATGTAGGAAAGTTTTTTTTGAAATATGATGCGTAAAAAACCCACGACCAGGAAAATGCCGACGCCAACGGCGACGCAGAGAATCAGCGTAAAATTCGGGATGCCCGGCACCTGGTTGGCCAGCACGGTCAGGTCCGGTTCTGCGATGGTGACCATCACGCCCATGATGAACACGACGAGGACCAGCAATTTGAGGTTTTTTGACTTGGTCAGATACGACCCAATGGAGCTGCCCATCGGCGTTAGCGACATCTCAACGCCCAGCGTAAACAGCCCCATGCCGACGATCAGCATCAACGCGCCGATGACAAACAGCCCGAGCGTGCCCATTTCAATGGGCGCAAGTGTGAAAACCAAAAGGAGTACGATGGCCGTGATGGGCAATACCGAGCTTAGCGAGTCCTTGATTTGTTCTTTCAGCCGAAGGTTCAACGCCTCACCTCCTGTGTTAGTGGGCGCGGATTTGAAAAATCAGCGCCATTAGGGGATTTCGCAAGAAATCCCTACCATTCGTTCGATGATGTCCGCGGCCTCCTTCGTTCCGTGCTCCGGGAGCAGTTCTTCGCGCAGCATGGCCGCGCGCCACGCGTAGGCGGGCATGCGCACAAGCTCGTCCAGCGCCGCGGCCAGCAGGTCGCCGGTGAGCTTTGTGCGGGAAAGCGGTTTGGGTCCGCAGCCGAGCGCGTGCACGCGCGAAGCCCAGAAGTGCTGATCGCTGCCAAAGGGCACAATCAGCGACGGCCGGCCCGCCTTCAGGCCGATGGCGGTCGTGCCCGCGCCGCCGTGGTGCACCACGGCCCGCATGCGCGGGAACAGCCATTCATGGGGCACGTATTCCGTGATCGGGTACACGCTATCCGGCAGGTTTTCGCCGCCCATGCCGCCCCAGCCCGCGCAGAGCACGGCGCGCAGTCCCGTTCGCGCAAGGGCGTCGAGCGCCGCGCGCCCCGCCTCGTCCATGTCGCCGGAGGTCATGGAGCCAAAGCCGATGTACACCGGCGCGTCGCCCGCATCCAGGAAGGCCGTGAGCGATTCCGGGGGCGTGAAGGAGGGCTCATCGTCCATCCAAAAGCCGGTAACGCGCAGGTTTTCCGGCCACTCGGCCGGGCGCGTCACCACGAGCGGGCTGTACGCGTGCAGGACGGGCGCCGGGCGCCCGGATACGCGGTAATCCGGCCGCGTGCGGGCCGGCCGCGCCTTGATTCCGTTTGCCGCGCACCAAGGCCGTGTGAACTGCTTTTCCACCATGCCGATCATCAGGTTGGCCAACCGGTAGGTGGCGCGGTTATACGCCCGCCCGAGCGACGCCTGGCGCAGGATGGGCAGGCTGTAGTCGCCGCTCATGTCCATCGGGCAGTAGCAGACCACGGCCAGCGGCACATGCAGCTTCTCCGCGATGCTGTAAATGGTGCTGCCGATGAACGTGCAGACTACGGCGTCCGCGCCCTGGCACACGCGGTAGATCGTGTCCAGAATGGGCACAACCACGCCGTCCAGCGCCGAAAGGAGCCGGGACAGGTAGGTCACCGGGCTTGCTCCCGGAGGAATCAGCGTGCCGATGTAGTGCGCCGCGTCGCCCGGCAGCGCGACGAACGACAGGCCGGCGGCTTTCGCCGGCGTCTCAAAGGCACCAAACGCCACGAGCGTGACGGCATGTCCGCGCGACAGGAGCTCGCGTCCCAGCGCGATCATCGGCTGCACATCGCCGGTGGAGCCGACGGCGATTAGCTGAACACGCATCCGGCCGTCCCCGCAAAGAAACCGCGCACGTTGGCGAGGATCTTTTCATTATAGCGCGCGTTTGACTGCACGGAGTCGCCCGCGCCGCGCCGGACGCTCAACACGTTCGGCAGCGCCAGCAGTTTCGGGTCGCCGAGGGGCATGGGGGTATCGCACAAAAAGTAGTTGTCAGGGCGCGACAGCCACGCGGCCAGCGCGGCGTCGTCCGAGCAGGGGCCGATGGCGATGTTTACCAGGATTTTGCCGTCGCCAAACCGCCGGAACTGCTCTTCATGGAGTAAGATAGCGTTTTTGTTCAGGCAGGCCACGCAGATGTCCACGGAGGCGAGCAGGTCATCCAGCGGAAGGAAGACCACGCCCCTGGCCTCCACGTCCGGCTTGCGCGTGCGGCTGAAATACGATACGCGCGCACCAAAGAACTGCAGCGCCGCGGAGATGCGCGTGCCCAGCGTGCCCATGCCGAGAATGCCGCAGGACAGGCCGGTCAGTTCCGTCGGCTCCGGCCGCCACATAGGCCCCTGGAAGCCGTGCAGGAGTTGTACCAGCTCGCTGATGACATACTCGATGACGCCCTCGTCGCCGTAGTCGCGGATGCCGGTGACGGTGATGCCCCGCGCCTCGGCGGCCAGTATGTCCACGTTGGCGCTCTCCGGCCCGTACAGGCTGCAGCACATGCCAATGTACCGCAGCGCGGGGCACCCGGCGATCACGGCGGCGGTTACACGGACGTGCAGCGAAACAAGCAGCGCGTCCGCGCAGCCCGCTTTTGCTATGAGCGTGGCGTCATCCAAAGGGATGGCCGCGTCATATATCACCGTGCGGGCCAGCGTGGCAAAGGCCGCCCGGGTTTCTTCTGTAAAGCGCGTGGGTCCGAGGATGACCATTTTCTCAAAGATGGCGTGTCGCCCCCTCATGCAGTGCGATGATTCCATCCCTTACCATACCACAAAACATGGGCTGGTTTCAAGCATCGCTTCCTCTTAGTATGTACCGAATTCCCTAAACGGCCGCCCGGATGGCGGTGCGCCCGGCAGAATCACTTTTTTCCACAAAGGCTTGACGTACAAGAGCGTTATGGTATAATATACACGATCAACATATTTGCAGAATATTAAAAACATATTGGCAATATATTGGGTACTATAGGTATTTTGCGTTGTTCACGCGCGCGAGGAGAAAGAAAGGTAGGGATTTCTGGCGAAAGCCAAGCATGGCGCCCGATTTTTCGAATCAGCGCCACCGCCTAAGACCATTCTCTCGGTGGAATGATATCCGGCCCACCGGGATAATGAATATACTTAAATGGAGGGTAACCAAATGAGGAAACTGGGAAAATTCCTGGCTTGTCTGCTGTGCGCGGCGATGCTGCTGGGCGTGGCGAACGTTTCTCTCGCGGAGTCGAAAACGAAGGTCACCATATACACGGCGCGTGACACGAACGTGATCGAGTATGTCCAGCCTCTGTTTGAAGAAGCCTATCCGCAGTATGACCTGGAAGTGCTGAACATGGGCGCCCAGGAGATCCTGGAGCGCGTCCGCGCCGAAGCGGCCAACCCGCAGGGCGACTTCATCTGGGGCGGCACCGAGGCCGCGTTCAAAATGGCCGCGAAGGAAGGCTTGCTGGAGAGCTACGCCCCTTCGTTCGCCGCAGACTTCCCGGCAAATTATAAGGACCCGGACGACCTGTGGTACGGCGAAATCCTGTTGCCGGAAGTCATCATGTACAATACCGACGCGGTCGCCGAGGAGGATCTGCCCAAGGACTGGGACGACATCATCACCGAAAAGTATAAGGATCAGTTCATCATCCGCGGCGTGCTGGCCTCCGGCACGATGCGCACGATCTATAGCTGCATGATCTATGCCCAGGGCGGCGCGGAGCCGGAGAAGGGCTACGAGTGGCTGAAGAAGCTGGACGCCAACACCAAGGAATACGCCCAGAATCCTACGGACATGTACTTGAAAGTTGCCCGGCAGGAAGGCACCCTGTCGCTGTGGAACCTGCAGGACGTGATGATCCAGAAGATCGTGAACGAGCAGCCGTTCGGCTACATCATCCCCGAGAGCGGCGTGCCGATCCTGGTCGACGCGGTGGGCATTGTCAAGGGCGCGAAGAACATGGAAGGCGCCAAGGCGTTCTACGAGTTCCTGTTCACCCCGGAAATCAAGCTGGCGCTGGCTGAAAACATGTACCAGATTCCCGCGCAGGGCGATATCCCCGAGGATCAGCTGCCGCAGTGGATTCAGGAGCTGGAGTTGAAGGCGATGGACATCGACTGGGCCGTCATCGCGGAGAATGAAATGACCTGGATGACCTACTGGGACGAGAACATCAAGGGCAAGAATTAACAACGAACAAGCATCGATTTGGGTCCGGGGAGGCCGCTGTTCCAGCCACTGGCCGGCGGCCTTCTCCGTCCCCGGGGAAAGGGAGAAACCACATGGCCGATATCGTTTTACACCATGTCCGCAAGGAGTTCGGGTCATTTGCCGCCGTCGCGGACGCGGACTTTGCCATTCGCTCCGGGGAGTTTTTTACGCTCCTGGGCCCCAGCGGATGCGGCAAAACCACGACGCTGCGCATGGTTGCGGGGTTCAGCTATCCAACGGCGGGGAACATCCTGTTCGGCGAGCGGGATGTGACGCTGCTCGCCCCGAACAAGCGGGATATCGGCATGGTGTTTCAGAACTACGCGCTGTTCCCACACCTGACCATCGGCGAGAATGTCGCCTTTGGGCTGAAGATCCGCAAGGTTTCCGCGGCGGAGCAGAAGCGCCGGGTGGCGGACGCGCTGGCCATGGTGCATCTGGAGGGCTATGAAAAGCGCCGGGTGCACGAGATTTCCGGCGGCCAGCAGCAGCGTGTGGCGCTCGCGCGCGCGCTGGTCATCGAGCCGGCGCTGCTGCTGCTGGATGAGCCGCTCTCCAACCTCGACGCGAAGCTGCGCGACGATACCCGGTCGGAAATCAAGCGCCTGCAGCGCGAAATGGGCATCACAACCATGTACGTGACCCACGACCAGGCGGAGGCGATGGCCGTGTCCGACCGCATCCTGATCATGAAAAACGGGGTGACGCAGCAGCTCGGCACGCCGCCGGAGGTCTACGCGCGCCCGCAAAACCGCTTTGTCGCGGAGTTCATCGGCAAGCATACGCTGCTGCCGGCGGCCGTGGAGCGCGTGGACGGGGAGCGCGTGACCGTGCGCCTGACCGACGGTTCCGCGCTCACCGGATTTGCCGCGAACGCCGCGAAGAACGCCACGTTTGCCAAGGGGCAGGGGCTGCTCGTCGCGCTGCGCCCGGAGTGCGTGTCGCTGGCGGGGGACCGCGCTGAAAACGTCCTGACCGGCGCTGTGCGTCACTGCGAGTTCACGGGGCTCGCGTCCAACTACCTGATGGACGTGTCGGGACAATCGCTAAAGGCCACATTTGTCGACCATGTGGCTGACCCGGCGGACGTGGGGCGCACGCTCCGCCTGTACGCGCCGCCGGAGCGCATTTACTTCCTCGGGGAGGAGGCTGCCTCATGACCGCCGCTGAAAACACGCGCGTGCGGCGGAAGCCGCCGATTTCCGCCCGGCCTTGGTTCATTTATGTGATACTGTCTCCGATCTTCTTTTTGTTGCTCGGGTACGTGGTGTACCCGCTCTTCAGCGTCTTTAGCGATAGCTTTTTTGTGGAGGGCAAGTTCAGCCTGGCGTATTACCGGCGGTTTTTCAACCTGACCAGCAAAACAAACCTCGAAGCGGTGTGGAACAGCCTGTATATTTCCGTGTTCAGCGTCGTGACCTGCGGCGTTGTGGGGACGGGTCTGGCATTTCTGCTGGAGAGCTTCGAGTTTCCGGGACGGAAAGTTCTCAAGGCTTTCGCCGTGATCCCGATGGCCCTGCCGTCGCTGATCGGCGCGATATCCTTTGATTTTTTATACGGGAGCACGGGCATTATCCCGCGCGGGCTCAAGGCGATCTTTGACCTGCCGGCCGTGCCGTTCGCCCTGAAGGGCATTGCGGGGGTTTTGATGGTGCACACGTTCACCATGTATACGTATTTTTATCTGCCGGTCAGCGCGGCGCTCCGCAAGGCGGACACCTCGCTGGAGGAGGCGGCGCACAGCCTGGGGGCCAACCGCGGTCAGGTGTTCTGGCGGGTGCGCCTGCCGATGCTGACGCCCTCGATCATCGCGGCGTCGATGCTGGTGTTCATGATCTCCATGGCCTCCTACACCGCGCCGCTGATCTACGGCATCGAGCGGACGCTGACGATGCAGATCGTGCTGTCGCGCACGAACGGGGACCTGGGCATGGCCTCCGCGCAATCGACCATCCTGGCGCTGATCTCGGTCCTGTTTCTGATCCTGATGCGCGCCTATGAAGGGCGACGCAGCTATAAGAGCGTGAGCAAGGGCTCGGCGGCCCATCGCAAGGAGGTTCGCCACAGGTCGGCCAAGGTCGCGGCGGTCGTCTGCTCGGTGCTCGCGGTCGTATTTCTGATGCTGCCGATCCTCGTCATCATCCTGATCTCCTTCTCCGCGAACGGCAAATGGACCGTGCAAGTGCTGCCGCCGGTCTATACGGTGCAGCACTACATCGACCTGTTTACCAAGACGAAGGTGCTCGCGCCGATCAAGAACAGCCTCATCATGAGCGGCGCGGCCACCGTGGGCAATGTGCTGTTCGGCGTCATGGCGGCGTATTTCATCAGCCGCCGGCGGTTTGTGGGGCGCGGCATCACGGATAAGCTGATCATGCTGCCCTGGTCGCTGCCCGGCACAGTGGTGGGCATCAGCCTGATTGCCGCCTTCAACGTGCCCACGGTGTTCAGCTTCGGCCAGGTATGGGTCGGTACGTTCTGGATATTGCCGATCGCCTACTTCGTCCGGCATCTGCCGCTGGTCTATCGGTCGACCGCCGCAGCGTTCGCGCAGACGGACGAGAGCTGCGAGGAGGCGGCGCGCGGCCTTGGCGCCGGGTGGTGGTACAGCTTCCGGCGCGTCGTGCTGCCGATGGTGGTGGGCGGCATCGCCTCCGGCGCGATTCTCGGGTTTGTCCAGGGCATTGGCGAATTTGTCGCGTCCATTCTGCTCTACACGTCCGAGAACATGCCTATTTCGGTCGCGATCAACCAGCAGATGTACTCCTTCCGGTTTGGCACGGCGTGCGCGTATGGCACGCTGCAGATCGTGCTGGTGGCGGTGCTGCTGCTGCTTTCCGAAAAGCTCAAGGGCGATACGGAAACGACGGCGCTATAGGAGAGTTCGAATGAAAGCTACGCATATTTGGGGGCGGGACTGGGCCGCGCGGGCGAAGGACGCGGAATTCGCGCTGTTGCCGATGGGGAGCTTCGAGTACCATGGACCCATGGCGCCGGTGGGCACGGACGCCGTCATCGTCACGGCGCTGGCGGAATGGGCGGCGGAGGCACTCCCGTGTCTCGTGTACCCGCCGATCCTGTACACGGCCTGCCCGCAAAAGACGTGCCGGCAGCCGACGATCTCCATCGCGCCGGACACCATGGCGGCGTACCTGCTGCAGGTGATGCGCGGCATCCAGTCCGGCGGCACCAACCGCCTGCTGATCTTGAACGCGCACGACGGCAACATGGGCATCGCACGGGCCGCCGCGGAGGCGATGGGCGGCGGGTTTCAGACGCTGATCGTCAACTGGTGGCAGCTTTTAACCGAAGCGGAAACGCAGGAAATCTTCACGGACGGCGGGCGTGGTCACGGCGGGCCGTACGAGCTGTCGGCCGCTTGGGCGGCGATGGGCGACACGTCCGCGCGCGGCGAGGCTCTTTACGACCGCGCGGCGCACAAGTTCCCCGCGCCGCACGTGTTGGTGGAGGCCGCGCCGAACGGCTTTGACGGATACGCGGGAAGAATCTCGGAGGCGTCGGGGGAGGCGGGCGCGATGGTTCTGGACAGGGCGAAGGCGGCGCTCCTTCGGGTGGTGGCCGCCTGGCGGGAAGCCCCGTTTACTACGTGAGTGTAAGGAATGATGGTATGAAGTACTTGATCGGCATCGACGGAGGCGGCACAAACTCCCGCCTTTTGGCTGTGAACCGGCAAGGAGAGGTGGTTGGCCGCAGCCGGGGCGGCAGCACGAACATAGAGAGCAATCCGCCGGAGACGGTGCGGGAAAATCTGCGCCTGCTGGTGGAGGCGTTCTGCCGGGAGAGCGGGCGCGACCTTTCGGATTGCGTGGGCGCGTGCCTGGGCACGGCGGGCGTGGATACCCCGGAGACAAAGCGGGTGACGGAGTCCCTGATGGCGGCGCTCTCGCTGCCGTGCCCCGTCATGGTGGTCAACGACGCGGAAATCGCGCTGGCGGGGCAGACCAAGGGAGGGCCCGGCATCATCCTGATCTCTGGAACGGGCTCCATCGGCTATGGCGTAAACGGCGAAGGAGAGGCGTTGCGCGTCGGCGGGTACGGCTATTTGGTCGGCGACGAAGGTTCTTCTTATTGGGTCGCAAAAGAGGCGATCTCCGCGGCGCTCAAGGCGCAGGACCAGACCGGCCCGGATACCATGCTGGGGTGGCTGATTGTGAAAGAGATGGAAATCGCGAGCGTCGAGCACGTGATCGATTTTATTTATTGCAACAATAAGAGCGACATCGCCAGGCTCTCCCCGCTGGTGCCGCTGGCGCTCCGGGAAGGGGATACCGTCGCGCGGGACATCATGGGGCGGGCGGCGGACGATCTCGCGGCGATGGCGATGGCGCTGGGCAAACGCCTTGGGATGGCCGGCCGGCCGTATCCGCTGGTCTTTTCCGGCGGGTTTCTGTTGAACACGCCCTGGCTAATGGAGGCGGTGAAGGCGCGCGTCCATCGCGGGTTCCCGCTGCTTACGGCCACGCCGCTCGAGGTCGAGGCGGAATGGGGGGCCATTTACCTGGTGGCCGGAAAGGTCGGCTTTGCGCTGTAAGGCGCGGCTTACGTCATGCTTCTAAACAGCGTATAGTGCATGGCGTGCTGCATGATGTTGGTGCAGCCGCCCAGGATGGTCACGTTCCCGCCGAGCCGCGTGCGCTCCACGCGGATGGGGTTGGGCGTCTTGTCCTGGATGTACCGGCGAATCTGCCCCAGGTACGCCTGCGCGCTCTCCATCACGCCGCCGCCCAGGACGATGATCTCGGGGTCAAACAGCGTGGCCACATTGACGAGCACGAGCGACAGCGCCTCCACAAAGTCGTGTACGACTTCCTGGGCCCACCGCTCGCCTTCCGTGGCGCTTGCGAACAGATCGACCGCCGAGGCGCTTTCGTTCGGCGTGCCGAGCGCCGCGAGCGCCTCTCTGGCGCGCTTGCCAAGGCCGAAGCCGGAGATTTGCTCCTCGAGCGCGCCCATTTGCTTGTATTGGCGCGAAAGCTGCTTCGTGTCCAGCATGAGATAGCCGAGCTCGCCCGCGCCCGTGTGCGCGCCGCGCAGGACGCAATGACCCAGCACGGCACCCATGCCGATCAGCGTGCCGATGTGAATATACAGAAGATTATCGCACTGTTTGCCGTAGCCGAACCACATTTCGCCCAGCGCCGCCTGGTTCACGTCGTTTTCGACCAGCACGGGATACGGGTAATGGGGCGTCAGGCGGTCGGCGAGCAGGAAGTCGTCCAGGCCGACGGTGGGCGCGGCGATGACGCGGTTGCCGTCGAGGACGATGCCGGGGACGCCTACGGCAATCCCCCGCACAATGCGATGCTCCGCGGAGAGCAGCATTTCATCGGCCAGGGAGCGCACCAGCTCGATGCACGCCTCACCCTTGCGCCCCTGCGTTTGCACGACGCGCGTTTCGAGGATATTTCCGGTGATATCGCACAGGCAGGCGGTCGTCCGGTTGCCGCCCAGCGAGATCGAGACGACGGCGTTCCGCTGGGTATCCAGCTCGATCAGGGGCCTGCGGCGGCCGCCGGAAAACTCGTATTCGCCCTGCAAATGCACCAGGCGGTCCTCCATCAGCTCGTCCGTGATGCGGACCACGCTGGAGAGGCTGAGCCCCAGGTCATCGGCAATGGCGGACCGGGACACAACGCCCCGCTGGCGCAGGTACTCCAGGATGCACGTGCGGTTGATATCCCGCATTTCCTTGGGCGTAATGCATTTTAGCGTTGACATGGCAACCTCCAACCCCAGACATTGCATGTATTATGCTGGAATTTGAGAGAATTTGCAAGACTATAGGATAGTATTCACACAGTGAGGTCGATTTGACTGAGCCGAAAGGAAGGAACAAGACATGCGAATCCGTGACGAGGTACGGCGGGAGGATGGGCTGACATTCCCCGGCAAGACGTTTGCCGAGGCGGTGCTTGAACCGGTATTTGGCACACAGCGCGACCACTATTATCAGTTCTTCGTGCAGATCAGCCTGGCGCACGCGGTGATGCTGCGCGAACAGGGAATTCTGACGCCCGAGGAGGCGAAGGGCATCCTGGGCGGCCTGCTGGAGGTGCGCGGCCAGGACTTCTCCCGCGCGGTCTATGATCCCGCGTATGAGGACATGTTCTTCATGCTGGAAAAGGATTTGGAGCGCCGGATCGGCGCGGACCTCGCGGGCCGGCTGCACATCGCCCGCAGCCGCAATGATGTCGGCATCTGCCAGTACCGGATGGCGCTGCGCGGAAAGCTGCCGCCGCTCATGGAAGCGCTGGCCCGGCTGATGGAAACGCTGCTGTCGCTGGCGGCGGAGCATGTGGACACGATCATGCCCGCCTATACGCATACACAGCCCGCGCAGCCGACGACACTGGCGCACTACCTGCTGGCCGTGTACGATTCCCTCGCGCGCGATTTGCAGCGCATGGACGCAGCCTACCACTGCGTGAACCGGTCGACGATCGGTGCGGCGGCGATCACGACAACCGGCTTTCCGATCAGCCGGGAGCGCGTATCGGCGCTGCTCGGCTTCGATGGGCTGGTGGAGAATTCCTACGACGCGATCGCGGGGGTCTCGTATCTGACGCACACAGCGTCGGCCCTGGCGGAGCTCGGGGTGGACCTGTCCCGCTTCCTGAAGGACACGCTGGACTTCTGCACGCGCGAGTTTGGCGCTTTCCGGCTGGCGGACCCGTATGTGCAGATCAGCAGCATCATGCCGCAGAAGCGGAACCCGTCGTCGCTGGAGCACGCGCGGCCGATCGCGAGCGCACTCCTCGGGCAGGCGCAGACGGTGCTCACCATGCTCCACAACACGCCGTTTGGCGACATGGTCGATTCCGAGGAGCAACTGCAGCCGCACCTGTACCGCGCGATGGACAACGCGGCCCGCGTGCTGAACCTGCTGACGAGCAACTACGCGACGATGTCAATCGACAAGGATCTGCTGCTGCGCCGCGCGGGCGAGGGGTTCATCACCGCGACGGAGCTGGCGGACACGCTGGTGCGCGAGAAGGGGCTTTCGTTCCGCGAGGCGCACCGGCTTACGTCCGCCATTGTCCGCACCATGCACGCGCGTGGGCTGACGCAAAAGGATGTGACGGCGGAACTGCTGCGCGAGATCATCGGGGAAGCGGTGGAGATCGACGAGGCGCTGATCGCGCGGGCGCTGGACCCGGCATACTTTGTGAAGATTCGCGGCATTACCGGCGGCGTTGCGCCGGAGGAGGTGCGGCGGATGCTCGCGGAGCGCCGCACCGGCCAGGCGGACAGGTGCGCGGTGGTTCAGGCGCTGCGCGACAGGCTCGTGGAGGCGGAGCGCGCGCTGGAAGGCGCTGTGAAAGGGTGCCTGGCGTAGACGAACGCCGCGCACACGCCGCACGGCTAGGCAAATGAGGAGACAGATGCCTGGGGGAGCTCCCGCAGAATTCGCGACATGCCATACAGCATATCGCAGCCCGACGTAGCGCCAATCTGGCACAGTCGCCACACTGCGCGCGGCAGGTCACCTTTGCAGAATAGGGCGGTGATCACGTGGCCTACGGCCTCGCCAAAGTAGCCTTCCCACGCCAGCCGCAGATACCGCCCGCTTACGTCTGTTGTACGCGAAATGTCCGTCAGGGAAAAAGGCGCGGCGATATTCAGCGCGCGGCACACGGCCAGCACGCCTACGCAGGCGTCATCAAAAGAAGGCGTCAGGCCGCCGCCCAGCCCCAATAGGCCGGGGGCGTCGGCACTGACCAGCGCCCGGTCTACCCGCTGCCGCATAGCTGGTGGCATGCGCAGGAAGCCCTGCCGCAAGTGGGATGTGCGGGCAAAAAACGCCGCTGCTTGTGGTGCCCCTGATTGGGGGGGGATGTGCCCCGTCCAGGATTGTTCGGTATCCAGGATGAATTGCAGATTTCCAACAACCAACAGCGCGCCTTCCAGGCAAGCATGGTCGCCCGGAACAATCCCGCCGAAAGAGGATGGGGGAAGGACAACGCTATCTGGTACACGGGGCGCACCCGCGGGGCACAGGGTCAGCATGCGAAGTCCGGCGGGCGTTTCCAGCATCAGGTTCGCCGTATGGCGATAGATGGAATGGACAAAGCCCGCATAGGCCGCTGGCGGCGCGAATGCGGGCGTTCTGTACAGCGGATGGGCCGTCATGGCCAGAGCAGCGCGCGGCAATTGCGTGCCACCATCAGTTCCTCGTTGGTTTCCAGAACCCATACCTGTACGGCGCTGTGATCCGCCTGGATAGCGCCTTCTTGCGGTTGCGCGTTTTTCGCTTCGGATAGCGAAAGCCCCAGGTATGCAAGGCGGCTTGCCACCTCGGAACGGATCGTGGCAGCGTGCTGCCCGATGCCGCCAGTGAAGACCAGCGCGTCCAGCCCGCCCAGATACGCCGTGTACATCCCGATATAGCCCACGATCGTATCCACAAACGCGTCAACGGCCAGTTGGGCCTGGGCATTCCCTTGCCGCGCGGCGTCCAGCACGGCGCGAAGGTCGTTGCTGACCCCGGAAAGCCCCAGAAGCCCGCTTTCGCGGGATAGTGCCGCCATGACCGCATCCACGCCGCCTAACCGCTGCATCAGCACCGGCAAGCAAAACACGTCAAAATCCCCGACCCGGTTGTTGTGGAATACGCCGCTTTGGGGTGTGGCGCCCATGGTGGTGGCCACGCTCCGGCCGTCCAGCAGCGCGCAAAGGGAACTGGACCCGCCCAGATGCGCGCTGATGACCCGCCTGGCCTCGGGCGCAAGCTGCCGCATCTTACACGCGATGTAGCCATGGCTGGAGCCGTGAAAACCATAGCGGCGGATGCCGTATGCCTGACGCCACGCGTCCGGGATGCCGTACACCGCGCGAGGGAGCGGGATGCTGGCGTGAAATGCCGTCTCAAAGCAGGCGATTTGGGTACAGCGCGGGTATTGCGCCCGCATCGCGCGCATCATCTGGATGTAGACGGGGTTATGCGCGGGCGCGAAGGGAACCATGCGCTCCATCTCCTGCAGTATCTCCTCCGTGACATACTGGGTGCCGGATACCGCGCCTCCGTGCACGGCCTTGTACCCAATGGCGCACAGCGCGTCCATCGATACGGCAAAGCCAAGCCGCGAAAGGGCGTCCAGGCAGTCTGCCAACGCGCTCGCGTGGGACGCGCAGGCACAGTCCGCCAGGTGTTCCCGCGATCCGGCGCGCACCTGGAGCGTGCCGTTTGTCCCAATGTTTTCCACGCTGCCGGTGGCGAGCAGCGTCTCGGCATCCTCCATATCATACAGCTTGAATTTGAAACTTGTGGAGCCAAGGTTGAGCACAAGGATCTGTTTCATTTTATGCTTTCCCCGTCAGCTTGTATACCGCGCGGCAAAGGCCTTCATGGCGTTTTCAAAGCAAGCCATGGGCACGCGCGCCATGCCCGCGCCGATCAGCCCGCCCTCGTGGCTGAACATGCCGCCGTGGATGACGGGACTGATCCCGGTTTTGAGCACCAGGCGGATGTCAATGCCCACGGGCAGGAAATCGAAATCCATGTTGGGGATGGGGTAATTGGGGTTTTTGCTGATGGAGATGCGCTCCATTTCGCGGCTCTGCGCGATGGCGGCGTCCAGGTTCATGCCGCGCAGGTTACAGGTGATGGGGCTGGCCGCCGCGGCGAAGCCGCCCATGCCCGCGCATTCCACCACACAGCTATCGCCCAGCCAGGGCAGTTGATCCTTTTGCGTGAACTGCGAGGAGGTATAGCGCCCCTGCATCATCGGCGCGGGCGCGAGGAACCACTGCCCCGGCAGCCCGGCCACCTTGATGCCGAACTCCACGCCATTCCCGCACACGGCGGTGACCATGGTGGAATACGGCGTGCCATCGGCGGCCAGCAATGCCGCGCGGGACGCGCCCTGCCCATAGCAGTGAAAAAACCGGGGCGTTTCCACAACATAGCGCACCACCTGCAGGATCTCCTCGCGGGGACGGTCCAGGGAAAACAGCGCGGGCAGGATTTGCTTATCGAACAGCAGGTCCGCCGCCGTCTGGCGCGTGTGGTTTTCATCGCCCATCTGCATGGATTCGGCGAGGATGGGCTTGATGGCCAAGCCGCCGAGCTTTTGCAGGATTTCTTTGAACAGCGGGAAAAGCTCCTCGCGCATGTTGCGCAGGTTTTCGGCAATCCCCTGATTGTAGAGGCCCCAGCCGCAAAAACCGCCCTGGAAGGGGCCTTCGGCGGGGAAGGTGCAGGCGCGCTTGCCGCTTGCGCGGTCCTCGATCACGTTCATCATCACGGAGGGCGTGATGATGCCGGTGCCCGCGCCCACGGTGTTGTAGTCCAGGGCGGAGGCGATTTTGATTTCGCCCGCGCTCAGACGCCGGACAGCCTCCTGCTCGTCCTGTGCCCAGCCCTCAAACAGCATGGCGCTCACCATGCCCCGCCGGTGGAGCATCACCATATTCTCATAATCAACGGGCGGCCCGGAGTGCAGGATCATGTGGCCGGTAAGGCCCTCCACGCACTCGCCGGCGGGCAAAACATCCACCCAATAGGGGTCGGCGTCAATGATGCGGTTCACAGCCACCTCGTTGGCTGCGGCGATTTTTTCGCGGATATTCATGTGGGTTTTCTCCGTTTCCTATAGATAGTCATCCAGCAGGGCGGAAATTTCTTCGCTTTGCTCGGCGGGTGGCTGCCACTGGACCTGCGCGCAGTCCACCTCCTGAAGAACCAATGCCTGATAGAACACCTCGATGCCGATGTTTACGACGCGCGGCTTGCGCTGGGCTTCCATGCTCATGCCCTCCCTTGCAGCGCCGCCATCCACGCGGCGGCCAATCTGGCGCTTTGATGGTTGGAATCCGCCACGATCGCCCCCGCCTGGGTGAGGGCCTCGCGCGCGCCCGCGATATCCTGGGGATCGCCCTGCGCGCCGCAAATGGTGGCGATAAAGACGACCTCCGGGTGTGCCGCGATGACGGGTACAAACGGCAGAATGGGGTTTTGATGGACACCCGGGCCGGTGATAAAGTCCAGCAGAATGACCGCTACCTCGGGATCGGTCAGCTCTTCCTGGAGCCGGCTGAGGCGTAGCTGCGGATCAAACACGGGATGCGGCGCTTCGGCGGTAAAATCCTCCGCGCCCAAATCAAGCGCGCTGTGCCCGATGCTGCGGTGGTGCGACGGAAGCTGCTGGGCATAGCGCGTGCGCAGGTTGGAGTGCAGCCGAACCCCCGGATTCACTTGCGAAAAGAGGATCATGGCCTCCTCGGTGAACGTGCCGCCGCAGTACAGGCCGCGAAAATACTTGCGCTGTGGCGCGAGGGTTTTCATCCGCTGTTCCACAAGCGCCGGGGTCTGTGCGGGATTCCAGCCGAGCGTCTTTTTTTCGCCCGTTGCCCGCTCGTAGCACAGCAGCGCGGCCTCTTCCAGCGAAAACGCGGCAAGCGCCTTGTGCCCTGAAAAGAGCGAGGGATCGGCCCCCAGGAACAGCGCCACCACGGGCTTTGTCAGCCCATCGGCTTCGCGCAGCATATCCGCCATCACCTGGCCGTCCGCCAGCTTGGAGAGCAAGCAGATGACGCGGGTGTTTTCGTCCTTTTCCAGCCGTTCCATGCCCATGCGCATGGTGATGCCGCCCACCTGCGGATGCAAATCATGGCCGCCGGTCCCGATGATGGTGCTGACGCCGTCCCCCAGCCGCTCAATGAGGCAAGCAACTTCCTGCGCGCCGGAGCCGCTGGCGGCCACAATGCCGACCGAGCCCTGCCGCACGATGCTGCCCGCGGCCAGCGCCACACCGCCGATCAAACCGACGCCCGCGTCCGGCCCCATGACCAGACGCCCCAGCCGTTGCCCCATCAGTTTGCATTCCCGCTCTTCTTCCAGGGACACATTGTCGCTGAACACAAACACATCCATGCCCTTTTGAAGCGCCTTTTTGATTTCAGCGCAGGCATAGACGCCGGGCAGGGAAATCTGCGCCAGATCGAAAGCGCCGCTGGGGACAGCGTCCAGATCATAGTACATGCGCCCCTGTTGCGCACCCCTATTGAGCACGTCAACGCCGATTTGATGGGCGTGCTCCAGTTGTTCCTCGGAATCACCGTCGAGCGCGAGCATCAGGTCCGTCTTGCCCGTATCCGGCGGCACCTGATAGCCCATGGAGGTCAGCAGCTCGATATTGGCGTCGGTGCCCATGCCGCTTTCCGCGCCATGCAGCGATGCTTTCGCCAAAACGCTGTCCGCCACGCCCATCAGCGTGACGGAATCCACGTAGCGGTTTTTGACCACATAGACTTTTTTCATGGGATAATCTCCTCCTTCCGCACACGGACGGATGCATCCGCGCCCCTTGTCAGCCTGATATAGTAGGGCGTTTCGGCTGGGGCCGGGGCGTCCGTGCGCATGTGGCAGCCCACGGAGCTGTCCCTATTGTGGGCGGCGGTGCATACCAACAGCGCCGTCATCAAATCATTTTGCAGGCGAAGCTGTTCAAAGGCCTCAACATTGCCGGCGGGAATGAGCGAAAGCAACTCTGCTTGGGCTGCCTCAAGAGCGCGCATGGCCTCCGCGAGCTTCTCCCCCGTGCGCAAGACCCCCGCACTGTCCGCGAGAACGGACTGCATCCGCGCCCGCAGTTCTTGAAGCGGCGGTGCGATGGACACGGTTCCGTTTGCGCAAGGCGCTTGGATGGTGGATTCTGTTAATGCCGCTTCCTTGGTGTACCGCGCGGCGGCTTGTCCCGCGCGGCGGCCGAACACCAGGGTTTCCAACCCCGCGCTGCCACCAAGGCGGTTGGCGCCGTGGATGCCGCCCGTCACCTCCCCGCAGGCGAAAAGCCCCTCTATATCCGTTTCGCCTTCCGCGTTGACGCACACGCCGCCCAGCGAGGTATGCGGCGCGGGCGCCAGCTCCACGGGCTGGGTGGCCAAATCGATTCCCACGCTTTCGTAGCGGTCCACATAGCTTGGGTATTCGCGCGCAAGCACGTCCCGCCCTACGGCGGTGGCGTCAAAGTACACGCCCTGGTGATCGGTGCCCCTGCCCGCCGCGATTTCGGCGGCAATGCACTGACTGAGGATGTCTTTGTTGACGCACTCGCCCTTTTCATCATGTTGTAGCATGAAGCGGTCGCCGGAGCGATTGCGGAGGACAGCGCCTTGGTAGAACATTGTGGTGATCATGCTGGTGCCGACCAGCGCCTTGGGCCACACCGCCGCGCTGGGCTCAAACTGAATAAACTCCATATCCCGCAGCGGCGCGCCCGCCTCAAAGGCCATGGCAATGCCGTCGCCGCCGGCGTCATACTTGTTGGTGGATACGGGATAGATGCCGCAGAATCCGCCGCAGGCCAGCACAACGGCCTTGGCCCGCATGCGGAGCCACTGTTCCGCTTTCTTATCAAACACCAACGCGCCGGTGACGCGCCGCCCCTCTGTAAGCAAGCGGACGGCCCGGGCGTGAGGGATTTCCAGCACCTGATTTTGTAGGGTGGCGCGAATGCTTTTCAGAATGGCGACGCCGGTTTCGTTGCCAATGGAGGCTACCCGGGGAAAGCTCGCGCCCAGCGGGCGCAGCAGTTGATACCCGTTCGCGTCCCGGTTAAAATGCAGCCCCAAGTCCCGCATCGCCTCAAACGCGAGCGGCGCGTCCATGCACAGGGCACGCGCCAGTGCCGGGTCGCAGATGCCATGACCGCTGCGCAGGGTATCCGCCAGAAAATGTGCCGGGCTGTCCTCCGGGAGCAGCGGCACATTAAACCCATGCACCCATGGGGACGCCCCCGCGCCTTCCCGCACGAGGGCGACCGTGTGACCCGCCCGCACCAGCTCGCGGGCGGCCATCCATCCGGACAGGCCGCCGCCTAGCACCAGGCAATCCGTTGCGTGGGAGGTCATACTTCCCAGATGCCGCCCTTGGCCATGGAGCCGATATTGCGGGCGAACAGCCGAAGGAAACGCGGGTAGGAATCCCCCGGGAACTGCCAGTCAAACTTTGCAACGCGCGCCTGGATCTCCTCTTCCGGCACCAGCAGGTCGATGCTGCGCTTCGGCACGTCAATCTCAATCATGTCGCCGTTCTGCACGATGGCCAGTACGCTGCCGAGCGCGGCTTCGGGGCTCACATAGCCGATGCTGAGGCCCGATGTGCCGCCGGAAAAGCGACCGTCGGTGATGATGGCGCAGGAGTTATAGAGCGCGGGCTTGCCCTTCAGTTCCTCCTGGAAGGTGAAAGCCGTGGTGCCAAAGCGGCCCTTCAGACCCATGAAGCGCAGCACAATGGCGTCGCCCTCCACGATCTGGCCGGAGCGGAGCGCGTCCAGCCCATCCTGCAGGCTGTCGTAGCACTTGGCCGCGCCCTTGAAGCGCATCAGGCGTTCCGGCACGGCGGCGATTTTGAGGATGGAGCCTTCCGGCGCCAGGTTTCCGTACAGCACGCCGATGCCGGGTTCCCGCATCACGGGGTTCTCCAGCGTGCGGATGCAGTCGTCGTTATACACGATGGCGTCCTTTACGTTCTCGGCCACCGTGTTGCCAGTCACCGTCAGGCAATCGCCGTTCAGGCAGGGCAGCAGGTTCTTCATCAGCGCGGGCATGCCGCCGGCCAGGTCGAAGTCCTTCACGGAATACTCGCCGCCGGGCATCAGGTGGCTCATGAGCGGCACGGCGTTGGACGCCTCATCAAAATACTTCCACCACGGCAGGTCATAGCCCGCCTCGTGGGCAATGGCGGGCAGGTGCAAAATCAGGTTGGAGGAGCCAGCCACCGCCATATTGACGGCAATGGCGTTCTTGATGGCATCTACGGTCATGATCTTGCGGGCGGTGATGTCGTTTTCCACCAGGTTCATGATCTGCTTGCCCGCCTGATAGGCCAGCAGGCGGATCTGGCTGGAAACGGCACTCATGTTGGAGTTGCCGGGCAAGGTCAGCCCCATCGCCTCCGCCATCATGCACATGGAGTTGGCCGTGGTCATGGAGGTGCAAGCGCCGCAAATACCCCAGCTATTGGCGATCAGGCCGTTGTACTCGTCCATGTCCATTTTGCCTTCGGCGGCGGTGCCCACCTTGTCCTGGGCGCGGATGTGCACGACCTCCTGCCCGCGGAACTGGCCGTGGGGCATATAGCCGCCGGTCACGATGATGGTGGGGATATCCAGGCGCGCCGCGCCCATCAGATGGCCGGGCACGATGGAGTCGCAGGTGGACAGCATCACCATGCCATCAAAGAAGTTGCCCTCCACCGTCAATTCCACCTGATCGGCAATGCAGTTGCGACTGGGAATTTCAATGTATTTGGGATCTTTGAGCACCATGCCGTCGCAGATGGCGGTCGTCATCACTTCGAGCGGCAGGCCGCCCGCCTCGCGCACGCCCTGCTTCACCCGCTCCGCCAGCTCCTTCAAGTGCACATGGCCGGGGTTATATTCGTTCCACGAGTTGACGATCGCGATCAGCGGGCGCTTCAGTTCCTCTTCGCTGTAGCCCATCCCAAGCATCAGGCCCCGGCGGCATTCGGACGCTTCCCCAAACTCCCAATTGCTGCGCATATCCGCATACGTTTTTTTCATTTTCGTTCCCTCCTATATAATCAAAAAATATCTTCGAGCATGCAGTCGATGGCGCCGTCAATGGACTGTCCGCCATCAATAAACACCGTCTGTCCCACAATGAAGCGGCTTTTCTCCTTGTCGGCCAGGAAAAGTACCATGGGGGTGATGTCCTTGGGCAACCCGCCTCCTCCGATGGGTATTTTTCTGTTGAAGCCCGCCACATCGCGCTCACTGTACCGGTTCATCACTTCGGTGTATACGAGGCCCGGGGCGATGCAGTTCACGTTGATGCCGTATTTGATCAGTTCCACACCGATGGACTTGGTGAACATGTTCAGCCCCGCCTTCGCGGCTGAATAGGGCAAAGACTTGCGCTTCACCCACGTCACCTGGCTATGTATGGAGGAAATATTAATAATTGCGCCCTTGATTTCCTTGGCGATCATGTCCTTTGCCGCGAAGTGGGAACAGTAGGCCGCCGCGCTCAGGTTGAGCGCCACCTGACTGTCCCAGTAATCCAGCGGCATGTCGGCAAAGCCCCCCTTTGGCATTTTCAGCGCGCCGCCCGCGTTGTTCACGAGCACGTCGATTTTGCCAAAGTGAGCAATAAACTTTTCCAACATGTCCTGGCAGCATTCCCGATTGGAAACATCGGCCCCATATATCCGCGCGTCGGCGCCCAGCGCCTGGCACTGCTGGGCCGTTTCTTGCGCGCCTTCCTGTGATTTGTTGTAATTGACGCCCACGTCGTACCCTTCCTTGGCAAAGGCAACCGCGCAAGCCGCGCCAATGCCGCTGGACGCGCCTGTAATCAAGACGGTTTTTCTCATACGCAATCCATCCTCCTTTTTTCCATATAGCCCGTCACCGTATAAAGGGGCAGAAATAAATGCTCCGGCTGGACGCCGCCAACCTCGTCAATCAGCGCTTTCGCGATTTCCACTGCATCCGAAACGCCCGCCGCCTGCATGCCGTGCACAAAGCCGCGATTGTGCGCGGAAATGTCTTTACATGCTTGCAGGAAATGAGCCGCTGCCTCCGGGCCGAGGGCATGCCCGCCCAGCGGCAGGTACTCGTGGCCGCAAACGATACTTTGGATGGGCAGGCGGAGCAGCTTGTTCAGGCTGTCGTCATAGCGGCCGTCCATCAGCAGGGCGCATCCCTGCGTGGCGGTGCCGTTGAGCTGCAAGGAATCGCCTGTGATCAGTGTGCCGCTGCGCGTGTCCAGATAGCAGCAGCTATCGCTGTCGTGGCCCGGCGTATGGATGAGGCGCAAAGGGCCCAAGGTATCCCCGTCATGCAGCAGAGAATCCGCCGTTACACCCTCCAGCACGGCGGGCGCACCGGCGCTATGCCCAGGAAAGCGCGCGCGAATTTGCTTGGAATACAGAAGTGGCTCCCGAAGGCGATCCGCAGACGCGCGATAGCACGCGAAGCGAATGTGCGGAGCCAGCGATTGGATGCGGGCACACCCGCCCACGTGATCCCCGTGGATGTGCGTGAGCGCCACCCAGGCGATGTCGCCTAGCGAATACCCCAGCTCCCGCAGCGCGGGCACAATGGAGGTATCCACAGTTTCCGCGCACGCCCCGCTGTCAATCAGGATGTTCTCCTCGGCCAGCACCAGCGAGACGCCTGTCCAGCAGCCGGTAAAGGGCACCTCCAGCCGGTAGACGCTCGGCGCCATCCGCGTTAGAGAAGTCATGCATTGGTCTCCTTGCGTTTTTTACATTGTACGGCAGGATATTTCACTTCTCAACGCGAAAAAGGAATATATGCATTCGGAAAATTCACCTTGTGGAAACACAAATGGTATGTTAAAATGATTATTTTTGATTGTGAAAGGAGAGGCGATTATGCGGGAGCAAACCATTTGGGTGTTCTATGATGAGCGGTCCGCCGCTTCTTCACAATACGCGAACATGCTGCAAGGGATCCGCAACGCGGCATCGCGATACGGGATCCGTTTGCAGATGGCCGAGGAGCAAACCGTCGGCACCATGGATTTTTCGCGGGTGGATTCGGCGGCCATCCTGGCCAGCGCCAACCTGGATTACATCAAAACGGTGATCGATATGCTGCGCGGTCACGATCTGCACCCCATCCTGGCGGGGATCGACTCGGAACAGTTCAGCTCCGAGGTCTCCTGCGCGACCCCTTCGCGCCGGGCAGAAACGCAGCAATTGGTCAACTACCTGTACCACTGCCAGCGCCGGCGCATTGCGCTGGTGGGGTTTGGCAAGCATTCCATCAACGATAACTTCCGTTTTCACGCCGCGATGAGCGCCTCCGCCGCCTGGGGAAATATCCTGACGCAGGAGGACGTGTGGCTTTGGGAACACGATCCCGGCGAGTGCTTCGAGGATTTTCTCCGCGTATCCCATCGCTATGACGCGGTGATTTGTCCCAACGATATGATCGCCATCTGCTTTATTACTTTCTGCAAGACGCACAGCCTGCGCGTGCCGGAGGATTTGTTCGTGGCGTCCTTTGGCAACACGGTCATCGGGCGGCTGTACCAGCCCTCCATTACCACGATGACCATGGACATGATCCATGTGGGCGAGCTGGCGTTTGACATCTGGCGGTTCATCATCCAAAAAGAAGGGCTACGGAAAAACGCGCTCAAAATCATGGTGCCCAGCCGCATTCTGGTGCGCCAAAGCACCGCGGATATGCCCATCCAAACCTTTGCGGCTGGCATGTCCAACGTGCTGCAAAAGGACAATTTCTATTTAAATCCAACCATATCCGCCGTTGTCGGCATTGAAAACTGCTTTTCCCAGCGGGACGCATTGGATATGCGCATTGTTCGGGGGCTGCTAAACAAGGACAGCTACGAGCAGATTGCCTCGGATACGTTCATCAGCGACAGTACCCTGCGCTATCGTCTCAAAAAGATATATCAGGATGCGGGCGTTGAAAGCCGGCGGGACTTTGAAGCGTTGCTGAAAGAGCACCTGGGCAAAGACGTTTCGCTGAGTTTTTAGCCAAGACACATAAAAAACCATTCTCAGCCGAATAAATTAATAGATAAGTATATCATATCTTTGGCCATTGCGCAAGGTGAAAATTAATATGGTCCATGCCCGCTTTTCCTCTTTGACGGGTGTGTTGTTCTCTTTGTATACTCTGAAAAAGAACGAGAATACCGGGAGACGCAAAAATGTGCATGGAATGGCTTGCTAAACGAAAAATTGTGGCGATTGTCCGGGGTTTACAGAAAGATAGAATTGAACAACTGGCGGACGCGCTGTACCAAGGCGGCATTGATTGGATCGAGGTCACCTTTGACCAGGCGCATCCTGACACATGGGTGGATACCGCCGCGGCCATAGCAGCCCTGGCGAAGCATTTTGCGGGCGGCGTGATGCCCGGGGCGGGTACGGTATTGACGGACGCGCAGATGCGCCTCGCGCGGGACGCGGGGGCGCGATACATCGTCACCCCCAACACCAACCCAGCGCTGATCGCCGCCGCCAAGGCAAGCGGCCTGTGCGTGCTGGCGGGAGCGTTCACCCCATCGGAAATCGTGGCGGCCCATGACGCGGGCGCGGACGCGGTGAAAGTATTTCCCGCCAGCGCATTGGGCGCTTCCTACATCAAGGCGGTCCGCGCCCCCCTTGCCCATATCCCCTTGCTGGCGGTGGGCGGCATCAATGAACACAACGCGGCGGACTTCCTGGCGGCGGGATGCATGGGCCTTGGGATCGGCGGCAGTCTGGTCAATCAGGCGCTGCTGGCGTCCGGACAGGCGCATACAATTACCGAAATGGCCCGCGCATACCGGAAGGCGGTGGACGCGATATGAGCCGTGTGGTGACATTTGGCGAAATCATGATGCGCCTGAACCCGCCGGGATACCGGCGCTTTGTGCAGGCGGACAGCTTTGAGGCGTCCTATGCCGGGGGCGAGGCCAATGTGGCGGTTTCCCTGGCGCAGTACGGGCACGATGCCCGCTTTGTATCCAAGGTGCCCGCTACCGAGATCGGCCAGTGCGCGGTCAATGCCCTCGGCCGCTACGGCGTGGGCACGGCGGACATGGTGCGCGGCGGGCCGCGCCTGGGCATTTATTTCGTGGAAAAGGGAGCGTCGCAGCGGGGCAGCAAGGTGATCTATGATCGCCAGGGCGCGTCCATCGCCCTTGCGACCGCAAAGGACTTTGACTGGGAAAAGATATTGCGGGGCGCCGATTGGTTCCATTTCACGGGCATTACCCCGGCGCTTGGCGGCGAGCTGCCCGCGATTTGTCTGGAGGCGCTGAAAATCTGCCGCGCCTATGGCGTCCGTACCTCCTGCGACCTGAACTATCGCGGCAAGCTGTGGTCGCGGGAAAAGGCCGGGGAAGTCATGGCGGAACTGATGCCCTATGTGGATGTTCTGATCGCGAATGAAGAGGACGCCTACGATGTGTTCGGCATCAGCGCCGGCCTTGGCAACGATGTGCAGTCCGGCAAGCTGGAGTACGAGGGGTATGTCAGCGTTGCGCGGCAGTTGCAGGAGCGTTTTCCCTTCGAACAGGTCGCCATTACGCTTCGCACCAGCCTGTCCGCCAATGACAATCAGTGGGCAGGGATGCTGTACGCCCAAGGGTCGGCGTATTTTTCCCCGATCTATTCCGTCCATATCGTGGACCGCGTGGGCGGCGGCGATAGCTTTGGCGGCGGGCTGATTCACGCGCTGCTGTCCGGGTATGAGCCGCAGATGGCCATTGAATACGCGGTGGCCGCCAGTTGCCTGAAGCACACCATCGAACAGGACTTCGCCCTGCAGAGCGAGGCGGAGGTGCTGGCGCTGGTGAAGGGCAACGCCACGGGCCGCGTGCAGCGATAAAAGCGGCGGGGAGGGATAGACTCCATGTTCATCAACAAGCAGGATCAGGAATTTACGGCCGCGCCGCAGCGCGCCCAGGCCGTTGCGCAGTTGCTGCCGCCCATAATAGAGGAAAACGGCGCGGAATACTCCGCCGCCGAAGCGGGCTTTGCACATTCCGACCGCTTTACCGACCAGGGGCAGGGGCTGGTCCGGGTGCGGCGCGTGCTCACCAACGCCAGCGGGCGTACCCGTGTCGTGAAGCTGATTACTGAGGCCAGAACCTTCTTTTTCCCGGGTCAGTATTTGATGCCCTGCGTGATGTACAACGGCAATACCTGGGGCGATGGCAACTCGCCCAAGGGGCTCGCATACCAGGGGCAGCCCTGGGTGTTCGCCTACGACAGAATGGGCATTCCTTCCTGTACGCTGACCGAAAATGAAGAGGTCGGGTTTGCGCTGTTTGCAAGCGCCGAGGATGCGGACAGCCTGCGCACGTCCGCCTCCCTCATCCGACAGGCGGACGGCAACTACCTTCACCGGATTTATTACCCCGTGACGGAAGCGCCCGTTACCTATGCCAGCAAAAACATCATGAAACCGCGCTATGACGAGTTTCTGACGCTGACGGCGGGCGAGCAGTTTGCCGTAACCTTCTATCTGTTCGCGTGTAAGCCGCGTTGGGCGCATTTTGCCTGCGCCAACCTGCTGGACCAAATGCCGCGGGTTTTCCCCTTCCACAAGGATCCCCTTTTTACCCCGCAGCGGGTGTGGGACCTGGGCATGGCGTATTTGAAGCGCCTGATCCACGATCACGAGGGGACCCGGCTCATCATCGCGGGGATGGATACGAAGGTTTCCCGCCTGCAGGCCACCGGAAGGCTTAACATGAGGGACCCGGACGAGATGCGGCGCGCCATGGACATTCCCGAAAACAACGTGTTTGGCTATAACCGCGTGATCTACGAGATTGGCTGGGCGGGGCAAGGCTTTCTGATCTGCCGGATGTTCATGAAAGAGGCGTTGCAAAAGGGCGATGCCCAGCTGCTGCAAACCTGCCTGAGCATCCAGGACGCCTGGGTCGATAAACAGGAAGAAAACGGCATGGTGCTCTCTCACTTCGAGCGGTACGGCCAGTTGGCGGAAAAGAGGGCTGACGGCACGCTGCGCCAGGCCTCCCTGTGCAAGGGATACTTCCCTGAGGTATGCAACCTGGGCTGGGGCGCGTCCGAGATGGCGAAGATCTATGTACTGCTGAAAGAAAACGGCATCGATAAGCCCGAGTACCTGCGCTTTTCCACGCGAATCTGCGATTTCTTTTGCGCGCATTACAGCGAGGAAACCGGCTTCGGCAAGTCCTGGACGCTGGAAGGCCAGCCGCTGGACACCACGGGCTCGGTCGGCGGGTTCATGATCAACGGTCTGATCGATACCTACCGCGCCACGGGCAACGCCGCCTATCTGGATACCGCGCGGCGTGGTCTGGCGTTCTATATGGAGCGGGATGTCAACCAATTTGTGTGCACCGCGGGCGCGATCGACTGTGTCGCCGTGGACAAGGAAACGGCGTTCCCGTTTGTGGTATCCGCGCTGGATTTGTACGAGATCACGGGCGAAGGGCAGTATCTGGAATACGCCCGGAAAGCCGCTTACTATTTTTACTCGTGGACATTCCAGTACGACGCGCTTTACCCGGATGACAGCGATTTTACGGAATACGGATACTACACCGCCGGCGGCACCACCATTTCCGCGGAGCATCACGCCATCGATCCCTGGGGGAGCCTGCTGACGTGCGAGTTTGTGCGGCTGTGGAAGTTCACCGGGGAGGAGAACTGGCTGCTATGGGCGCGCATGATGTGGTGCCAGGCGTTGTTGGGCATCACCAAACAGGAGGGGGATATCGTGCTTAGCAAGCCCCGCCCTTTGGGCAGCCAGAACGAGGGGTTCTTCCAGGCACGCTGGACGAAGTACCGGCCTGATTGCGAAGAGCGGGGGCATTTCAACGACTGGCTGGTTTCCTGGGTGTCGGCGTACCGGCTGACGGCGCTGGACCGCCTGACAACGGTTGCGAAGGAGCAGGACTGGCACCTGTTTGCATAGAGAAAGGGATTTCTAGCGAAATCCCTTCATGGCGCCCGATTTTTCAAATCAGCGCCGCCATCGTTAGGAGAAAGTTACCATATGAAGGACATTGTTCTCACCAACGGCTGCGTCACCGCCCATGTCAATCCCTTTGGCGCGGAGCTGAAGGGCCTGGAAATGAACGGGCTGGAGTATCTGTGGCAAGGGGATGTGGACACGTATCCACGGACCAGCCCCACCTTGTTCCCCATTATCGGCCGCTTTCTGAGCGATACGTATTTTGTGGGCGATCAGCCCTATCGCATGACGATCAACGGCTTTGCCCAGGATGAGAATTTTGCGGTCACGGAACGCGGCGAAACCAGCGTTTCCATGCTGCTTACCGCCAACGCCCGTACCCGCGCGCAATACCCGTTTGAGTTCGGTCTGCTGGTCACCTACGCGCTGGAGGAAAACCGCCTGGTGGTTCGCCACACCGTGACCAACCATGGCACAAACATGATGCCATTCTGCGTGGGCTGCCACACAGCGTACAAATGGCCGCTGCTGGACACGGATACCGATACGGACTATTGCCTGCGGTTCGAGCGCGAGGAGACGCTGCAATCCTTCAACCCCTTTGGCTGGGAGGCGCCGTTCCTCGACAACGCGGATACGTGGCCGCTGCGTCACGACCACTTTCGGAACTATACCCGGAGCATCAAGCACATCCGTTCTGGCTGGGTAGAACTGGCCTGCGCCAAACACGGGCGCGGCGTGCGAATCGACCGGCGCGAGTATCCCTTCATGGCCATTTGGTCGTTGCCCACGGCGGACGCCACGCTCATCTGCCTGGAGCCCTGCACAAGCCTGCACCCCGGCACCCACCCCAGCCTGTACTTATCCCAGCGCGACGGCGCGCTGGAGCTTTCGCCGGGCGAGCAGGATACGCGCAGCTTTACCATTGCGCTGAGGTAGGGACTTCATGCAAAATCCCTTTATGGCGGCTCGGCGCTGTTTCGGCCCGGAACTTTTTTCGATCTGCCCGCGTCCACCGCTTTGAACCTGAAATCAACCCTGCCGGGACACCGGAACACCCTGTATCCATCCATGAGGAGGATTCTTATGCATCAAAAGACAGCATCGCTGCCTGGTCTGGTAAAAGCGCCGCTTGGAACACGGCTGAGGCGGGACTTTCGGCGTTTCAAATACGTGTATTTGATGCTGATCCCCGTGCTGGCGTATTTTGTGCTGTTCAAGTACAAGCCTATGACCAATATGATTATCGCTTTCCAGGACTTTAACATCTACAAGGGGATTTCGGGCAGCAAATTTGTGGGCTTTGATAATTTTGTCAAGTTCTTTCAATTAAAAGATTGCTGGCGGATGATCCGCAACACCCTGATGCTCAGCCTGTATTCCATCGTGTTCGCGTTTCCCGCCCCGATCCTTTTCGCGCTCATGATCAATGAGGTCCGAAGTGTCGCCGCCAAGCGGGTGGTGCAGACGGTCAGCTACATGCCGCACTTCATTTCCCTGGTGGTGGTTTGCGGCATTTTGAGAAACTTCAGCGCGTCGGGCGGCATCTTCAACGAGGTCATCAGCTTCTTCGCGCCCGGGTGGGAGCACAACAACCTACTGAACGAGGCGGGATACTACCGAACGATCCACATCGGGTCTTCCATCTGGCAATCGATGGGGTGGGAATCGATTATTTACCTGGCCACGCTCTCCACCATTGACCCGCAACTGTATGAAGCCGCGCACATTGACGGCGCTTCCAAGTTCAGACGCATTTGGCATGTCACGCTGCCGGGCTTGGTCCCCATCATCATCATCCGCTTCATCATGCGCCTTGGCAATATCGTATCCGTGGACTATGAGAAGATCCTGCTTCTCTACAACGGCATGACCTATGAAACGGCGGATGTCATCAGCACCTACATGTACCGGTACGGCCTGCTGAATGGCAAGTATTCCATGGGCGCGGCCATTGGCGTATTCAACGCCATTATCAGCATTACGATTCTTGTGGGCGTTAACACTTTCTTCCGCAGGGTAACGGAAGAGAGCCTATGGTAAGGGAGGGATGATTTCGTGTCGATGGTAGAAAAAAAGAGCCCCAGTGAAAAAACGATGCACGGCGTCAACCTTCTCTTGCTTGCGCTGCTGTCCATCGTGTTCTTCTACCCCATATGGCACTGCCTGATGGCCTCCTTCTCCGATCCTGTGTCCCTGATCGGGCTGCGCGGCTTGCTTACCAAGCCCATAGGCTTCTCCCTGGAAGGGTATAAGGTGGTTTTCAAGAACAGCAACATCTGGATTGGCTATGGCAACACGCTGTTTTATGTTGTTGTGGGCACCGCTGTCAACATGGTGCTTACCATTATGGGCGCATACGCCTTATCACGCAAGGGCAGTATGTTCATTCGCCCGGTCACGCTGCTGATCGTTTTTACCATGTACGTGGATTTCGGCCTCATCCCCTCCTTCCTTAATATCAGGGACTTGGGGCTGTATGACAGCCGCTGGGCGCTGGTTTTGCCGGGCGCCATCGGAACGTACAACATGATCGTGCTGCGTACCGCCATTTCCGCTGTTCCCCCTTCCTTGCAGGAGTCCGCCACGATTGACGGCGCCAATGATTTCACGACGCTTGTCCGCATCATCCTGCCCGTATGCAAGGCGACGCTGTCCGTGGTGCTGCTGTTCTACATCGTCGGGCATTGGAACGCGTGGTTTGGCGCCGCGATGTACCTGCGCGGGCGCGACAAATACCCTTTGCAACTGTTTTTGCGGGAAATCCTGATCTCCAACTCCACCAGTACCGCCACGGGCGAGGGCAACTCCATTGATGGTTTGCTGTTTTTGGATGAGCTGATCAAGTATTGCACAATTATTATTTCGACCTTGCCCATCCTGTGCGTATATCCCTTTGTGCAAAAGTACTTTGTGACGGGCATCATGCTCGGTTCCGTGAAAGAGTAACCTCGCGATTATAGAGGCTTGGCGCCGCTTGTTACAAGCCTTTATGAATAAATGGAAGGGAGACCCTATCCGATGAAAAAGATCTTCGCTTGCCTCCTTGGCCTGACGTTGCTCTTTGGCAATGTCGCGTTTGCCGCCGAACACCTGGAAGGTTTCTACACCCCGCCGCACACGAATGAGGGGCAATACCCCATTGCCCAGGAAGGTGTGAAGCTGAGCTATTGGATGGCCTTAAACTCCGGTGCTGCCAACTTCATCGCCAGCCATGCCGAGAATCCCTCCTATCAGGCCCTGCAAAAGGATACCGGTGTGGAAATCGAGTTTATCCATCCCGCGGCCAACACCGCCGTGGAGAGCTTCCGCATGATGCTGGTCTCCGGCAACCTGCCCGACCTGATGCAGGTGCAGGCCGGCAGTTGGTATCCCGGCGATTTGAAGGCGCTGTACGAGGATGGCGCGATCATTGACCTGATGCCCTACCTGGAAGAATACGCCCCGCAGTATCTGGAAGTGATCATGGAGGACGAAGTCGCGCAGCGCCAGATCATTGACGACGGCAAGGTATTCGGCTTCTACAAGCTTACCTACGCCGACCCCCTGCCCTATGTGCGCTTCAATGTAAACAAGGACTGGCTGGATGAGTTTGGCATGAGCGAGCCCAAGACCACCGCGGAATACGAGGCGTTTTTCCAGGCGGTGCTGGACAACAAGCCTGGCGTGATCCCCTTCTATTTCAGCACGGAAAGCGCGGAGCAGTGCAACCTGCTGATGGGCGCGTTTGACATTCTGAAGGGCTTCTACCTGCAGCCCGACGGCGTCACGGCCGGCCACTATGCCAATCAAGAGGGCTATAAAGAGTTTTTGACCCTGATGAATAGCTGGTACACCAAGGGCTACCTCAGCAAGGACTATGTGAGCATGACCCAGGCGGAAGCGCAGACCATGTTTGATGCCGGTCAGCTCGCGTGCATCGGGGATTCTGTGGACGCCACATTCAGCCGCGCGCAGGCAAATAACAAGTTCAGCGTGACCAACCTGCCCTACATGCGCAAGGAAGCGGACAGCGTGGTTGGCGGCAGCGTCGCCTCCTGGCCGGTGGATATGGATAACCAGTGGGTCACGGTGATCTCCTCTTCCTGCAAGAATGTCGAAGCCGCCATCCAGTATCTCAACTATGGATACACCTACGAGGGCTCGCTGCTTCACAGCTTTGGCATTGAGGGTGAGCATTGGAACTGGGGCGAGGACGGGCTGCCCAAGTTCACGGATGAGATTCTGAACAACCCCAAGGGCATGACCATCTCGAACGTGTCCTACGCGCTTAAAATTCACTTTGGCTCCCGCTACTGCTATCCGGACACCATCGGTCATCCCGGCACCGCCTCCAATGCTGAGGCGCTGCGCATCCGCACCATGTGGCAGGACGACGAAAACGAGCAGAACTACCTGCGGTTCCCGCCGGTCACGCTGACCACGGAAGAAGCGGCACAGCGCAACGAGCTGATGATCGAAGTGAACACCTATGCCAACGAAATGATGCTGAAGTTTATCTCCGGCGCGGAGCCGCTGTCGAACTTCGACACCTATGTGCAGAACATCAACAAGTACGGCCTGGAGGAGGCCCTTGGCATCACCCAGGTGGCGCTGGACCGTTTCTTTGCCAAGTAGAGGTAGAGATTCCTGGCGGAATCTCCTTATGGCGCCTGATTTTTCAAATCAACGCCGCCGTCAGGGATAAAGGGCAAGGATTCCCAAGAGGGGAAGGCACCAGGTGCCGCCTTCCCCTCTTTGCTTGAAAAGGAGACATAATATGGGAATTCAGTTTAAGCAGGCCATTCCGAACGATGGAGAAATACAGTACCTGGATGCGCCGCCTTGTTTCGAGTTGAGCGCCCAAGTGCTGCTGAAAGCCGATGGTTGGGCCGGCGTCCAGTTTGGCGTGCAAAACGCGCGCGGCGGCGGGTTTGCGCTGATGCTGAACCACACGGATCACGCGGTGCATTTTATGGAGGTCAAACGCGGCGGCGCGGTGCTTCTGGACCGGGGCCTGCGGTATTTTGATTATGATCTGGACACGTGGTATCCCATCAAGGCGCGGTATGATGGCCGCGTGCTCAAGGTTTGGTTTGACCCAAACCCCTTGGATACCCATCCTTGGCCCAAATACGAGTTTGAGGTGGAGCTGGGACCCGGTATCGGGCTGGACAGCGGCCGCGGCATCGCCCAGTTTAACGATATATCCATTCACGCATATACGCCAGAACAAGCCGCAACGCCGGAATACACCAACCCCGTCGCCGTGGGGGCCGACCCGGATATCCTGTACAGCGACGGCCTGTACTACCTGTATAACCGCATCCCCAACGACCCGAACTCTCGCGAGGACGCCTATCTGTTCAACGGCAGCGAGCAGGCGAATATGGATCAGGCGGGGGACGTGGAAGCCATTTTCCGGGTTTCCAGCTCGCCCGATCTGGTGCGTTGGTCGCCCTATCAACCCATGTTTTTCCGCGATGAGGGGCTGCAAGGCGCGTTTTGCATGAGCCCGAACGTATTTGAAAAGGATGGCTGGTTCTATCTGCTGTTTGCGGCCGGCCGCGTCCGGGGCGAGGAGAACTTCCATATCTACTACGCCACATCGAGGACGCCGCAGGGGCCGTTTATGCGCACGGATCCCGCTCCGCTGCACGGCGGCACGGAAGAGATCGGCGGCATGCCCTTTGTGGACGAGGATGGCGAGTGCTACATCACCTATGTGCGCTTTGACAGGGGCAATCATATTTGGCTGCAACACCTGCACGTGGCGGATGGCAAAATTACCCCGGACGACGCTACCATGACCCATGTGCTCAGCCCGGAAGCGCCCTACGAGGTGGACGAATACGGGCGCATTGTGGAGGGCGGCGTCATCATCCCACACAAGGGTTTGTACTATATGATCTATGCGGACGGGCATTATCTGGGGCGCTACGGCGAGTCCTATGCCGTGGCAGACAACATCTATGGGCCCTATACCCGCCATCCGTTTAACCCGATTTTGCATCATCACTTCCGCGCGGATGGCACGGGCGACGGCATCGTCGTGTATAACAAGGACAAGTCCCAAATATATATGGGATATCACCGTCATGTATCGCCGGACACGGTGGAGCCGCGCACGACCTGCCTGGACCCCATGAAGTTTGTTCCCGATCCCAAGGGCGGGCCGGATATTCTGATGGTCTATGGTCCAAGCACTACGCCGCAGCCTCTGCCATTTACATAAGCGGAAGGGATTTCTCGCGAAATCCCCCTATGGCGCCCGATTTTTCAAATCAGCGCCGCCAGCAAACATCAAAAGGAGTCGCGTATGAGTTACACTTGGAAGCAGCAGGATCAAGCCTGGATATTGGAGATGGAAGGTCAGGCGGTGCTCTCCATTCCGTCGGATGCGTGCTATCAGGACACATTCGAACCGCTTGGCGATACCGCCTGGCGCTGGACGAGGCACACCAGGGAGCCGGTAACGGCGATGAAAATGCAGGTGAACGCCCTGGATGCCGTGCGCTATTGGCAAGTGCCCGCCGTCAATTACAACGGCAACGGCTGGGGCAGTGGCGCGCAGTATTTTGGCTACGCGCTGGATGGCGAGCCATGGACGTACGCGTGGCACCGGGTGGCCATTCCCGCCTGCACCTATGCGGAAAGCGAGCGCCTTTGCGTGGGCCTTTTTGGCGAGGAGGCGGGCGGCATGAGCGGCTCCGTCTGGGAGGAAGAGGGCGCCGCGCGCCAGGCGCTGCTGTGGCCGGAGCAGGAAGGGCCCAAGGTATTGTTCAAGCGCTGCTGGATGGAGCCGTACCAGGGCACGATGGCGCCTCAAAGCGATTTTGTGGCAATTTTATATGTAAACAAAGCGCGGGAAATCCGCAAGGGTTATTACGGCTTGATGGATTTCGCCTGGCAATATTTCGCGCGGGACGTGACCATGCCCCTGACGCCCGAGTCGCTTGTCAAGCTGGACACACTGTATTTCCGGCAGCTGTGGCATCAGCAGTTTGACGGGCTGGTGGGCTTCCGCTCCGGCATGCACTGGCAGGATAGCGCCGCCGCGTTTGTGAAAAGCAGCACGTATGAGATCGGCTGGGTGGGGCAAAACGCGTCCGTCTCCTGCGCCCTTTTGCGCCAGTACCTGCGCACGGGCGACGAGGACCTTAAAAACAAGGCGCTCAGCGCCTTGGACTCCTGGGTTCAGAACGCGGTGCTGGAGAACGGCATGATGCTTGTCAAGCTCCAAGCGCCGCCCGATCATCTGGATTCCATCATCAATGGGGACATCCCCATCGACCTGGACGCATGCAATTTGGGCACCGCCGCCACGTACCTGTTTGAAGCGGCAAAGCTGGCCGAGCAGTGCGGCGTCCCCCGCCCCGAATATCGCAAAACAGCCCTGGGGCTGTGTGATTTTGCTTGCCGCGTGCAGCTACCGGACGGCGAGTTCGCCAAGAGCTGGTTCATGGATGGCACCATCAACGCCAAGCACGGTAGCGTCGGCGTGTTCTTCACCCTGCCCCTGTTTGACGCCTATCAGGAGACGGGCGATCAAAAATACCTCACGGCCGCGCTGCGCTCCTTTGCGTTCTATTATGGCGAGTTCGCGCGCACTGGCTATACCACCGCCGGCGCCCTGGACAGCAACTGCATTGACAAAGAATCCGCCGCGCCGTTGCTGCGCGCCGCGCTACAGTGCTATCACGCCACCGGCGACCGGAAATACATTGACGACGCGCAGGAAGTGGCCTATTACCTGGCGAGCTGGCAGTGGCATTTCACGGTGAACTTCCCGCAGGATTCCATGGCGGGCAAATCGGGTTTTGACACATACGGCAGCACCAGCGTATCCGCCGCGCATAACGCGCTGGATCATTACGGCATTTACTATGTGCCGGAATACGTGGAGCTGTCGCGGCTCACCGGCAATGCCGCGTGGCTCAGCCGTGCGCGCGCGCTATGGTATAGCGGCACGCAACTGATTTCCGACGGCACGCTGGTCCTGAATAACCGCGTGCGCCCCGCGGGCAGCCAGGATGAATCGGTGCGGCACACCCGCTGGGGCCGTCCCGATAAACGTTACTTCACGCTGTCCGAATGGCTCACCAACTGGCAGGGCACATTCCGCCAGGTGGCGCTCAGTCGGATGGCGGATTGGGACGTGCTGCGCTAGTTTGGCCGCATGGGGGCTGCCGTTTGGCGCGGGACTGTCCGTTCGCGATGGCCGGCCTCGCATAGCAGAGCATCCCGCGTTAACTGATATCGCGGCCGGTTCTTCAGACCGTCGTACGCAACTGGGATCGATCGGCATCAGCTGTCGATCCCAGCTTGATTCAATTGCCCTAAATGCCCGCCCAGATGGTGTGCGTGCCCGGCAGTAAGGTCAGGGGATCGATGGTGGCGGGCAGCGATGTGAACGGGCCTGCCACGGAAGAAAAGCGCGGATCCGAGGCGGTGAGGTGCAGCGCCGCGTCCGCGTTTGGCATGGGCGCGGCGAAGAGCGACGGAAGCCCTGTGCCATTGCAGAGAAAGGCGAAATACTTCTGTCCAAGCCCGAGCACGGCAGGAAAATTTAGGTCCGCGCTCAGCACGCCGGTCAAGCCGGTAAGCTGCGCGGTGAGATCGGGTGTGGAGGCGATGAGCTCATACTCGCCGCTATAGATGCCGATAAAGTTTTGTCCGGCGGCTAGCGATGTTGCCGCCGTCGCGACAACATAGCGCACCAGGAACGTAAACTGCGGGCAATTGAGGAATATTTTGGATAGATACAAGACGCCGGGCGTGGGCGTAAACGGCGTATTGGCCACGAGCGGGTCATAGCACCACATGGCGAACCCGTTGTATACCGCGTAATCACCGTTGTTTTGGTTGAGTACCTCCCTAAACGCGTATTCGCCAGAGGAATCAACGCCCAGATAGGAGCACTGGTCTTCCACCGTTGGCGTGGGGACGATTGTCGGGCCGGTCGCGCCTGTGACGCCTGTCACACCCGTGATACCTGTGGGACCCGTCGGACCTGCTATGCCAGTAGCACCCGTCGGACCAGTGATGCCCGTCGCGCCTGCCGAGCCGGTCACCCCCGTGATACCTATGGGACCCGTCGGACCCGCCACGCCCGTGGCACCCGTCGCACCCGTCGCACCAGCGATGCCCGTCGCGCCTGCCGAGCCAGTCGCCCCCGTAATGCCTATGGGACCCGTCGGACCCGCCACGCCCGTGGCACCCGTCGCACCAGCGACGCCCGTCGCGCCTACCGAGCCAGTCGCCCCCGTAATGCCAATGGGACCCATTGGACCCGCTACGCCCGTAGTACCCGTCGCACCAGCGATGCCTGTCGCGCCAGTCGCCCCCGTAATGCCTATGGGACCCGTCGGACCTGCTATGCCTGTGGCACCCGTCGCACCGGTGATGCCTGTCATACCTATCGAGCCAGTCGCCCCCGTGATACCTATGGGACCCGTCAGACCTGCTGTGCCAGTAGCACCCGTCGCACCAGCGATGCCTGTCGCGCCTACCGAGCCAGTCGCCCCCGCAATGCCAATGGGGCCTGTCGGCCCCGCTGCGCCGGTGGCACCCGTCGCACCAGCGATGCCTGTCGCGCCTACCGAGCCAGTCGCCCCCGTAATGCCAATAGGACCCGTCGGCCCCGCTACCCCCGTGGCACCCGTCACGCCGGTCAAGCCCATAGCACCCGTCGCGCCTGTGATACCGGCGGGGCCTATTGCGCCCTGAGGCCCTTGCGGTCCGGCAATGCCTTGTATGCCCTGCGGCCCGGTCGGCCCTGTCGCGCCCGTGATACCGTTTACCCCGGGGACCCCCGTTGTGCCCGTCGCGCCCCGCGCACCCGTCGCGCCCGCGGCGCCGGGAGCGCCTGTCGCGCCCCTCTCTCCTTTCGTGCCGGGACAGCCGCGCGGCCCCATTGGCCCACGCGGCCCTGTGGCGCAGCAGGAGGAGCCCCTTCTATATTCATGCATAAGTAGTACCCCTTTTCGCGTAGTTCGGCGCTTGTTTACAAAAAGAAATCGATGCGCGGTTTTCGCGCACGACATCGCGCCTTGTGCCCACGTATGTTTTTTCGCGGGGCTGCAGTACAATTTATGCATGCTATACGCTTCCGTTCCCTCCGCTCGCGTTCTTTCGACATGCGTGTCCCCAAAAGGACTGCATGCGGGACTGTGCAAACTGCTCGCCCCAACCGGCGATGTGCGTGGTATGCTTGCCGTATCCTGGCGGCTTTGCCGCCGAAACAGCATCGGGGAGGGACTTGCCATGGCGACGGCTTACACGGAACACACGGCGACGGCAAAGCAGCCGTACATGTACCGATTTGATTGCGAACACTGCGGGCAGGGCAGCGGCTGGATTCCAATGACGGAAACGGGCATGGCGACCCAGCGCGTGAACGGCAGGGGGCAGCTATCCGCGCAAGCGCGAATGGATCTGCAGAGCCAGGCGGCATCGAACCTCAGGGGCGCCGTCGAGGCCAGAAAGAAGCGATTCGAGGCGGGGAAATACGGCGCCATCAAGGGGAAGTGCCCGCATTGCGGCAAGCGGCAGTCCTGGGAGCTGAAGGGCGGAAAGGGAACCCCGTGGCTCATGGCGCTGTCGGGTACGGCCATGGGCTTTGTGGCGATGATCTTCGCGGGCTTGCTCTCCGAGGACATCCAGAACGCCGCCACGATCCTCATCCCCATCGGCTTTGCCACCGGGTTGATCGTCGGATACGTCCGCCTGGCCAAGAACAAGTTGGACGCCGTCAAGACCGCACAGAGAAACAAGCCGGAGATTATGTGGCCACAGGACTTGACGATCGGGGACGTGACGCGCGCGCTGTGACGCGGGGAAGGCGCCGATCTATCCACGCGGCATTGCCGCATAACAGCATCGGGGAGGGACTTGGCATGGCGACGGCCTACACGGAACACACGGCGACGGCAAAGCAGGCATACACGTACCGATTTGATTGAGAACGTTGCGGGCAGGGCAGCGGTTGGATTTTGGCGGCGGAGACAACATACGCGACCCGGCGCGTCAGGGGAAGGCGGCCACTGAGTGCCCAAGCGCAAATTGAGTTGCAGGGGGAAGCGGGGGATGGTAAGGGAAACCCGTGGCGCATGGGGCTGCTCGGGCTGCTGGCTGGCTTTTTCCTGATGCTTATCTTCGGCAGGCGGTTTATACCAATCCAGTACGCGTCCGCCATCTGCTTGCCGGTCGGCGTTGCCGGCGGGCTGGCCGCCAGCTATGTCCGCCTGGCGAAGAACAAGCGGGACGGCAGCAAAACAAAACCGGAGACTGTCTGGCAGTAAGAACTAGCCCTGCCGGGTATCTTTCGTAATCACCTGCGCCCAGAGCCATTCGGGCAGAATCTTGTGGTAAATCGCCTCCATATCCATAGCGATGGACGCGCGGACGTTCGCAAGCGTATCCGTGAGCGGCAGCGCCATGGGCAAAAGCGGAATGCCGAAGCTCGTGTGCGATACGCCTGCCAATTGTTGGTAGCTAGCGCGTCGATAGAACGCGATACGCCGCTCGCGCGTGTGGCGTTCTTTTTCGTCCGCCGCTTTATCCGGGTCCTCCACTTCCAATAGAATCGCGCGCCGGTCCGCGTACCGCTCTTTCAGGCACGCCATCAGCGCGGTGCCCGTGCCCTGGCCGCGCTGCTCGGCATAGACGGCCAGCAGCGTTACCAGAATGACGCCGTTCGCCTCCGCGCAGACGGCGTAGGCGGCGTCCCGCTGGCCATCGGTCAACACGAATATTTCCTGCAGGTTTTCGCGCATATGCCTGCGCATGGCGGACAGGTTGGGCCGTTCCGCGCTGGGAAAGTCCGTTTCCATCCGCGTTTGGTAGAGTTCGTCCAATTCAGACGCTTCCAGGGGTCTCAGCCGCCATTTTGGGTCCGTATGCATGTTGCATTCTCCTTCCGACCTGTGTATACTTTTTGTTATGTGTGCGTGGAAGGGATTTCTCACGAAATCCTCTTATGGCGCCCGATTTTTCAAATCAGCGCCGCCATTGCGTAAGGGATTCTTGCGAAATCCCTTCCATGGCACGCAATCTTTGGTTGCGTGCCATCGTTTAAGGAGGGCTTTGTTCAATGCAGGGGGTCATCCGTCGCTTGTTTTCCGTCGATCGTCTTCTTCCCGCGTCCAAACGCCTGGGCGAGGTGCCCACCACCAAAGAGGCATACCGCAACGTCATCCAAATCGCGCTGCCTTCCGTGATGGAAATGGTGCTCGTCTCCCTCGTCAGTTCCGTCGACATCATGATGGTCGGGACAATCGGCCCGGAGGCCATCGCGGCCGTGGGGCTTACCGGCCAGCCGCGCATGATTATTCTGTGCGTGTTCTTCGCGCTGAACATCGGCGTGACGGCGGTGGTCGCGCGGCGCAAGGGCGAAGGCCGCCAGGACAAGGCGAACGAGGCGCTGCGCAACGCGCTGGTCGTCATTTCGTTGCTGTCCGTGGTCATGATGGCGCTCGTCCTCCCGTTCACCAGCCCGCTGATGCGGCTCGCCGGCGCGCAGGACGACACGGTCGGAATGTCGACGACATACTTCCTGATTATTTCCTCCGTACTGCCGCTTAATGCGATGACGCTGTGCATCAACGCCGCGCAGCGCGGCATCGGCAACACGCGGATCACCATGTACGTAAACATTCTATCAAACGGTGTCAACATTGTCCTCAATTATTTGCTCATCGGCGGCAACCTGGGGTTCCCCAAGCTCGGCGTGGCGGGCGCGGCCATCGCGACGGCGATTGGCTTTGTGGCCGGGTTTATCCTGAGCCTGTTCTCCGTCGTATCCAAGCAGAGCGTCGGCCGGTTCTTGCACCTGAGCATCCATAACGATTGGCGGCTGAAAAAGGAGTCGCTCGTGGCGATTGGCAAGGTGGGCGGAAACGCGATGCTGGAACAGCTCTTCCTTCGGATCGGCTTTTTTGTGTACGCGGCGCAGATTGCGGGCCTGGGCACGCTGGCGTTTGCCGCGCACCAGATATGTTCGCAGTTTTTGAACATCTCCTTTAACTTCGGCGACGGCGTCGGCGTGGCCGGCACGTCGCTCGTCGGCCAGATGCTGGGGCAAAAGCGCGCCGATCTAGCCACGCTTTACGGAAAAATTTCCCAGCGCATCGCGCTGATGACGGCGTTCCTCCTCATGGCGTTCATCGTGACGCTCCGATTTCCGCTGGTTTCCCTGTTCACCGGCGACGCGCTGGTGCTGGAGCTGGCGGCGGAGGTTATGCTGCTGGTGGCCGCGTTCCAGCCGCTGCAGATGTCGTCGGTGGTCATTTCCGGCGCGCTGCGCGGCGCGGGGGATACCCGCTTTGTCGCCCTGGTGATGATGGTCTGCGTCGCGGGCATCCGGCCGATCCTGACCTTCGTCGGCATCCACTGGATTGGTCTGGGGCTGGTGGGCGCGTGGAGCGCGAGCATCATTGACATGAGCATCCGGCTGGGGCTGGTGTACACGCGCTTCAACAGCGGAAAATGGCACGATATTCAAGTATAAGAGATGGTCAGGCGGTTGCATGTTGGGAGAAAATCGTCTATAATAATGCCGTCGAACTCCCCATCAAACACTATATTTGTAGGAGGAAGCACGATGAAGAAGGTCTTTTCTCTGGTGCTGTGCATCGCGATGGTCCTTGGCATGGTCGGCTCTGTTTCCGCGGAGGCGGACAAGCCGCTGATTGGCATTCTGGCCCCGGCGGTCACGCACGGCTGGGTGGCCGGCGTCGCGTTCTACGCGGAGGCGAAGGCGAAGGAGCTGGGCCTGAACTACACCATGGCGACGTCCAACAACGCGGACGAAATGACGACGCAGCTTGACGACATGATGACCAAGGGCGTGAAAGCCATTGTGATCTTCCCGCAGTGGGAAGGCATGGAAGTGCCGATCCAGATGGCGGTGGACGCGGGCATCGCCATCATCAACTTCGATATCAAGATCGACGTGGAGGGCACGTACCACCTGTCGGGCGACAACTACGACATGGGTGCGCAGAGCGCGAAATATATCGCCGTAAAGCTGGAAAATAAGGGCAAGGTCGTGGTGCTGGACGTACCGACGAGCGGCTCCGTAGCCGAGCTCCGCAAGGGCGGCTTCCTGACCACCATCGCCGAAGTGGCCCCGGACATTGAGATTTTGAATATTTATTCCACGAAGTTTACCCGCGAGGACGGTCTGAAGGACATGTCCGACATCCTCATCGCGCAGCCGGAAATCGACGCCGTGTTCTCCATGGACGACGAGACCTCCATCGGTGCGCTACAGGCGATTAAGGAAGCGGGCCGCACGGACGTCAAGGTCATCACCGGCGGCGGCGGCATGCAGGAGTACTTCGAGATGATGCCGGAAGACCAGGAGATCTGGATCCAGAGCGCGACGTACAGTCCCTCCATGGTGGAGGAGTGCGTGCAGATGGCCGCCGACATCGTTGCCGGCAAGGACGTTGAGCTGGAAGTCATCATCCCGACCACGATCGTGGACCGTGACAACTGCGCGCAGTTCCTGAACGCGGACAGCCCGTACTAAAATAGCAAGCAAGCCGGAGGACCGCCGTTTGACGGTCCTCTGTGCGTGCATGGCGGTAGCGGAAAGGGGCTGCAGACATGCGGCCCCTTTTGAATAGGAGGCATGTCCATGGCGCTTTCGATGCGGGGCATCCAAAAGGCGTTCGGCGCGAACCTCGTGCTGCGGGATGTCGGGCTGACGCTTGAGGGTGGCGAGATTCGCGCGCTGATCGGCGAAAACGGCGCGGGCAAGACGACCCTGATGAACATCCTGGGCGGTGTGGTGAGCGCGGACCTTGGCACGATCCAGGTGGATGGCGCGCTGATGCGGTTTCACTCGCCGCGCGAATCGCTCGCCGCGGGGATCGCCTTCATCCACCAGGAGCTGAACCTGGTGAACGACCTGACGGTCTGCGAGAACCTGTTCCTTGGCCGGGAGATCAAGAAAAGGAGCGGGCTGCTTGACGCCATGGAAATGCATAACCAAGCGAAGGCGGTGCTGGACAGCATTGGCATCGACCTGGACCCGGGGGCGATGGTGCGCGATCTGGACGCGTCGTACAAGCAGGTGGTGGAGATCGTGCGGGCGCTGCAGGCGCGGGCCAGGATCATCATCATGGACGAGCCGACCACGTCGCTGACCGAGACGGAGATCGCCCGCGTGTTCGGCATGATGCGCCAGGTGAAGTCGCAGGGGGTGTCCATCATCTTCATCTCCCATAAGCTCGGGGAGGTGCTGACGGTGTGCGACACGTTCACCGTGCTCCGCGACGGGCGCGTGGTGGCCGAGGGCGAGACAAGCGGCGTAAAGGAGATCGATCTTGCGCGGCACATGGTCGGGCATGATGTGCGCACGGAGAGCCTGCATAAGGAGCGCGACCAAGGCGAAGTGGCGATGCGCGCCACGGGGCTGACGCTCGGGCGGGCGTTTCGCGGTGTGGACTTCGCGCTGCGCGCGGGGGAGATTCTGGGCTTCACCGGGCTGCTGGGCGACGGGCGAAGCGCGCTGTTCCAAGCGATTTTTTCCGGCGCGAAGGGGATAACCGGGAGCCTCACGGTGAACGGGCAGACCGTCCGCCCCAGGGGCACCAGCCATTCGCTGCGCATCGGGATCGGGTATGTGCCGCGCGACCGCAAGGAGAACGGCATTGTCAAGGATATGACGGTGCTGCACAACATGTCGCTGGTGACGATTGGCCGCCTGACGCGGGCCGGGCTGATCGACCACCGGCGCGAGCGGGCGATGGCCGAGGGGCAGGTGCGGGATCTTCGGATCAAGGTGGAGAGCGTGGACCTGCCGATTGGCAGCCTGTCCGGCGGCAACCAGCAGAAGGTCGTGCTGGCCAAATGGCTGGCAGCGTCGCCACGGATCATGATCTTTGACAACCCGACCCAGGGCGTGGATGTTGGCGCGAAAGAGGAGATTTACGACATCATCGGCCGTCTGGCGGATGAGGGCGTGGCCGTGGTGATCCTCTCCAGCGAGGCGCAGGAGATTGTCCGCGTGTGCGGGCGCGCGCTGGTGATGTACGCCGGGGAGATATGCGGGGAACTGACGGGCAGGGACCTGAGCGAGCAAAACATCATGGTGCTCGCGACGGGCGGCAGCCTGTCCGGGCCGCAGACGGAAGCGGGGGGCGTGGAAGAATGAACTGGATCAAGCATAAATGGCGCACGGTGCCGCTATTTTCGACCGCCATGGCGCTGCTATTGATGATACTGTTGCAGACGTACGCGCTGGGCTTTGCGTTTCCATCCTTTGGCGCGTGGTTTGACACGTGGCTGGCCAACTGGCTGAACATCCTGCGCAACAACGCCATCGTCGGCATGATCGCGCTGGGCATGACGTTCGTCATCATCACGGGCGGCATTGACCTGGCCGTCGGGTCCACGCTGGTGGGCGTCGGCACCATTCTGATGATGTGCATCGACACCGGGAGCGGCGGGTGGCTCGGGAGCCTTGGCATCACCGGGGTGCCCGCGTACGCGATCGGCATTGTGGCGTGCCTGCTGGCGGGGCTGGCGCTCGGGTCGCTGATCGGCCTTGCGATCACCAAGGGGCGCGTGCCGCCGTTCATTGTGACGCTGGGCGCAATGAACATCATCCGCTCCGTGACGCAGCACTTTATGCAGAGCTACACGCCCCGCGTGCCGAAGGATTTCACGCTGATCGCCAACCAGGTGATCGGCGGCCAGCGGTTTTTGCCGATCATCTACTGGCTGGTTCTCGCCGTCATCATGGCGGTCATCGCGCGGCAGACCGCGTTTGGCCGGTATATATACGCGGTTGGGTCGAACGAAAAGACGGCGCGGCTGTCCGGCATCAGCGTGAACTGGGTGAAGTACAAGGTCTACGCGCTGATGGGGCTGATCGTCTCCGTCGCGGCGGTGCTGCAGGTATCGCGCATCGGGTCGATGGACACGGCGTCGGCCGGTAGCGGGTACGAGCTGGACGCGATCGCGGCGGTCATTGTCGGCGGGACGAGCATGTCCGGCGGCAAGGGTTCGATCTGGGGCACGGTGCTGGGCATGCTGATCATCGGCGTGATGAACAACCTACTGAACCTGATCGGCGTGCCATCGTTCCTGCGCAATGCGTTCAAGGGCGCGATTGTGGTGGCGGCGGTGCTGATGCAGCGGAAGGAGAAGGACGCGTAAAGGGTACACGTCGCGTTTCGCCATTGTCGCGCTGGCCTTTTGGGGCCATCGCTCTGTGGCTCGCCGGACAAACGTCACATCTGTTTCCGCCACTGGCGGAATGCGGCGTTTGTCCCCTTACGATATCTCCCTGACGAAGGAAGGGATTTCTTGCGAAATCCCTCTATGGCGGCCGATTGTTCCAATCAGCACCGCCGTCAAGGAATGTTTTCCTCCGGCTTCGCCTTTGGAAAACTCCCCGCCCGTCCGGGTTTTCGCATTGTCGTGCGCGGTGTGCACTCTGTGCGAAAATCGACCTGCGGCGCATTTCTTTCCGCCACTGGCGGAATGCGCCTTCGGTCCCAGCAAAGCCGGTCGATACGATTGTTGGTCGAGGGCCTCGGCCCTCGAACTCCCCGAGGGAGAAGGAGGGTAACGCCATGGATTTTGAGGCTCTCAAAGCCGCCGCGACAGCCTTTCTGCTGCATCACGAGGGAAACGCTGTCTCCGCCGATGACGCGATGCGCGATGATCTGGCCGGCCTGACGCTGTTTGACGCGCCTGTCTTTGCCGTGGGCGCGGCGGACGACCCGCTGTTTGCGGAGCTGCGGGAGCCCGGCGCGGTGCATCCGGAGTATGCGCTGCCAGAGGAATGGGTGCCCGGCGCGCGGAGCGTGGTATCGTTTTTCGCGCCGTTTTCCGCGCGGGTCAAGGAAGCGAACGCTGTCGACGCGAAGAACCCAGCGGACGAGTGGCTGCACGCGCGCGCCGAGGGCGAGGCGATGCTGAACCGCCTGCGCGTGTTTGTGCGGGACGCGTTCATCACGGAGGGATACGCGGCGGTCGCGCCGATGCTCGATTCGCGCTACCGCATGCTGGAACGGTTCGCGCCCAACTGGTCCGAGCGGCACACGGGGTATGTGTGCGGCTTGGGGACGTTCGGAATGTCCAAAGGGCTGGTTACGGAAAAAGGCGTGGCCGGGCGGATCGGCAGTGTGGTGACGGATTGTCCGCTGCCGGTGACGGAGCGGCTGTACGCGGACCGGTACGCGAACTGCTCGCGGTGCGGTGCGTGCGCGGCGCGGTGCCCGGTGCGGTGCATCGACCCCGCCCGGGGCATGGACGCGGCCAAGGCGCATCCGGCGTGCAGCGCGTTTTTGGACGCGATTGAGGCGCGGCCGGCGCGGGGAAAGAGCGCAAAACCGCGATACGGCTGCGGAAAGTGCCAGGCGGGCGTGCCGTGCCAGGACGGGATACCGGAAGGAGGCCGACAATGGAGACAAACCCGCGCTTGAAGGAGCTTGTTTTGGAGGTTGTTAACAACCAGATCAAGGACAACACGCCCCCTATCACGCGCGAGACATTGAAACGCCTGATGGATGAGGGCGCGCCGGAACCGCTTGCGAGGGAATGGATCGCGGCGGCGGTTCTGGAGGAACTGTATGATGTAATGAAAAATCAGGTTCCGTTTGACGAAGAGCGATACGCACGCAGTCTATCGGCGCTCCACTATAAGCCCGCGTGAAAGCGGCCTCCACGGGTGGGCTGGCCGCGCGGAAATCCCCGAGAATCGCTATTTGTTTTGCAATTCTCGCGGATTCCCTTGCATTTTTCCAACAATTTGGGTACAATAATCTGTGGAGAAGGATAGAAGAAAGAGCGACTGTAAGGAGGAAAAAACATGCCTACGAACATTGGTATTAACGGCTTTGGGCGCATTGGCCGCCTGGTTTTCCGCGCTTCCCTGACGAATCCGGATCTCGTCGTCACGGCGATCAACGATCCGTTCATCGACCCCAAGTACATGGCGTACATGCTGCGCTATGACACGGTGCACGGCAAATTCGAAGGCGAAATCGGCGTGAAAGACGACGCGATCACCGTGAACGGCCGCGAGATCAAGGTTTATGCCTGCATGAAGCCCGAAGAGATTCCGTGGAGCGCGACGGGCGTTGAATATGTGGCCGAGGCGACCGGCGTGTTTACGGACGCCGAAGCCTGCTCGGCGCACTTCAAAGGCGGCGCGAAGAAGGTCGTCATCACCGCGCCAGCGAAGGACAAGGGCACGCCGATGTTCGTGATGGGCGTTAACCAGGATAAGTACACCAAGGACATGAAGGTCGTCTCCAACGCGAGCTGCACCACGAACTGCCTGGCTCCGCTCGCCTGCGTGATCAACGACAAATACGGCATTGCCGAAGGTTTGATGACGACCGTACACGCGACCACGGCGACGCAGAAAACGGTCGACGGCCCGTCCAAGAAGGACTGGCGCGGCGGCCGCGGCGCGGCGTTCAACATCATCCCGTCCTCGACCGGCGCGGCCAAGGCCGTGGGCGTCGTCATCCCGGAACTCAACGGCAAGCTGACCGGCATGTCATTCCGCGTGCCGACGGCGGACGTGTCCGTGGTGGACCTGACGGTCAACCTCAAGACGCCGACGACGATGGAAGAGATCAAGAAGACGATGAAGGAAGCGTCCGAGTCCCCGCGTTGGAAGGGCATCATCGGCTACACCGAGGAAGCCGTCGTGTCCAGCGACTTCATCCACGATTCCCGCACCTCCATCTTCGACGCGACCGCGGGCATCCAGCTCTCCGAGACGTTTGTGAAGCTGGTGGCGTGGTATGACAACGAGTGGGGCTATTCCTGCAAGGTGCTCGAGCTTATTCAGCACATGGCGAAGGTCGACGCGAAGTAAGCGAAACCGCTCGCGGCGAACCGGATACGATCAGCCCTCCCGCCCCGATACCCGGGATGGGAGGGTACCTTTTTACACGCGCTGTTTCGCGCCGCGCGTCTTTGCGGAGGGGTTGCATGAAGCTGGATCACATGGCGCTGTATGCCGAGGACTTGGAGACCATGAAGGCGTTTTACGAGCGATACTTCGGCGCGCGGGCAAACGCCCAGTACCACAACCCCCGGACGGGCCTGCGAACGTATTTTCTGACATTCGACGGCGGCGCGAGGCTGGAAATCATGGCAAGGCCGGAGGTCACGCGGCAGCCCAAGGCGCCGCATGCCGCCGGGTATGTTCACCTCGCGTTCGGCACCGGCGGCAAGGAGGCCGTGGACCGGCTGACGGAGCAATTGAAGCGGGACGGGTACACGGTGGTCAGCAGCCCGCGCACGACCGGCGACGGGTATTACGAAAGCTGCGTGCTCGATCCGGAGGGAAACCAGGTGGAGATTGTCGAATAGCCGCGGGCAGACGCACCACTGGAACATGCGGTCAGCACGATGGGCCACAGCACGGGTTTCCCGCGCGAATCCCGCGATTTTCTCCCATGCCGGCCCAATTTTCCCATTGACAAGCCTCTCCGTTCCGAGTATAATATCGATTGTTCGCAAGGGATATTGGGGAATGGTGTAACGGCAGCACCTACGACTCTGACTCGTATTGTCTAGGTTCAAATCCTAGTTCCCCAGCCAACGTGCCTCCGTGGTCTAGTGGCCTAGGACACCGCCCTCTCAAGGCGGCAACACGGGTTCGAATCCCGTCGGAGGTGCCAT
>JAVBOM010000025.1:0-5002 GCA_031550535.1 Eubacteriales bacterium
TCTATCGCTTGCTCCGACGTCGCCATGTCCGATAGATCGTACAGGTTTTGCACAAGGTACAGCCGCAGCATCAGTTCTAGATCGTAGGGCTTGTTCCCGCGCGCTCCCCTGTAGTAATACGGTTCGATTATCCTGAGCCATTCGGCCCACGGTATGATCCGCTCGATCTGCGACAAGAATTCCTTCTTCCGGGTTTTCGCCTGCGCCAGTTCATCCGTCAGCGCGCTCAGTGTGATCTGCTTTTTCATACCCCTATTCTACCATATCTTGAGCGATTTCGCTTCTGTGCGGTGGCGCCCTAAATATACTTCCTATCATAGAGCAACGCGGCGTTCAGCACCACGAGCACCGACCCGACATTGTGCACCAGCGCCCCGGTGATGGGGTTGAGCAGCGCCACAATCGAGAGGATGATCGCCGCGAAGTTGATGCACATGGACAGCGTAATGTTGAGCTTAATCAGCTTGACCGTGGCGTTCGACAGCCGTTTTAAGTAGGGGATCTTCGCGATGTCGTCGCCCATCAGCGCGATGTCGGCGGCGTCGATGGCGATGTCGCTGCCGAGGCCGCCCATGGCCACGCCGACATTCGCGGTTTTGAGCGCGGGCGCGTCGTTCACGCCGTCGCCGATCATGCAAACATTGCGACCCTTGCCCTGTAAAACCTTGATCTGTTCGACCTTTTGCTCCGGGAGCAGTTCGGCGCACACGGACTCGATGCCCACCTGCCGCGCGAAATAATCCGCCGTCTGTTTGTGATCGCCGGTCAGGAGAACCGTCCGCGTGTGCGTCTGCTCAAGCTCTTTTACCATGCCCTTCGCGGAGGCGCGGAGCGTATCGGACAAAGCGACGATGCCTTTGCACGCGCCTCCTGTGGCCAGAAGAATCGTGGCCTTGCCCTGCTGGCGGAAGCGATCCATTGCGGCCAGCGCGTCGTCATGGAGGACGATACCGCGTTCCAGCATCCACGCCCCGTTGCCGCAGAGCACTTCCCGGCCGTCGGCGTCCGCGCTGATGCCTTTCCCCGGCAGCATGTTAAAGTTTTCAATGGGCTGCAGCGCAATGCCTCGCTCTTTGGCGTGGGCGACAACCGCCTTGCCGAGCGGGTGTTCCGAGTACGCCTCCACGGAGGCGGCAAGCAGGAGCGCGTCCGCTTCGCTCATATCAGGGTCGAAGGAGACAACATCGCTGACCACAAGACGTCCGTGAGTGAGCGTCCCTGTCTTGTCAAAGGCGATGGTGTCCACCTTGCCCATGCGCTCCAGCGCATCGCCCGATTTAATGATGACGCCGTACTTTGTGGCCTGGCCGATGGCCGCCATGATGGACGTGGGCGTCGCCAGCGCCAGCGCGCATGGGCAGAATACAACGAGAATCGTGACCGCCCTCGTGATATCCCGGGTGATGAGGTGCGTGACAACGGCGATCACGAGCGCGATGGGAACCAGCCACGTCGCCCATTTGTCCACGATGCGCTGCATCGGCGCTTTGTTGTTCTCCGCCTCCTGCACTAGCCGTATCAGCTTTTGCAGGGAGGAATCCGTGCCGACCTTTGTCGCTTTGATGTCGATGGAGCCGAAGCGGTTGATTGTGCCGCAAAACACGCTGTCGCCGGCGGTTTTGTCGACCGGCAGGGATTCGCCCGTGATGATGGACTGATCGATGGACGTGTTGCCCGAGACAATGTCGCCGTCCACGGGGATCGTTTCGCCGGGCAGGACGCGCAGGACATCATTCTCCTGTACCTGCTCAATCTGAACCATCTTTTCCGCGCCGCCGCTCACGACGCGCCCTTGCGCCGGCGTGAGGCTGATAAGCTGCTTGATGCCTTTCTTGGCGCGTTCCACCGTTTTGTCTTCCAATATGCCGCCGATCGCCATGATGAAGGCCACCTCGCCCGCCGCGAACAACTCGCCAATGGCGATGGAGGCGATCATTGCAATGGAGATGAGCAGCGCAGAGGAAACCCACCGCTGGTAGACAAGCCGGGTGACGGCAAGGTACAGAAGCGGAAACCCGCAGATGATCATGGTGACCCACGCGGGGTCGACGGGGAGTGCCGTCCCCGTGAGCATGAGAATGAGGCTGGCGATAAGAAACAAGCCCGCGATGATCGTCAGCTTCAGGGTGGAGAATAGCACAAATATCTTCTTGATCATACTGCTGCCTTCACACGATGCGGGAGAACTGTTCGATGGCGGAGGACAGCTTGCGGATGGTCTGCTCCTCGTTTCCCTTACAGATGCCGTCCAGAACGCAATGGTGGAGATGGCCTTCCAGAATGACTTGTCCCGTCTTATGGAGCGCGGCTTTCACCGACCCGATCTGTACCAGAATGTCCTCGCAGCTCTTATCGTCCTCGATCATTCTGATCAGGCCGCGCACCTGCCCTTCGATTCTTTTCAGGCGGTTCGTTACGGCTTCGACGTCCATGCATTGCTTCATGATGCGGTCCCCCTCTTGTCAAATATAGGATATACCCCTATACCCTATAAGATATGGCGTCGGACTGGTTTTGTCAATACATTTTCAAAGATATAAGCCTCCTGAACGGAACGGCGTTTGCCGTACGGCATCTTCCGCCATACCGCGACACACCTCCCAAAACCGGGCTCGTGCGTTCGGGGATATTTGCCTGTTGTCATACCGTCATAAACAGAATACAATGAAGCCAGCCAAACTCGCGCATGTCCGATGTGCTTCACAGGCCACACAAAAGCACCCTATCCACTACACTGGGGGAAGAGCGATGGACGGCTTCACCAAAGGCGGGCGGAAGAACGCCGTCTATATCATGGTCTCCTTCATCGCCCTATACTGCTGGTATACGGCGTACTTCCATGACCTGGACGCGTCCCCTGTCGCGCGCCTGATCCTCTCCCGCGGTGCGGACAACGGCGTTTGGGGGAACACGTTCATCATCTCAACTATGGCGTCGTTCGCCGGCTGCCTGCTGTTCGTGAAGAAACAGAATCTGCCGCAAAGGCGACCGCTCTGGCTTGCCGTCCACGTGCTCACGTTCGCGCTCATCCATCTGGCGCCGTACATGCCGTCTCCGGTACTGATATACATCATGGCTGCCGCGAGCGGACTCCTGCTCGGCGCCGTGATTAACCGCGTCTTCTACTCCGTCTTCTTCGCCATCAACCAAATCCACCCCGCCAGGATCATCGCGCTGGCGTACACGTTCATCCAAACCTACATCCACGCGTATACCATCCTGCCGATCGTGGAAATCCCGGCGCTCTATTACGCGATTGAAGCGGGCACGCTGCTCATCTGCCTGATCTTCAGCCTCCGCTTTGACGGCAACGAGCTGGAGGTGCGCCGGTTGCTCCCCGAGAACCGGATCAAGCCCGCCGATATGCTGCCCATCCTCGTCTACATGCTGGTGATGCAGTCATGCTTTTGTGTGTATGACGCGTATGTCTGGCCGCAAATGCAGCGGGGCGTGTGGGCGGACACGCTTCAAATCCTGCCCAACGCCGCAACGCTCATCGTCATGTTTTTCTTCGGCAAACACCTGACGATCGGGCGGAGCCTCCGGGTTTTCCTTGTTTTCTTCACCTGCGGCATCACGGCCTTCCTGCTGCTGGACAACGGACCACAGCGTGTGTTCGTGGATGCGTTTATTCAGCCCGCCTACCTTTTTTCGGATCTGTTCTACCTTTGGCTGATCTATAGCATTTTCTTCACCTACGGCAATAAGTTTCTCAGGCTCCGGGCGTACCTGTGCGTCGTGCTACTGTCCCACTTCGCCGCCAATCTCCTCATTGACGGCATCTTTGAGGCCGTCCCGCCGCACGTGCGGTATACGGCCGCCGTGTTTCCGTTGATCATGCTGCTGTTCTTGCTGATCCCTTCCATTGAACGGTTCATTGCCAAAGCGGAGAAGCAGCGCACTTACGTGGAAGGGCAGGAAGGAGACAGTGTGCTGCTGCCGACACAGCGCCCCGCCATCCTGGCCAAGCGCGACGCCATCCTGAGCGCGCTGCCCCAGGAGCCCGCCTTCACCGCCGCCGAGCGGGATGTGCTGGCCTATCTGCTGGACGATCACGACCTGGACACCCTGTCATATTTCATGAACATCTCCGTCAAGGAGGCGCGGCAGCATGTCGCGGACATCATGCGCAAGTGCGGCGCGGACAGCCGGTCCGCGCTGATGCAGCGGCTTGGCGCGCTGCAGGGCGGCGGCGACAGCTTTGACGCGATTGCCGGGCGATATGGGCTGGCGCAGCGCGAAAAGGAAGTCGTCTCGCTGCTGCTGAAAGGGCTGACCCTTCGCCAGGTGGCGCCGGAGATGGGCATCACGTTTTCAACCGTCAGCACCTACAGCAAGACCATCTACCGGAAGTTGGACATCAACAGCCGTTCCGAATTGTTCATGCTGTTTGGCCGCCAGCCAAAGCGGGAAGAAACCAGTTCCCAATCATAGATCCTCCATGATGTAGCAAAAGACTGAATAACGCATGCGCAGAAGCCTTCCGCCCTTACACGGAAGGCTTTTTCCACCCCCTCCCAATTTTGGGATATTGCATAAAACCTCGCGATCGCGCACAGTGTGAGTAGAAAAACGCGAGGAGGGAGCCTGTGGTGCGTTGGTGTAAGGAACGGTTTCGTATTTGGGAAGTCCGGTCGGCTTGTGAGAACGACACCGAGGCGGAGCGGCAACGGCGCGTTGCCGGGCTTACCCTGGACGAACGAAAAGCGTTTGAGTGGTTCAAGGCGGGCTATACCCCGCGCTGGACGGAAGAAACGATGCTGTTGGACAAAAAAACGGCCAGACGCCTGTTTGCGGGCATATACCGCAAGCTGGGCGTACATGGCGCGCCGGAGATCAGCCGCCTGTATGGGAAGCGGCCACTGTGCCCCGAAGATATGCCGAACGAAGAGAACCTGTAAACAAATGACAACCCGTACATCGGCCGGCGATCCGGCATCATGAGGTGGCGTATGCAGAGCGAGGCACCCCGGGAGCAATCCGAACGCTGGGCGCTGTCTGT
>JAVBOM010000052.1:0-15578 GCA_031550535.1 Eubacteriales bacterium
CATCGCAGCCTTGAACGACGCCCTGACCCGACATAAGGATCGTATCCTCGTGATCGGAACGCATGGAACCGCGTTGTCCACGATCATCCATCACTATGAACCAAAATATGGCTTCGACGATTTTATGGCGATGATTGACAAACTGCCATGGGCCGTAAAAATGAGGTTTGACGGTCTGACCTGCGTCGATATGGAAATGATCGATTTGCTGGCATAGGCAACAAAACCGCTGGTCCAGCACATGAAAGAGGCTGCCGACATGGTCGGTAGCCTCTTTGTGTGTGTTGCGAGATTATGCGGCTCACAGCCCGCTGTTGATCGCCGCCTGGATCGCCGCTTGGTGATCCGCGTCCACGTTGTTCGTTCCGTGCGTCTTGCTGCCGGTGAAGTGGATGCACATGACGCCGGCAAAGTAGTCACAGTAGTTCGTTTCGCCGTGCCCGCGCGCGTACATGGAGCCCGCGAATTTCTGGCCCGCGATGGTGACGATGACCGGGCGGCGCACATAGGAACCTACGATGCTATTGGCGGTCAGCTTCGTGGCATCCGCCTTGGAAGCGGGGATGATATCGGCGTGGTTGGCGCCGTTGATGTACCTCGCGTTCCAGGTGATGCCCGAGTTGATGTCGTAGATCGTAACGTTCTTGTTCGCGTTGATCAGCGTGTAGCCGGTCGTGAACCAATCCAGGCTTTGGGTCGTGCCCGTCCCGGTGGTCGAGGCGGTGTTGAATAGCTGCGCCTGAAGCGCCGCCGTCGCCACACCGGTCTGGCTCAGCCCCTTGGACGCCTGGTACGCCTTGACGCCGTTCGTGGTCTTGGTGCCATAGATGCCGTCGGCGCTTCCGGCCGCCATGTGGCCAAGGCTGATGAGCTTCTCCTGCAGCGCCTTCACTTCTGTGCCCTTGCTGCCGAACTTCAGCTCGTTGTACTGGCTGATAACCGAGGCCATCAACTGGCTGGTCTCCGCAGCCGTCAGCGAACGGACCAGGTCGGACCGAACATATCCGCTCACGCTGTTGTACATGACGCGGTACCAGAGCGTCTCGTTGGAATCCGTGCCCTTGCCGATGATGGATACGATGGTGTCCCTGGGCAACTGCACGACGATGGAGAACGAATCGCCAGGGCCGGAGCGGACGTTGGTACCGCCGGCCTTGATGGCAACATTGCCGCTCTGTTCCATAGAGGAGATGGCGCTGCCAGCCAGATAATCGGAGCGAATCCACGCGGTGACAGAGGCCGTAAACTGGAACTTGTACCAGGTCATGTTGTCGCTTCCGACAGCGTAATCAATCGGGGTTACGGAAACATTCTTGTCGAGGTATCCGAGGATGCTGTACGTCATGCCCGCGCCGCTGCGAACGTTGACCTTCGCGGTGTTGACGAGGAAGGACTTGCCGATATCCGCGGCGGGGTTGGCGCTCGTGGTGCCGTCGATCGTCGCGGTGCCGACAGGTTTGACAAAGTCGCCCAGCACATAGCCGGTCCTGCCGTTATAGGTGACGTTATACCAGACCTTCTTGCTGCTATCCACGGTATAGCCGTTGTTCTTGATCTGCGCGCCGTTGGGGATCGAATCCAGAACCGTAGCGGAGGTGCTCGCTGTCTTGCGCAGACGGAGCGTTCCGCTGGTGACCGATACCGTGAGATACGCGGTGATGTAGCCCGTGCCGTCGGTGGTGGTGGGCGTCGTCGGGGTCGTCGGCGTGACGGGCGCCAGCGGCAGAACGATCTGCGATGCCTTGATGTAGTACGTGTTGCCGCCGTAGTTGACCTCGTACCACGCGTCGCTGACACGCTTGATGACGTGCGTCTCGCCCACAAGGATGGTTTCCATGAGCGTCGACGTATCGTCCGGCTCCTTGAAGCACCAGGCGGCGGAGGTGAACGTCAGCGTATACGACTCGCCGACGGAAACGGTCACCCGCTTGGTGGTGGTGCCATCGCCCTCAATCGACGTGGCCGGGATGTAATACGTGACACCGCCGTAAGAGAGGGAATACCAGTTGGTGTTCACCTTTGTGGCGTTCATCGTCGTGGTGGACGGAATCGAGAAGGTCGTTCCGCTCGTACTCTGCGAGGTATACACCGTGGTGCCGATGTTGAAAGTGAACAGCGTGGTGGTCCCGATCGCGATCGGCGTGGAAGTGCCATCCTTTGCGGCATCCTCGGCCGCTTTCTTCGCCTCATCCACCTCATCGCCCTCGGCAACGCCGGATACGGCGCCCGCGCTGATATAGCACTGCTTGCCGCCGTAGGAGACGGAGAAGACCAGGCCGTCCGGCGCGTTGGCCGCGTCGGCGCCCGCGACATAGAGCTTCGTGCCCGTGGTCTGGTGGCCGCCGGCCAGCGTGCCCTGCTTTGTGCCGGTCAGCTTCGAGTTGGAATACACGGCCGCGCCGCCCTTGCCAATCGTGATCTTGTACGTTTTGCCGACCGTCGTGGAGGCGATCGGGGTGCTCTCGTTCACGGCGTCGTCGGGGAGGGCCGCGTTCTTCACATAGTAGGTGGTGCCGCCATAGTACACGGACGACCACTCGCTGTTGATCTTGCGCATCGTATACGTTCCCGTCGGGAGCGTCAGGACGGACAAGCCCGTGGAGGACACCGTGTTGTACAGCTTCACGCCATCGTTGACGTCAATCTTGATGACATAGGAGTTGATCGCCGCGGTGGAGTTATTGTTGGCGGTCGCGGTGGCCTGGAAATAGTACGTGGTGCCGTTCATCGCGCAGCTATACCAGGCGGAGTTCACCTTGCTGGCCAGGATGGATTCGCCCGGCAGCAGCACATGGCCCGTATAGTAGGTGTTGTTGGTCGCGTCGGGCCTGGTGTAGAGTTTAACCTCAGCCGTGCCAATGACGACGGTGTAGGTGGTCGAGGTCGCGCTGTTGGTCGAAACGCTGATCTGGTCAGGCTCCGCCTGCGCGATCGCGAGATAATCCGCGCGCTTGAGGTACCAGGTCTCGTTGTTGTGAATCACTTTGTACCAGGTGCTGTCATACGTTACGCCATAGATCGTCAGCGGCTTTGCGGCAAACGAAACCGCCGCGTAGCCGCTCGTCGTGGTCGGCGACGAGTAGAGGTTGACCGTGTCGATGCCCGTGGCGGCGTCATACGTGAAGACGAACTGCGTGATGAAGCTCGCGCTCGAGTTGGAGTCAATCGTGGCGCTGATCGCGCTGTTCGGCTCCACATCGACGGAGGTGAAGTAGTACGTCTTGTTATCGTAGTGCGTGTAGGCGTAGATGGTCACGCCGCCCGTCGTCTTGGACATCACGCGCACGTTGACCTTCGCGCCCGCGTTCAGCGTGACGCCCGAGGCGGTATTGCCGGACATCGGCGAGCCGTTGGCGTTGAAAGACGCGCTGTTGTACACCTTGATCGTATTTTTCACCGTGATCGTGTACGTCCCGTTTACGGTGGTATCGGTATCGCTGACTTGCAGCGCGGTCTCCGGAACGAAGTACTGCGCGCCGGCGTACCACGTGGTGTACCACGAGGCATTCGCGGCGGACCGCGTGAGCTGGATCGTCGAGCCGTAGTTCAGCGACTGCGCGCGGGAGTTCGGGTCCGCCTTGTAATACAGCCACAGCCCGCCCGCCGGGATCTTGTAGGAGAAAACCTCACCGGTGAAATTCGAGTTCGCTTCGCCCTTGGCGATGTCGTTGATCGTCTCGCTGGAGCCGGAAGGGTTGACCGCCGAGGCGTCGTCGCCGCCCTTGATGGAGACGATGTACCGGACCGGCAGGTAGTATTGCGCGCCGCTCGACGTGACAATGTAGAGCGAGTCGGTATACTTGGTCGCGAGGATCACTTCGCCCGCGCCGATGGTCTGCGTGGCTGGCTGGGTGCACGCGGCATCCCTGTAGAGCTGCGCGCTGGCCATACCGATGGTTACGTAATACTGCTTCCCGGCCGTGGTCGTGGCGAACGGGTTGGTGGAGTCGTTATCCGTGACGATGCTGCTGGAACCGTCCGAGGTGGCGATAAGGTACTTGACCGTGTTATTGGTAGCGTCAAGCACCACGCAGTACCACTTCGATCCGGACGGGGGCGTGGGGTACTTGCCCTGATCCTGGGTGGAGATCATCGTCTCGATGGTCAGCTTGCCGGAATACTGCCCCATGTTCGTCGCGCTGTTCTGGTTGTTGCCATTCTGATCATAGTCATACATGTACAGCGTGGCGTTGGTCAGCGTGATGGACTTTGTGGAGGACGCCGCCGCGTCGCTCTTCTTGATATAGTAGAGCTTTCCGTCATAGGTGATGGAATACCAGGTGTCGTTGAAGGACTGGACGACGTAATAATCGCCGTTCACGCCGCTGACCGTCATCGCGGCGCTGGTCAGCGTGATGGAGGTCGGGTTTGTCGCGGTCGTCTTGTCGTACAGCGCTGTGCCGGACGGCAGGAACACGCGGTAGGAAGTCATCGACGACGAGGAGGACGAGGTGCCCAGATCGCCGGAGTAGATATAGTAGAGCTTGCCGCCGGAGCTATAGGAGTACCACATGGTATCAACGGGGCTCGCCAGGATGCTCTGGCCGGGATCGAGCTTGCCCACGCTGCCGAGCTCGGGCGACGTCGCGTTCCGCACGCGCGTGGAGTAGAGGTAGGCGCCGTTGCTGCCTACGGTGACCCAATAGGTCGCGGAATTTGTCGCGTCCGATACGGCGACCTGTGTGGAGGACTCGATCTGCGTGTTGTTCGGCAGGTAGAAGGTCTCCGATTGATACATGACGCGAAACCAATTGTCATCCACACGGACGCCGTATAGCGTTGTCGCGGTCTGAATCACGTGGGAGTTGGCGGAGGTCAGGTCCATCACCCGGTACAGCGTCGTACCGTTCTTGACCTTGAACTCCCGCATCAAGGTTGTATCCTCGTTGGAGGTGACGCCGGCCGTGGAGTTCTTGCCGCCCTCCACATCGCCGGAATAGATATAGTAGGTTTTCCCGTCCAACTGATAGGAATACCAGTACTGGTTGTAATACTTCGCGTTCACACGAACGCCGCCCTGCAGGGTGTGGTTCGTCTTGTTCGCATTCAGGTCAGGAGGATTGGCGCCGCTCCAGGGATTGGCCACGGAAAACAGGTAGACCGTGCCGGGGTTCAACACGACGGAGGCCGTCTTGGAGATGTCGGCGGTCGACGAGGGATTGACATACAGAATGCTGCCCGGCACGTAGTACGTCTTTCCTTTATAGTAGACGGAATACCAGCCCGGCTCACCCTTTGTTTCCGTGAGCTTCACGGTGGCGCCCGCCGCGATTGTCTCGGTCGTCTTGCCGTTCGGCGCGTCATAGAGCCACAGACCGCCGGCCGGGACGGTGTAGTTGAGAATTTCCCCCTCATACGTGGGGTCCTTCTCGCCGTCCAGGGTCTCCGGCGTGGGGGTGGGCGTAGGTGCGCCCGGTACCGGCGTGGGCGTCGGCGTATACGACGGCGTGGGCGACGGCGTGGGGTCTAGAAAGGTCACGTCCGACGCCTTGACATAGTATGTGCCGACATCCCAAATTTTGTACCAGCCGGGGGCGACCTCGGTTGCCTCCTGCGCTGGGATTGTGTTCATCGTGTCCGAAACAGCATCTGCGTTCGGCTCTTTGTAATATTGAACCAAACTGCTGGAAGTAATCCTTGCCGCCGAAGACGTAGCCGGCGGGAGCGCAATGGCAAACAACATTATAAGACATACGATGCGAGCGCTCCAGGTTTTTTTCACGGTGTTGCACCTCCTGTGTTCGAGTTGGTTACAGTACACTAAGATGATTGTATTACGAAATTGTGAAGCTGTCAAGGGAAAATTTTACAAATTTGTGTTATTTCTCGCTGGATTGGGGCGATTTGGGGAATGCCCCGCACGGAACCCTGTCGAAAGCCCACGACCGGCCGAGATCAGCGATTCCGCTTCACTCTTTCCGTACGTGGCAAGACGACGAAATAGAGAACGCCGCCAACAACAAAAATCAGCAAAATGCTGAGGACGCCGTAGGGTGCGGCGCGCTGTGAAATATCTGCAAGGACCTCCGCGGTGGCCTCTGCCTCCATGACGCCCTGCTGGCGCATGAGGACTTGACTCATCCACGCGGCAACGGCGCCGAACAGTGCCGGTCCCATTATAGAGGAAAATCTCCCGAAGATATCGTAGAAGCCGAAGAACTCGCCGCTTCTGTCGCGCTCTGGCACCATCTTTCCGAAGATGGAGCGGGAGAGGGCTTGAATGCCGCCCTGACTGGTGGCGACCAGGAAGGCCAACAGCCAGAAGTGCCATGCCTCGCGGATGAAGAAGGCGAACACGCAGATGAACGCGTACAGGCAAATCGCAAAACCGACCATTGTTCTCGCCCCAAACTTCGCCGCAAGCCGCGTGTACAGCAGCGCGAATGGAAGACCTAGAAGCTGGACAAGGAGCAACGCCAGCAGCATTTGCGTCGAATCGATCCCGAGCGCGCTGCCGTAGATTGTGGACATGTGGATGATGGTGCCAACCCCATCAATGTAAAAGAAGTACGCGATCAGGAACACGAGCATTGTCTTATTGTGAAAGATGCGCTTTGCCGTGGCACCAAGGTTACGCAGGCTGTCGCGCAGCATGCCGCGCTCCCGGGCGACATAGTGCGTCTGGTGGACGTTCTTCCACATCGGTGTCGTAAAGGCAACCCACCACACCGCTGTTAGCCCAAAAGTGAAGGAGAGGCACAGGTTCATGGGAATTCCGGCCAGGTTCATGATCAGGAAGAGCGCGAGGGGAATGGTGCTCCCGCCGATATAGCCAAGGCCGTAGCCCATGATGGAGACCTTGTCCATGCGCTCGTCCGTCGTCACGTCCAGCAGGAAGCTGTCGTAGTACAGGTTTGCGCCGGCAAAGCCGATGGTGGAAATGATATAGAGCGCAAGGACAATGATGCCGACCGTCTCCACGCCGAGCCGGTCGCCTTCCGCAAGGTACGGCAGCGGCACCATGGCGGCGCAAGCGACAGCGCCCAAGAAAACAAACCCGGTGAAAAGCCGCTTTTTCCAGTGCTGGAAATCGCCCAGAACGCCTAGAATCGGCGCAAGCAGCGCGATAACAAGCATCGCGACAGATGTGCCTGTGCCCCAGCGGGAAACCGCGCCGATGCTGTTCGCGGTCAGGGACTCGTAGAAAATAGGCAGGATGGTGACGATTATGACCGAGTGCACGGAGTTTGCCCAGTCGTACATCATCCAGCTTTTTTCCTGTTTGGTATACCCACCCAGCAGTTTCAAATCCACCACTCGCTTCCGTACAAATTCAATGGAGAATATGGGGAGTATTTATGTGGTAGGGTTTTCTTGCGAAATCCTTCATGCGGCACTCGATTTTTCAAGCCTGCGCCGCCACTGCATAAAAAACCCAGTACCCTATAAAAGACGAATGACAATACAATAAGGTTCACATGGAAAATGTAAAATTATCATAAAAATGGGTTTCGTAGCAATTTCATTTCAAAAACCATGCACCAAAACAGGGTGGAAGTCGTTTTTATGGAAAACAAAACAGAACTTCGGTTTGTTTCGAGAAAAAACGACCATTGCGCCCGCGTTCATCTGCCTTTTGGCTTGCCGGTAGCTTCGAGCCACCGGGTGACCGCCTCCGCCGCCGGCATTGACATGCCTGGGGTTTGGGCGATCTCCTCTACCGTTGCCCCGCGAAGCGCCTCCATGGACTTGAACCGCTTGAGCAGCGCGGCGCGCCGTTTCGGCCCGACGCCCGGGATGTCCTCCAGCTTCGACCGGACGGACTGCTTCGCACGGAGGGACCTGTGGTGCGTGATCGCACACCGGTGCGCCTCGTCGCGCAGGCGCTGGATGAGGTGCAACGCCGGGGAATGCCTGTCCAGCATGATAGGCGTTTCCGCGTCCGGCAGCCAGATTTCCTCCAGACGCTTCGCCAGGCCGAACATGGGCACATCCCCACCGGCCGCCTGCACCGCGCGGCGCGCGAACAAAAGCTGTTCCGGGCCGCCGTCGATCAGGATCAGGTCCGGCAAGTCCGCAAACCCGCCCTCCCCCAGGGGAAGCCCCTCGGCGAGCCGCTTGTCGCGCTCGGCGATGCCCCGCCGGAAGCGCCTGCCAAGCACCTCCTCCATGGAGGCGAAATCGTTCGCGCCGACGACGGTCTTGATCCGGTAATGCCGGTATTCCTTGTACGCGGGCGCACCGTCGACAAACACGACCATGGAAGCGACGGACAGCACGCCCTGCGTGTTGCTGATGTCAAATCCCTCGATGCGGCGGGGCGCGCTCGCGAGCCCCAGCGCGTCCGCGAGCGCCTTTGCCGCGCCTTCCGTGCGCTCAAAGGACTTGCGCGCGCGGGCGTTGCGCTTCTCCAGCGCGTCCCGGGCGTTTTTCTCCGCGAGCAGCACAAACGCGCGCTTTTCCCCGCGCTGCGGCTCGATCAGGTACACGCGCGCGCCGCGCCGCTCTGTCAGCGCGTCCTCGATCATCGCGGCGTCATCCGGCAGCGACTGCGCCAATACCTCGCGCGGGATCAAGTGCGCGTCCTCGTAATACTGCATCAAAAAGCTGGCGATCACTTCGCCTTTTTCCTCGTCGCCTGCGCGCTCCAGCGCGAAGCTGTCGCTGCCGATCATTTTCCCGCCGCGCACGTGCAGCACCTGCGCCATGGCGTCGAGGCCGTCCTGCGCGATCGCGACGACATCGCGCTCGCCGCCGCCCGTGCTGATGGCGCGCTGCTGTTCCAGCAGGCGTTCCGCGCTGCCAATCCGGTCACGGAGCGACGCCGCCCGCTCAAACTGTAAATCCTGAGCCGCAGCCTGCATTTCCTCGCGCATGCGTTTGAGCACAGGCCCGGACTTGCCCTGCAAAAACTGAATGACCTCCGCGACGATCGCGTGGTACGCCTCGGACGTCACATACCCTGCGCACGGCGCCATGCACTGGCCGATCTCGTAATGCACGCAGGGACGGCGTGGTTTGCCGGGGTCGGGCGGCGTGGGGCAGGTGCGCAGCGGAAACGTCTGGCGCAGCACGGCCATCACGTCGTGCACCGCCGTGGCGGCGATGTACGGGCCGAAGTAGCGCGCGCCGTCCCGCTCGATTTTCCGCACAACCTCCACGCGCGGGAAGGGTTCCCGCTCGTCGATGCGTATATAGGGATAGTGCTTGTCGTCCTTCAGCAGGATGTTGTAGTACGGCATGTGCAGCTTGATCAGGTTGGACTCCAGCACCAAGGCTTCCAATTCCGTATCGCAAAGGATCAGATCAAAATCATCCACCTTGGAAACCATCGCGGCGACCTTGGGCGTATGGTCGCGCCCGTGAAAGTAGCTGCGCACGCGGTTTTTCAGGTTGATGGCCTTGCCGACATAGATGATTTCACCCTGCTGTTTCATCAGATAGCAGCCGGGACTGTCCGGCAGCAGGGCCAGCTTCTCGCGAATGTCCTCGGTCATCCGTGCCTCCCTCGGCGGCGGCGCTGATTCAGAGAATCGGGCGCCATAAGGGGATTTCGCAAGAAATCCCTGCCGCTATATGAAAAACCGGCGACAGTACTGCCGCCGGGAAGAGTATGCCGCCTTATTCCTCGTCGCCCTCGCCGTCCTCTTCGCCGTCTTCAAAATCGTCCTCGTCGTCGTCCGCCATAAAGCGCGTCTGGACGATTTCGATCAGCGCCTCCATCTGCTCGTCCTCCACCGGGATGAACTCCTCGATTTCCTCGCCGTTTTCATCCGTGGAGGTTTCGATCTTCATGATGTACAGGCTCTGCTCGTGCTCGCAGTCCTCGCCGTGTTCGTGGCCCGCGCATTCTTCGCAGTCGCACTCGTCTTCCACGTCGCTCAGCACGGCGAACTCTTCCCCGTTATAGAAGAAATTATCTACGACTTCCAGCAGCAGCGTATTGCCGTCCTCATCGGTAAACTCGACAATATCGCGTTCTTCTTCGTTCATGGTGCGTCCCCCTGAAGATTTTTATAGTTTTGTAGCTTTCCGGCAGACATTATAGCAAGGCTGATGGGAAAAAGCAAGCATCATTTGCCGTTGCCGGCACCGGGTTTTTTTCGCAATGGACCCAGCGTGCCATCCGGCCGCTCGACCACGACATTGGACAGCATCGCATCCATATTCTGTCGAAAGTCACGAAGATATTCCGCGCGGAGCGCGGCCTGCTCGGCAAGCTCCCCGTCGGTTAGTCCCTCCTCGCGCTTTTTCCGCGCCAGCGCGTTGATGCGCGCAACCCTTTCCGCAGCCTCCACGTTGACATCCTCCGTTTCTTGCGATATGATTCGTCGCGCGGCGTGAACTTCCTGCCGAATCCTTTGGGTGGTGGGAATTTCTTGCGAGATTTCTTTATGATGCCCGATTCTTTGAACCGGCGCCGCCGTCGTGGAGGAAAAAATGCGCGTATTCGCTCACGCAAAAATCAATTGGTCGCTCTCCGTGCTGGGACGCCGGGCGGACGGGTATCACATTTTGGATATGCTGGTGCATTCCGTCGACCTTGCGGATACGATCGAGATGAGCGCGGCGGACGCGCTCACGCTCACGCTGCAGGGCAACCGCCGGTTGCCCTCGGACGGGCACAACCTCGTGCTGAAGGCGGCGGAGGCGCTTCAGTCGGCGTATGATGTGCGGAAGGGGGCGGACATTTCGCTCCGCAAGCGCATTCCCATCGGCGCTGGGCTGGGCGGGGGCAGCGCCGATGCCGCGGCGGCCCTGGTCGGCCTGAACCGCCTGTGGGATCTTCGGCTTTCAGCGGAAAACCTCGCGGAAATCGGGCTGCGCATCGGCGCGGACGTGCCCTTCTGCCTGACGGGCGGGCTTGCGCGTGTCGGGGGGATCGGCGAGGAGATCGCGCCGCTGCGGTGCGGGGCGCAGATGCACCTGCTCATCGCGCAGCCCTGTGCGGGTCTGTCCACGCCGTTGGTGTTCAAGGCGTATGATGCGCTCGGCGAAAAGCCGTCCAACCCATCCGTGGACGCGGCCGCTACCGCCCTGGAGGCGGGCGAGGCGCGCGCGCTCGCGGCCACCATGGGCAACGCGCTGACCGCGGCCGCCGTGCCGCTCCGGCCGGAAATCGCCGTGTGCTGCCAGGCGATGGAGCACTACGGCGCGCTGTGCGCGCAGATGACGGGCAGCGGTTCCGCCGTGATCGGGTTGTTTGACGACGAGGCGGTGATGACGCGCGCGTATCGCGCCTGCTCGCGCATTTGGCCAAAATGCTTTGCCACTCACACAATTTCGCACGGCGTTTCCGTAATGACCGCGCTTCCGACATAATATCACCGCATTTGGGGCAAACTGCGCATATCCTATCCATCGGAGGAAGATATGCGCTTTTTTTGGATGGCGGCGCTGATTTGGAAAATCGGGCGCGGCGTGGATTCCCGAATCCGCGCCATCAAGAGGATTCCGCAAGGAATTCTTGCATCGATGGCGGCGCTGATTTGGAAAATCGGGCGCCATAAGAGGATTCCGCAAGGAATCCTTGCCTCTCCCCGTACAGACATGCTTCGCCTGCGCGTCGTCGCGAACAGTGACGAACCGGAGGACCAGGCGCGAAAGCTCCGGGTGCGCGACGCGGCGCTGCCCGTGGCTTTGCGCGACCCAAACGCGCTGGGCGATATTTTGCAGGCCGCGAAGGCCATCGACCCGACCGCGCGCGTGCGGCGGGGTGTGTACCATTTTGGTGGATACGCGTCGGATACCGTCCTCGTCACGCTTGGCGCGGGCGCGGGCCATAACTGGTGGGGGATTCTGTTTCCGTCCGCCATGGGCATGGGCGCGGAGCCGGTGCAGTTTGAGTCATGGATCGCTAAGCTGTTAAGGAGTTGGGGTTGGATATGAGCAAATTCATACGGCGTGTGTTGCCTCTGGCGCTTTGTTTCTTTCTGGCCTCGGCTTCCGCAGCCGGCGCGGAAACGCTCTATTGGGGCTCCACGGGCAATACCGTAAGTCAGGTGCAGCAAAAGCTAAAGGACTGGGGCTATTATACCGGGCCTGTGGACGGCAATTTCGCCCAGACGACCTACGACGCCGTCGTGCTGTTCCAGAGAAGGAACGGCCTGACGGCGGACGGCGTAGTCGGCAAATCGACGTTTGTGGCCCTGGGCATTCCGTACACTACGCCGCAGACGGCGGCCTCCACATCCGCCGCATCCACTGCGTCCAGCGACGTTGACCTGCTGGCGCACTGCGTCTACGGCGAAGCGCGCGGAGAACCGTATGTCGGTAAGGTGGCTGTGGCGGCGGTTGTGCTCAACCGCGTCAAGAGTTCGTCCTTCCCGAACACCATCGCCGGTGTGATCTACCAGAACGGGGCGTTTACAGCGGTTTCCGACGGCCAGTTCTATCTGACACCGGACGCGGACGCGTACCGGGCGGCACGGGACGCGCTGAACGGCTGGGATCCCACGTATGGCTGCCTGTATTACTACAACCCGCAGACCTACGTAAACTCGTGGATTCTCTCGCGCGAGGTCAGGCTGTCGATTGGCAAGCACGCGTTTGCGATATAAGAGGGCAAGGGCATGAGCAAAAAGAAGATTGTAGGCATTTCCATCCCGGTCCTGCTGTTCGCCGTCGTGTTGGCGTTTGGCATCTGGCAATGGCAGACCGCGCGCGCGGCCACGCTCGACCTGAATGGAACGCGGGAAAAGGCGTACTACAGCGCGATGGACGGTTTGACGAACCTGGAAACCGACCTGGGTAAAGTCCTGATTGCCCAAAGTCCCGGACAGCATGCGTTGCTCCTGGGGCGTATCGCGTCGCTCGCGAACAGCGTCTCCGAAAACCTCGCCTCGTTGCCCAGCGCCTATGGCGCGGACGAGGACGGCATGAAGTTCCTGAGCCAGACGGCGGATTACGCGCAGTCGCTGGCGACGATCTCGGCGGAAGGACAGGCGCTATCCGACCAGGACGAAAAACAACTCGCGCAGCTACAGCAAAAGTGCGGCGAGCTCCGCACGCACCTGGAGAACGGCGCGGGGTTTGTCTATGACACGAACGTGGAGGCGGAAAAGACCTCCGGTATCGATTATCCGACCCTGCTATACGACGGTCCGTTTTCGGACGGCGCCCGGCTGGGGAAAGCTAAGGGGCTGTCGGGCGCGGATATCACGGCGGAAGAGGCCGTGCGGATCGCGACCGCGTTTCTCGGCGCGGAGGCGGTGACGCAGACGCAACGCTCCACGGATACGGCGGGCCCTGTGCCGACATACGGTGTCTCGCTGGAACTGAACGATGTGCGCGTGACAGCGAATGTTACCAAGCAGGGCGGCAAAATTCTCTGGATGGCGCCGGATACCGCCGGATTCACGCCCGAACTGGACATCGAGGAGTGCGCGCAGCACGCGAAGGCGTTCCTGACCTCGCGCGGCTTTGGCGAGATGGAGTCCAGCTATTATCAGCTATACGACGGGCTGGCCGTGATCAGCTTCGCGGCTGTGCAGGACAGCGTGGTGCTGTATCCGGACCTGGTCAAGGTGCAGGTGCGGATGGACAGCGGCGCGGTGGTGGGCATCGAGGCGAACAACTACTGGATGAACCATGTGCAGCGCGACCGGCTTCATCCAAAGTTGAGCGAGGAAGAAGCGCGCGCGTATGTATCCGCAAAGCTGACGATCGAAGGCGCAAAGCTGTGCGTTATCCCGGTAAACGACGGGCTGGGAACAGGGAGAACCGAAGTGCTGTGCTGGGAGTTTGACGGAACGGCGGCGGACAGCCGGTATCTCCTCTACATTGACGCGGAGACCGGGCGAGAGGAAGAAGTGCTCAAGGTGGTCCTTGGAGGCGACGGCGTGTTGACCCTGTAGGGGATGCGAAAAAGACCGATGGTCCGCAACGCGGCCATCGGTCTTTTTGTCGGCGGCGCTGATTTGAAAATCGGGCGCCATAGGGGGATTCCGCAAGGAATCCCCACTTCTGCTTATTGGGAAGAAGTGGCCCCCTGCGATTTCGCCATCTTCGCCATGCCGTCCGTCATGATGACGCTGCGGTCGGGCATGATCCAGAGCGCCTCCACGCCGTCCAAGCCATCCACAAACGCGCGGCCTTCCTCGTAGGGCAGCAGGAACACAGTGGTGGAGAGAAGGTCTGCCCACCCGGAATCCTCGCAGACAACGGTCACGGCGCGCAGGCCCTCGCCGGGCATCAGCGTCTTGGGGTCGATGATGTGGTGGTATCGCTTGCCATCGACGACAAAGTAGCGCTGGTAGTCGCCGCTTGTCACCACCGACAGGTTCGTCAGGAACAGTGTTTCGATGGTATCGGTGGAAGCGTTGCCGAGCGCGAAGCCGTCCGGGTCCTGTACGCTGACGCCCCAGCGAAGGCGCCCATCCAGCGGGGGATCGCCAGCGCGGACATTGCCGCCCGCGCTGAGGATGAACGAAGGCATTTCCGAGCTGAGCATCCACCGTGCCACGCGCTCACAAGTGTACCCTTTCGCGACCGACCCGAGGTCTAGTTTCAAGCGGGGATCGGAGAAGAAGACGGTGCCAGCGGCCTCATCCAGGATCACATCGTCAAAGTCGATATGCTCCGCCGCCGCCTGTAGCTTGGCCATATCCGGCAACGCGGCATGCGCCGGGTCGATCTCGGCGGCCTCCCGCGCGTCGTGCCACAGCCTCAGCACGGCCCCCAGCGCGACATTCACCGTGCCGAGCGTCTGCGTCTGCATCTCCTTGCAGTAGAGCAGCAACTCCATCAGTTCGGGTTCCACCTCGACAGGGCCCTTCGCGCCTTCCTTATTTAAGTAGTACAGATTTTTCACGCCGTCATACGCGGTATAGCCGTCATACACCTGATGCAGGCGTTCGAACTGCGCCTGCGCCTCAGCCGCGACGCGGGCAAACACCGCTTCCTCCCGCGCGTATCCGATGACGAACACAATCGTATCGAATGTGCCGAAAAAGGACGTGGAGAACTTCTCATAATCGGCAGCCCGCGCGCCGCAGCCGGCGAGCAGGGGAAGAATCAGACAGACAGCCACAAACAGAACGATGGTCTTTTTCATGCGCGTTCCTCCAAATTGCTCTCAAAGACGGCGGCGCTGATTTGAAAAATCGGGCGCCATGAAGGGATTCCGCAAGGAATCCCTACTTCCTCCAACAGCATAGCACGATGCCGGCAAAAAGAAAAGGGCAAGCAAAAACCCCAATGTCATTAAGATAAGGTTCACGCGCCCGTAAGTGCCAAGAACCGAGTACGAAACAAATCGTACCCGGTTCTTTTTTTATGAGGACATGAAAAAAAGGGTTGACAAACAAGGAAAAATTTGCGGCGAAGCCACTTGAGCGAAGAGTTCGAGGAGGTAAGGCCCATGGAATTTTGCACACGCGTAAAACAGGTATTGCGCACCAAGATACGGGAGATGGCGGCTTATGCATGGCTGTTCGTGCGAAATCCGGGAAGGGATTTCACAAGGGATCGAAAGCTGAGCTTCGAAACCACGTTGCAGTGCCTGATCACAATGGAAAGCGGCAGTTTGCAAAAAGAACTGATGTCGCATTTTCAGTATGATCTGCGCACACCAACTGCATCCGCCTTGGTTCAGCAAAGGGCAAAGATATTGCCGGAGGCACTGGAATTCCTCTTTC
>JAVBOM010000062.1:0-13823 GCA_031550535.1 Eubacteriales bacterium
TGCCCGCCACGGACAAAAACAACTACTATCTGTTGCTGTACTACCGGCACAGAAACCCGATCACCCTGAACCTGAACGACGCCGCCGAGATCAACGGGACGCTGGTCCCCGCCACGCTCGGCAGCACAGGCGTCTCCTACGGCGGCGGCGCGGCGTATGCCAAGACGCAAAGCGCGGGCGCCGGCCAGAGCACCCAGTACACGACCACCGGCCTTGCCTCGGCCGACGGCAAGCGCAGCGGCGTTCCCTACGAGGAGAAGACCAGCTATTTTCAGCCGAGTGCGCCGACGCGCTCCGGCTGCACGTTCCAGGGCTGGTACACCGACTCTGCCTGTGTCTCCCCGTACGACTTCTCCCGGAAGATGCCGGACGCGCCGCTGATCCTGTACGCCAAGTGGAAGGTCAACCCGGTTACCGTCAGCTTCTACCTGCGGGAAACGAGCGAGCTGCACTGGCGGGATACTGATGTCGAGCGGGGCAGCGTCGTCACGGGGGTTCCAACCCCTGAGAGCGACCAGACCCACGGGCAGTTCCTTGGCTGGTATTACTATCCGCTTTCCGGCTATGCCCGCGATTTCAAGCTGGGCGAAACCGTGATCACGGGCAATACCAACGTATTTGCCAAGTGGAAGGGATACGGCTTCAAACTGACATATGACCCGCAAAACGGCGGGGTGACCTGGAATTCTCCCCTGTTGTACGGTTTGAACGAGAAGGCCGAGATAGACGGCATCGGCGCGAACACCAAGCCGGGCAAGGTTTTTGTCGGCTGGAAGCCTCGCGGTTCCGGCGTCACCTATCAGCCGGGCGACCTGTATGTCATGATTGCGGACACCGTGATGGACGCCCAGTGGGCCGATCCGGCGCAGGTCGTGACGCTGACATACTTCAAGAACGCGGATCCGCAGCTTAGCTACAGCTACAGCTACCTGAAAGGCGCGTCCGTAAAGGTTGCCCAGAGGCTGTTTACCAACACCGGATATAAGTTTGTCGGCTGGAACACGCGCGCGGATCGCGGCGGCAATGTCTACCAGCCCGGCGACAGCATCACCTTGAACGCGTCCATGAACCTGTACGCGATGTGGGATCTGTCGCTGACACAGCTTACCATCGTTAAGAACTGGCAGGACAACGCCAACGCGCTGGGCATTCGTCCGAGCAATCTCGCGCTTTGGGTGAATGGCACGCCTGTCATGGCGACGCCCGTGAAGGCGCAGGACACCTGGACCTATACGGCGACCGTCACGGAAGCCGGGACATATACCGTTACGGAAACCGCGCCAACGGGATATCAGCTGTCGGGCACCCCCGTCCGCGCGGGCAACACCGTCTCCCTGACCAACCGGCTCAAGACTTTGGGCTACAAGGTCGAGTATTACTATAGCCAAAACGGCGCCTATCCCGCGACGCCGGATTTCCAGAGCGCCGTGCGCAACGACCAGTACGGCCGTACCGTGAGCGTCACGGCGGCCGACAAGACGCCGCAGCTTTCGGGCTACAAGCTCGACACGACCAAGGCCGGTGGATGGACCGGCACGCTGCTGAACGATACGCTGACGCTCAAGGTGTATTTCACAAAGGGTTACAGCGTCACGTATCTGCCGGGAACGCACGGCACATTCACACAGCAGCGCTTTGAAGATCTGGGTTACGGTGTCGCGACGCCCGCGTTCAGCGGCGTTCCCACTGGCGAAGCGGGGTTCGTTTTCGCCGGTTGGAGCCCGGCGGTATCCGCGACGGTCACCGCCAGCGCCAACTATACCGCGCGTTGGGCGGCGCTGAGCCTTACGAAAACCGCCAACGGCGCGAGCTTTGCCGTGGGTGAAACCATTACCTATTACGTGCGCGTGGTCAACAATGGCGACATCACGCTGAGCGGCATCGTGGTCAGCGATCCGATGGGCGGCATCACGCCCGCGGGCAGCCAGACCATCGCCAGCCTCGCGCCGGGCGCCTCCAAGGTCATCACGTACACATATACCGTAAAAGACGCAGACGCGGTGGCGGGCAGCATCCGGAACGACGCGACCGCAACGGCCAGCGTGAACGGAAACACCGTTTCCGCGACCGGCTCGCTTACGGTCGGAGCGACCGAACAGGAGATTGCGAAAGCCGGCGTGATCAAGAGCGTCACCAGCACGCCCGCGAACAGCAAGGGCTATGCGCTGGGCGAGACGATCTGGTATCGCGTAGTTGTCAGGAACGATGGAAACACGGTCCTGCACGGCATCGTGGTGACGGACTCGAAGCTGCCGGGCTGGAGCGAGACAATTGATTCGCTCGCGCCGAAGGCGGAAAAGATCTACACATATTCGTACACGGTCACGGAAGCGGATATCCGTGCTGGTTCCGTGTCAAACGCGGCGTATGCGGTACCGGCGGACGGAGAGCCCGGCGGTTCCGAAGTTGAGACGCCGACCGACGCCCCGAACCCGAAGATGAGCGTGGTGAAGGTAGCGACGACGACCCCGGCAAACGGCGCGACGTACGCGCTGGGAGAGGTCATCGGGTACCGGGTGACGGTGAAGAACACCGGCAACGTGACGCAGCACGACATCGTTGTGACGGACTCGAAACTGCCGGGCTGGTTCGAGATGATTGACTTGCTCGCGCCGAACGCGGAGGAAGAGTTCACCTACACGTACCAGGTCACGGAAGACGACATCAATGCCGGCTATGTGCATAACGTGGCGACGGCGACGCCTGGGGACAAGGATGGCGATCCGGAGGACGGCGGGAACGACCAGCCGACCGACGAGCCGAACCCGGACATGCGTGTCATCAAGACCACGACAACGCAGCCCGTGAGCAGCAACGGCTACGCGCTGGGCGAGACGATCGGGTACCAGGTGACGGTCACCAATACGGGCAATGTGACGCTCAAGTACATCGAGGTGAAAGACTCGAAGCTGGCCGGTTGGAGCGAGACGATTCAAGTGCTTGCGCCAGGCGAGTCCGGGATCATCACTTATACGTACACGGTGACGGCGCAGGATGTCAGCGCGGGCCGTGTTCGCAACACCGCAACGGCGCGCGCTTTCTACGGAAACTTTAGTTTTACCAGAAGCGATACGCTCGAAACGCTCACCAAGGAAGACCCGAACCCGAAGATGAGCGTCGTGAAGACAACCACGACCGAACCCGCGAACGGCGCGACGTACGCGCTGGGCGAGAGCATCGGCTACCAGGTGACGGTGAAGAACACCGGCAACGTGACGCTGCACGGCGTGACAGTCACCGACTCGAAGCTGCCGGGCTGGAGCGAGACAATCGCGGAACTGGCCCCGAACGCGGAGAAGACGTATACCTACAGCTATGTGGTGACGGAAGACGACATCAAGGCAGGTTCCGTGCACAACGTGGCGACGGCGACGCCGGGCGACGGCGAGGGCGATCCGGAGGACGGCGGGGACGACCAGCCGACCGACGACCCGAACCCGAAGATGAGCGTCGTGAAGACCGCGACGACGACCCCGGCCAATGACAACTACTATGTGCTGGGCGAGAGCATCGGCTACCAGGTGACCGTGAAGAACACCGGCAACGTGACGCTGCACGGCGTGGTGGTGACCGACTCGAAGCTGCCGGGCTGGAGCGAGACAATCGCGGAACTGGCCCCGAACGCGGAAGAGACGTATACCTATTCGTACATTGTCACGGACGACGACATCAAAGCAGGTTCCGTGCACAACGTGGCGACTGCGACGCCGGGCCACGGCGTGGGCGATCCGGAAGACGGCGGGGACGACCAGCCGACCGACGACCCTAACCCGAAGATGAGCGTCGTGAAAACGACCACGACCGAACCCGCGAACGGCGCGACGTACGCGCTGGGCGAGAGCATCGGCTACCAGGTGACCGTGAAGAACACCGGCAACGTAACGCTGCACGGCGTGGTGGTGACCGACTCGAAGCTGCCGGGCTGGAGCGAGACAATCGCGGAACTGGCCCCGAACGGCACAAAGACAATCCGCTACCCGTACGTAGTGACCGCCCAGGACGTTCTCGCGGGGCATGTCCGCAACACAGCATTGGCGCACGCCGTGTATGGCGCCACCAACGTTGACGCCAGCGACACGCTCGAAACGCGTACAGGCGCCAGGGAAAGCAGCGACACGTATCTGCTGATTGTCAACCATGTGTATGCGGACGGCAGGGCAGCCGGGCCTCAGAACCGCGCCTTGATCAGCGCAGGCACGACGTATAGCTATCCCGCTTACAGCATCCCGGGATACAAGGCCAGCCCGAACGGAGTTTCGGGAACGATGCCCAACCATGACCTGACCTTGACGATTGTTTACACGCCGGATACGTCGGGGAACGACAAGCCGGGGAACAATAACCCGGGGACGGCACGGCCAGGGCGGGTGATTCAACTGCTTGACAACGACATCCCGCTGGCGGGCGTCATGTCAAGAAACGTGGGTGAGTGTATCGACTAACGCATCGCGATACCGGAATCAATCGCGAGTAGGGCGAAACCGGCGGGGGAGGCAGTCCGCCAATCCCGCCGGCGCTTCGGCCGAAGGACAGAATGAAAGAGGCAATGGGCATGAAGAAAGTGTTTGGCTATATACTGGCCGCGCTGCTGCTGATCTCCACGGCGGCTGCCGCGGAACAACCCTCGGGCAAGATCGGGCTTGACCGGGGTACGGAGCTGGTCATCGGATCACCAACGCAGATGAGCGGCTACTTCTCAACCGATCTGTGGGGCACCAACACGGCGGATATGGACGTGCGGTCGCTGCTCCATGGATTGAGCACAATTGCTTGGACGAAAGAGGGCATCGCGCCGGATAGCACGGTCGTGCGCAGCATGACCGCCGCGGAAAACAAAGACGGAACCCGCACCTATACCTTCACCCTCTATGACGGCCTGATGTATTCGGACGGAACGGCCATCACGGCGCGCGATTACGTGTTTTCCCTGCTTCTTTGCTGCGCGCCGGAGCTGGGAGAGCTTGGCGCGACGCCGCGCGAGATGGATTTTCTCAAGGGATACGCCGAATACAGGGCGGGATCGCCGAATCTGTCCGGGGTGCGTTTGCTCAGTGACAACACGTTCTCGCTGACCGTCAACGCCGAATACCAGTCATATTTTTACGGGATTGGTTACATGGGCGTGATCCCATATCCGATTTCAGTCATCGCGCCCGGCTGCGAGGTGCGGGACGATGGCAATGGCGCGTACATTGCGGCCAGGAAAAGCGGAGTCTCCAGCAGCACGGCCAATGGATACAAGCCGGGCGAATTTTCCGCCGAGATGCTGCGCGTGACGATGCTTGACCCCTCGAGCGGATATGTGTTCAACCCGAGTGTGACCAGCGGCCCCTACCGGTTGGTTTCCTATGACCCCAACCTGCGGGAGGCGCGGCTGCGTGTAAACGAATACTATCTGGGAAACCATGAGGGAGAAAAGCCGCACATCGAATCGCTGGTGTTCAGGAAAATCAGGGCGGATCAGGTCATCCAGGCGCTGGAAAGCGGCGAGGTAGGGCTGGTCAACAAAGTATCGGACAAGAAAACGATCGACGCGGCGCAGAAATTGGCGGGCACGCTGTCGATGCAGGACTACCCGCGCAGCGGATTCGCGTTCATCGCGTTTGCCTGCGAACAGGAGCCGACCGCGTCGGCGGCGGTGCGGCGCGCTATTGCGTACTGCATTGACAAAACCACGTTGATGGAGCAGGCCGTCGGCGCGGAGCGCGGCATCGCGGTGCATGGCTATTACGGCATTGGGCAGTGGCAGATGACAGCCTCCGTGAAGGACGCGGCGTCCGGTCAGTCCGTATCCGCCGTGCAGGCGATGGAGAAGTACGCTACGCAACTGGATCTTGACAAGGCCCGGAGCCTTCTGGAGTCCGACGGCTGGACGTTGAACGAAAAAGCGGAACCCTATCGCGCGGGTGTCGACGCGGTGCGCTACAAAAAGCAGGACGGACAGCTCGTCCCGCTGATGATCCGTTGGGCGAAGACCGGGGAAAGCACGGTCTGCAACAGCGTGGAGGAGAGCCTTAAGAAGCCGTTTGAACAGCTCGGCATCGGGTTTGAGGTGACGACGATGCCGTTTTCCTCTGTGCTCAAAGAGTATTACGCGAAGAGCCGCGGCTACAACATGTTCGTGATGGGCAGCAATTTCACACGGTTGTTTGACCCGTACTATGACTACAGCACCGCCCCGGAACATCAGGGCGTCGTCAACCACTCCGGTCTGAAGGATGAGCGGCTGATGGCGCTGGCCAGGGACCTGCGCCGCACCGATCCATCGGACACGGACAGCTACATGGCGAAGTGGATGGCGTTTCAGGCGCGCTGGGTGGAACAGATGCCGATGGCGCCGCTTTGGTCCAACATGTATGCCGACCTGTATCGCGTGAACCTCAAAGGATATGATATCGCGGGCCATGTGTCTTGGGCGGAAGCGATCCTGTACGCGTACATTGAGGAAGGCGGCCGATAACCCAGCGCTTCGAGCCGCAGGAAATGAAGAGATGGCTCCAACCGGCCATCTCTCTTTTTTCGGAGGTGTATTTGGTGTTGCCGTTTGGAAACGCTACAGAAGGAATCGGTTTTCGGGAGGCAAATATGCAGAAGGAGTATTATTCCATTCTGGCAAACTCCAGACTCTGCCAGGGCCTGAACAAAGAGGAGTGCAAGCAGACGCTTGAGATACTGGAGCCCGCGCTTCGGCATTACCGAAAGGGCGAGGTGCTTTTCGCGGAAGGCGGAAGGCAGCAGAACTTCGGCCTGGTGGTCGAAGGAGAGGTTATGCAAAGCAGGCTGCGCACCAACGGGGAGCGCGCGTTGTTTGAGCATATTAAGGCTGGACAGCTTTTTGGGGAGATCATGATGTTTCTCGATCCGAAACCCTACTGGCGCTGCGATGTCCAGGCGAGGACGGATTGCACGATCATGCTCTTTAGCGCAAGCGCGTTCTTTGGCAAGACGTTTCAGGAATGCGCGGCTTCCGGCAAGGTCGTCTATAATCTGCTCAGGCGCGCTTGCGAGCGCTTTGAAGCGTCGCAGGTTCTGCTCAAAAGCTTAAAGACGCAAACCATCCGTCAGCGGCTCTCAAATTACCTGTACGAGAAATATTTGGTCTCGGGCGGCCCAAGCATAAAGCTTGGCATGACGCGCTTTGAACTGGCGGAATACCTGAACCTGCCGCGGCCTTCGCTGTCGAGGGAACTGTCCGCGATGCGGTTAGACGGCATCATCACCTGGGAAGGGGATCAGATCGACATCATAAACCTGTCAAAGCTTATGGAGAACATGTAGCCGCCTGCGCGCCTTTTTCCGGCGGGTTGGCGGCTCGCGGTTTTTAGTACTTAATGTTCTTAAGGCACCGCCGCGCAACCGCGCACGCTGCCCTCGCGGAGCTTTTCGCGATGCCAGCGACGCTCTTTGCGCGGTGGCGCGCCAGAGATTTCGGCCCCTGATAGAGGTGAAGCCAACGGGCGGCGCTCGTTGGCTTCACCGTTTCCCCATTCAAGTGGCTAAAGCGTGTGGACCAGACACCGAGACACTTAGGCGGCAACCGTATAAAATACAGATGCTGCTTATCGGCAGAAACATCCATTATCCCAAAGATTTCCCGATCGATTGCATGGCATCGCCGTCATACCTGAATGCTCGTTCCAATTCGGATTGCTTCCGTGAATTGTTGAGCAAGTTGTAGACGCTTCACAAAAAGGCAAGAGCCGTGCAATGGGAATTGCGTTTGCTGTGCGGATCATCTATACTATAACGCGGTAGTGCCCCCTGCAACCAAGTAAGCTCACAAAGGAGTTCATTTGTTATATGATCAGGATTTTTGTAGACAGCGTGTCCGACATGCCCGATGAGTACCTGCGGAAATATGACATCACGATGATACCGCTTACCGTAACGCTCAACGGCCTCAGCTATGAGGACCGCAGTGGGCTCACGCTGGATAAGTTCTTTGATGAGATTCGAAACAAGAACATCTTTCCAACCACGGCGGCGCCGGCGCCCTATAAGTTTATTGAGGCGTTCAGGCCTGCGGTGGATGCGGGCGACAGCGTCATTTGCTTTACGATGTCATCCGCCAGCAGTTCGACCTACCAGAGCGCATGCCTGGCCAAAGCAGAATTTCCAGATGCGAAGATTGACATCATCGATACAAAGTGCGCGGGCATGTGCCAGGGCATCAATGCCATTGAGGCGGCGCGCATGGCACGATCGGGCAAGAATCATGAAGAGATTATGGCCGCGTCGCAAAAGCGGGTACCTCGACTTAAAACGCTTGTGCTGCTTGAGACGATGGAATTTCTGCGTCGAGGCGGGCGCATCGGCGTTGCGAAAGCGACGCTTGCAAGCCTGCTTTCCATCAAACCGGTCATTGAGTATATGGCAGCCACGGACGGCAACATAGAGTTGATTCACCGTTCGCGGGGCTTTCGGAATGGACTCAAGTGGATGGTGGAACTGACGCAATCGCTCAAGAAGGATTTTACAGATAGCCTACTTGTGATCGAATATAGTACGGACCCCGAACCGGCCAATATCATGAAAGCCATGTTGGAAAAGGTGTATAAGCTGGGCGAAGTGATCATTACGCCCATCGGCAAGGTGGTGGGCTCGCATGTCGGGCCACAAGCTGTCGGCATCTTTTTCGAGATGGATCAATAACGGCATTGCCGACTCCGCCGTGATGATCGACGCATGAATGCCCTGTACTCCGACCAAATCAGCGGTTTCTGCATGCTATCCTCCGACGGCTGCGAAAAAAATATTTTTCAACCTATTGACCACATTGGTCGGTTCAGGGGGCTCTTTCGTGCATGAGAATTTTCTAGCGCTGGATACGGAAAAACGAGACAGGATCATTAACGAGGCGATGCGCGAATTCTCTGTGCGAGGATACAAAAAACGCCTCAACAAATGCGATTGTCAGGAAAGCAGGCATCTCAAAAGGCGCGCCTTTTCTTGCGGCGCAGCATCCCGATTTGGCCGACTTGATGCAAAAAGCGTTCCATGACGACGCACCTGAAGCCAGAACGCTTCTGAAGGATGAATTCAGCCGGTTTGCGGATCATTTCTCGCAAAAAATCTGCCGGGGCATCGACTTTTCCAAATACAGGCAAGGCGTGGATGTACAAAAGGCCTTGTCAACTGGTGCAGCAAGAAGTACATTCATCGCTATTTGATACGTAGAAAGCTCAAAATCGACGGCATCCTGCTGACGATAGTGGATAGCCGCACCAATTACGCCAAGGAGATCAGCGCCTTGCTGCGGGAAACTTACGGCGCGAAGCTGAACGTGTTTAGCACCGACATCCCTCATTCCGTCCGCGCCGCCGAGATCAGCGCCGAGGGCAAGAGCATTTTCGCCCATGACCCAAAGGGCAAGGTGGCCGATGCGTACCGAAAACTGTTCATCCAACCCGACCTTTCCACCGAAGGGCAGAGGCTTCGCGGTCGCAAAACACACGCAAAGGCGCGGAGTGATTTCCTCCGGTTGGCCTTGCACATGCTTCGCGTCCGGGCTTGTGTTTTCACACGCCGGGCGGTACAATGGTTTCGTCGTGGTGCCGGGGACGGTTGTGCAAGGTGAAGCTACACCTTTCGCAGGGCGGGTATGGTTCTGACATGCCCGCCTGCCATGATATTCGCGCATCGAAAAGCCCTGCCGATCGTATGAAAGCTCTGATGGGGCGGGTTGTCAAGTCGTTTTTTTACCCTTCATTGCAAAAGAGAGGAGGCTACGCAATGTATCTAATCAAAAGGGCTGTCTTGCTCGCGCTAACGGGCTGCCTGATGTTACTCCTCGGATGGAGTACGGAGAGCCGGGCAGTCGCGCAGACCGATACGCTGCCGGGCGCTGTGGAGGGTGCGTTCACCCCTATTCCTTTGACGCTGTGGGAAGACGAGAACGATGCCGACAGGAACATCGCTGCCTGGGACCTCTGCGATGAACTCTCCTGGGTGCCGTTCCACAATGGAGACGTGCTGTACTATTCACCGTTCGTGGGCGAGCAGGGGGAGATGTACTATCGGACAATTGATGTTTCCACCATGCAGGTATCCCAAGTGCAGTTTCCGCAAGTCTTCGGCGAAGAAAACAGGCTAAGGATAACATGGGGCGAGGACTACTGTCATGTGCTGACGAACAGCGCCGTATACACCTTCGATAAAGAGCTTGCACTCGTGCGGCGGACGCCCTGGCCCACCGCGCTGCGCTCGCTCATGGATCGATGGGCGGATGAGCAGAATGTGGACCGGGCGGAGTGGATTTGGGATAGTTGGGACGTGAATCCCTCCGGCACAGTGATCGTGTATAAGGATATTAGCAGTTGGATTCTGGAAAATTTGGAGGAACCCAAATTCGGGGAGGAATACTTTACCTCCATTGGCGAACTGGCAGTAAAGGATGCTGATAACAAGTTCATATCAGTTTGCGCATTGCAGCCGGATGCTGTGCCGCTGCGCATCCTTCCCTGTATCACGCGGCCTGCGGTTGATTATTTTGTAAAAGAGGAATACGGAGCGCCACGCTTTGTTGGCGATGATCGAATCTTTGTGAAAAACTGGGGATGGGAGTGGGTCAACTACTGGGAGGTTTGGGATCTTCAAGGCCGCCGCTTGTTCCATTCCGTTGCCGTCGAACTTTGGGATTATGATCTTTACCCCAGGCAGCGCCAAGCTGAGGATGCGCATGGCGCGCTCATGCACAACCCGGAATCACTGGCATTTTCTTCCACCTTCTATTTCGACTACCAAACACTGCAGCAGGAGCGCTTACCACTGCTTAGCCACCCACCGTACAACGGCGATTGGGTTTTCTGCGCTGTGGAGGGGCGCACCTGTATCTTTGCAATGGCTGCCGAAGGTACTTCCGGACAGGCTGAACGCATCGATTTTTATCGATATTCCTTCGATACTCAGGTTGTGGAACCCCTACCATTGACGCTTCATGGCGTTAAGCTGGCGCAGGCCGCGCTTGCACCCGGCGGACGGATTGTATTCCTCTATGGAGACGATGAGTGGGAACCGCAGTATGCGGGCGTGTTTCAGTGCCCGTGAACATCAACTTGAGTGAGAAATGCGGAGGTGATCCATAATGAGATATAAGGCAGCTTTATGTTATAGTCTGCTCTGCTTCATGCTTTGTTGGGTGCCACAAACCGGCCTAAGCGAAACAGCACCGACGCATGCACCGTTTTCCCCCGAAAAGGCTGTGGAGGGTGCGCATTTTGTTGAAGTGATGCCGGATGACGCCGCCGTAGCGGAATTTACGCGCACACTGGAGAGCATTGCCTATACGTCGATTAGCGATGGCAAAACGATGACCATCCCGTTCGATAAAGGAAGCAATGTGCTCAGCTACCGCACGCTGGATTTGGATACGCTGCAGCAATCGGACGATGTGACGCTGCACACGTTCGGCGAGGGGGAAACGTTGCTCAGGGTGTTGCCGCGCGTAGGCGGATTCGATGCACTGACGAACCGAGCGCTGTACCGTTACGATGGCGATCTGAAGCTGATTCAGACCAAACCGCTGCCTGACGCGCTCATTGGGATGGAAGGGTTGGAAGAAAAACTGCGGCTTAGCGGTGAGATAAACCAAGACGGCACGCTCATCCTCTTTGAGACGGAGGGGCAGGGGGCCGGTATATACCTCTGCGCGTTGGAGCCGGACGCGGAGCCTTCCCTTCTGCTTCCTGGCACCACGTTTTCCGATGCAAACGGCAATGCGCTGGAGGGGTATCGCGAGGGGTGGTTTGTGGGCCAGGATCACATTTCCGCCTACCTCTGGGATCAGGAGGGACGGATTGCCTATGAGCTCTTCGACCTGGAGGGTCGCCGCCTGTATCAGTCCTTTGTGTTCAACCGGCGGACGGGCGATGCGGCCAGCACAGACGAGTTCCACGATAAGATCCGGCGGCACGAGGCCGAGGGGGCCGATGGGGTCCTTCTGGGAGCTCCGACTTCTTTGGATGTGATTCTGGATACATTTTATTACTTTGACTATCAAACGCTCCAGCTCAACCGGGTGACTTCAGGGGCTTTGGGTGAGGGAGGCTTGCAGTTTTGCGCGCTGGACGGCAATATTTGCACCTTTGCCGTGGCTGACTGGGACTTTGAAGAAGAGCGCCGATCAGACGTACGTTTTTTTACGCAGGATCTTGCAGCCGAAGAAGTGAAGGAACTGCCATTTGCCATCCGCGATGTAGCGGAGTTTACAGCAGCACTTGCACCCGGTGGTCGCATCCTCTTTGTGTGCCGGGACTTTGCGAGTGGAGTATTTTTCCGGGGCGTGTTTCGCATTCCGGGATATGGAGTCTAAGCCCTCGTTATAACTGCAATTTGAAGTTAAGCTGATGGTCTGGTTATACAACACCATGGCTTGTTGACTCAGTTGATTGAGACACCTTCTAAAAACAGCGGATGCAAAGATGCACACGCACCCAAGGCTGTGTGCATCGTGAAATTGCCAAGCTGCACCAGCCCGTGTTCGGAATCGAGCACGATGCTCGTGCCGTTGGAAAGGCTCGTCTCCCCGATCGTGAACCCGCCGATCTTCCCGCCGAGCGCCGTCAAGACGCCCGCGATCGTCAGGCCGCCGGTGGCCGTGTCCTGCACGAACACCGCCTCACCGGCCGCGTTCTTGATGACAAGCCCGTATTGGGTGAATTCCAGCCGGTTGTTCTCGACCGCGGCGAACAGGCCTTCCGTGCCGAACGCAAGGCTCGCGATGTCCCGGCCCGTCTCGTCCTTCCAGCTTTTCAGGTCGGGGGCCAGATCCCGCTCGGTGATCTTCCGCACCCGGCCGTACAGGTCGTCCAGCGCGGCGATCAGCCGCAGGTAAAAATGCTTCTCGTCCGTCCGCGTCCAGCTCTCCGGCTTGACCGGCGGCTCGTACTGCTGCCAGTGGTTGACCTTGTTTTCGCCCGCCATCTCAGTCCACGTCCCTTTCCGCCTTGATCTGCAGCCCGCCGGGCAGCGCCCACGCGTTCCCGTCCGACGACGCGATTTCAAACCGGAACCGCCGCCCGGCCCCGCCGAAGCTGATCCGCTTGAGTTTCGGCGACGCGCCTTCCTTCGTTGGCGGCAGCGCGCGGTACGTTTTCGTCTTCGCCTTCTTTTCCGTGCGGATCGTGATGTCGAGGTCAACCGGCGCGCGGCACAGCACGGCCAGGTACACGCCGAAGCCGCCGTACCGGCAGTCCTTCTTCTGAAAGTCCATCCACGGGCTGACCCACCGCGCGTGCGCCGCGCCGTCCGTCCACGCGTCCTCGCCCCAGCGCCAGACCAGCCCCGGCTCGGTCGCGCTGGTAAAGTAAAGCCCCGAATCGGTCGGCAGAAAGTCCGACACCGTCAGGTGATCGCGCAAAAGCCACGTCTTTTCGACCGTGTCGGCGATCAGGACGGCGTTGTTGACCGGCGAACCGTCGAGCGGCAGCGCGCAGTAATACCTGTCCCTGTAAAAACAGGCGGCCGCCCCGGGGAGCGCCGCCTGGTTCATGCGCTTGAACACGCTCCGCGCGTACGCCGGGTAGTACGGCGACACGCTGTACCCGTCGTACTGGCAGACACAGTCGCGGCCGAGCGTCAGGATCCTTTCGTTCGCCAGCGCGACGGTGTCGAAATACCGCGCCCCGCCGCCGAACTGCTCCTTGAACGCGTACTGGCCCGGGTCCGTGCCCAGAATCCGCCATACGCGGTTTTTCTTCATTGCGATCAGCTGCGAGCCGAACTGGATCAGCGCGACGAAACTGTCGCCGTCCCACGACGGCTGCTGGATGTCGCCCGCGCCGTCCTCCGGGATCTCGCTGTTCTGCGCCCAGTCGAACGGGTCA
>JAVBOM010000040.1:0-15869 GCA_031550535.1 Eubacteriales bacterium
TCTCTTGCGTTTTGTGGCGCTTGATAAAGTCCTCGCTTTCGCTCAGTCGCTCTACTTCTGATAATATCTGCGCTGGTTTGTTCATGCTCCCACCTCCGCTCCTATATTATCAGATTGGTGTCGCTAAGGAAATGACATTGGGTTTAACCCCTCCAAATGCAATCAGCCCCGGCGGCGTGTACGGCGGGGCGCCGCAGATTCCTGAACCAGTCCCGTAGGACTGGTTCAGGAATCTGTACCCGCACTCAGGGCCGCCCGGAAACGCCTCAGCGTTTCAGGCCCTGTCCTCGTTCTTCCAAATCGTCAAAAACCGCAGTTTTTGACGACCCGTCATGCCCCCGCGTTCTCAATCATCCCCCCGGACTGCACCGCGCACAGCTCCCGGTACATCCCCTCCTCGCCCAGCAGCGATTCATGCGTGCCGCGCTGGACGATCCGCCCTTCCTCAAACACCAGGATCAGGTCCGCGCGCCGGATCGTGGACAGCCGGTGCGCGATGGCGAAGATGGTGCGCGACCCGGCCAGCCGCTGAATCGCCTGCTGGATCTGCGCCTCGGTCTGCATGTCCACGGAGGCGGTCGCCTCGTCCAGGATCAGGATGGGCGCGTCGCGGAGGATCGCGCGGGCGATGGCGATGCGCTGCTTCTGCCCGCCGGACAGCTTGGTGCCGCGCTCGCCGACCTGGGTATCCAGCCCGAGCGGCATGTCCTGGATGTCGCCGTAAATCTGCGCGTGCTCCGCCGCCTCGATGATCTCCTGGCGCGAGGCGTCGGGCCGCGCGTACGCGATGTTCTCGGCGATGGTGCCGTTGAACAGGAACGTATCCTGTAGCACCATGGCCATCTGCGCGTGCAGGCTCTCCGTGGTGACGTGGCGCAGGTCGTGCCCGTCCACGAGAATGCTGCCGTCCACGGGATCGTAAAACCGGGCGAGAAGCTGCGTCAGCGTGGTCTTGCCCACGCCCGTCGGGCCAACCAGGGCGACCATCTGCCCGGGCTTCACGGCAAAGGTGATGTCGGTCAGCACGGGCACGTCGTCCTCGTAGTGGAACGATACACGGTCAAAGCGCACCTCGCCGCGCACCTTGGGCAGGGGCTTCGCGTTCGGCGCGTCCTCCACCTGGGACTTGGCGTCCAGAATCTCCAGCACGCGCTCCGCGCCGGCCAGCGCCTGCTGCGCGTTTTCCAGGAGCTGCGCAAGGCCCGTGATCGGCGTGTAGAACAGCGTCAGATACAGCAGGAACGCGACGATATCCGCCACGGACATGCTGCCCCGGAAGGCCAGCGCGCCGCCGAACCCGACGACGAACACCGTGCCCAGCGAGGTCAGGAACTCCACGGACGGATGGAAAATGCCGCTGAGCTTCAGCGCGCGGAGCATGTTCTTCGTCAGGCTCTCGGCCTTCTGCTCCACACGGCCGCTCTCGTACGCCTGCTGGCCGAACGCCTGAATCTCCCGGATGCCGGACAGGTTGTCCTGCAGCTTCGCGTTGAGTTCCGCCGTGCTGCGGCGCATGGCGCGGAAGTTCGGGCGCACCTTTTTGACCAGCACCCAGCCGGAGAACAGGATGAACGGGATGGGGATGCACGTGATCAGCGCGAGCTGCGGGTTGATGGAGAACAGGATCACTGTGACGCCGACGAGCGTGACGAGGTTGGTGACGCTCTCGGGCATGATGTGCGCGTACAGCAGCTCGAACTGGTCCGTGTCATTCACCACGCGGCTCATCAGGTCGCCGGTCTGCTTATCGTGGAAAAAACCGATCGAAAACGACTGAATGCGGTTGTACACCTTCATGCGCAGGTCCTGCACCAGACGCCACGCCGCGCAGTGCGACAGGTAGCTAGACAGAAACCGGAACAGCACGCGCAGCAGGTACAGCAACAGGAGCGTCACCGTCAGGCGCCAGATATCCGCCATGCCCGCGTTCTCAAAGTTGCTGCTGACAATGGACGTCATCTGCGTGAGCACGCGCGGCGCGGTCAGGTTGACCGCCGTCAGCAGCAGTGTCGATACCGCGGCGACCGCCAGCAGCGCCGCGTATTTCTTGGCCTCCTTGGCCACGCGCCAGAGCATTTTCATGGGCTTCCCTTCCTTATGCAAAGACGATTTTATGAGGCGGCGGCGCGATTTGTAAAATCGGGCGCCATAGAGGGATTCCGCCAGGAATCCTTACCACGACGGCGGCGCTGATTCGAAGAATCGGGCGCCATAGAGGGATTCCGCCAGGAATCCTTACCACGACGGCGGCGCTGATTCGAAGAATCGGGCGCCATAGAGGGATTCCGCCAGGAATCCTTACCATTCCTTGGTCATCAGCGCGAAGCGCCGGACAATCGTAAACCCGGTGCGCAGGTACAGCCGCTGCGCGTGGTTGGTATCGCCGGTGAACAGGGTGGAGAACGCCGCGCCCTCGTCCACGAACGCCCGCATCAAGAGGTTAAACAGCACGGTGGCGATGCCGCGCCGCTCGTACAGCGGGTCCGTGCAGATGCCGGTGAAGTAGCCGCGCCCGCTGTCCTGCTTGTCCACGGGGCCGGTAAATCCGACGATCTTGCCCTCGTGCGTGGCGACCAGCATGGGCCGGGGGCCCTTCGGCACCTTGCCGTTGGGCAGGAAACGGATGTCGGTGGTGGGCTTCCCGGTTTTCCACGCCGCGATTTCCGAGCGGATGGACGCGCGCCAGTAGTCGCTGGGGATGCGGTCGCACATGCCGTCGTAATCGTAGTCAAGCGACGCGTCGTACTGCCCGATGAAAATGCCCTCGCCAGCGAGGCGCTCCCGGATGGCGTCGATTTCCTCCGCCCAGCGGTAGTCCGCCAAATTGAGGTACATGGCGATCTCGCGGCCGTGCTCGTCAAAGCCCTGGCGGAGGAAGAACGGATACCCGGGGCAGAGCACGTCCACGCCGGGGGCGTTGTTGTGGTCGTGGCCGGGCGTGCCGGGGATGATCCAGTCGATATTGAGCGGGTTGCTGTTCGCGCACGCGGCCTGGGACTTTCCCGCCGCGCGGAACGCCTGCAGAAGCGCCGCGAGCAGCGCCGTGCCGATGCCTTGCCTGCGGCGCGCCGCGTCCACGAAAATCACGGTCACAAAGCCCGGCGTGTTTTCGCTGGTTTCATTGGGCAGAAAGATTTTCTTGCACAGGCCGTGGATAAAGCCGACGGCGCGGCCGTCCTCCTCGGCGATGAGGGCGAAGCGTGCGTCCCAGTTGGGGTCGGCCTCGAACTTGCGGGCGAAATACGCCTCGTCAATGGGGCGGTACACCACCTCGCCCGCTTGCGCGGAAGCGTTCCAGAGCGCGACGACGGCGGGACGGTCCATGGGGGCATAGGGGCGAATGCGCATGCGGGATAGACCTCCAATGCGTGTTTTTTATTGTGGCATGGCTATTCATAGGGAATGATTGCAGTATACCAAGACGGGAGGGGGAAAGCAAGACGGGGGCCGGGCAGGATACCCTGTTCAGCAGCACGCGGTTGTGTTTCCGGGCCGCGTGTGCTATGGTGAGGACGGCGGGTGCGAGAGCAATAAAATGCCCGCCGGAGGCGATGATAGGTGGCCCAAGTAATTCTGGGCGGGTGCACGCTGGAAATCGACGGGGAGGCGACCCGGGCATACTACGCGAAGCGCCGCGGGGCGCTTTGCCGGTGCAGGACGTGCAGGAGCTTTCGCTCGTACTTGAGGAAAGGGTTGACGCAGGAGGAAGCGGCGTTTTTTGAGGCGCTGTCGATTGCGCCGGATTGCCTTACGGGGTGTCGCGCGACGGTTTTTGGGGGAAACGAAACGATCCGCGCTAGCGGTCGGGTGTTTGTTGCCGGGCATTTCGCACAACCGCCAGACCCTTCCCCCGGTGATTTTGACGCGGTGCGGAAGTGGATTGATACGCTCGGCGGCGAAGTCGGACGGCTTCACTTCTTTCTGCGCAATCCTCGCGGCTACGGTCCTTGGAAACCGCCGAAGGGGTTCCCGGAACCGTCGATCCAAATCGACATTTCCGCAGCCATCCCCTGGTCGCGGTTCAGGCGCGTTCAGTTTGGCGCGCACGTTCGGCCCAAGCGGTGGCAGTGGATCAAGCGGATCAAAGAATACACAAGATCGCAATACCGCGGAAGAAAATCCTATGCCCGCTTTCAGAAGCGGATCGCGGATTCGCTGACCGAGCGCGGCATCGCTTTTGCCGCGCAATCGCCCCGCTGGGCGCGAAAGTACCGGCGAATGTGGTTTGAGGCGTTTGTTCCGCCGCAGCATCAGGACAGAATGCGGCGGCACTGCTTAATTGGAGACAAAAAGCGTTTCGACAAATCATACCCTCGCGAGCGACCACACGTCTATCTCTGGCACGCGTTCAGTGGCGGCAGAGTCCCCGCATACCGATACGAGGCTGCCGGGGAAGCGTTCAATTTTGTCCAAAAGCAGGGCGGCGTCCTGCTGTTCGACGACGTTCCGCCATACGCCTTCCACCTTCCCGACTGCACGAACATCGACCTCGACTTCCTGAATAACCAAGCGGACATCTACCTCACGGACGAGCACTTCGGCTGGACGTATGTCCATACGCACGAGGCGTATTTCGGCCCGTACTTCAGCGCCCCGCAGGTTTCGCCGCCCCCGGCAAAGCTCAACCCAAAGCGCCGGTGAGCATGGTCATATGCGTACGGTCAATCGCGGACGCTCGTGTCACTAGAAAACGGCCCGAAAGCGATGCTTTCGGGCCGGCGTTTTTCTATATCGCGCGGAGCTGCTTCTTCCCCTGCTCGGCGAACCAGTCGTCCACCGCCTGCTTGCTGAAGTACAGCCGCCCGTCCAGCTCCACATACGGAAAGCCGGGCCACTTGCCGCCGAGTATCTTGCCGCGCAGTTCCTCGTTCAGCGCCTCTTGCCGCCGGTCATAGTCGTCGGGCTGCACGCTGGCGATTTCCGCCGCCTGGCCGTCCTCGACCATGACGATATCCTCCGGCACGGCCTCCTCATACGTCGGATAAATACCCAGATATTCCCGGAGCGAATCGATCCCCATCAAATCCGGATACGGATAGCTTCCCGTGTGCAGACTGCCGCTGAACGATCCCGTCAGGGGCCGGTCGACAAGCGCCTGCGCGAAAATACCCGCGGCCACGATCAACCCCGCCGCGATCAGCGCCGCGCTGATGATGCGCGGGATGAACCCCTTCCACGCCAACCGATTGCCCGAAACACCCTTCGTATCTTTCCCTTCCAAGTCCATCCCTCCTCATGGTTATTGAATCACCTGTCACCGCGCCGGGGCTTCCCCGGTGCCCCGATAGAACCCAAACCACAGCGCCCCGGAGAGTAGCACGCCGCCGCCCAGGATGTTCCCGACCGTCACCGGGATCATGTTGCGAAACAGCGGCCACAGCCCGCCCGCCTCGGGTATGACGCCCGCGAACAGCCCGGCGAACAGGTAATACATGTTGGCCACGCAGTGCTCCGTGCCGCAGAGGACGAAATACATCACGGGGAAGTAGATCAGCACCGTCTTGCCCACCGCGCTGTCCGTCGCGTAGCTCATCCAGATGGCCGCGCACACGACGATGTTGCACAGGATCGCGCGAAGGAACGCGTCCCCCATGGTGATGCTTGCCTTGTTTACGGCATAGTACCGCGCGAGCTCCAGAAAGCGCGCGTCCGCGCCGCGCGACGCCACCACGATCCCCGCGGTGAACACCGCGCCGACCAGGTTGCCAATATATACCAGGCTCCAGCACACCAGCAGCTCGCGCACGGACAGCCGCTTTTTCAGCACCGCCAGCGGCATCAGACAGTTGCCGGTGAACAGCTCCGCGCCAATGGTCAGCACCATGGCCAGCCCGCCCGGGAACAGCAGCGGCGCGATCAGCGAGGCCGCGCCCTTGTCTGGGATGAGTGCGGCCACGCACTGCGCGGCAAAGCACGCCACCGCGATGAACACGCCCGCCAGCACAGCGCGGAAGAATAAAGGGACAGGGGCCGTATGCGCCTTTTTCAGGGCGATATCCGGGTAATGGGTGGCGATTTCGGCGGGCTTAAACGTCATGGGGATTCCTCCTATGCGTGGTGTACGGCAACCCCGCACGCACACAAAACTTGATAGAATTGTACAGGATACACGCTCCCAATGCAAGCGCGGGACACAAACCGCGCGCCCGCCGCTTTCAAAATACATAAAAATCGTGTATACTGTTGCCATTCGCGCGGGAACCCGCGCGCAAGGGGGCAAGCGATGCTATTCAATTCGATCAACTACCTTCTGTTCTACCCCATCGTCTTTCTGCTGAATTTCCTTTTGCCAAAGAAGGTCCGCTACCTCTGGCTGCTGGCGGCGAGCTATTTCTTTTACATGTGCTGGAACGCGGAATACGCGCTCCTGATGCTCACCTCCACACTCATCACCTTTGCCAGCGGGCTGTTCATCGAAAAGTTCCGGAGCGCGGGCAAGCCGGGCCTGGCCAAGCTGTCCGTGGGCCTGAGCTTCGCGTCGAACCTGCTGATCCTGATCTTCTTCAAATACGAAAACTTTCTTTCGCAGAACCTGAACGCGCTGTTCACCGCGATGGGGCTGTCGTTGCGCGTGCCATACCTGGACGTGCTGCTGCCGGTGGGCATCTCATTTTTCACGTTCCAGGCGCTGAGCTACACGATGGACGTATACAGGAAGGACATCGACGTGGAGCGCAACGTGTTCCGGTATGCGCTGTTCGTGTCGTTCTTCCCGCAGCTCGTCGCCGGGCCGATCGAGCGGTCGGGCAACCTGCTGACACAACTCCGCGCGCCAAAGGACTTCAATGCGGAGCGCGCGCGCCGGGGCCTGCTCGTGATGGCGTGGGGCCTGTTTCTGAAAGTCGTGCTGGCGGACAATCTGGCGCGCGTGGTCAACCCCGTATACGATAGCTTCATGAACTACTCGGGCATCGAGCTGGTGCTGGCGACGTGCCTGTTCGCGTTCCAGATCTACTGCGACTTTGCCGGGTACTCCTACATCGCCATCGGCAGCGCGGACATCCTGGGCGTCAGCCTGATGGAGAACTTCCGCTGTCCGTATCTGGCCGTAAGCGTCAAGGACTTCTGGCACCGGTGGCACATCTCGCTGTCCACATGGTTCTCGGACTACCTATATATCCCCCTGGGCGGCAACCGCAAAGGCAAGGCGCGCAAGTATATCAACACGATGATCGTCTTTTTCGTCAGCGGGCTGTGGCACGGGGCGAACTGGACGTTCGTGGTGTGGGGCGTGCTGAACGGCGTGATGATCGTGCTGAGCGACATGACAAAGGGCCTGCGCGAGAAAGTCATGCGGGTGCTGAAGGTGGATCCCCATAGGTTCAGCCATAAGCTGTTCCGCCGTGTGCTGACCTTCCTGCTCATCGGCATCACCTGGGTGTTCTTCCGCGCGCCGGATCTCTCCATCGCGCTGCAGATCTTCGGCCGCATCTTCGGCGATTTGCAGCTTCCCAAGCTGTTCTCCCCGGCGATCTTTGACATGCTGTTCCACGCGCAGACGGCGGTGCTGATCCTGCTGTGCGTGCTGGCGCTGATGGTCGTGGACGGCATGAAATACAAGGGCTACCATGTGGACGAGATGATCCTCCGCCAGAGCGCGCCGTTCCGCTGGACGGTGTACCTCGGCATCCTGTTCGTGATCATGGCGTTTGGCGTGTACGGCAATTTGTTCGGGCAGACGCAGTTTATCTACTTCCAATTCTGAGAGGGGGCGTTGCAATGAAGAAAAACATCATCGACGGCGGCGCTGATTCGAAGAATCGGGCGCCACAAGAGGATTCCGCAAGGAATCCGTACCTCTTTTTCGCGAAGGCGCTTCTCATGCTCGCCCTCGTGACCGGGTTCCTGTTCGGCATCGTAATGCCGCAGTACACCCAGGGGTTCAACGCGTCGCTGCTGGACAAGGTGGCGCGGCTGCAGTCCATCCAAGGGCCGAAAATCGTGCTGCTGGGCAACTCCAACCTCGCGTTCGGCGTCAATTCCGAAGCGATTGAGGCAGCGATGGGCATGCCCGTGGTGAACATGGGCCTGCACGGCGGCGTCGGCAACGCGTTCAACGAGGCCGCGGCAAAGCTGCATGTCGTGCCGGGCGATGTTTACGTCGTCTGCCACACGGAGTACGACGATAACGACGAGATTCTGGACCCGAGCCTGGTCTGGATCACGCTGGAGAACCACTTTCCGCTGTGGCGGCTGCTTCGGGCAAAGGATATCCCGCTGATGAAGGACGCATTCTCCACGTATGTGAAAAAATCGCTGGACCTGTGGCTTTCCGGCGAGGGCAACGCGCCTTCGGACGACATGTACGCGCGCGGGTACTTCAACGTCTACGGGGACAATATATACGAGCGGCCATATGCCCCCGGCACGGTGAAGATCGATTTTGAGACGCAGGAGGCGCCGGCTGTCGGCGACGCGTGCGTGGCGCGGCTGAACGCGCTGAACAAATACCTGACGGAGCGCGGCGCGTCACTGGTGGTCGCCGCATTCCCCATCGCCAACGGGGAGTTCACGCCGCTGATGTCCGAATATGAGGATTTCCAGACGGAGCTGGAAGAAAAGCTGGACTGCCCGGTGATCTCGTATTTCCCGGAGTATATGATGGAATACTCGTACTTCTACGACACGATTCACCATCTGACGGACGACGGGGTGGCGTACCGGACGGACTTGCTGATCGCGGACCTGGAACTGTGGATGGAAAACGGGGACGCGGAAGCGGAAGAAGGAGAATAAGCCCATGGAAAGCGTCTATGAGTTTGACGCCGTGATTCAGAAGGTGGATGGCATCGACGGCGCGTACATTGACATCCCCTTTGACGTGAGGCAGACGTATGGCAAGGGACGCGTGCCGGTCGTGGCGACGTTTGACGGCGAGCGGTACGAGGGCAGCCTGGTGCGCATGGGCACGCCGGGCCACATCATCGGCATCCGCAAGGAGATACGCGCCAAAATCGGCAAACAGCCGGGGGATACGGTGCGGGTCACGCTGGTGGAGCGGATCATATCCAAAGATTAGAAACCCCTTAACGAATTCTAATCCTGCTCACTTTGCTTTTGGCTGCGCATCACCGTATACTGCAACCATAAGGTTGAGGGAGGTGCGCGACATGTTTGAGATTTTGATGTGGCCTTTTCGGATGGTCTTTGGCTTGATCGGCTGGATTTTCGAGATGGTGTTCGGCCTGATCGGCGGGGTGTTCGGCCTGGTGGGCGGCATCCTGGGGTTCATTTTCAGCGCGGGCGCGTTTTTCCTGGTTGTGTTCGGCCTGGTGGTGTTGATCCGGTGGATCGTGCAAGGCGCGCGGAGAACCTGATAGCGGGTTCTCCGCTTCTTTTTTTGCCCTTCGCTATATTCCCACCGGCGTCATGTGCTTTTGCAGGAACGTGTCGATCGTTCCCCAGTACGCGTCCGGATCCACGGAAGCGGCTTGCCCATGCCCCGCGCCGGGAACGACCAGCATTTCCTTTTCGCATGTCGCGGCCTCGTACAGCGGCTGGAGCATCCAGAACGGCACGAACGTATCCTCCGCGCCGTGGATGAACAGCATCGGCACTTGTGCCTTGGCCACCTGCTTCACCGCGTCCGCGTCGCGCAGCCAGAACCCGGCACGCAGCTTGGTCACGACGGACAGCGCGTTCATGATCGGGAACGCGGGCAAGCCGAACTGGGCGCGCGCCTGCACGGCGAACTCGTCCCAGACGGACGTGTAGCCGCAGTCCTCAATGACCGCCTTCACCTGCTGTGGCAGTGGCTCGCCCGCCGTCATCATCACCGTCGCGCCGCCCATGGAGATGCCGTGCAGGACGATTTCGGCCTCCGGGTCCTCGCGAACGATGCCGTCAATCCAGCGGAGCATGTCCAGCCGGTCCGGCCAGCCCATGCCGATGTACGCGCCCTCGCTCTGCCCGTGGCCGCGCAGGTCCGGCAACAGCACAGTGTATCCCCGCTCGTAAAACCTGCGGCCAAACCACGCCATGCTGCGCGCGTTCGCGGAATACCCGTGGGCGAGAATCGCGTAGCGGTGGCCGTCCGCGCCCGCGCGATAGCCGTGCAGCGTCAGGCCGTCGCCGCTTTCCATATAGACATCCGTGGCGTGCGCGTCCAGCCAGCCGCCGTCGTTCCAGATGGAAGGCTCCTCGATCTCGCTGTACGCCTCCACGCTGCCGTCCTGGATGTGGGCGGCGCGGCCGTTTTTGGAATGGAGCGCGTAGGCGTAGAAGTAATTGCCCGCCAGCGTAAGCAGGGCGGCGCACAGGAAGACGACCGCAAGAACGGCCGCCACGGTTATTTTCAGGGCTTTCTTGCTGCGCATGGTGTACCTCCCGGGGCGATGATTGGATGCGGTGTGTTTTTATACTGTAGCACAGTTTGGGGCTTTGGGCAATCGGGGGGCTTTCGCTACAGCAAACCCGAGGCAATATCATCCTGCAGCATTCGCATGGTGCGCATTTGGCGCGGTTTTGCGCTATCATACGTTTGCCAGTGCACCGCTTCCTCCGTGTACCAGGTGAGTGGCTCCCGCGCATACGCGGGGTATCCGAGCTCTATGACGCACATCGGGGACACGCCGTCCGGGATGCTAAGCGCCGCCGCCAAGGCGGGCGCGTCGAAACCGCCTATCCACACGGACGCCAACCCCTGTTCCTGCGCGGCCAGCAGCATGTTCTGGGCGGCCGCGCCGCAATCCTGCATCCAGCCGTTTCCCTCCCATGGAATGTGCTTATTGATACCGCACACGACAATCGCCAGCGGCGCGTTGTATTTGCCTTGCTCTGTCGCTTCTTTCAAAAGCGCCAGCGTATCCGGCTCGTCCACCACGATGAACGCCCAAGGCTGCAAATTGCACGCGGACGGCGCGGCCATCGCCGCTTTCAGGAGTAGCTCGATCTTATTTCGCTCGACTGGCTTATCCTGAAAGCTGCGGATGCTCCTGCGGGCAAGGATGGCGTCAAAAACGGGATGGTCACGCATGAAAGAAAACCTCCTGCAACATTTTTTTCGGGCATTATATCATTTTCATAACTAAAAAGGTAGGCAAGGGACATCCCATTGGTCAAGGGACTGGGACAGCGCCCCAGCCCCTTTTTCCTTAGGGCGTGTTTCAAAAATGGAAATCGTGCAGGCCGGAGTGGATTTTTCGGCAGATCAAGGAGTTGGAGCGAGGCGTAGCAGCGCTACGCTGAGCACGCGGAGGTGAGGCGCGTCCAGTGGACGCAATAGCCGAGCCGTCTGCGCGTTGAGCAACAGAGCAATGGACGCGTCGACGTTCATTGCGACAATTGCGAAACGCAAAACGACGCAGAGATGCCGGAAAAGACGCCCGGTTTGCATGATTTAGCTTTTTGAAACAGCCCCTACTTTCCCGGCTCCGCCCACCGCTCGTACAGCTCCGCGATGACCGCCTCGATCGGCGCGCGGCCCGTCTCCAGGTCGGCGATGCCGGGGATGTCCGCCAGCCCGCGCAGGAGCGCCCCGGCCGCCGCCCCGCCCGCGTCGTACTCAAAGCAGAATTGGATATCATCTTCCACGCTGACGAGCGTCGCCCCGGGTAGCGCCGCCTCCACCCGCGCCGCGTCCACTCCTTCCGCCGTGAAGCGCAGCAGGCGCTTGTCGCCGGTCAGGCGCATCAGGCGGTCATAATCGCCGTCGAACGCGATTTTGCCCCGGTTGATCAGCAACAGGCGGCGCGCCATGTCCGTCAGGTCGTCCATGTCGTGGCTGGTCACGAGGATGGTCGCGCCCTCCTCGCGGTTGATGTGCTTCAGGAATGCGATCATCTGCCGCTTCGCCAGCACGTCCATGCCGAGCGTCGGCTCGTCCAGCAGCAGCAGCGTGGGCGCGTGCAGCAGCATTAAGCCGAGGTTCGCCCGCATCCGCTGGCCGAGCGACAGCTCCCGCGCGAAGCGGCCCATGAACTCGTCCAGGCCGAGCAGGTCCGTCACCATGCGGAACATGCGCGCATACGTCGCCGCCGGGATGTCCCACACGGACCGCTTCCACTCGAACGACGCGCGCACCGGGTGGTCCCACCATAGCTCGCTGCGGTTGCCGAACAGCACGCCCGTTTCCCGCATCACCGGGATGCGCCCCGCGACCGGGTCCCGGCCGAGCGCGCGGACAGTGCCCCCCTGTGGCGCCAGCATGCCGCACAGCAGCTTGAACGTGGTGCTCTTGCCCGCGCCGTTCGGCCCGGCGTAGGCGACGAATTCGCCCCGGGCAACGGAGAAGGATACGTCGTCCAGCGCGGTCAGGCGCTCCTTCTCGCGCCGGAAAAGGCCGGCCGGCTTGGTCAGGTCGAAATATTTGGTAACACCGGTCAGCTCAACTGCGGTGTCCCATGTCGCGGTAGCGGTTGCAACCATAGGTGACATAATGCTTCATTCCTTTCTGAAACGCGTGTGTCCCGAGCGCCATAAAGACGGCGGCCACGGCGACGGGCAGCCAGAGTGCCGCCGGCGCGCCCATTTTTTGCAATAGGGACAGCGAGGGGAACCAGCCCATCAGGCCGACCGGCAGCACGGTCACCAGCGCGCCGGTAAGCCACACGGGCAAGCCCGTGAGCGGGTATTTCCCCAGGGTGTTGAAGAAATCGTTCACGAGGGACGAAACCTCCTCATACGCGGCGGCGCGGTAGAACGCGGCCGACCCCACGGCATAGCTCGCGCCCAGCGCGATACCCATGCGCGCTGTGAGATACACCAGCAGGAGCAGAATCCACCCGGGCGTCATGACAAGGCCCAGCCGGATGGCCGCGGCCCCCATCAAAACCAAGCCGCACAGGAACCCGCTGGACCCGGAGAACGGCATGAACCCGCCCGTCACGATCTGCATCCACAGGGGCAGCGGCTGGATCAGCATATGGTCCACCTGGCCCCGGCCAATGCGCCGGCTGATGTTCAGCGTGTTGTACGCGCCGAACAGCATGTAGGTCAGGCCGTCCGCGAGCGTGAAAAAGCCGAGCAGGAACAGCACCTCGTCCGCCGTCAGACCGGACACGCCCGAAAAGCGCGCCGCCAGCAGGAAAATGCCGGAGATGGACGCGATGTTGGCGATCAAATCGCTGGCCATGCACAGCGCGCACGTGACCGTGTCCTGCGTAAACCAACGGAAATCCATCCTTGCGGATAGCGACAGCAGCGCGAACACGCGCCGGACCTTAGCCGCCATACGACACCATCCTTTCCCGGGAGCGGTTAAAGCACCAGAGCGCCAGCGGCCACAGCGTCACCGTCCAGAAGAGCTGCGCGGGAATCAGCCGCGCGGGGGTATCCAGCCCGGCGTACAGCGCCAGCGGCGCGCCCGCCAGCATGCCCAGCGGGGACAGCGACAGCCAGTCGCCGATGCCCCAGGGCAGCGCGGCGAACGGGATCAGCGCGCCGGTGAGCATCACATTCAGCGCCTCGCGGATGGCGTGCACGGGCCATTCCATGTTTTTCATCCGGATGAGCAGGCACGTGAACAGGTAGTCCACGGCAAAGCCCTCCGCCACGGCCAGGATCAGCGAAGGGACAAACCACGCGCTGGCCGGTCGCACCGGGATGCCGCACAGGGCCCCGATGACGATCACGGGGATCGAGAAAATGGCAAGGTACATGGCCCAGCCGCCCACGGTGTGCGCGGCGAGCTGACCGAACAGCGACACGGGCCGCTGGTACAGGCCGAGCATGGTGCCGTCGTGCAGCCAGCTCGACGCGGGTGTGCGCACGTTCAGCAGCGGATACAGCACGGAGGACATCAGCGTATAGGAGAGCATTTGCGGCAGGGTGAGGCCGCCGGTGTCGGCGCCCTGGCTGAAAAGGCCGTGCCAGATCATCAGCAGCGCGAGCAGCGTCACCGCGCGGATCAGATATCCGCTCACAAGCTCGGCCAGCCCGAAATAGCCCTGTTCCCGGACGCACATGCGCGCGGTGGCGAACATTCGTTGCATAGGGTCGATCCTTCCTTTCGATTGGGAATCGTTGTACATCCAAAAACGCCAAAAGAAAAAGCGGAAGGCCCTTGGCCCTCCGCGAAAAATACGCCCTATGACTTTAGATGCCTTGCGGTATCACAGCCAGCGCACGCGAGGTTCCAAAAGGGCAGACTTCCCCCTTGTGCGCGCAAAAAAAGAGTGCTGGCGACGAGCGTTCATCTGGATTGCCAGCCGGGTGTCGTGGCTCCCGTACATTCGTCCCCACCTCCTTGACCGTGATTGTTGCGTGTGCGGTAGGGATTTCTGTCGAAATCCCTCCATGGCGCCCGGTTTTCCAACCCGCGCCGCCGTCATAGTATACCAGCGATTGGCGGGGGCGTCAAGCGGTCCCGGCTATACCTGTGCGAACAGCAAACACTGCCCCGCGACGGCCGCCCGGTGGACAAAGCTCTGCAGCGCGAGGAACGCGGGCAGTATCTTCTCCTCCGCGGGGTCGCCTTCCGCGCGCACGGGGGCAAGCCGCGCCAAAAAAGCGTCCGCGCCCATGTCCCGCAGCGACAGGTCGATCTGCACAGCCTCTTCCGGCGTGACAAACCGCGCCGGGCCATATCCCGCCACGTCCGCCTTGCCAAGCGCCGTGCCGCCCCGCATGATCCTGGCGAACGGGCCTTGCGGCGCGGACGGGGCCGGTCCCGCCAGCGCGCTGTCAATCGCGCGCCACATAGCGCCCAGGTTCAGCACGCGGTCGTCGTCCAGCATGTCGTCCGCCAGAAGGGCTTTGACGGTCAGCGGGCCGCGCTGCAGTTCCGCGAAGATTGACGGGGAAACTCGGATATACAGGCCAGAGGGTTCCATAAGCATACCTCCTGTTGTTACACTTGCGATTTGGCATATAATAGCGATAGATAGGGTAGGGATTCCGCCAGGAATCCCTACTGCATTGACGTGAGGCGGTGACATGCCGGAGCGTGCATCCGCCGCGCGTTACGCCATGGCGGCGATGGCCTCCGCCGCGCCCGCGCCCATCACGAACGCCACCGCGATGCTGAGCGCGTCGGCCGTTTCCTTCCCGACAACCCCGTCCACCCGGAGCCCTTGCGCCCGCTGGAACTCCATCACCTTCAGCCGGGTTGCCTCCCCAAAGTTCCCATCCGCGGTGACCTCCGTATACCCGATCACGATCAGCGCGTCCTGCAGCACCTTGACCTCCGCGCTTCTCATGCCTTCCTTCAGCGTGGACGTGATCCCCAGGTTTGTCAGGTTCGTCCGCGTCTGGGGGAGGGTATTGGGCGACTGCCCGAGCGAATCATCCACCACCAGATCGCCCCGGATGTACCCGGTGAAATTGCCGTACCGCACATACAGCCAGCTTCCCTTGACTTCCAGCACCGTGATCGTTGTGCCCTTCATCAGGATCATCTTGGATCCCGATTCGCTGGACGGGCCCTCCCGAAGGTGTGCGTTGGCGAACAGCACGGACTCCGCCGGCAGGATGTTCGCGGCCAGCGCGGACGCCGTCCCCAGGGCAAGCCCGCAGACAGCAAGGATCAGCGCAAGCAGGCGCTTCAAGTGCATTACCCCCCTCTTTATGTCGAATTATGTCGCTATTTTAATGTTTTTGTAATATCTCTGTCAAGTCTATTTGTTGTATTCCCATAAGTTACTTCCGTTGGAATATCCTGTCGCCACGCACATTTTCACGCAAACAATGTCATGGTGGTGGATGTGCAACCGCCGGTTTTGAACGGCCGCAGCGCCGCCGGGGAAATCCGCGCGCCGGACCGTCCCGGCGCGGCGATGCTTGCGCTTTTCCAAAATAACCATCCACCGGCGTAGCCGGTGGTATTTCATAGGCGGGCCTAGCCCTAGGATACTAGCCACGCCTCACGTGGCGTTGGTACGGCCTGACATTTGCATAGGCTTGTTACTGGCCACCCGTTAACGGGTTTCTGT
>JAVBOM010000037.1:0-50910 GCA_031550535.1 Eubacteriales bacterium
GTGCTGCTGGGCGAGGATACCTGCGGCTGCGCGGAGGAACTGCGCCACTATGGTGTCAGCGAGGTCTACACCTACGAGGACGCGGCGCTGTCGTTCTTCCGGGCGGACGCGTTCGCCTCGTGCGTGGAGGACTGCATCAAGCTGATCAAGCCGTCTGTCGTGCTGGTCGGCGCGACGGCGCTGGGCCGCTCGCTCGCGCCCCGGCTGTCCACGCGGTTCCACACGGGTCTGACGGCCGACTGCACGCGCCTGGAATTGCGCGAGAACAGCGACCTGGTGCAGATCCGCCCGGCGTTCGGCGGCAACATCATGGCGCAGATCGTCACGCCGAACACGCGGCCGCAGTTCGCCACCGTGCGGTACAAGGTGATGGACGCCCCCGCGCGCGGCGCGTTCCCGGCGGGGGAGATTATCCGTCGCAAAACGCCCAAGGCCGTGTTCGCGTCGGTCGTGCGGCATGTGGCCACCGAGCCGGTGCCCAAGGCCGCGAACATTTCCGACGCGGAGATCCTCGTCGCCGCCGGGCGCGGTCTGCAAAAGGAATCCGACCTTGCGATGATCAGGGAGCTGGCGGCGCTGCTCGGCGGCGAGTATGCGGTCAGCCGCCCGCTGGTGGAAAAGGGCTGGGAGACGAACCTGCGGCAGATCGGCCTGTCCGGCCGGACCGTGCGGCCCAAGCTCATCATCACCTGCGGCATCAGCGGCGCGATCCAGTTCGCGGCCTGCATGAACGCAAGCGACCATATCATCGCCATCGACAAGAACCCGGACGCGCCGATTTTCCAGGTCGCGCACATCGGCATTGTCGGCGACCTGTACCAGATTGTGCCCGAGCTGATTGAAAGCCTGAAAAAGGAGGCGGCGTATGCGACCGTTTAAGCCGATTGACGCCCAGGACATCGCGACCTTTGAACTGATTATGCCGGGCCGTGTGTTCACGGGCGACGCGATTGTGGACGATTACGACCACGACGAGATGGCCGAGTACGGCCACTACATGCCGGAAGCCGTGCTGCAGGCCGAGAGCACCGAGGAAATCAGCGCGGCGCTGCTGTACTGCAATGAGAACAACATCGCCGTGACGCCGCGCGGCGCGGGCACGGGCCTGTGCGGCGGCTGTGTGGCAACGGAGGGCGGCGTGGTGCTGTCCACGGAGCGGATGAAGCGCGTGCTGGACGTGGACATCAAGAACATGACCGCCACGGTGGAGCCGGGCGTGCTGCTGATGGAGTTCCCGAAATCGCTGGAGGGCACGGGGCTGTTCTACCCGCCGGACCCGGGCGAGAAGAGCGCGACCATGGGCGGCAACGCGATGACAAACGCGGGCGGCATGCGCGCCGTGCGCTACGGCGTCACGCGCGATTACGTGATCGGCATGGAGGTCGTGCTGCCGAGCGGCGAGATATTGGAGCTGGGCGGCAAGGTGGTCAAGAATTCCAGCGGCTACAGCCTCATCGACCTGATGATCGGGTCGGAGGGGACGCTCGGGTTCCTGACGCGGATGACCGTGAAGCTGATCCCGGAGCCGAAGGAGAACCTGAGCGTGCTCGTGCCGTTTGACGACCTGGACAAGTGCGTTGAGGCCGTGCCGCAGGTGCTGGCCTGCGGGGAGCCGACGGCGGTGGAATTTATGGAAAAAGAAGTGATCGAGGCGGCGGAGGAATACCTGGGCAAGCAGTTCCCGGACAAGAGCGCGGACGCGTATTTGCTGGTGCGGCTGGACGGGCCGTCCCGGGCCGCGCTGGAAGCGCCGCTGGACGAGCTGACCGACCTGCTGCTCTCCCTTGGCGCGAAGGATGTGCTGCTCGCTGACACCGAGGAGCGCAAGACGTCCATCTGGGACGCGCGCGGCGCGTTTCTGGAGGCGATCAAGGGCGGCACGACGTCGATGGACGAGTGCGACGTGGTGGTGCCGCGCGACAAGATCGCCGCGTTCGTCAAGCGCAGCGTTCAGATCGCGGGGGAATTATCGCTGCGCATCCGCTCGTTCGGCCACGCGGGCGACGGCAACCTGCATATCTACGCGTGCAAGGACGACCTGCCGGAGGACGAATGGAAAAAGAAGTGCGACGCCATCATGGACGCGCTGTATGACGAGGCGAAGCTGCTCGGCGGCCAAGTGTCCGGCGAGCACGGCATCGGCCACGCGAAGGTGCCGTTCCTGCGGGAGACGGTCGGCGACGCGCAGATGGCGCTGATGCAGGGCATCAAGGCCGTGTTTGACCCCAATGGCATCCTGAACCCCGGCAAGGTGGTCGGCTACGCGGCTGGCTAAACGAGGGCCCTTTCTTGGAGATTATTAAGGGGCCGAAGCCCCTTGATCGGGATCCGGCATCGGCGGCTTTGCCGCCGAACGGACGAAAATCTGTAAGGATTTTCTACTTTGCGTCCTATGCGATGGCGGCGCGATTTGAAAAATCGGGCGCTATATGGGAATTCCGAAGGAATTTCTGCCTTGTCCGGAAAATCGTGAGGTTTTCAGAGGAGGGCGTTCCGCCTCCTTCCAAACGCATGAACCTCAGTTCGTGCGTTTGCCGGGGCTACGCGGAGAGCGAAACCGTGTAGCGCAGTTCCATCAGTTCACGCCCAAGCGTGATGGGTTCGCGCGCGCCGTCCGGCAGGAAGCCATAGGCTTCGTAAAACCGCCGGGCGCGCGCGTTTTCTTCGAGCACCCAGAGCGAGACGGCGGTGAACCCGTGGCTGCGGAGGCGCTCCAGGGCGAAGTTCATCGCGCGGCGGCCGTGGCCATGGCCCCAGTGTTCCGGAAACAGGTAGAGCGCGTGGATCTCGCCGAAGCCTGTCTCCGGGCGCTCGTCGTTCGTCGGGCCGATGGCGAGCATTCCGGCCGGCTCGCCGCCAAGGCTGAGGATGTAGTTCTCGTTGGGCGTTACCGGCAGCGTGCGGGCGAAAAAGGCCGTGCGCTTCTCCGGCGTGAACGCCTGAAGGTACGCGTCCGGCACGATGCCCGTGTACGCGGCGCGCCAGAGGGCCGAGTGCAGCGCGCCGAGCGTCTCCGCGTCGGCGGGCGTGGCGCGGCGGAAATCGAGCGTGGGCATGGGGAGCGTCCTCCTTTGTGTTGATTTGCTATGCCTGGACGGTGGTGCTGATTCGGCGAATCGGGTTAGAAGTGGATTCCACAAGGAATCCTTTTCATTTGGCAAGTTCGGGCAGGCACTGCTCCGCGCGGGCGCGCCATGTGCCGCCTAGCGCGGGGGTGAGCCAAAACACGCTGTCGCAGGCGGAATGAAGCCATCCGCGCGGACAGTATGCCCGGCGCGATCGCGTTTTCCGCTCCCGCCGGGCATAGTTCTGCCTATATAAAAGCAATCGTGTGCGACCGCGCGCGGCGCTCGCCGGGGGCCAGGCGGATCATGCCCGGCTTTTTCGTGATGTCCTGATCGGCATCCACGCGGTCCGGCGGATTGGTCCAGGGCTCAATGCAGATGAACGGCGCGCCCTTGGGCGTCCACAGGAGCAGCGTGCCAAAATCGTCGAAATCCACGCGTATGCGCCGGTTATGCAGCGCGCTGCGCAGGGTCACGCTGCGGGATTTGTGCGCGGTGAACACCAACGAGTCGTTGGCGAACAGCTCCTGGCGCAGCGGAAGCACAGTGCAGTTCGCCGCGACGACCTGGGTTTCGCCCGTCAGAAGGCTGCCGCTCAGCACATTGTGCGCGAGCGTCTCCGGTTTGTCAAACACGATTTCGTACGCCTCGATGCCCTCCGGGCACACATACGCCTCGTGTGAGCCGACGCCGAACCAGAAGGGCCGCTCGTCCAGGTTCTCGGTGTCGTAATCCACGCACACGGTGGATCCTTCTAACGTGAACCGCACACGGAACACGTACCGGAACGGGAAGCCCGTATGGTATGACGCCTCGCCCTCCAGCGCGAGGGTCACGGACGCGGCGCGCTGCGTCTCCACGGAAAAGGTGCGCTCGCGGGCGAACCCGTGCTTGGCGAGCGAAAACCGCTTGCCGTCCAGCAGGTACGCGTCGTCCTTCAGCGCGCCGGGCACAGGGAACAGGATTGGCGCGTGCTTGCTCCAGAAATCGGGGCTGCCTTGCCACAGGCGCTCCACACCGTCCTTGTCGCGCACGCTCGTCATCTCCGCGCCCACCCGGCTGATGACGACGGTCAACTGGCCGTTTTGTAGCGTAATCAGCTCCATACATGTCCTCCTTCTGTGGTGATGAAATGTTTTCCGATTATACCCAGTATAGCACAAAAAATCAAGGCTTGGTGAATAAAGCGGTTATTTTATGCAAGGTTTTTGTTCGTCACGATCGCGCGGGCTTGGCCACCGGTCCCCGCCCGCTCCGTTCGGCGTTTTTGCGCGCGTACATCCGCCGGTCCGCCTCCACGATCACCGCGTCCAGCCGCTGCGCCTTCGCTGTCTTCACGGCCGCGCCGAGCGCCATGGAGACGCCGCCCATCGGCCCGTTTGCCTTGCGAAGGTGCGACCGGATGCTTTCCATCAGGCGGTTCGCGCGCTCCCGTGAGCAGCGCGGGATGAGGATGAGAAACTCGTCCCCGCCCATTCTGGCGATGTACGCGCTGGGCGGGCAGCAGTAGACCAACCCTTCCGCTGCGACGCGGATCAGGGTGTCCCCCTGTTGGTGGCCGAGGGTATCGTTGGTTATCTTCAGGCTGTTCAGGTCGCCCGCGATCGCCGCGATGGGGAGGCTTCCCGGCGTGTCGATCTCCTTTTGCCTCCGCCGCATAGAACTGCGGTTCATCAGGCCGGTCATCGCGTCCAGCCCCACAGAATTCTCCAGATGCCGGATGGTCGCGTGCATTTCCGTGCTGTCCGTGCAGATCGCCATGCGGCCGATCTCCTGCCCGCGCCGGTCCAGGATCGGCTTTTCCTGGAGGTGATACACCCGCTCGTCCTCCGGAGGACCAAACCGGTAGACTGTGCTGTCCTGCGCGCTGCCGCCCGCCTCCACACTGCGCGCCTTTCGCGCGGCAATCGCCAGGATTGCCGGGTACGGGGCGTGCGGGGACAGACCGAGCTTGAAGAGCATGTACTTGGCCGCGAGGTTTGAACTGGTGATGCTCCGCCTGCCGTCCAGGATCAAAATGCCCTTGTCCAGGGAGTTAAAGACCTCGCCCCGCGTCCGGTTCACATACGCCAGCCCCGGATTGTCCCTGGTGGCGAGAAAGCAGAACAGCGCACAGAGCGACGCGCCGGCGAGTGACATGTCTGCCGCAGGGGCCATGCCGGTCAGGTCCAGCAAGAACCCGACGAGGGAGAGCAAAAGGCCCGCAGGGAGCGACGCTGCCTGGGCGCGATAGAGGGACGGGAGCAGCTTGCCCCGCGACCAAGTGACGGCCAGCGCCGCCGTCTCCAGAACGCACGAGAAGGCCGCGCAGACCCAGAACCACACGCCCGGCGTGGTCAGGGACAGAACAAACTCCGCCCCGTCCGGCGGGAAAGAAAGCGCCGTGTACAGAAAACCGTGAAGGGGCGAAACGAGGGCCAACACGAGGGTGATGAGCGGAACGACGCCGAGAATCAGCGTCGTGACGCCCCCACCGCATAGCCTTGCACCATAGAGCGAGAGCGTGAAGAACAGCAGGGCGAGCGAAAAAAACGCCCGCAGCGGCAGCCGTAGCGTGAAGAAAAACGAGCGATCCGCGGGCGGCGTGATCAGGGAGAAAAGCGTGTCCGCCACCTGCCAGCAGAGCAGAAGCGAGAGCAACGGCAACAGCGCGCGCTTCAGCGCGCCGGGCGGCCTGCCGCACGTCTTGTATATCAGCGCGCACGTAAGGCTCGAAAGCGCGGTGGACAGCACAAATCCAACCCAATCACGCACCCTGCGCACCTCCCATGGTCCCGACTTTGTCGCCGTACATGCGCATGTCGGCCTCGTGCGCCAGCACGTGGATATTTTCCCAGGGGGCGTTTTTTGTGGCGCTCCCCAGGGCGATGGAGGGCCTGGGGGTATCCTCCGGAACGCCCGCCAGCGCCTCCTGGATGCGCCGGATGACCGCCTGTGCCTCCTCGTGCGCGCACTTGGGCAAGAGTAGGGCGAACTCGTCCCCGCCAATGCGCGCCGCGTGCCCGGTGGGAGGGCAGCAGCGCCGCAGCACGCCGGCGGCCGTTCGAAGAAGCTGGTCACCCTCGCTGTGCCCCTGCGCGTCGTTGATCTTCTTCAGCCCGTTCACGTCCCCCAGGATGATGCTGATGGGCAGATTGCTCTCCACATCCAGCAGGCGTGACAACTCCTGGTACCGGTAGCGGTTGGGCAGGCCGGTCAGCGTGTCCACGCCGGCCGTCTCGCGAAGGCGTTCCAGGTACAGCCGGTTGTTCGTGACATTGGACAGCACGGCGTACCGGCCGCAGACGTGCGCCCCCTCGTCCAGAATGAGCTGGCGCCGCATTTCGTAGACCATGGGAAACGGGGGGTCGAGGAAGAAGATATCTTCCCCCGGGTCCCCCGCGTGCGGCTTGCGGGCGATCATCCAGGCGGACGACAGCCGGTTCAGCGCGTCCGGGAGGCGTTCGCTCGCGTAGCGCGGTTCGTTCAGGCGGAGCAGCTTGTGCGCGACCTGGCTCGCGTCGATGATGTGCTCCGCCTCGTCCAGGATGAGCACGCCGACATCCAGGCAGTGAAATACTTCGCGCCGCTCGATCCGCAGGCAGTCCATCTGGCCGTCCGCCTGGATGGCGAGAAACAGAAAAATGCCGCAAAGGCCCGCGCCGAGGAGAGAAAAGTCCGGCACGCTGCTTTTCGAGTAGACCTCGTGCCCGGCAAGGCAGATGAACAGCGACAGGCCCGTGAACAGATACGGCGTGCCGCCGCGATGCGCCCGGGGCAGGCGGCTGAAGCGCACGGCGGCGGTGACGGCTGCTGCAGCGGCGAGCAGCATACCATACGCGTAGCTTGCGTATGCCCACATGCCCCACGCGCATTTCACCCGGGCGAGCGGCGCGAAAGACATGACCGCAAAGCCGGAGAAAAATAGCGTGTGGAGCGGCGCAGTCAGCGCCAGCACACTGGTTATGATGGGGACGGCGCACAGCGCATGCGCGAGCCGGCGCCGGAACGTGCTCGCGAACCGATGGAACCGGATAACCAGCAGGAACAGCCAATAGGCCGCCCACGTAAAGGCGGCCTGATCAATGGCGAGCGCGTACTGAAGGGCGAGCGCGTAGGGAACGAAGTGATAGACGGCTATGCTAAGATGCCAGACCACCACAGTGAGGGAAAAACAGGCGATCAGCCACTTTTCGGCGCGTCCGCGCTGGGGAACGGCCAGCGCTGTGCCAAAAAGGATCAGCGCGATGGTGGCGAGCGGGGCGTACAGCAAAATACACGCGGCGTTGGTCATGCGCTGTCCCCCTCGGCCTCTTGGCGGTACAGATACCGCTGGGCGAACTCGCGCATCGGAATCGGCTTGGAGAGGTAGAACCCCTGCACGGCGTCGCACCCGGCGGCCCGCAGAAAGTCAAGCTGCGTGCCCGTCTCCACGCCCTCGCAGACGGTTTGCAGGTGCAGATCCCGGGACATGTTGAGGATGTTCGAAATGATCTTCTTGCCGCGCTGGGACGCGTCCGACTCCGTGAGAAACTCCCGGTCGATCTTCAGCACGTCAAAGGGCATTTCGCGCAGCGTGCTCAACGAGGAATACTCCTTGCCAAAGTCGTCCATCGCGACGGAGAGGCCCATGCGATGGAGGGACTCCACCAGCGAGGCCATGCGGCTGTTGCTTTCCGTCAGTACGCTCTCCGTGATCTCCAGTTCCACATAGCGCAACGGGATGGTGAAGCGCCCGATTTGCGCCTGCAGGCGTTCCAGATAGTTCGGCAGGGAGAGGGTCACGCGCGATTGGTTGACGGAGATCGGGTGGAGCGGTGCGCCGCTGTCCTGCACCTCTTGCAGCAGCGTGAGCACAGTGTTCAGCACAAAGAAGTCGATCTCCGCGATAAAGCCGTTTTCCTCAAACAGGGTGATGAACTGCGACGGCACCATAAAACCGATCTGGGGGGAGCGCCAGCGCACCAGCGCCTCGCCACCGCAGCACCGGACATCCACGGTCCCGAACTTCGGCTGGATGTATACCTCAAACTCATCCTTAGACAGCGCGTAGAGCATGTTCATCTCAATGAATTTGCGCATGCGGTCGTCCTTCAGCATGGCCAGGTCGTAAATCACTTCGCCCGTCTTGGGCTCGCCCTTTGCCCGCTTCATCGCGAGCAACGCCCCGTCCGAGATTTCGCGATACGTCAGCGTATCGGGAAGGAGCGGATAGACGCCGAACGTGAAGCCGATAAACGGGAGGTACTGGCTGCCCAGCGCGTCGCGGGCTGCCTGGAGGAGTTGCGCCTTTACATCAGCCGTCGCGTACTCCGAGGACTCGGCAAGGAAGGCGAACACATCGCCCCCGAGCCGCGCGGCGCAGGCGAAGTTCTCCCGGAGGCGCCGGCCGACCGTCCGGAGCAGCGTATCCCCGAGCGCGTGGCCGAACATCGCATTGAACCGGTGGAACGCGGTGATGTTCAGGGCGACAAAGCAATGGTCCTTGGGGTTTACCTTCCGGAGGAAGTCCGACACCGCCCGCTCGTGGCTTGTCGCGGTAATCAGCCCCGTCAGGGGGTCCGTGTGCCCGCCTTGCTCCGTTTTTTTCGCGGACGCCTTTCGCTTGTGCGCGCTGATGAACAAAAAGAGCAGAAGGACGATCCACGCGGCGGTGGAAATCGCGAACGCGATCACCATGCCCGAGGCCATCGGCGGGATCTGGCTTCCGGTCAGGCGCGCGCCGATAAACCATCCGCTTGGCTGCGCCAGAGGGATGAAGGTGCTGTATCCGGAGCCGCACCCACCTCCCTGCACGGATTTTTCGGCGCGGTTTTGCGCATACGCGCGCGCGCCCGCCAGCATCGCGCCCGCGAGCGTCTCGTCTTGATCGCCGTCCTTGCTTTGCCCGGCGAGGTATCCCCACTCGCTGTACAGCGCGGCGTATGCGGTGGGGAAGGGCAGCGCGTCGAACAAACGCTTCGCGAATGTGGCGAGCGGCTCCACGCGCACCAGGAAGTGCGCCGACGCGTTCGGGGGCTCGATCACCATAGCGACGCATTCGGGATAGCCGTTCCAATCGGCAAGATAGAGAAGCGCGTATCCGTCCCTGCGCGCGGCGTTGCCGACGGTTAGCCCGAGTGGCCGGGCGGCCTGTCCGCCATCCGCATACAGGTTTCCGCGCGCGTCCATCGCGTAATAGGCGAGCGCCGGCTTGCGCGCGGATAGCGCGGCCAGCGCGGAATGCACCTGTTCCGCTTCGCTGGCGGACCATCCGCCAAACTGCGAAAAGAGCTGACGCGCCGCGCTTGCGTCGCTTCCCAGGGTATCTGCCAGCACCGTCTGCGCGGAGCGGGCGGTTTCCTCGGTAAAGTGGTATGCGAGCAGGCGCGCGGAAGAAAAAAGCACATAAAAACAGGCGAGCCAAATCACCATCAGGGTCAGGGCGAAAATGAAGGAGATCATCCGGTGTCTTTTGCTCATGCAGCGTCACACTCCGTCTCTGTATGACTAGACGTCTTCCGTCATATCCCGGTTTTCTTTCATTTGCCGCTTCCGCGCGTACATGCGCCCGTCCGCTTCGTGGATCATTTCATCGATGCCCTGGTTGCGCAGGTTCTCCACGACGAATCCTTCCGCGAAGCTGATTTTTTCCAGGTCGCTCACGTGCAGCATGTTATAGACCACAACCCGCTCGTTAACGCGCATTAAGAACGATTCCGCCTTGCTATGGGTCGCGTCCTCAAACACGGCCAAAAACTCATCGCCGCCATACCGCCCGACGAAGCCATATGCCTCGGCCTCGGCCCTCAAAATGCGGGCGAACTCCGCGATGAGGCGGTCCCCGCCCTTGTGGCCAAACCGGTCGTTAACGTGTTTCAGGTTGTTCATGTCAAACATGAACACAGCCAGATCCCCCGCCGGCGGGTTCTCTTTGCAGCGACCGATGAGGCGTTCGCAGCTCGCGCGGTTCTCCATCTGGGTGAGCGGGTCGAGGTAGGCAATTTTGTTCAGCGTCTCCGCGCGCTTTTTCAGGGCGAGCGAGCGGATGACGAACACGATCCCGATGAAGATAATCGCCAGAAAGGTGACGACAACGCCCACCAAAATGGCGATGGAGCGGTCGACCTGCCGCTCCGTATAGTTCTCGGCCGAGGACACGGCGCCATCCACCAGGGTGAAGTATTTCTCGCTGGCAGCATACAGGCGCGCGTCCCCGTCGCCCTGGCGGACACGCTGTATTTCGGCCTTCAGTTTCACCCAGTGCGCGAGCACTTCCCGCATGCGGGCTATGTAGTCCTCATCATGCAGCACGATCAGGTTGTTCGGCCCCTCGCCGGTGAGCAGCTCGTCCACGATGGAATCGAGCCGGACAATGAGCAGGTCATCCGGGTCGCCGTGGAGTTCCTTTTTGACAAGTTTCTGCGTTGCGCCGCGAACAATGCCGACGTAATTTATTACACGCGCGTTACCCTGCAACTGCCGAATGGACACCAGGGACAGAATGCTGACGGCAAGAAACAGCAGAATCACAACAGCGATGACAAGGTATTCCTTTTGGCGCCATAAGCCTTTCATGCGCTTTATCGACATCCTTACGACATTTTTCTTCGGTTGCAGGGGGACAAGGCTCCGTACAAAAAAATTGTATCACAGTGCGAAATGGATTACAAGAAAAAACATTGTAACAATGCGGGTGACACAAAAGACACTTTTAATGATGCTTGACAAGGATGCCTTTTGATGCGATACTATTCCAGTTGGGTTATGCGCCGATTGCCCGCGTGGATTGGACGATCGCCGTCTAAACGGCACCGATCCATTTCCGGTGGCCACAACTTTATTTTTGTCTCCGTAGCTCAGTAGGATAGAGCGTCCGCCTCCTAAGCGGAAGGCCGTGGGTTCGAATCCCGCCGGGGACGCCACAAAAAGCCCCTTGAAATGCTTGCGTTTCAAGGGGCAAATTTTTACCTTCTGTCATTTTTGTTACGCAAACAAGCAATTTAGGGTAGACTTATTACCAAAATATTGCAACAAAAGAAACGATATGATATAATAGTAAAAGGATCTGCCATGCCTTGTCAACAAAAGAGTGTGCGGGGATGAGAACGGATGAGACATAAAAGAACGGGATTTTTGACGAAATTCCTTTATAGCGCCCGATTTCTGAAATCAGCACCGCCGTGGATGAAACGAAGCGCCCCCCTCTTGCTGGCGCTGTTTATCGCGGTTTTTGCGTGCATTCCGCACGCCCTGGCGGACGGTGCGGGAACGCCTGCCACCATTGCGGCCGCCTGGAAGAACATGACCCCGATGCTCGTCACCGTTGGCGACACGCACGGCGGCGTCTCCTCCTTTGGCATTTATGCCGATGCCAGGAGTGTGGCGCGGTTGCCGCGTTTCGGCGACGGCATCTTCCAGTATGACGTTGACCAGCCCGATCTCCTGCTGTGCATCCTGCGAACGGCGTTTGTGGACGCCGGGGCCGCCGAGGCGCGGCTTGCGTGGGCTCTCCTGCCGGAGACGCTGACCGAGAGCGGCGCGTACACGTTGTCCTGCGCCTTTACGGACGGGACGGGCGCGCGGCGAACGCTGACCTGCCGGGTCGAGGTAGGTCAGAATACGGTGAACGGGCGCGTCTTTGAAATCGCGGACGATAGCGTGCCCTTGTCCGGCGGAGAGGCTGCCGGCGGGGGAGACGGCGGGATGTCCGAAGGAGCCGCCGGGCAGCGGGACGCTACGCCGGGGGAAACGGACGCAAAGCCTGCCGACCCGCCCCCGGATGAGGTCAAGGGTGAACCGGAAACCCCCATCCCAACCGAATCCGCGCGGGAAGGCCTCGCCACCTCCGAAGTGTCCCCGGCAGGAGCCCTGCCCGCGCCGGATGCCACCCAAACGCTGGGGTATGTGATCGTGCATTTTATGGATGGGGACGGTCGGGACTGGCTGCAGATGCAGATCGAGCGGCAGATGAAGGCCGAGGAACCGCTCATCACGCCAAGCGTGGACGGTTGCGCGTTTTCGCACTGGTTTGACCTGTCAGGAAGCGTCGATGCCGCGTACGATTTTGCTCAGCCGGTTTCGGCGGACCTGTGGCTGCGGCCCGCGTACGAACCCGCGAGCGATGCGCAGGGCGCACCCGTTGTTGTGACGATCAGCGCGGATTGCGTGGGCGCGTGCGTGCCCGGCGCAGAGGTGACGCTTACCGCGCACGTGGAGAATGCCCCGGAGGGTGTGCGGCTCGCCTACCAATGGCAGGTGAGCGAGGACGGCGCCTTTCGCGATATTCCGGGCGCGACGGGCGTCAGTTATCGCTTCGTGATCGACGCGGAAAACGTCGCCTATCAGTGGCGGGTCGGCTGCACGATGGAAGAATAGTGCGGCGCGCATTAGCGCATTTCACTCAAACATAGCACACGTCTTTGCGGGTCTTTTGCCGTCTCGCGTTGCCTCATTCGTTCAGCGTAGCGCTGCTACGCTTCACTCCTTCGCTTAGCGAAGCGGCAAAATCTCTCGCAAATCCATGCCCTATGTTTTCGGAAATTGCCCTAACAAAACAACCCCTGGATGGCGGCCGATTTTCTGAATCAGTGCCGCCGTCCAGGGGTTGTTATTCGGTAGCTGCGCAAAGGGCTCAGTTGCCCGCCGCCGGGAAGAAACCAACTTCCTCAGCCTCGGCCGGGTCACCGAGCCATGCGTAGGACATGGCGTAGCCCCAGTTCAGCGCGGTCGCGATGTCGTAATCCTGCAGTTGATCCGTGTAAAAGTCAAAGTATACGTTGGAGTACAGCGGGATAAACGGCATGGCCTCGGCCCACGCCCGTTGGAAGTCGAGCCAGCGGGTCACATACTGCGCACTCTCGGCGGGGGGTGTTTCGCGCATTTCCAGCGCCAGCGCCATCAGGGTTTCGTCGCGCAGACCGGAGGTGTTGATGACCTTCTGGTAGGCGTCGCCGGTGTGATAGTCGTAATACGGGTCGAACGTTTTCAGAAAATCGCTGGCGAGGAAGAACATGTCGTATTCGCGCGGCGCGAGGCGGTAAAACTGCCGCAACACCTCGGCAAAGGACACTTCCGTGACGGTGAGGTCAATGCCCGCCTCCGCGAACGGGCCGGCGATGATCCCCTCTATCGCGTCCGTCAGCGCGCTGCCCTCGGTCTTGGCCCACCGGATCACCAGGGGTTCCAGCGCGCCGTCCGTCCGGCGGTAGCGGATGCCCTGGGCGTACGCGTTCCCCTGCGCGTCCAGGTTCCACCCCGCCTGATCGAGCGCCGCCTTCGCGCCGTCTATGTCAAACGGAACCTCCAGCGCCGCCAGCGCCTCCTGCATTTCTGGCGCGGAGGGGTCCTGCGCCGCGCCCTCCTCCCCGGAATAGCTCATCATCCACTGGCCCATCCCGTAGTAGCCGTACACGGGCAGGGCATAGGGCGAAACCGCCGCGATGATCGCGTTCCTGTCCACGGCCTGGGCGATGGCCCTGCGCACCGCCGTATCCGCGGTCGGCCCCTTTTCGCACGCCAGCGCCAGATACGCCAGCCCGGAGCGGGGGTGGTTTTGCGCCTTCAGCGCCGCGCCGCCCGCGTAGGTCAGCGCAAGCGCCTGGTCGATCGCCTCGCCGTTCGTTAGCTGCGAGACCAGATCGATTTCCCCGCTCGCCAGCAGGTCCGCCACCTCGTCGTTGCGCACGGCGCGCAGCTCCAGCCGCTCGATGTGCGGCTTGTCGCCCTCGTAGTTGCCCAGATAGCGCGGGTTGAGGACGAGGGACACCGTCCGCGTCTCTTTGTCGTACGCGTCCAGCGTGTACGGGCCGCTGGTCACGCGCGGATTGAACAGGTAGCCGGTTTCCGGGTCCAGGAGCGTCTTGCGCAGCATTCCCTCGGAAAACTCGCCCGGGGTGAAGCCGAGCGCCTGCGCGTCCAGCAGCGCCGCGCCGGCCCCGGGGCCGATGGAAACGCCATTGCCGGTATCCAGAATATCGCAGCCGGGCGCGATGACGTGCATCGGATACGGAATGATCTCAAACATGGCGATGCCGTAGAAATACGGCAAATACCGCTCGTCCACCTCAATGGAGAATGAATCGTCCGAGATCAGGCGGATGCCCCGGATGCTCTCGGCCCGGCCCTCGTTGTATTCCTCATACCCGGCGAACTGATTGAGCCCGCGCGCCGCACCGCCCAGCGCCGCGATTTCCGGGGAGGCGGACAGCAGCAGGGAGAAGATATAGTCCTTTGCCGTGATGGGGGTGCCGTCGCTGTACACGAGATCCGTCATGAGGCTGATCACATACACCCTGCGGCCGTCGGACTCGGAAAGCACGTTGACGCCCGCGATGGCCGTGCCGTCAAACATCAGTTCGCCGGTCCGCAGCCACGTGATCGTATTGTATCCGTACAGCAGCGACCGGACGCAGATGTCCGCCGCGTTTGTGCCCCACAGGTCCGTGGCGAAGTAACCGGATGTCGCCGTGGTCATGCCGACGGTCAGTTTCGTTCCCGCCTGCACGCCGATGGTATCCGCCTGGCCCGCCGGGTTGGTATAGGTGGTGAGCGATTCCTCGGCAACGGCGGGGAGGAGCGGCAGGAGCAGCAGGACCGCGAGGACCCAGGCTGTTGGCTTTCTCATGTGCAAACCCCCTTTTCGATAAGGAAATATTTCCTCTGTGGTATAGGATGGCCGAAGCGCGGCCCGGGGTCAGCGCCCCCAAACCGCGGCGGTGGCGCTGATTTGAAAAACCGGGCGCCATAAAGGGATTCCGCAAGGAATCCCTACCGCGCCATGATATTATTCGTCCGTTTCGCCCATGGAACGGGCGGCGATGCCCGCGAGCGGGACATCCGAGTCATAGATGGTGAACAGGGGCTGGCTGAGCCTCGCGCGCGCGTCCTTCACAGACTCCGGCGGGTTGTCCGGGTCATACGCGCCAATCGGGCTGCCCGGGACCGGGGATTGCGAAGGCGTAGTGGGCGTTCCGCCGCCGTTACGCGGCACGCCGGTCGGCTCGGGGCTCGCGGTCGGCTCGGGGGTGTAGTTCTTGTCGTACACCACGGTGATTTTGTGATCCGCGTTCACGTTGGTGAACGTGTAGCTATCCGGGTGGTCGGCGGTCACACGGTCATTGTCCACGAAGACGTTCGTCAGCATGTGGTGGGGGGCGGGCGTATACGTGAAGGTCACGCTGCCCCGGAAGGGCACCACGGTTTCCTTCGCGGGCGTGATCTTGCCCATGACAACCAAGGGCGTGATCACATACGTATCCGGCACGACCGTCACGAGGTTGCCGCCCGTGGCGTTTGCCGAGGAGAAACCGACATAGTATTCGCCCAGCTCCGGCAGTACCGCGCTGCTGTCCACGTGGAGGATGTCCACAGGCTTGCCCTCCGGGTACTCGCTGTCGTAGTACACGGCCTGCGCTTCCATCCAGTATATGTAGTCCGCGGCCACGAACGACCGCGCCTCGGAAATACAGATCGCGGCAGGCTCGGCGGTGACGAATTCATCCCAAAGCAGCACGGTCACGGTGAGGTACGCCTCGTTGCCGACGGTGTCCTCGGTGCGGAAAGTAACCTCGTACTCGCCCGGGCCGTCGTTGCGGCCGTCGTCGTCCGCGTAGTCGCTCGTCAGTTGCCCCAGCAGGAACGCGCTGTCCGCGTAGTCATCCGTGATCGTCGCGCCCAGGTTACTCCAGATGCTCTCGGGGGAGATGGGATCGCCGACGCGGAAACGCGCGCTGGCGTTGCTGTGGAACTCGGGATTTGTCGTGTCCTCGACGGTTAGCAGGACGGTCCTGGCCTCCACCCGGCCAAGGCTGTCGCGCGCGGTCACGGTCAGGGGATGCGCGCTCCCCGGGGCGTAGTCCTCCTTCCGGGTGAAGCCGATGGACCTCGTGGCGGTCACCAGGCTGTGGCCGGTATCGATGGAGACATCCACCGCCGCCAGCGCCTTCGCGTTCGTCAGCGCGTGCCAGTTCAGCAGCGTGCCCTGGGCCAGCGCCGCGTTCGTGTTCGCTACGATGTTGTGCGCATCGACCGTCATCGGGGCCGCGAAGGCGGGGTAGACGGAAATATCGGAGGTTACCTTCGTGGCGGCGGTAAACCGCGCGCCCTGCCCGTCCTCGCCCGTGTACCAGCCGATGAACGCGTAATCCGCGCGCTCCGGGTCGGCGGGCGGATAGCCCTTGCTGGAGGCAATCGAGTTTGCCTGCGTACTGACGTGCGCCTCAGCGTATGTGTCGCTGCCGATCCCGTCTGAATGGAACGTAACGGTGATCGGAACGGCTGTCCACTGGGGGTACACCGACAAATCGGCGGCGATCGGCATAGAATCGTTAAACGGGGCGCGGAACCCTTCCAGCGGGAAGTACCACCCGGCAAAGAGTCCTTTTGTGCCGTATTCCACGCCCACGGTGTAGTAGTCATGCGGCGACACGACCAGGCCGCCCGGCGAAGTAATCCGCGTGGCAATGGGGTCCGTGTCGCCTTCCTGCTCGTAGAACGTGACGGTAACGCCGCTGGCTGTGTACTTCGCGTACAGGATGACATTCTTGGCGGGCATTTTGTCACCGCTGTGCACAGGCTCCGAGAAGCCCTGGTCATAGAACCAGCCGGCAAATGTGCCGTTCGTTTTCTCCGGTATCTTGCTGAGCAGGTCCTCCGGCAGCGACGCCTCGTGCGGGATGTCCTCCCGTACGATCTGCGTGTTTCCGTCCACCAAACCGCCCGTGCCATCCAGCGTCAGGGTGTACGTCAGCCGGTCCATATAATAGTGCAGATAGTACACATTCTGTCCGATAGCGTTGACCTCGGGCGGGCTGGGCGCGACGTAGATGACGTGATCGCCGTCCTGTTTCGCGTTCGCCTGCTTGAAGCCGGGCGTGCTGCTGTTCCCAGGCCAGCCTTTGTAGGCGGTGGCCGTTTTGGCTTGGTGATAGGAAGTGGTATACTCCGGCGCGTACTGGTAGTACTTGCCTTGGTATTCCTCAATCTCCCCGGGGATCAGCTGCGCGGGCTTTTCCGCGAGCTCAAGAAAGTACATGCGGTAGACATAGTCGGCCTGGAACAGGTAGCTCGCGGCCATAGAGGACTTGAAGTCCACGACACACTTTTGATATAGTGCCTCGGAAAAAACGTCATACGGGTATTTTGAGAAGGAATACCAAGCGGCCCATAGTTTAAAAGGCAATCTTTCATTTATCAGCTTGATATCGCTCGGCCAAATCTCATAAATGTTCTGACCCAGCTTCACCGACATGATCAGCGAATCCGCATCTGTCCATCCGCCGGCGATCGTGTAGATTTCCGTCGCGTTGGTCTTGTAGCCCTTGAACTCAATGTCGAAAACCTTTCTATTGAAGTACACGTTCACAACAGCGGAGCCGTCCCCGAGCGCCTCGATGCTCTGGTCGCCCGTCAGGTACTCAAAGTATGTGGTAAGATAGGCCTTGTTGGCGGCGGGGATTTTTCCGTCCGCCAATGCCTTTGTCCCGGAGATGTTTGCGCCAACCAGCACCGCGTCGCCGGAGGTGTTCTCCACGCGCATGCTGCAGGCGTACTCGTAATCGTCCGGCAGCACCGGCGCTTTGAGGTTTTCCTTCTCCGTCCAATAGATGATGGTATAGCCGACGTTCTGCTTTTCCCAGACGGCGTACAGCGTGAGGGGCTTGACCTCGATGGCCGTGAACGGATACGCAGCGCCGTCCCGCTCCTTGGACCAGTGCAGGAACTTATAGCCGGGAAGCGCCATCGCTTTCGTCGGCCGTTCAATGGGCTTTGTTGTATCGATCAACTGCGGCAGCACCTGCGTGCCCTCGGATACGTAGATGACGAGCAGCGCGTCCACGATCTTTGGGATCAGCAGCGCGTTGGCGTGAATCGGCTCCGAAAAGGCGAAATCCGCGTCCTCCCCGGCGGTCGCGTCATACCAATACGCGAACTGCTTGTCGGCTGGAATGCCGAGGCTTTCCGTCGGATACGGCACCACCATCGCCCCGTCCGGCACCTTCTCGGCGCGGACGATGAAGCCATCCAGGTCCAGAAACTGCACAAGGTATTCCTCGCCAAACTGCGCCGTCAGCGTGATGTCCTCCGCGACAGGGCGGGCAAAGTCGAACAAGGCCCCATCGTCCGTGTACCAGCCGATGAAGTGGCCGGCGCCGTCACCCGCGGGCGCGTCCACGGGCCGGGGCAGGAGGGTGTTCGCGTCCAGCCGCGCCCGCGAGGAAGCGCCGCCGGCGACAAACGTGACGATGACCTGGCCGAGCGAATGGTCGACGGCGGCCTGCTCGCCCGCTGCGTCAATCGCTTCGCCCTCGCCGGGATCGTCCTCGGTTATGGTTTCTTCGTTCGTTTCAGCGCCCCGGAGTGTAAAAACACCGGAACTCCAGTTATCCGAATAAACCGTCTGCCCGCCTTGCGATGTATCCGCAAATGCCTGCATGCCGATCAATAGCATCACCACGAGCAGCGCCGCCATCAAACGACGGCCCAATTGAGCGTCCCTCATTGTCACGTTCCGCCTTCCTGTGGTGGCAGCTGATTCCGCCACCCGCTTTTGTGTATAATCAATGCCGCAACGGCGGCGCTGATTCGAAGAATCGGGCGCCATGAGAGGATTCCGCAAGAAATCCTCTCCTATTGCCGGCAGTAATATACGGAACCATGCATATTATACCAACACACAGCGCCAAAAGCTACATAGAAATTAACGCATGTTACCAAAATGTAACGCTTGTTGTTTTTTTCAGCCTATTGACAGGGCGCCTTGTCTGTGTCATACTTGTGGTATAAATCATACTTTTCATACTATGCGGGGAGGTGATTGTCATGCGGGGTCCGAAGGGAAAGCACGCATGGACCGCCAAGGTGGGGGAGAAGGGCCAGATCGTCATTCCCAAGGAGGCACGGACGCTTTTCGGCATTGAGCCGGGGGATACGGTGATTCTGCTGGGCGATGAGAAGCGCGGGATTGCCATTGCCCACGGTGAGCGGTACGCGGAGATGCTGACCCGGCTGATGCCGATATTTGGCGATGAAGAGGAACCGGAGGAGGAACACCATGACGGCGATTGAGACGATGGGCCTCACCAAGCGATACGGGCCGAGGACAGCCGTAGACATGCTGAACCTCTCCATCGGGGAAGGCGAGCTGTTCGCGCTGCTCGGCGTGAACGGCGCGGGCAAAACGACGACGATCAAGATGCTGTCCTGCATCCTCGCGCCGACCAGCGGCGACGCGCGCATTCTGGGCGAAGGCATTGTCGCCAGCCCGCAAAAGGTCAAGGCGAAAATTAACGTGTCCCCCCAGGAGACGGCGGTGGCGCGGAACCTCACCGTCCGGGAAAACCTGGAATTGATCGCCGCGCTGTACGGCAGTGACACGCGGGACGCGCGGGCGCGCGCGGATGAGCAGATCGCCGCGTTCGGGCTGGAGACGGTGGAAAAGCAGCGCGCCAAGACGCTGTCCGGCGGGTTCAAGCGGCGGCTCAGCATTGCGATGGCGCTAATTACGGGGCCGGGCGTGCTGTTCCTGGACGAGCCGACGCTCGGGCTGGACGTGCTGGCCCGGCGCGAGCTGTGGGCCGCGATCCGGCGGCTGAAGGGGAAGATCACCATCGTGCTGACCACCCATTATATGGAAGAAGCGGAGGCGCTGTCGGACCGCATCGGCGTCATGGCGGAAGGCGCGCTGAAAGCGGTTGGCACGGCGGACGAGCTGATGGCCCGGACGGGAACCGGCACGCTGGAGGAGGCGTTCATCGCGCTCGCGTCGGGGGAAGGGGTGGCCGTATGAAGAAAATGCTGGCGTTTGCGGGCAGAAACCGCAAGGAGCTGCTCCGGGACCCGCTGAATCTGGTGTTCGCGCTCGGCTTTCCGCTGGCGGTCATGCTGCTATTGACCATGATCCAGCGGAACATCCCGGCGGCTGTGTTCCCGATTGAAACCATCGCGCCCGGCATGGCGGTGTTCGGCCTGTCGTTCATCTCGTTGTTTTCCGGCATGCTGATCGCCAAGGACCGGGGCGAATCGTTCCTGATGCGCCTGTTCGCCTCGCCGCTCACGCCCTGGGGATTCATCTGCGGGTATCTGCTGCCGCTGATCCCGCTGTCCGCGCTGCAGAGCGCGATCTGTCTGGTCGCTGCCGTGTGCCTGGGCCTTCCGCTGACGGCGAACCTGCTGCTGGTGCTCCTCGTGCTGATTCCGTGCGCCCTGCTTTACATCGCCATCGGCCTCCTGGCCGGCAGCGTGCTGAACGACAAGCAGGTGGGCGGGCTGTGCGGCGCGCTGCTGACCAACCTGTCCGCGTGGCTTTCGGGCACGTGGTTCGACGTGGCGCTGATCGGCGGCGCGTTTGAAAAGGTCGCGTACGCGCTGCCGTTCGCGCACGCGGTGAACGCGGGCCGGGCCGCGCTCTCCGGGGCGTATGGCGATATCCTGCCGCATCTGCTGTGGGTGACCGGCTGTGCCGCCGTGCTGTTCGCGCTGGCCGCCCTGGTGTTCAGCCGGAAGATGAAGAACGCGACGCTGTAGGGCGGGCGTGTGTTCCGCGGATTCGCGGCCCGTGCGCAGCCTCACGCGCGCTGATTTCCCCGCGTATACTGTGTTTACATGCGCCAGGTTTTATCAAACACAGTATAGGGGGGTCAACAATGAGGATTTTACGTAGAAACATGTCGTGCCAGCCGTCCTGTGTCTACCAGCCGGCGGCCGGCATACCCAAGAGAGTCACGGGCGTGACCGGTGCCACCGGACCGCAAGGTGCGCGAGGAATCCCGGGGACCACCGGCCCTGCGGGCGCCACAGGCCTCACGGGCCCTACCGGCGCAACCGGACCCACCTTTGCCCCCGCCAAAGGGTATTTCGGATACACAAGCTCTACCCCAACCACCATCACCGGCGGAAGCAGCGTCACGTTCAACCAGATTAGCGCGGTCAGCGGTCTGACATACGCAGGCCCGCCGGTTTCGCAGGTCATCATGCAAAACAGCGGGGACTACCGTCTCGCCTACGGCGTGGTGTATTCCAGCGCCGCAAACTCGGAACTGCGCATTCGGGTAAACGGCGTTGACCTTGGCATCGGGCACCTGAACATTGTTGTGGACACGAACGGGGAGGTCTCCACCGAGGTCATCGCGCCGTTGCAGGCGGGCGATGCTGTCGCGCTGGTCGTCGCCGGGATATCCATTACGCTGACCACCATCGGCACAAGCGCTTTCCTGAGCGTCGTGCAGCTATCCTAGATATCGCCGTCAGCGTTGCGAATTTATGGGCGGGGCTTTCGGGCCGCCGGGATCGAAAAGCGCCGGGAGTGAAGCAAATCGGCTTCTCCGGCGCTTTCGCGTTGGCTTTTTTTCGCTATTCGCCGGGGGGCAACCCGCGCGCGCCCGTCCGCCATGTTGCGCAAAACTCTCCATTCGTGTAGAATATGTGGATGGTCGAATTCTGTCGATTTTTGTGACCGGCACAGAAGGAGGGTCGCGGATGGGACTGACACGCGTGGAGATAGACGCCGACGGCAATGTGTTGGCCGAGGATTGGCGCGATTTTGTATATGCGGACGCGCTGGGTGAGGATACGCTCGCGGTCCGGGGACTTCGGAAGGCGGGCGGGCGGCGCGGAAACGAAAACCTGATCTTTGACGGGTCGATTGTGAATGTCCTGGATGGGCAGTGCATGCTCATCATGGACCGGAGCATGGTGGTGGACCTGTGCGCGGAGCCCGGCGCGTATGTGTATGACGCGTCGACCGAGCCGAGCCTTCTTTTCGGCAATCTGGGCGAGAACCTGCTGTCCACGTTTGACACCGCCGGGGTTCTCTATGAGAAAAAGCGAAGCCCCAGCAAGGAGCAGCGCGTTTACTATTTTAACATACACGAAATGCCCGGCAGCGCGTTTGAGACGGAGCGCCCCGTGCTCTTCCGGGAAGTGGACGCCAGCATCGGCCTGGACGCGGATATTTCCATCCGCTGCTATGGCGAATATACCTACCGCATCGCGGACCCGATGCTGTTCTGCCTGAGCGCGCCGGAGGGCATACAGGAACCGCTGACGCGGGACATGCTGGAGGAGCAGCTTGACACGGAGTTCCTGGAGGCGCTAGGCCACGCGTTCGCGATGATTTCGGGCATGGGCATCCGGTACGGCGCCATCCCGGGGCGGGCAATGGAGCTTGCGGACGCGCTGAACGACGTGCTCTATACCACATGGCGCGGGCATCGCGGCATCGAGATTGTGTCGCTGACCATCGGCGGCCTGAAGGCATCCGGCGAGGACGAGGCCATGATCCGGGAGCTGCGCCAGAATGCCGTGCTCCGCGTGCCGGGCATGCTATCCACGCGGATGGATGGCGAGGGGAACGCCCGGCAAAAGCGCGGCAGGTGGCACCCGCCCTCGTCCGTGCCCAGGGTGTGGTCGTGCGCCTGCGGGGCGGCGGGCAACACCGGCCCGTTCTGTGTGGACTGCGGCAAGCCCATGCCCCCGGAAACCGGCGGCTGGACGTGCGTCTGCGGCGAGATGAACAAAACGCGGTACTGCGCCGCTTGCGGCAGACCAAGGCCGATGAACCACCCCAAGTTCAGGTGCGACCGGTGCGGCTGGGAGCCGGACGACGCGGCGAACCCGCCGAAGCTCTGCCCGGAGTGCGGTGACGTGTTTGACGAGCGGGATTTGGCGTAATCGTCCCTCCAGTAAGTCACTTGGAAAGTAGATGTTGAAAGAAATGATCGAAGCGTGAGCAAACGCACCGCGTTTTTGGGCAAGAAACTGCGGCTTGGGCCGCTGTGGGCATTCCTCCTCGTCGCCGCCGCGTCCGTGCTGCTGACCTGGGCGATGCTCGCGATCGCGCCGGGCAAGCTGGCCGATTTTGTGCACCTTTCGGGCGAAGCGGGGTATACCACCCTGATCCTTAACTTCCTGCCCGTGCTCCTTGTGTGCATGCTGCTGTTTTTCGCCACCGGAAGCGCGGCGGTTTCGGTCTCCGTCACCGGGTTTGTGGTGCTGCTGATGGCGGTGACGAACCGGCTGAAAATCCAGTTGCGCGGCGACCCGCTGCTGCACTGGGACCTGTCGCTCTTTGGCGAGGTGCTCGGCATTGTGCGGGGGTTTGGCCTGGGGCCGATCCTCGTGGGAACCCTGGCGATCGCGCTGTACGCGGGGGCGGCGTGGCTGCTGTGCGCAAAGGTCAAGACGGGCAAGATGCCCTCTGTATCCCGCGCGCTGCTGACGCTGGCGTGCGCCGCCGCGATGGTCGGCTGCAACCAGACGTTCTACAGCAACGAGACCCTGTACGACGCGCTGCCGATCCGTGGCAACCTGTACAACCTGGCGGATGTGCATAACTCGAAGGGAAGCCTGTATAGTTTCATCATCAACCTGAACGTCCGCGACGCGCTGAAGCCGCCGGAATACGACGCGCAGCGGGTGAAGAAGCGCGCGGACGCGCTGGGCAAAACAGACCCCGGGAAGGCGGCGGGCAGCGGGCGCCCGAACATCATCATGATCATGGGGGAAGCGTTCTCCGGGCTGTCCGAAAGCGACGCCGTGGATTTTGACGGCTACACCGACCCGCTCGCGGCGTTCAAGGCGCTGGGCGAGGACGGCATCGCGGGCGATCTCATCGTGCCCTCGCGCGGCGGCGGCACGGCGGATACGGAGTTCGACGTGCTGACCGGCTGCGCGTCGCGTTATCTGCGCAGCCTGCCCTATTCATACCGGATGATTTCCCGGCCCGTGGAGGCGCTGCCGTCGCTGCTCGCGCGGCTCGGCTACGGGACGTTCTCGCTGCATCCCGGGTACACGTGGTTTTACAACCGGCAGAACGTGTACAGGAACCTCGGCTTTGAGGAGCGCGTGTTTGAGGATACATTCCCGGAAGAGGCGTACGACGGCGCGTTCATCACGGAAGAGGCGACGTTTGACCGGCTGCTCGCGATGATCGGGGAGCGGCTGGCCGAAAAGCCGGAGGAGCCGATGTTCGGCTTCTGCCTGACGATTCAAAACCACGCGGCGTACAAGGACCGCTTCCTGCCCAAGGGCACGGTGAACTTCCATACGCAGGCCGCCCTGACGGACGACGAGACGAGCGAACTGGCCAACTACTTTGAGGGCATCCGCCAGGCGGACGTGCAGCTTGCCCGGCTGGCCGCGTACCTGGACGGGCTTGACGAGCCGTTCGTGCTCGTGTACTACGGCGACCATTTGCCCGCGCTGAGCGATAACCTGTATAACGCGCTGATCCCCGGCGCGGACGCGGAGGCGGGCTCCCTAGTAAGCGAGACGCGCCTGCACACTATCCCGTTCATCGTGTGGCAGAACAGGGCGGCAAAGGAGACGGGTACGATCGATCGGTCCGCCGCGTCCGTGCTGCTGCCGGGGAACGGCACGATCTCCTCGAACTACCTGGGCGCGTATCTCCTGGAGACGCTCGGGTTTGGCGACATATCCCCGTTCTTCCGCTATGTGAACGCGCTGCGCGCGTCCTTCCCTGTGCTGCTGGAAGGGGGGAGCTATGACGGGAACGGCGCGCTGGCGGACGGCGACCCGACGGTGAGCGGGGACGGCGTGTCGCCGGGTTTCTACCGTGAATGGGTGTACTATCGGATGATGGCGGAATAGGCGGAGAATACAATGGGAAGGATTTCCTGCAAAATTTCATCGCGGCGCTGATCTGAAAAATCGCGCACTACAAGGGGATTTCGCAAGGAATCACCTCTCTACGGTACGCATTTGTGCAGTTTTTATGTCATTTCTGCGCTAACCCTTGCATATTGCACTTTTCTCGTTTATACTCAACGAAAGATTGAAAAAGGGAGTGTGTCGGAATGAGGAGACTGCTTGCAATCGCGCTCGTTTTGTTGCTTGCGATGCCGGCGATGGCGCTGGCGGAGTCGAAAGAACCGATCAAGATCGGCGTGTTTGAACCGCTGACCGGCTCCAAGGCCGCGGGCGGCCAGATGGAATATGAGGGCATCCAGGTTGCCCACGCCATCGTGCCCGAGGTGCTGGGCCGTCCGGTCGTGCTGGTCCCCGTGGACAACAAGTCCGACGACGTGGAAGCCGCCACGGCCGCCGCGCGTCTGGTCGAGTCCGAGAAGGTCGACGTCGTGCTGGGTAGCTGGGGTTCCTCGCTGGCCATCGCGGGCGGCCCGTCCTTTGAGAACGCCAAGACGCCCGCCATCGGCACATCCTGTACAAATCCCCAGGTAACGCTGGGCAACGAGTACTATTTCCGCGTCTGCTTCCTGGACGACTTCCAGGGCACGCTGCTGGCGAACTACGCCAAGAACAACTTGGGCGCCAAGACCGCGGCGATCATCTGCGATATCTCCAACGTCTACGCCATCGGCCTGCGCAAGTACTTTGTGGAGGCGTTCGGCCAGGAGAACATCGTGGCGGAAGCCAACTTCAACGTGGGTGACCAGGAGTTCTCCGCGCAGATCACGACCGTCATGGCCGCGAACCCGGACGTCATCTTCATGCCGTCCGACTACACGGAGCCGGGCCTCATCATGAAGCAGGCGCGCGACCTGGGCTACACGGACATCCTGTTCCTGGGCGCGGATACGTGGGAGACCGAGGCGATGATCGAGATCGGCGGGGACGCCGTGGAAGCGTGCCGCTTCACCACGTTCTTTGACGCCGATGCCGATCCGTCGCCCGAGTCCGAGATCTTCCTGGCGAAGTATGAAGAAATGTTCGGCGGCAAGCCCAAGGGCGCTGTGACGGCGCTGGGCTATGACGCGTACATGGCAGCGGTGAAGGCCATCGAGGCTGCCGGCACCACGGACGGCGAGGCTGTGCGCGATGCGCTGGCTGCCCTGACGTTCGAAGGCGTGACGGGCCGGTGCTCCTTTGACGCCAACGGCGACGCCATCAAGAACAAGGCGATCATCAAGACGGTGGAGGCGGGCGCGTTCAAGTATGTGGACACCGTCATCATCGAGGACTAAAATCGCATAGCGCAGACCGGGGCGGGCGGGCAGCCCGCCCTTTTTTCAAGAGGTTTCTTTTCGGCGGGCTTGCTCTGGAGAGTTCGAGAGACCGCAGGGGTTCCCGCATTGTCGCGCCGCTACGCGGCACTCTGTGCGGAAACCAACCTCCACGCCGTCTGATTGCCCCACAGGGGCGACGGCGTTCCGGTTTTTTCGACCAACAATCAGACCCGGCGGCATGCACGGCGGGTCTGTGATCCCAGAACCAGTCCCGCAGGACTGGTGGCGGGATCAATACATGCGGTCCCGGCGCCGCCCGGAACGCCCGTAGGCGTTCAGGTGCCGGCCCTTCCCCTCAGGGCAAAATCCAGAAGATTTTGCCCTGCACATCTATAAACAGGACGGTGATGCACACGTGGCCACGGTGATAACCATGCCCATGCTCCTGCAGCAGCTTGTCAACGGCCTGACAGTCGGATGCCTGTACGCGCTGATCGCCATCGGCTACACGATGGTCTACGGTATCCTGCGGCTGATTAACTTCGCGCACGGCGACATCTTCATGATGGCGATGTACTTCGCTTTTTTCGGTATCACGGTGTTCATGATCCCCTGGTGGGCGGCGATGCTGCTGGTCATCCTCGCCACGGGGATTCTCGGCATGGTGATCGAGCGCGCGGCGTACCAGCCGCTCCGGGAAGCGCCGCGCATCTCGCTATTGATCTCCTCCATCGGTGTCAGCTATCTGCTGGAGAACCTGGCGACCGTCCTGTTTACGGGCGTGCCGCGCTCGTTCCCGGCAGTTCCTTATTTTCAGCAGATTGTGCTGATTGGCACGGTGCGCATCCAGATGCTCGGCTTCTGGGTGCCGGCCATCGTCCTGGTGTTGGTGGTCGCGCTGATGTACATCGTGCACCGCACCAAGGCGGGCAGGGCGATGCGCGCGGTCAGCAAGGACATGGAGACGGCCAAGCTGATGGGCATCAACATCAACCGGACGATCCAGATGACGTTCGGCATCGGCTCGGCGCTGGCCGCCGCGGGTGCGATGCTCTGGGGCATGAAGTACCCGCAGATTCAGCCATACGTCGGCCTGATGCCGGGACTCAAGTGCTTCATCGCCGCGGTCATCGGCGGCATCGGCAACATCACCGGCGCGATCATCGGCGGCATTCTGCTGGGCGTGCTGGAGATTTTGATCGTGTTCCTGTTTCCTTCCCTGTCCGGCTACAAGGACGCGTTCGCGTTCATCGCGCTCATTCTGATCCTGCTGCTGAAGCCCACCGGTCTGATGGGTGAAGCGGTAACGGACAAGGTATAAGGAGGCGGGACGCATGACGGAGAATAAATTGACGGGCATCGCGGCCCGCATGAGCCCGCGAAAGCGGCGGGATCTGTTCCTCACGGGTGTGGCGGTAGCAGCGATCCTCATTTTTCTGTATTTCGCGGTGAACGGGTTCGTCCTGGACGCGTACCAGGTGCGCATTTTAAACCTGTGCGCCACATACACGGTGCTGGGGCTTTCGATGAACCTGGTCAACGGGTTCACCGGGCTGTTCTCGCTCGGGCAGGCGGGGTTCATGGCCATCGGCGCGTATGTAACGACGATCCTGTTTCTGTCGCCGCAGAGCAAGGAATCCCTGTTCTATCTGGTGCCAATGGAGCCATTTTTGCAAAACTTGCAGCTCCCGTTCGGCGTGGCGCTGTTCATTGCGGGGCTGGTGGCCGCGTTTGCGGCGTTTTTGATCGGCTTCCCGTGCCTGCGCCTTCGGGGCGATTACCTTGCCATCGCGACGCTCGGGTTCTCGGAGATCATCCGCGTGGTGTTCACAAACCTGCAAACCATCACGAACGGGTCCGTCGGGTTCAAGGCGATTCCGCCGGTGGTGAACCTGTGGTGGACGTTCGGCGTGATGGCGCTGGTGATCGTGTTCATCCTGCGGCTGATGCGCACCAGCTACGGCCGGGCGCTGAAGGCCATCCGCGACGACGAGGTCGCGGCGGAGAGCATGGGCGTGTCGCTGTTCAAGCACAAGATGCTCTCGTTCGTGCTGTCCGGCTTCATCGCGGGGCTGGGCGGCGGTCTGATGGCGAGCATCGTCGGGTCCATCAACCCGCTGCAGTTCCGGTTCATCCTCTCGTATGATATTCTCCTGATCGTCGTTTTGGGCGGCATGGGCAGCGTGTCCGGCACGGTGGTCGCGGCGTTCATCATCACCGCCGCGAAGGAATGGCTCCGCTGGCTGGACAACGGCTTCTCGCTCGGTCTGTTTACGGTGCCCGCCATTTCCGGCCTGCGCATGGTGGTCTTTTCCGTGCTGCTGATGCTGGTGATCCTGTTCTACCGGCAGGGCCTGTCCGGCGGGAAGGAGTTCTCCTGGCAGGCGCTGATCGGCTTCCCAGGCCGGATGGTGCGCCGCGTTCGGGGCCTTGGCAAGGCGAAAGGGGGCGAAAAGGCGTGAGCATCCCTGCGATGGATTCTGTCCCGAACTCTATCCTCCGCTGCGAGCATCTGACGATGCGCTTTGGCGGCGTGACGGCGGTCGACGACTTCTCGCCCGAGGTAAGCGCCCGGGAGATTGTCGCGATCATCGGGCCGAACGGCGCGGGCAAGACCACCGCGTTCAACATGATCACCGGCGTCTACAAGCCCACGGGCGGCCGTGTGCACCTGGCGGCGGAGCCGGAGAAGCAGCGCGACATCACCGGCCTGCGGCCGGACCAGGTGGCGGCGCTCGGCATCGCGAGGACATTCCAGAATATCCGCCTGTTCAAATCGCAGACCGTGCTGGAAAACGTGCTGATCGCGGGCCACGTGCGCGTGAAGGCCGGGCTGCTCGGAGCGGAAATCGGCTGGCCGCGCTACTATAAAGAGGAGCGGGCCATGCGGGAGACGGCCATGGCGCTGCTTGCGCGCGTGGAGCTGGCCGACGTGGCCGGGGAGATGGCGACATCGCTGCCGTACGGCAAGCAGCGGCGGCTGGAAATCGCCCGCGCGCTGGCCACACAGCCAAAGCTCCTGCTGCTGGATGAGCCGGCGGCGGGCATGAACCCCAAGGAGACAGAGGATCTGACGCGGTTCGTGTACGACCTGCGCGGGGAGACGGGCCTTGCCATCCTGATGATCGAGCACCACATGCAGATCGTGATGGACATCTCCGACCGCATCTACGTGCTGGACTACGGCAAGACGATCGCCCACGGCACGGCGGACGAGGTGCAGGAGAATCCCGCCGTCATCAAGGCGTATTTGGGGGTGGACGACGAATGAGCGTAATCCTGCGCATCACGGACCTGAAAGTGCGGTACGGCGGCATTGAGGCGCTGAAGGGCATCTCCTTTGACGTGGAGGAGGGCGCGATCATCACGCTGATCGGCGCGAACGGCGCGGGCAAGTCCACCACGCTGCGCGCCATCACCGGGCTTGTGCCCGCATCGGGCGGCACCATCGAATACCAGGGGCAGCACATCACGGGCAAGGACACGCGCCTGATCGTGCAGCGCGGCCTGGTGATGGTGCCGGAGGGTCGCCGCGTGTTCCCGAACCTTTCCACGCTGGAAAACCTCAAAATCGGCGCGTACCTGCGCGCGGACGACAAGGAGATCGAATCGGACATCGAGCGCGTGTACGCGCTGTTTCCGCGCCTGAAGGAGCGGCACTGGCAGCTCGCGGGCACGCTGTCCGGCGGCGAGCAGCAGATGCTGGCCGTGGGCCGCGCCATGATGGCCAGGCCCAAGCTGCTGATGATGGATGAGCCGTCGCTCGGCCTCGCGCCGCTGGTGGTGAAGGACATCTTCGACACGATCCTGACATTGAACGCCGAGGGCATCACGATCCTGCTGGTGGAGCAGAACGCGAACGCAGCGCTGCGCATCGCGCACTATGGGCATGTGCTGGAGACGGGCCGCTGCACAATGTCGGGCACGGGGGAGGCGCTGCTGGGCAACGAGGCCGTGCGGGCAGCGTATCTGGGCCGCAGCAAAGCGGAGCGGGCAAGGGATAAGCTGGGGTCGTGAGGGCGCCTGCCGTTACAAAACGAGGGAGGACGAGCGCTTTGAACAGCATATCCATTTCCCGCCTGCAGGCGTATATCAAGGAGCAGGATTATCGGCCCGATCGCAAGGAAAGCTATTTCATGAAGCTCGCGGAAGAGGTGGGCGAGCTTTCGCGCGCCATGCGCAAGGGCGCAACCCCCGCGACGGAGACGGCGCTGAAGGGGACGATTGAGGAAGAACTCTACGACGTGATCTATTATGCGCTGGCAATCGCGAACTGCTATGACATTGAAGTCGAAAAGTGGATTTACTTCAAGGAAAAGATCAACGACCAGAAGTACCAGCGGGGTAATCACGCGGATTCTTTGCTGCGCACGGAATAGGTCGGTTTGCGATTCTGATCGATATCGAAATCTTCGCCTTTTCACGTGACAAAGAGGGGCCGGAAGCAGCGACCAAGGAGTCTCGCGGAGCCTTGCTTCTCCCATCACAAAGGTGTGTGCGCACCAGCCTGTAGCGGATTGCATAACGGGCGTACGGCCATATCACGGTTTCCCCAGAATGCTCCGCGTCTCACACAGAGAGCACGCGGAGCATCGTTTTGTCCTTCGCCAGCACGGTTTCCTGGCCGTCCGCGCCTATTTTCAGCAAATACCGGCCGTTCGTGACCAGAAAGCCGCCGTCAGTGCAGGGGTCGTAGTCGATCACGCCCCGGCGGACGCGGGCCATGTCGCCGTCCGCGCCGACGCGCACCAGTTCCCAGTTGCCGGGCGCGTAGCCGGGGTGGGGATCGCCGCGCTGTTCATTCTCTCGCAGTGATTTGTTGATCTCCACGCGCAGGTCGTTCAGCGTCATTTTTTCCTTCGCGCGGTTTTTCGCCTTCGCGCCGCCCGTGGCCGGTTCCGCGGGCGCGGGCCCGCCGCCCAGCAGCCTGCCGAGCAGGGCAAGTCCTTTGCCGATGGACGCCACAAAGCGGAACGGGGAGAGCAGCGCGTCCAGGAGGCTGCCGCCCCGCGCCTGCGCACCGCCCTTGCGGTACGGCCTGCGGACGCAATACAGCGCACCGTCTCCCGCGACCTTCGGACGCAGGTAGTCGAAATCCGGCGATTCGGCCACGACTTCCAGCGCGCCGGTGTCCGGCCGCATGCGCAGCAGGGCGGCGGGGCCTTGAGCGAGCATTGCGCCCTTCTCATCCCGGGCAAGCCCGGCGGACGCGTAGTATAGCCAGCCGTCCCCGGCCAGAAAGGGCCCGCTGTCCACGGTGTCGCCCTCGGTGACCAGGCGCAGGCCCGCGCGCTCGGAGGACAGCAGGGCGATGTGCCGCTGGCCGCGCGCGTCGTCCACGGCGGCGGCAATGTCGTGCCCGCGCGCGTGCAGATCGTGGATGCGCAGTGCCATATCGCCCAGAATAAACCCTTCGTCCGCCGCCGGGGCTCCATAATCCTTGCGGTAAATGCCGCCGAGCTCCGGGTAGTTGACGGCGTAGATCATCTCGCCGTCCAGCGGCGCGATGGCGGTGATGACGCCGGTCTGCTGCGACGCGCCCGCGTAGGGGTTCGTCTGGTGCGTAAACCGCGCGCCTTCCCCGGACGACCGCCACGCGTAGCGCGTCTCCAGGTCGTGCAGGTTGCGCTCGTACTGCGCGATGCGCTGGCTTGGCAGCGCGCCGGCGCGGCCGTCCGCGTATAGGCCCATTTCATCTTTGGTGAGGTACAGCGCGCGGTCGCTCATTCGTAACGCTCCTTTTGTCGGTTGTTGTACTTCGCGGGGGAATGTTTTCACTCATATCTGGATTGCCTTACGTGTCGCTGTCGTCGAGGAGGCCGAGCCTGACAAGGCGCGAATGAATGGCACTGCGCGACCGTCCGTGCGCCTTGCTGATTTCTCCGATCGCCATATCACTGTCATACTCCTCTCGCAATTGCTCATCCTCTTCCGCATTCCAGGGTGCATAGGCATTGGAATGTTTTTCTTTACGGGGCTTTGCCGGAGAGACGGATTTTGCGCTGTGTTCTACAAGCGCGTCTTCCGGTTTGCACCCCTCGCACACGGCGAGAAACGCTTTGCCATACCGCTCGAACTTCACTTCGCCCACGCCGTTTACGCGAAGCATAGCTTCCCTGGTGGTCGGGCGACGCCTCGCCATATCCCGCAGCGTTGTATCAGCAAATACTACATACGCGGGAATGTTCAGCCGCGTGGCAATGCAGCCGCGCAGCACCTTGAGGCTGGCAAAGAGCGTCTCATCGTAAGGCAATGCTTTGTCGCGCGCAGAGGCACGCTTTGGCACCGCCGTTCTCGCCGCCACCGCCTCCGTCTCATCAAACACTTCCACCCCATTGCACACCGAGCAATTTTCGCACCGCTCCGGCGCGCTCTCGCCAAAATACCGGCGGATGAACCGCCTAAGGCAATCCTTCGTCGTGCTGTAGAACGTCATTTGCCGGAGCCGCTCCTGCTCCTTTTCCCGAACGGACGCGCGCTCGGCGTCGGTCAGTTCCGCGTTGACGTCCGCGTGCTCGATCATCCACCGCGCGGTGATAACATCCTGCCCGCTATAGAGCAGCACGCAGTCCGCGGGGCTGCCGTCGCGCCCGGCGCGGCCCGCCTCCTGGTAGTAGCTCTCCAGGTTTTTCGGCATGTTGTAGTGGATGACGAAAGAGACGTTGGACTTGTCGATGCCCATGCCGAACGCGTTCGTCGCCACCATGACGGCCTTGCGGTCGTACTGAAAATCATCCTGGTTGGTGCGTCGCTCCTCCTCGGACAGCCCCGCGTGGTAGCGCGTGGCCGGATAGCCGTGCCGGACAAGCGTCTCGCAGACCTCCTCGACCTTTTTGCGCGTGGCGCAATACACAATGCCACAGCGGCCACCGCGTTCCGATAGCAGGCGCAGTAGCGCGGCGGTCTTGTCCTTGGGCTTTCGCACGTCAAAATAGAGGTTGGGCCGGTCAAAGCCGGTGGTGACGGACAAGGGGTCATTGAGGCCGAGCAAACGGACAATGTCCTGCCGGACGAGCGAGGTCGCCGTGGCGGTGAACGCGCCGACGACGGGCCGCTGCCGCAGGCTGTTCAAAAACGCCGCGATTTTCAGATAGCTGGGCCGGAAATCCTGCCCCCACTGGGAAACGCAGTGCGCCTCGTCCACGGCCACCAGGTCCAGCGGCGCGCTCCGCGCGAAGGCCAGAAAGGATTCGACGGCAAGCCGTTCCGGCGCGACATAGATGATCTTGTACCAGCCCTCGGCCGCCCGGCGCAGCGCGAGGCGGCTTTGCTCCTCCGTCAGCGAGCTGTTCAGAAACGCCGCGGCGACGCCCGTCTGCTTCAGCGCGGTGACCTGGTCCTTCATCAGCGATATCAGCGGGGAAATGACGAGCGTAACGCCGGGGAACATCAGCGCGGGAATCTGAAAGCAGAGGGATTTGCCCGCGCCGGTCGGCATGACGCCGAGCGCGTCGCGGCCGGCCAGCAGCGCGTCGATCAGCGGCGCCTGGCCCTCTCGAAAATCGCCGTAGCCAAACGTTCTGCGAAGGATTTCTTCTCGCATGCGGATGTCGTGTTGCATGGGCGCAGTATACCATATATTGGGGAGGTTGCCTATAGAGAGGATCGAATTCCCAAAGCCAGGGCGATTTCATTTGAAATCGCCCTGGGGTATAACCCGGTGCCTGAACGTCTGCGGACGTTCCGGGCGGCGCCGGGTCTGATTGCATGCGAAAGGCTGCTGCCTCTCGCGCTCTCTGGGGTGGGCTCTGCCCAAATGAAATCGCCCTGTTCTCAAAGCGCTTCCCCCTTGCCGTCCGCCGCCGCGTGTGGCATACTGTTGCCATCTTTGATCGCACGAGGTGAACCGCTTGCTCTATTACATCCTGTCCATCCTGACCGGAACGCTGATCGCCATGATGGTCGCCGTCAACGGCGCGCTGACATCCGCGTATGGCGTGTATCTCGCCACGCTCATCATCCACGCCGTGGGGCTCGTGTTCATCTCGCTGATCTGTGCCATCCGGCGCGAAAAGCCGCTCACGCGCCGACGCCTGCCGCTGTGGCTGTACCTTGGTGGCGTGATCGGCGTCGTCACGACGGTGTTCAACAACCTTTCCTTTGGCCGCATCAGCATGTCGGCAATCGTGGCGCTCGGCCTGCTGGGCCAGGCGGTCGCGTCGCTGCTGATCGACCAGTTCGGTCTGTTCGGCATGCAGAAGCGGGCCTTTCGCCCGGCAAAGCTGTCCGGCCTGCTGTGCATGCTGCTGGGCACGGGGTACATGCTCTGGGGGTCGCCGTTCGCGGCGATGCCGGTGACGGTGGCGGCGCTGGCGGGCGTGTGCGTCGTGCTGTCGCGCACGGCGAACGCGCGGTTGGCCGCCCGTTCTTCCGATCTGGTGAGCACGTGGTTCAACTACATCGTCGGCCTCGCGTTCGCGGCGCTGGCGTTGCTGTTGCTGGGCCGCGCGGAGCTTGCCGCGCCGATAGCCCTGTCCGGACGCGCGTGGATCTACACGGGCGGCCTGCTGGGCGTGGTCGTGGTGGTGATGCTGAACGCGACCGTCGCGCGCATCTCCGCGCTGTACATGACCCTGCTGTTGTTTGTCGGCCAGGTGTTCGCGGGCGTCGCGATTGACGCCGTGCTCACGCAGGCGTTTTCGCGGGCGAACCTCGTCGGCGGCGCGCTGGTGGCGGTGGGCATGGCGATCAACCTCTGGCTGGACCAGCGGGAGAAGGCGGCGTAAGCATCACGGCGCTTGCCGCCACTCCGGGCGCAGCAACCTGTACAGCACGCGGTCTTTCAGTCTGCCGCCGTGCCATTGGTATTCCTTCAGCTCGGCCTCCTGGGTGAACCCGCATTTTTGCAGGACTCGCTCCGAAGCGGTGTTTTCCTTCAGGCACCCGGCCCCGATGCGGTACACGCCGTTTTCCTCAAACGCGAACCGGATGACCCCGCGCAAAGCCTCCGTGGTGTAGCCCTTGCCCCAGCATTTTTCATCGACGAAATAGCCAACCTCCACGAGCTTTCCGAACGTGGTAAACGCCTTGACACCGTAGCCGATCTCTCCGATGAATGCGGAAGTGAACCGATCCTCGATGCAGAAATAGTACAGCCATCTTTCCGGAAGATCGATCTGTTCGATGGCCTGCATAAGGCGCTGCCTGGATTGCTCCATGTTCTGCGATACCGCGCTGTGCCGGAACATCACGGTGGGATTGGATAGCAGCGCGTGATACGCCTCCAAATCCTCCGGCCGGTGATCGCGGATGACCAATCGATCCGTAACCAATCGAATCATGTGCTCTCCTACACGCGCAGTTCGCCCGTCAAATACAGGCACGCCCTGCCCGCGATGAACACGCGGTCCCCGGCCTGCCGGCACCAGAGCGCCCCGGCCCGCCGCGAGAGCTGCCGCGCGGAAAGCGCGTCCTTGCCGAGGCGCGCCGCCCAATACGGCACCAGCGACGTGTGCGTGGAGCCGGTGACCGGGTCCTCGTCAATGCCGACATTCGGCGCGAAGAACCGGGAAACGAAATCACAGTCCGTGCCGGGCGCGGTGACGATGACGCCATGGAAGTCCGCCAGCGCGCGGATAGCCGCTAAATCGGGCGCGAGGTTGCGCACCGCCGCTTCGCTCTCAAGCAGCAGCATCAGGTTGTACCCCGCGAATGCCGAAAGGACCGGCACGCCCACGGCGCGGCGCATGCCGTCCGTGACCGGGATTTCCGCCTGCGGGCGGGCGGGGAAGTCCATTTCCAGCAGATCGCCCCGGCGCGTGACGGTCAGGACGCCGCTCTGCGTGTGGAATGCCAGCGCGTCCGCGTCCGGCCGGTCAAACGTAAAGAGCGCGAACGCGGTTGCCAGCGTGGCGTGGCCGCACAGCTCGATCTCCACCGCCGGGGTGAACCAGCGCAGGCCGTAATGATCGCCCTCCCGGACGGCGAAAGCGGTCTCCGGCAGGTTGTTTTCCCGCGCGATGTTCTGCATGTGCGCGCTGTCCGGCCACGTGTCCGGCAGGCACACGCCCGCCGGGTTTCCGGCGAAAAGCTGATCGGTAAACGCGTCTATGACATAGTAGCGCATAATTCTTTCACCTCTCACCACTCGATCACGCACCCGTCCGCGTCCCGCCAGACGGGGTTGTGCCAGTCATGCCCCACGGCGGCCATCTCCCGCACGTACGCCTCGTCGATCTCAATGCCGAGGCCCGGCCCGGTCAGGCGCGGCACGTGGCCGTCCCGGTAGCGGAACACCTCCGGGTCCTTCAGGTAGCGCAGCAGGTCATAGCCTTTGTTATAGTGAATGTTCAGGCTCTGCTCCTGGATGCACGCGTTCGGCGTACAGAAGTCCACCTGCAGGCAGGCCGCCAGCGCGATGGGCCCGAGCGGGCAGTGCGGCGCGAGCGCCACGTCATACGCCTCGGCCATGGCGGCGATTTTCCGCGTCTCCAATATGCCGCCCGCGTGGCTCACATCCGGCTGGATGATGTCGACGCCGCCGCGCGCGAGCATCCGCTTGAAGCCCCAGCGGGTGAAGTTCCGCTCCCCGGTGGCGATGGGGATCGCGCTGCCCCGCGCCAGTTCCAGGAACTCATCCTCATTTTCGCACAGCACCGGCTCCTCGATGAACATCAGGTTGTACGGCTCCAGCTTTTTCATCAGCAGCTTTGCCATGGTCTTGTGCGCGCGGCCGTGCAGGTCCACAGCGACGGACAGCGCGCCGCCCGTGGCGTCCCGGATGGCGCACACGCGCTCGATCACGCCGTCCAGCACCTGGTGGGAGTCAATCCAGCGCAGTTCGGCCGTGCCGTTCATCTTCACGGCGCTGTACCCTTGCGCCATGGCCTCTTTCGCCTCATTGGCGAGGTCCTCCGGCCGGTCGCCGCCGATCCAGCGGTACACGGGCATGCGGTCCCGCACCTTGCCGCCCAGGAAATCATGGACGGGGATGCCGTGGAATTTGCCCTTGATGTCCCACAGCGCCTGCTCGATGCCCGACAGCGCGCTGGTCAGGATCGGCCCGCCGCGGTAGAATCCGCCGCGGTACAGCGTCTGCCAGATGTCCTCAATCTCGCCGGCGCTGCGGCCGATCAGACTTTCGCTCATCTCCCGCACGCACGCCGCGACCGTCGCGGCCTTGCCCTCCACGATGGGCTCGCCCCACCCGGCCAGGCCCGACTCGGTGGTGATCTTCAGAAACAGCCAGCGCGGCGGCACGGTGAACAGCTCCAGCGAGCGAATCTTCATGGGCGCGTCCTCCTGTATTTTGGTTGACAATAGTGTAGAAAGTGCGGGTGGGATTGTCAAGCGTCCGTGCGGTATCCCTGTCGCATTTGTAGAAATTCGCCGGGGTGGCTTGACACGCGGCAACGCGTGCGGATAATGGAATATATTATATAATTTTACCATGGATGGCGGCGCTGATTTGAAAAATCGGGCGCCATAAAGGGATTCCGTAAGGAATCCCTACCTTAAAACGGAGGTGAACCGGCATGCCGGTGCTGGATCTTGTCAAAGAAACCCGGGTGATCGCCATCGTGCGAGGGCTTGCCCCGGAGTATATGCGCGGGCTGGCGGAGGCGCTGGTCGCGGGCGGCATCGCGCTGGTGGAGGTGACGTTTGACCAGAAGGACCCGGCGAAGTGGCTGGAAACGCTGGGCACGGTCCGCATGCTGGCCACGGAATTCGCGGGGCGCCTGGTTCCGGGCGCGGGCACGGTGATGACCCCGGAGCAGGCGCGCATGGTGTCGGACGCGGGCGCGCGGTACATCGTCTCGCCGAACGTGAACCCGGAGGTGATCGCGACGGCCAGGGCGCTGTCCATGGCGGCGTTCCCCGGCGCGCTGACGCCCACGGAGATCGCGGCCGCGCATGATGCCGGCGCGGACGCCGTGAAGGTGTTTCCTGCCGGCGCGCTGGGGCCTGGGTACATCAAGGCCGTGCGCGCGCCGCTTGGGCACATTCCGCTGCTGGCGGTGGGCGGCGTGGATGAGAGGAACGCTGGGGAGTACCTCCGCGCGGGCGCGATCGGCGTGGGCGTGGGCGGCAACATCGTCAACAAGGAATGGATTGCCGCGGGGCAATGGGAGAGAATCGCGGCGCTGGCCCGGGCGTACCGGGAGGTCACGGCGGGATAGAGGAGTTGCCATGCGAACACAAATGAAGAGGCTGCTGCTGTCGCTGCTGCTCGTCGTGGCGCTGATCGCGGGCATGGGCACGCTGCTGTATGGCTATAGCGCCCGCGCCTATGTGCGGGGCGCTGAGGCGGACCTGCGCACGCTCGCGGATAAATTGACAATGCAGCTAGAACTGCGCGTGCAGCAGATGGATTTCATCGTCCTGTTCATGATGTCCGATCCGGACTTCCTTTCCGCCATTTCATCTTATACCATGCCGCAGAAAAACGAACCGGAGAACCAACTGCTCGTCGCCAGCGGCGCGACGACCATCAACCGCATGCTGCGCGGCTACGCCATTGAGCAAAACTGCTACCGCGCCAGCCTGTTCAACGCCCAGGGCGACTTTTTCTCCAGCCACACCAGCGGCAACGTGCTGCCCGGCCGCCCGGTCACGGATATTGTGGCGGATTTGCCCTGGATTGCGGACGCCGACGCGCTAATGGGCGGTATGCTGCTGCTCGCGCCGTATGCCGACCCATGGGCGGCCGACCCTGCCGACGCGCCGCCGGTCTATGGCGTGGCGCGCGCGGTGCGGACATCGTCCGGCGTCACCTGCTACCTGGAGGCGCAGAGCCTGACGGCAGACCTGGACGCCCTGCTCGCGTTGCCGGACCACCCGGATGCCGAGGTGAAACTGCTGGACGCGGAAGGCCGCGTCTACTACGCCGTCGGCAGTGGCGAAAACGGTAGCGAACGGATTGCCGCCGAAACCGAGCCGAACCGCTACGGTCTGTACGTGAGCGTGTCCATCAGCCGCGCGGGGCTGATGCCGCTGTTCTGGTCGTTCGCCGTGCAGATCATCACGATGTGCTTCGCGGCGCTGCTGTTCTCGTTCACGTACATCTATAGGTTCACCAGAAAGCTCACCCGGCCCATCAGCGCACTACAGGCGTCCATGGAGCAGACGATGCTCGGGAGCCTGGGCGGCACGCGGACGCAAGAGGGCATGGACGCGCTGAAAACGCTGCAGGACGAGTACGCAAGCCTGCTGGGGCGGCTGAACACCGCGCTCGACACGCAACTCCGCTCGCAGGCGCAGACGGCCCCACGCTTCCTGTATGACGCCCTGGATGTGGTCGCGGACCGCGCCGCGCAGACCGGCGATGGCGAGATTGTGGAGATGTGCGGCGGCATCGCGTCCATGCTCGGGTATTCCACGTCCACGCAGGCGCGTGTGGCGACCATCGGCGCGGAGGCGGAGCACCTGGGCACGTATCTGCAATTGATGAAGCGGCACTACCAGCACAAGCTGGAATACAAGATTCAAGTGGAAGAAGGCGTGCGCGGCCAGCCGATGCCGAAAATCGTGCTGCAGCCCATCGCGGAGAACGCGATCCGCCATGGGTTTACGGAAAAAGGTGGCGTGATGCGCGTGCGCGTGGTGGGCGCGGCGGCGGACGGTCGCTGGACCATCGCCGTGGAGGACAACGGCGCGGGCTTTGACGCAGAGACGATGGGCCGGCTGAACGCGTACTTCCACGCGGCCCGCGTTCCCGAGGGCATGCCCGGGGACGGGTACGAAATCGGCGGCATGGGGCTGGCGAACACGTACGCGCGCCTGCGCGCTTATTATGGCGAGGGTTTCCAAATGTCGCTGGAGAACCTGTCGCCGGGCGCGCGCGTCGTCATCAGCGCGCCGGTGTGGGAGGAGGAAGGGCCGTGACGCAGGTTCTTTCGGCAGGGGATGCCGGTATCAACGTCCCCGGCGGCGCGCGCCTGACCAATCCGCCGCGCGTGCGCAGGGCCGCCCACCGGCTTGGCACTGGATGCGTTTCTTCCTGTGCGCACCCGGCGGCACACACCGCTGCGCAAGGTTTGCCAGCACGTGCACGGCGCGTTGTTTGCGCGGGATACGCCAAAGCGCGGCGGTTTTACAGACCGGCACAAGGCCGTGTACGCGGAGTTGGACGTAAAACAGCCGCACGCGTGGGAAGCACTGACGGTGGACGCGAAATCGTCAGGAACGCTGGCAAGGCGGCGGTTGCCGCCGCATCCTGCCGGCGGATTGCTATGGCGTGCGGAAGGGAGACGCGGACCTCGCGGCGAATTTTAGCATCAAGGGATAATGGCCAAGAAATGCGATGGAGGAAACGGTATGCGAATCATCAGGCTGCGCTGCGACTACATGGAAAATCCGGTCGGCTTTGACTTCGACCGCCCGACCCTGGGCTGGACGGTGGAGGCCGGCGGCGCGAACAAGCGCCAGAGCGCCTACCAACTGCAAATCTCCCGGTGCGACGATCCCGAGTCGCTTGTTGATACCGGCAAGGTCCTGTCCGACCAGAGCACCGGCGTCCGGCTGGACATGCCGCTGGACCCGCGCGCGCTGTACTGCTGGCGCGTGAAGGTCTGGGACGAGCGGGACGAGGCGAGCGAGTACAGCGCGTTCGCGCACTTTGAAACCGGACGCTACGGGGAGGCGTGGGGCGCGGAGTGGATCGGCGGGGAAAAGGGTGTTTTGCCGCAGCTGCGCAAGGGCTTCGCGCTGGATAGGCCCATCCGGTCCGCGCGCGTGTACGCCAGCGGCGTGGGGCTGTACTGCCTGTTTCTCAACGGCGAGCGTGTAGGGGAGGAGGCGCTCACGCCCGGGTTCAACGCGTATGACCGGTGGATTCAGTACCAGACCTACGACGTGACCGCGCAGCTCCGCCAGGGAGAGAACGCGATCGGCGCGTGGCTGGGGAGCGGCTACTACAACGGCCGCGTCAACTGGCCGAGCATCCCGGAGCGCCGGAACATCTACGGCGACAGGCTCGGTTTGATCGCGGAATTGATCGTGACCTACGCGGACGGGACGGAAACGCGGATCGGCACGGACGAAAGCTGGCGCGTGACGGGGAGCCCGTATGACCGCGCGGAAATCTACGACGGCGAGGTGTACGACGCCCGGCGGTTCACGGCGGGCTGGTGCGAGCCGGGCTTTGACGACGCGGCGTGGGGCAGGGTGCAAATCGTGCCGATTGACAAGGCGCTGCTGACCGCGCGGCGCAGTGTGCCCGTGATGGTGATGGAGCGCCTCGCGCCGGTGAAGCTGATCAAAACGCCGCTGGGCGAGACGGTGATCGACTTCGGCCAGAACTTCGCGGGCTGGGTGCGGTTTAGCACAAGCGCGCCCGCCGGCACGAAGATTCACCTGCAATATGGCGAGGCGCTGACCAAGGAAGGCAACTTCTACCGCGACAACATGCGCACCGCGCTGGCGGAATTGATCTACATCGCGGACGGGAGGCCCGCCTCCTACGCGCCGCACTTCACGTTCTTCGGCTTCCGCTACATGCGCGTGACCGGGTGGCCCGGCGAGGTATCGCTTAGCGATTTCATGGGCGAGGCCGTGTATTCCAAGATGGACACCACGGGCGCGTTTGAGTGCTCCGACCCGCGCGTGAACCGGCTGTTCCTGAACGCGCTGTGGGGCCAGCGGTCCAACTTTGTGGATGTGCCGACCGACTGCCCGCAGCGCGACGAGCGCATGGGCTGGACGGGCGACGCGCAGGTATTCTGCGCCACCGCGTGCATGAACATGGAGAGCGACGCGTTCTACCGCAAGTACCTGTACGATCTGTGGCTGGAGCAGCAGAAGGCCGGCTATGTGCCGGTGGTGGTGCCGTTCATCATCAACGGCTCCGGGCTGTGGGCCATGCCGACGACCGGCTGGGCCGACGCGGCCACGATCATGCCGTGGATGCTGTACCTGTACTACGGCGACAAGGCGGCGCTGGAAGCGCAGTACGACAGCATGAAGGCGTGGGTGGAGTACATGCGGGCCCAGGATGCGGACGGCGTGGACCGCTACGGCGGGTTCCATCTGGGCGACTGGCTGGCGCAGGACACGAAGGACCCGGACAACGTGTTCGGCGCGACACCGACGGACCTGATCGCCACGGCGTACTACGCGTACTCGGCGGAGTTGGTGGCGAAGGCGGCGGGCGTCCTCGGCAAGACGGACGATGTGATTCGTTATAACGAATTGGCCGAGCGCGTGCGGAAGGCGTTCCGCAGCGAGTACGTCACGCCGAACGGCCGCGTGCTGTCCGAGACGCAGACGGCACAGCTCCTGGCGCTGAACATGAACATGGTGCTCCCGGCGCAGCGGCCGGTCGTGGCTCTCCACTTGGCCGAGCGCGTGCGCGCGGACCACGGGCTGCTGACGACCGGGTTCCTGGGCACGCCGTACCTGTGCCCGGTGCTGTCGGAAAACGGGCTGAACGAGTACGCGTACGCGATGCTGCTGTCGAGCAAGTGCCCGAACTGGCTGTACGCGGTGGAGATGGGCGCGACGACCGTCTGGGAGCGGTGGAACTCCGTCCGGGAGGACGGCAGCTTCGGCCCGGTCAGCATGAACTCGCTGAACCACTACGCGTTTGGCTCCATCGCGGAGTGGATGTACCGGTACGCCGCCGGGATCAACCCGTGCGAGGACGCGCCGGGCTTCAAGCGCGCGCGGCTGGCCCCGATGCCCAACGACATGCTGTCGCACGCCAAGGCCGAGGTGCGCACGCAGTACGGTACGCTCCGGAGCGGCTGGGCGCTGGCGGACGGCAAGCTCACGCTGACGTTTGAGGTGCCGTTCAACACGACGGCGGAAATTCACCTGCCGGACGCGGAGGGCGCGGAGATTCTGGAGAACGGAAAGCCCGTGGCCGGGGTGATGCTTACGCGCGGGTCGGGTGTATGGCGGTATGAGTATACGCCGAACGGGCGGACGATCCATAACCGGGTGCCGGGGCAGGAGAAGCAGGCGATTTGACGAAATGACGAAGCGCCGGCGGGGGAAACCCTGCCGGCGCTTTTGTGAAGGAAGCTAATCCCGGAGATTGAGTTCCACCAACGCCTGCGCGGCGGAACAATCCTTCATCTTGTCGCTGTGCGACTTCTCGTCGTACGATTTCTTTCTACACAGCCAGCAAGAACAATGGATCTTGCCCTTGGACAGATAGCCCAAGGCGCCGCCGTGGGTCCAGCCATGCAAAAAATCCTCACCGTATTCGCCGCTAGAGCGCAACAGTATGCCACGCTTTTTGCCAATTGCCAGGGCGCGCCGCCACCGATAGTAAGGCTTTCCCCTTTTCAATGAAACCATCTCCTTGACGATTCCGCAGCCTTGCGGGGGCGTCAAGGACGGTAACCCCCGCAAGGCTGCGTATCCCGTTGGAGAGGAAAGCGCGCATATGCGAGACCTCGCTTTTCTTCGATTTACTCTGAAAAGTACGCCTGCCGTCATTATATCATTGGGGCGATGGAAGGGCAAGAAGCGGCCTGCGCAGCCCAACCAACCTATTCAAAGATAGTGCCAAGGACCCGCGTCCCTGGCACTCCATACCGTCCCTACTTCGGCTTTGCCTTCTCCCCGGACTGCTTCGCCTTGCCCTGTATCTCGGGCACGGGCGGAACGTCGTTCTTGGGGATGTGGGTGATGCGGTTGCTCTCCGTGCCGTGCGGCGCCTTGGGGTCAGGGCGTCGCATGCCTGCCTTGGCCATTTCAGTTCCCTCCCTTCATGTCATGCTGCGCAATAAAAGAGAGCGAGGCGATTATCGCCTCGCTCTAATTTGGGCATTCCGCCCATGAGGTGCGCGCATCTCACTCTAGCCAACCGTTCACGTATGCCCGCATTTCTTCCTTCGACTGGATATTGCGGGTGTGATCAATGATGCGCCTTTGCTGGTCCCTCGGCAACCCGGAGAAATGTTGCATCGCTCGGATGTTCTGGGCTAGCGCCATGCTGAGGCCCATTGGCATTCCCGGGTCAATTCCGCCTTGATCCATCGGCAATCACCTCGACCATAGAATGCGCGGAAAACAAGCTGATATGTCTGAAAAAATTAGCCAATTTGCAGCGATTTTTCAAGCGCCACGCGCGCCGCGCCGTGCTCCGTGCTGCCCTCGATATAGATCACGCCGCACCGCTGGTATCCGTTCCGCGCCAGCATGCGCTGCATGACCTGGTTGTCCGGGTGCGTGTCAATGCGCACGCTCGTGATGCCGCGCGCGCGGATCACACGGTCCGCTTCCGCCATCAGCGCGTCCGCCAGCCCTGTGCCGCGAAAGGACGCGTCCAGCGCGATGCGGTGAATGCACGCGTAAGGCTCCGGGGTCGTCCACGCGCCGTCATGGATCGCGCGGTAGCTCGGCTCGCCGTCAAAGACGATGGCCGCGATGCCGCGCACCACGCCGTCCCGATCCAGCACGTAGCCGACGCCGCGCGCGATGTCGCTTTTGATGACGGCTTCGTCCGGGTAGCCGTTCTGCCACTGGTCAATGCCCTGCGCGGCCAGATACGCCTGCGCCTGCGTGATGATGGCTAGAATTTGCGGAACATCCCGCGCCTCGGACAGACGGAAGGAGTTCATGCGTGCACCAGCCGGACGCGCGTCACCTGCGGCAGATCCGAAAGCACCGCGAGCGTCGCCTGATCCGGCGTTTCGCCCAATTCCAGCACGGTCACCGCCGCGTCGCCCCGGCTCTTGTTGAGCATGTTGACGATGTTGATGTTCCTCTGCGAGAAGACGCCCGCGATCTGGCTGACCAGACCGGGCGCGTTGTCATGCAGCACCAGCACGCGGCTGCCCTCGGGATGACCCAGCGCAATGTCCGGCAGGTTGACGCTGTTATGGATGGTGCCGTTTTCCAAGTATTCGCGCAGCTCCGCCGCCGCCATCTCCGCGCAGTTCTCCTCGCTCTCCGGCGTGGACGCGCCCAGGTGCGGAATGCACAGCACGCCCGGCACGCCGAGCATGTCGTCGGTAGGGAAGTCCGTGACATAGTGCGCCAGATGGCCGTCCGCGAGCGCCCCCCGCAGCGCCTCGCCATCCACCAGCTCGGCGCGGCTGAAGTTGAGCAGCGTCGCGCCCTTCTTCATCAGGCCGAGGAACTTTTCCCCAAACATGCCGCGCGTCTGGCTGCCCAGCGGCACATGGATGGATACAAAATCGCTGGTCGCCAGGACCTCTTCGATGGACTCGCCCCGCTTGACGGAGCGGGACAGCGACCACGCGCTCGTCACGGAGATATACGGGTCCACGCCCACCACCTCCATGCCCAGGCCGCTTGCCGCCGCGTTGGCCACCAGCGCGCCGATCGCGCCCAGGCCGATGACGCCCAGCGTCTTGCCGCGCAGCTCCGGGCCGACAAACTGACCCTTGCCCTTTTCCACCAGGCCCGGCACGTCCGGCTGGCCCTTCAGAGTCGCCGCCCATTCGATGCCCTCAACCACCTTGCGCCCGCTCATCAGCATGCCCAGGATTACCAGCTCCGCGACGGCGTTGGCGTTCGCGCCCGGCGTGTTGAACACGGCGATGCCGCGCTTGGTGTAGCTATCGATGGGGATGTTGTTGACGCCCGCGCCCGCGCGCGCCACGGCGAGCAGGCTGTCCGGCACCGGGAGATCGTGCATGGACGCACTGCGCACCAGCGTGGCGTCCGGGGCCGCCTCGTCGCCGGAGACGGCGTACTGGTCCTTGGGCAACTGCGCGTAGATGATATCGGATATTTTGTTCAGCGCCAGAATTCTATACATGGACTCACCCCACTTACTGCTTTGCTTCAAAGGCTTTCATGAACGCGACCAGCGCCGCGACGCCCTCCACGGGCATGGCGTTGTAAATGCTCGCGCGCATGCCGCCGACCGAGCGGTGGCCCTTCAGGTTCACCAGGCCGGCCTTGGCGGCCTCCTTGACGAACCGGTCGTCCGTCGCGTCGTCGCCGGTGACGAACGTCACGTTCATGCGGCTGCGGTACGCCTTTTGCGCCGTGGGCTTGAACAGGCGGCTCTCGTCCAGAAAATCGTACAGCATCTGCGCTTTGTCGATGTTGATCTTCTCCATCGCGGAAACGCCGCCTAGGCCCTGCAGCCACTCAAAGCACAGCCCCGCCATGTAGATGGCGTAGGTGTTGGGCGTGTTGATCATGCTGTCGTTCTCCGCCTGCTGCGCCCAGTTCATCAGCTTGGGGCAGAGCTTGTTCGCGCGGCCGAACAGCGCCTTATCAACGATCACGAGCGCCATGCCCGCCGGGCCGATGTTCTTCTGCGCGCCGGCGTAGATGACGCCAAATTTTGACACGTCGTACACCTCGCTGAGGATGTTACTGCTCATGTCCGCGACCAGCGGCACGGCGCCCGCGTCCGGCAGTTCCGTAAACCGGGTGCCGTAGATGGTGTTGTTGGTGGTGATGTGCAGGTAATCCGCGCCGGGGTTCAATTTGCCCTTCCAGTCGGGCACGTAGGTATACGTATCGGCGCGGCTGCTGGCCACGGTGTTCACGGTGAGGTATCGCGCGGCTTCGGCGGCCGCCACGTGCGCGAAGTTGCCGCTGTCGATGTAATCGGCGTTCCCGGCCTGGCCCAGGTTCAGCGGCACGGCGGAAAACTGCTCCGTGGCCCCGCCCTGCAGGAAGAGCACCGCGTGGGAATCCGGGATGTTCATCAGGTCCCGGACGCGCCGGACGGCGTCCTCGTAGATGGCCAGATACATCTTGCTGCGATGGCTCATTTCCATCACGGACATGCCCGCGTCACCGTAGGAAACTAGTTCCTTCTGCGCCCGCTCCAGCACGGGCAGCGGCAACATGGACGGCCCGGGAGAATAATTATAGACGCGATCCACCGAATCCCCTCCTCATAAATTGCGCGGGACAACCGCAGGATGTACGTGTGGTGACGGGAATCCCGCTTTTGATATGTATGGCTCGTATTATGCCTCAATTTCGGTCAAAATGCAAGTATAATTTGGGCGGGGTTCATTTTGCTGGCAATTCTGCCGTTTTGAATGGCTTTTTGGTGGGGCGCATGCAAAAGCCGCTTTTGCTGACCGGCAAAAATAAAAAACAGAGGAGCACGAACGCGTGCCCCCCTGTAAAAACAATGCTATGTGGAACCTACTCCATCTTGTCCAGATCCGCCGCGCCATCGTCTTCCAGCTTGACCTCCGGCGTGGTGGAACCGGACTCCATCGTGATTTCCGTGCCATCGGCGCGGACATACGTGAAGCTCATGTTGTTCGGGATGATCTGGATGAACGTCTTGCCCGGCAGCATGGTGATTTCTTCGCCGTTCATGTCCAGGAACACGGTGCGGTCGCCCATGGCGGCGCGGTCCCATGTGCCGCGGATATGGCGGCCGTCGATGAACGCGTCCATGATGCCGCCCTTGACGGTGGAGATGACCGGGCGCGAGTAGGAGCCGCCGGCGTAGGAGGTTTCTGTGTACTGGATGATGACGTTGGAAGCCTCGATGCGCTTGCCCGTTTTGCCGTCGATTTCCTCCTCGCCGTTGTACCAGCGCTCGTAGACGCGCTTGGACGCGTTGTAGGTGTAGGACGGGTTGTAGTGGTTCTTTTCATCATACGGCACGCGGATTTCGACAGCGTCGTCGACGCCGCGCGAGGGGGTGGTGGAGAACTTATACGCGTGAACCCGGGGCGAGTAAGGCGAGCCGTCGTCCTTGGTGGGCCAGTTCTCCGCGATGACCTGCTGCAGGTTGGCGATGGCGTTGTGCGGGGACACACGATCTGAAGCGCGGCCGAGCGCCTTGCTGCTGGTATGCTTGAAGTTACCGGCGCCGCTGATGAGGAACGCCGTCTTGACGTCGTACTGCTTGAAGAAGTCGCCGATGCTGGTGCCGGCCTCTTCCTGGCCGCCCCAGAAGACGAACGGGGCATCCCATTCCTGGCGCAGCTCGCAGTGATGCAGGCGCGCGGAGCGGACCGGGCCGACCAGGTCGGGATGGTTGTCGTGGTAAATGGCCGTATAGCGCGTGTAGGCCGGGCCCCACACGATGGACTCATATACGATGTCCGCCTCGGACAGGTTCCAGTGCGGGCGGGCTTCGGGGGAATTGCTAATCTGCACCACCAGCGGGCGGTAGTCGCCCTGGTAATCCAGACCCGTGATGGGCGATTTTCCCTCCGGGACCTCGTTGACGCCATGGGCGCCCGTGGAGGATGACTTGGGCATCGTAACCGAGTTGGACGTCATCGGCGCGGCGGACGCCAAGGAAGAGGCCAGCACCGAGACGAGTAACAGAAAGCCCAAGAACCGCATTTTTTTAGCAAGCAAAGACTCACACCTCCGTCATCTTGACAGTGATTCATTTTGGGTCAACAGAAACAATTCGCTGTGATCCCATCATTATCCTGCATCCGGGCATATTTTAGCCTTTTATGCCCGGCCTTCACCCGATAAGACGAATTTCCAGCCGATTGGATTGCATCAAGGCAGGATTTCTTGTGAAATCCCCGTATGGCGACCGATTTTGCAAATCAGCGCCGCCAGTGCGGCAGGGATTTCTTGTGAAATTTCTTTATGTTATGACGCCCGATTTTTCATATCCGCACAGTCTTGCGAGAAAAAGTGCAAGGAGAAAGATAAAAAATTTCAAAAATATCGATTTTGAGGAAGGAATTCTGCGTGGAAACGTAGTATAATAGCGGCGACACTGCAAAACATGCGCATGTCCGCATGCGAAGGGAAGGGTTTCTCGCGAAATCTCCCTGATGGCGCCCGATTCTTCGAATCCGCGCCGCCGTCGAAGTTGTCAGTGCGCACGCAAGGAGGATTATTTATGCCGCTTTCTATCTCTCGCCGTTGCGCGGGAATCACCCCGTCCGCCACGCTCGCCATCGACGCGCGGGCGAAAGCCATGAAGGCCGAAGGGCAGCACATTATTGGCTTTGCCGCGGGGGAGCCGGACTTTCCGACCCCGGAATACATCTGCGACGCCGCCCGCGAGGCGATCGCCAAGGGCGAGACGCGCTATACCGCGTCCGGCGGTACGATAGAGCTCCGCCAGGCGATCTGCGCAAAACTGCTGCGCGACAACGGCCTGACCTACACGCCCGCGCAGGTCATCGTCGCCAACGGGGCCAAGCAGGCGCTGCTGGAGGCGTTCCAGGCGCTGCTGGACACGGGCGACGAGGTGCTGCTGCCCGCGCCCTGCTGGGTGAGCTATCCCGAGATGATCCGCATGGCAAACGGCGTGCCCGTCTATATCCATACGACGGAGAAAAACGGTTTTTTGCCCACTGTGGAGCAGATAAAGAAAAAGATCACGCCGCGCACCAAGGCGCTGCTGATCAACTCCCCGTCCAACCCCACGGGCTGCGTGTACCCCGAGGCGCTGCTCCGCGAGCTGGCGGATCTGGCGGTGGAAAAGGAAATCTTTGTCATTTCGGACGAGATTTACGAGCAGCTTGTGTACGACGGGATGCGGCACGTGTCCATCGCGTCGTTTAACAACCAAATCCAGGCGCAGACGGTCGTCGTCAACGGCGTGTCCAAGACATACGCGATGACCGGCTGGCGCATCGGCTACGCGGCCGGGCCCAAGGACGTCATCGACGCGATGAACGCCTACCAGAGCCACGCGACGAGCAACGCTAACTCCATCGCGCAGTACGCGTCCGTGGAGGCGCTCAAAAACGGCGAGGCGACCATCCGCGCCATGCGGGAGGAGTTCGACGCGCGCAGAAAGCTAATGGTGGGGCTGATTGATGCCATGCCGGGCGTGTCCTGCATCGCGCCCAAGGGGGCGTTCTATGTGATGCTGAACTGCAAAGAGCTGCTGGGCATGGAGTATAACGGCCGGCGGATCGCGGACGCGATGGATATGTCCGCGCTCCTGCTGGAGGAGGCGAAGGTGGCCGTCGTGCCGGGGGATCCGTTTGACGCGCCAGGGTATTTGCGCCTGTCCTACGCGGTCAGCCGCGGCGACATCGAGCAGGGGCTCGCGGCGATCGGGGCGTTCATCGCGGCGCTTAAGCCCGCGAAGGTTTGCGTGACAGCGTAATCCGGGGAAGCGGTTTTGGGCGCTCTTCCGGCCCACGCGGGCTGGGAGAGCGCTTCTGTGTTGAGGCGCTTGAGGTAGGGATTTCTTACGGAACCCCTTTATGGCGCCCGATTCTCCGAATCAGCGCCGCCGTCTTTGCACAAGCCGCCGATTCTCAGGCGAGGTTGGCAGCTTTTTCCATCATTGTTACGTCTATATTAGGAAGTGGCGGGAAGGATTCCGAGCGGAATCCTTTCATGGCGCAATGAGAATTATCGGCTGAACAAGCCCTACGCTGTGGAGATGGAAGGGAGACTTGCCCGTGCAAAGAAAGACGCTGATGCTTGTCCTGATGATCGCGGCGGCGGTCATCGCGCTGGCCCTCGTGGCGGTGGTCATCTGGCAGACCGTCGCGCCGCCCAGGACACCGGCCCCGGAAGCTCCGGCGCAGACCGCGCAGACGCAGGCGGAGACGCCCGCGCAGATCGCCATCACCCCGCCGGACGCCTCCGCCACGGCGGAGGACACGGTGCGGCTGTACTTCACCTATTGGAACGCGCGCTCGGCGGAAGGCATGAACGCCTGCCGCGTCGCGGCGGACGCGGGCCACGTGTACGACGATCTGCAGTACGAGGCGGCGGTCGAGCTGCTCCGGTGCGAGGCGCAGTCCGACGAGTTGGCGTTCACCGGCTTCAACGCGGAGTGGTATCAGAACGCCGCCGACGTGGCGTATGTGCTGACGGACTACACCGTGCGGTACAACGAGGCGGGGAAGGCGTTCTTCCTGCGCGACACCTCCGACCGCGCGGAGTACGGGTATTGGCTGGTGAAGGAGACGGCGGACGGCGGGTGGAGGATTGTGATGGAGGGGTACTAGACGGGGCGTAGGGGGGATTGCGATCCAATGTCATTTCCTTAGCGACACCAATCTGATAATATAGGAGCGGAGGTGGGAGCATGAACAAACCAGCGCAGATATTATCAGAAGTAGAGCGACTGAGCGAAAGCGAGGACTTTATCAAGCGCCACAAAACGCAAGAGA
>JAVBOM010000018.1:0-146111 GCA_031550535.1 Eubacteriales bacterium
GCCATAATCGCGCAAAACCCGCGCCTGCCCCTCGGCCGTCGCGCCGCCGTGGCTGCCCATCGCGGGCACGATGAACGGCTCCCCGCCCGCGTTCCGGATGGCGAGGACGGCCGCGCGCGCGATGACGTCGATGTTCGCGACACCCCGGCTGCCCACCGCCAGGGCGATCCTCGCCCCGGGCCGGATCATCCCGGCAAGGGGCGCGAGCGCGGCGCGCGTGGCCCCGGCAATGTCGGCCAGGGGTTGGCGCGCGTGGATGAGCCTTGCCTTGCAAACCTCGATTTCAGACGGGCGCATGGGTGTTTCCTCCTTCATGGCGGCGCTGATTTGCAAAATCGGGCGCTATAAGCGGATTCCGCAAGGAATCCTCCCCGCGATTTTCCATCAGATAGCGGTGAATGGCGGGCAGAATATCCTCCGCGCCAAACCCGCCCGACTTGGTGATGATGCCCTGTACGCCGGAGGGACCGCTCGCCTCGGCCAGCACGACGCCGGGCGCGATCTCGCCCACCGGCGCGAACGTGTCAAGCCCGGCTTGGCGCATGGCCGCCAGCAGCGTGTCGCCACCGAAGTACACATGCGCGGCGTCCGGCGCACGCTGCCGCAGCCGGGCCGCAATCGCGCCGATGTTCTCCGCCACGCGCAGCCGGTCGCCGCCCGCGTCCCCGGAAAGGCCGCTGTCCGAGGCGGCGAGGATCAGCGTGCCGTGCGCGCGGAACAATTCCACAGCTTTATCAAGGAACGCGGCGCACGCGGCAGACGCGGCGTATCCGGGCGAGAACTTCTGCGCGGCGCTCAGCATGAGGCACGGAAAGCCCCGCGCGGACGCATAGCGTATCTGCGCGAGGGTGACCGGGTTCACGCTGCCGGAGACAACAATCATGCCGGGCCCTATGGCAAAGCGCCCGCGCGAGGCACGCGGGAGCGCCAGCGCGTCCGGTAGCGCCGCCGCGAAGCCCGCGCACCCGGCCATCGCCCGGTTGCCCGCGCCATGGGCCGCGCGCGCCACGGCGAGCAGGTCGCCGTCCGTTTCGGCGTCAAACACCAGAATTTCGCGCTCCGAGCCGGAGGATGGCGGCGGCATGCGCCGGTCCGAAATCACCCGCACGGGCAGCCCGCTCTGCTCCCCGATGATGCGCTGCACCGAGGAATGGCACACCGGCGCGAACGGGTCGCGGCCAAAGGCCGCTTCGGCCACGGGCACACCGTCCGCGTACTGCACGCCGCCCCGCGTGACGCGCCCCGCTCCGGGGAACGCGGGCGCGAAGCACAGCGCCCTTTCGCCGGTGGCCGCGAGCAGCGCCTCCAGCTCCGCGCCGATGTTTCCGCGCAGGCCGGAATCCGTCTTTTTGTAGAAGAAGGTATAGCCCTCGCCCATTGCGCGCGCGGCGATGCGGTACACCACGCCCGCCGCGTGCCCGGGCGGCAGGTGGCGCGTCTCCGCGTTGACGACCAGCACGGGGTGCGCGTTTGTCGGGGCCGGAAGGGGCTGTTCCGCGTCCATGCGGACGCGCGCGCTCACACCGGCCTTCGCGAATTGCGCGCCGGTGTCAAGCGCCCCCGTGAAATCGTCCGCGATGATGAGCAGTCCCATGGTTCACCTCCGTGGCGGCGCGCAGCGCGGCTGCGCCCATTATAGGGGAACGCGCGGCGCGTGTAAACCGCGAATGTGATGGTTTGCGTTGCGAAACGCATGTCCATCCCGTATAATATGACCCACATCATGTGATCTGCGAGGCAAGGATTCCTTGCGGAATCCTCATAGGGCGCCCAATTCTCTGAATCAGCGCCGCCGCGACCGAACACTGCGGAAGGGAATGAAGGCGATGCGGCTATAACTCGCGATATCGATGGGAGACCCGGCGGGCATCGGCCCGGAGGTGACGGCCAAGGCGCTGGCACACGGCGGGATGTACGCGCAGTGCGTGCCCGTCGTTGTGGGCGACCGCGCGCCGCTTGAGGACGCGATCCGGCGCGCCGGGATGGACGCGCGAATCCGCGCGATCGAGCGTCCGGGCGACGCCATGGGCGAGCCTGGCACGATCGATCTGATCGATCCGGGCATCATCGGCGAAGGCGGCTGGCGCTACAAGGAGGTTGCCGCCACGACGGGCGAGGCGTCGTTCCGCTATGTGGAGCGCGCCATCCGCCTGGCCATGGCCGGGGAGGCGGACGCCGTCGTCACCGGCCCCATCAGCAAGGAGGCCATTCACCTGGCCGGGCACCAGTATTCCGGCCACACGGAGATTTTCGCGGACTACACCGGCACGCGCGATTACGCGATGCTGCTGGCGTCCGGGAGCCTGCGCGTCATCCACGTAACGACGCACGTCGCGCGGGAGGAGGCGTGCCGCCGGATCACCGAGGCGCGCGTCTTAAAAACCATTGAGTTGGCCGACTACAGCATGCGGCTGCTGGGCATCGAAACGCCGCGCGTCGGCGTCGCCGGGCTGAACCCGCACAGCTCCGAGAACGGCTTGTTCGGCAGCCAGGAGGCAGACGCGATCATCCCCGCGATCCGGGCGGCGCGCGCCATGGGCATCGACGCCGAAGGGCCGGTCCCCCCGGACACGGTCTTTGTGAAGGCGGTTTCCGGGAAATATGACGTGGTCGTCGCGATGTACCACGACCAGGGACATATCCCGTTGAAGCTGCTCGGCTTCCGGATGACGCCAGGCACGGATTCGTTCACCCAGGTCAGTGGCATCAACTGCACCATCGGCCTGCCGTTCATCCGCACGTCCGTGGACCACGGCACGGCGTTTGACCGCGCGGGCGACAACACCGCCAGCGAACAAAGCATGCTGGAGGCGATTGAGGCGGCGGCGGTGATGACGGAGAATTTGAAGGGGATGGAGTGAGGGAGGAGAACGTGGGGCTCTGGCGCTTGGATATTGTCGCGCCGCGAGCGGCATTCTTTAACCAAGCGAACCTGCGCCGCATTCCCTTCCGATGCGCTGGCAGAATGCGCCCCGGTTCCCAGACCTCACCAGAGGAGTTCGGCACCTCGGCATGGTTGTACCGCTGCGCGGTGCTCTGTGCCTTGACGAACCTGCGCACCGTCTATTGCCCACTGGGGCGGCGGCGCTCCGGTTCCTTTGAAACCCCTCTTTTCTCACGTTACGGCGGTTGGCTCGATCAATGGGAGTTGCCGCGCATCGCTGCCTGTTCCTTGTCGGCGTAAATAAGCGGAGGGACCCCCAATCGCACACCGTTCGCCGCGATTGGGGGTCCCTTCGCTTTCATTCTGCCCTACAGCCGCGTATCCCACTTGCCGCAGAACGGATCGACCGGGTTCACGCCGTGGAAACCCGACCGGCCCACGAGCTTGTCCATGATCTGTTCCAGCGTCGCGTCGGACGAACTGTAGCCGTTGATGTACGTCTTGACGCGCGGGATGTCCAGCAGGTGGTACGGGTTCTCCACGGAGATCGCCACCGTTGGGATGCTGGCGCTGTAGTGCGGGCAGTTCGCGCCCATGGGCTGCTGCCACTCAATGCGCACGGTCGTCTGGTTGGACTTGGTCACCAGGTTAATCAGGTAGATGGACAGGTCGTACTTGTCCAGGTACTCCTGCTCGGTCTCGACTTTTCCTTCCAGGAAGCTCTGCGGCACGAACGTCGTTACCTCAAAGCCTTCAGCCTCAAGCATTTCCCGGAAGTGATCGCACACGCCCTGCTTGGCCGAGTAACCCACGCCCTGCCCGCTCTCGATGGGGTAGTACAGCACGCGCGGCGTTTTCTTCGGCGAGACGGGCAGCACGCCCGGCTGTTCCTTGACGAGCGTGACGGCGCGGTCCGCGCACTCGGACGCCCATGTCTTGTGCTCCGCGCAACCGACCACCGCGCGCGCGTGTTCCAGCGTGGGCGCGGGTTTATCCAGGTGCAGGCCGAGCGCGGCCTTCAGCGCCAGCACGCGCGCGACAGCCTCGTTCAGCCGCGCTTCCGTGATCACGCCGTCCGTAACGCCCTGGACCATGTAGCCGAAGTCCTCCGCCATGTTGCGGGTGAACAGGAACATGTCCGCGCCCGCGGCGATGGACTGCGGCACCGCCTGCTTCCGGGGCATCGGGATCGTCATGCCGGCCATGGTGGTCGCGTCGGTCACGATCAAACCGTTAAAGCCCAGGTGCCCGCGCAGCAGTCCCTGCATCATCTCGGGCGAGAGGGAGGCGGGCAGGATGTCCCCGTCCTGGATGGCGGGGTTCAGCTTCTTCGTCCACGCGGGCTGCATGATGTGCCCGATCATGACGGTCAGCGCGCCCGCGTCGATGCTCTCGCGGTACACGCGGCCGTATGTGGCGTCCCACTCGTCGGCCGGGAGCATGTTGACGCTGGACAGCAGGTGCTGGTCGCGCTCGTCGTTTCCGTCGCCGGGGAAGTGCTTGATGGACGCGGCGACGCCCTCCTTCTGCACGGCCTCCACATACGCGCGGCCGAAACGGCGCACACGGTCCGGGTCGGAGCCGAACGTCCGGGTGTTCGTGATGGGGTTGTGGTAGTTTGTGTCGATGTCGATGATCGGGGCGAACGCCCAGTTCGCGCCCACCGCCGCCCCCTCGCGGCCGCACAGCGTGCCCAGGCGCGCGGCGTATTTTTCATCGTCCGTCGCGGCCACGGCCATCGGGGAGCCAACCAGCGTGCCCTCTTCCACGATACCGTTGCCGCCCTTTTCCAGGTTGGCGGCGATGAGCATCGGCAGCGGCATGCGGGCCTTCAGCAGCGCCGTGTACGCCACCGCCTGCTCCATCGGCATCGGCCGGTACATGATGCCGCCAGGCTCCATTACTGAAAGAATCTGGTCGATTTCCGCCGCGTCGCCGCTTCTGGCGATCAGGCAGAAAAGCTGGCCGATCTTCTGCCGGGTAGACAGACCCGTGAGCGTCCGCTCCACCCAGGCCACGCCTTCCGCGTCCAGGGAGAAGGGCTTTTGTGTGAGAAACGGATAGCCAGGCATACCAACACCCCTTTGTGTGGATTTCTTCCTTTAAGAATACCGGCTTGTATAGGCGGCGTCAAGGGTGGTTTTTTAGGCGTTTTCCACATGATTCTGCCTTGTTGCTCAAAAAACGCCCTCCGCTCCGCCGTTCAGGAGGGCATGGCGGGACAAACACGCACTTTATTGCGCATGGCGGCAAAAATACAGACGCTTTGCGCGAATCCGTTTTGACATTGCTTCCCATATTCAGTATAATGGCGTATAATGGAAAAAAGTCATCACAGACGCGGCGAGAAACCTCTACCGCAGAGAGGGCTGACAAGACCATGGACAAAAGAGGCCGCTACACGCAGACCATCTGGGCAATCACAGAGGCGCTGCGCAACGCTGATTCCATTGAGGGCGCGCTATCCTCTGCCCTTCGCCATGTGGCCAATACGGTCCACGCGCAGGCGGGCACCATCTGGCTGTATGACAAAGGGGGCGACGACCGTGTGCACCCCGTTTTCGTCTTTGGCGGTACGGACATCCGGCCCTATTCGCTCGCGCTGGGCGAGGGCATGGCCGGCCATGTCATCAAGAACGGCCTTTCCGTCATGGTGGAGGACTGCCGCGAGGACCCGCGCTGGGTCAGCCGCTTTGACGAGCTGACGCAGTTTGAGACGCGCAGCATCCTGTGCGTACCCCTCCGGTCGCCCTACGAGACCATCGGCTGCATACAACTGATCAACAAAAGCGACGGCATGCCCTTTGACAGCGCCGATCTCTCCCTCTGCGAAAACCTGGCGCTGCTTGTCGCCATTGCCGTGGAGGAAAAAGGTCTGCTCATCCGCTTTGACCCATCCCGCAAATCCCTGCTATCCCTGCGCAAGGCGGTCAAGGAGTACCGCGTGGGGAACCTGAACACGAGCGTCCTGAAGGGGATTGACCTGGATGTATACGAAAACGAGCTGCTGGTGGTGCTGGGCGAAAGCGGCTGCGGCAAGACCACGCTGCTGAACCTGCTGGGCGGCATGGACACGCTCACCGGCGGCAGCTACCGCTTTGAGGGCGAGGAGATGGTCGGCGCGGACGACCGGGTGCTCACGGGCTTTCGCAGGAACTCCGTCGGCTTCGTTGTCCAGACCTACAACCTCATGCCTACGCTGACCGCGCGCGAGAACCTGGCCCTGATCGCGGAAATCTGCAACCACCCGATGGACGTGGACGAGGCGCTGGACAAGGTCGGCCTTCTCGGGGAGAAGGACGTCTACCCCGCCCAGCTATCGGGCGGGCAGCAGCAGCTCGTGTCCATCGCCCGGGCAATGGTCAAGCAGCCGCGCATTATCCTCGCGGATGAGCCGACGGCGGCGCTGGACGCGCAGACGAGCGTGGAAGTGCTTTCCGTGCTGGAGAGCATTGTCCGCCTGGGCGGCTGCACGCTGGTATTGATCACGCATAACAGCGAGATCGCCCGGATGGCCAACCGCGTGGTGCGCATCAAGGACGGCGTGATCGCCGATATCTTCATCAACATGCACCCTGTGCCCGCGGCGGAACTGGCGTGGTAGAGATTTCAAGCGCAACGTTTCAAATCCGCGCCGCGGCGTGGTAACGCGGCGGACGGGAAAGGCGGCAAGCGATGCGTAGGACGCAGTGGGTCGAGCTCTTTCGCACCATACAGCGCACATGGATGCTCTTTATCGGCATCAGTGTCGTCGCGGCGATCGGCGTGATGGCCTTTTTGACCTTACAGTTTTCCGTGGATGCCCAGCTCCGCACCGCCGACGCCTTTTACACCGATGGTAAAATGTTCGACCTTGAGATCTCCTGCCCGGACGGGCTGGGCGGCGGTGCCCTGAGCGCGCTTTCGTCCCTGGACGGCGTCGGCGCCGTCTCCGGCGTCCGCGCGGCGGACGGGTTGCTCCGCCTGCCGCAGGAGCGCCGCGTGGTGCGGGCGATGACGTTTTCGGGCACGGTCAACGCGCCCGCCGTCACGGAGGGACGCCTGCCGGAAGCCGCGGACGAGTGCGCCGTGGACATCAGCCTCTACCGGAACGACGGCGTGCGCGTCGGGGATACGCTGACCCTCGACACGCGCGGCGCGGACGGGCAGCCCGCCCTCGCGGGCGATACGCTGACGGTGACGGGCGTATTCATCAGCCCTCTGTTCACGCGCCTGGACTCAACCGGCGACCGGGGCATGACGGAGCTGGGCAACGGCATTGTACACGATCTGCTGCTGGTGCCGGACACGGCCATGCGCCCGGAGGCGTTCCCCAGCGGATATACGACCGCGTACCTGCGCCTCCTGGATACTGAGGACATCAGTAGCTTTACGGATGCGTACGGCGAAATCGTCCGGGACGCACGGGCACGGGTTCTGGCGCTGCCGGGCGCGTCCGGCTGGTCGGTCTCCACGCGCGAAGAAAGCCCCGGGCATATCATGGTCCGCGCTTCCGTATACCCGCTCCGCGAGCTGGGGGCCATCGCGTCGGCCATCTTTCTGGCGGTCGCCATCGCCGTGTGCTATTTCTCCGTCAGCCGCATCGCCGAGGAACGCCGCCCGCTGATTGGCGCACAGAAGGCGCTTGGCTTCACGCCCGGGGAAATTCGCGCGCGCTATACCCTGTACGCGTTCTGCTCCGTGACGGTCAGCCTCCTGGCAGGCATTCCGCTGGGCACGACGGTACTACAGCGCGTGATGCTCCACATATGGAACGTGGATACCTACGTTTTTGACCGGTTCGTTCTGACTTCCGATATTCCGATGGTGGCCCTGTGCGCGGCCGTGGTGTACGGTGCGATGGGGCTGACCGCCATGGGCGCGCTCCACCGCTTCAACCGGCAGCCGGCCGTCGCGCTCCTGCGGGGCACGCCCGGTGCGGGCCAGCGGCTGATCCTGCTGGAGCGTTTCCGTCCCCTCTGGCGGCGGCTGAAGGCCATTGACAAGGCGTCCATCAAGAACGCGCTGATGGACCGGAGCAGGGTGTTCACCGTGATTCTGTGCGCCGCGGGCTGCATGGCGCTGCTCGTGATGGCGTTCCAGCTCAGATACCCGGCGTCCAGCGCCATGGAGCGGCAGACGAAGACCATCATGCCGTATGAGGACCGGGTGATGATCGATGTCCGGCGGAACCCGGAAGGTGTCGAGGATCTCCGGGCGGTGCTGGCCGATACGGCGGGCGTTTCCGCGCTCGGCGCACGGGAGGCGCGCGTATACCTTTCCGGTGAGGCGGGCGAAGGGCGATACGGCCAGTTGCTCTGCTTTGAGCGGGATAACCCCAGGGGGTTTGTGAACCTGCTAGACTCCCGGACGGGCAAGGCGCTGGACATTCCCCGGGAAGGGCTGCTGGTCAGCGCAAAGGCGGCCGCACAGCTCGCCCTCAACGTGGGGAGCGCCGTCACGATGGTGGACGCCTCGGGCAGCGCGCACGCGTGCACCGTGGCGGGCGTGTTTGAGAACTACGCGGGCAACCTGTTCGTCTTTTCGCAGGCCCAGTACCAGGCGCTGTACGGCACAGCGCCCACGCTGAACGCGCTGTATCTGTGCGTGACAGGCGAGGCACGCGTGCCGCAGTCCGCGCTGGCGTCGGTATCCGGGTTTCTTAGCTACAAGCCGCCGACGGAGTATCTCTCGTCCATCGCACGTTTTCGCGACGAAACGGCGCTGTTCGTGTTGTTGCTGTGCGGCTTCGCGCTGCTGCTGGCCACGGCCGTGCTGCTGAACCTGATGGCCATCAATGTCAGGCAGCGCGCGCCGGAGCTTGCGGTTCTCCGCATCAACGGCTTCGCGATGAGCAGCCTCCGGCGGTTTCTGCAATGCGACGCGCTGTTGCTGATGCCGCTGGGCATCATTTTGGGGCTCCCCGTGGGCGCGTTTGCCTCCGCGCGGATGCTAAACGCCCTGGAATCCGTCTTCTTCATGGTGGATCGCGGCCTGCAGCCCCTGACGGTTGTGCTGAGCTGCGCCATGATGATTCTGTTTACACTGATGATTACCGGGATCGCGCTCCGGGGTCTGCATACGCTGGATATGACCCGCGCGCGCGAGAACGAACTGGACTGGGGGGCTTTCAAATGATCCGCAGATTTGCCATCTGCCTATGCCTGTTGCTCTGTGTGCCGCTGTTTGTATCGGCTGCCGGCGAGGAAACGCCTGTCGCGGAGGCGCGGGATGTGTCCCTGCTGGAAATACGCGGGCGCAAGGATGGCGTTGCGCTGAAGCGCGCGGGCGAGGGAAATGCCCTCACGGCCGCCGCCGGCATGCGGCTCATTGCCGGGGACCTGCTGTCCACCGGCCCTTCGACCACCGCCTTTTTGCTGGCAGACCGTGACCGCCTGTTCCAGTTCGACCCCTACGGCGTCCTGGCGGTTGAGGCGGCGGGTCCCCGCAAGCTGACGCTCACGGTGCAGACCGGCAAGCTCTACTTCAACATCAAATCGCCGCTGGCGGACGACGAAACGCTGGACATCAACACCGGCGGCGCGACGATGAGCGTGCGCGGCACGCGCGGGTTCCTGCTGACCGGGCGGGACGTGTTCCAGGTGGGCATCGCCGAGGGCAAGGTGGATGTGGACATCGGCGGGGAGGTGTACGCGGTCGGCGAGGGGACCCGCCTGATCGCCTACCGCGACGAGAACGGGGCGCTCGGCGCCCCGAAGGTGGAGCCGATGCCCGTGGTGAACAAGGGCCTATCAGACTTTGACACCTGGTCGGACAAATCGATGTGCAACTGCCCTGTGGGCGGCCATCTGAAGCTGGAATGCGGCCACTTTGCATGCGACCCGGGCGGTCCGCACGCGCCGTGCGAACACTGCGGAAACTATCTGTGCAACAGCCGCTCGCACGCCCCGTGCCGCCTGTGCGGCAAGCCCCTGTGCGTCGGCGTGCACGGCCTCGGCGAGTGCGCGAGCGGGATCACCCCCGCCCCGGCGACGCCGATCCCCCGTCCCGCACTGCCTGTGGTAACGCCTTCCCCCGCGCCGACCGAAGCGCCCACCGAGGCGCCGACCGAATCGCCCACCGAAACGCCGTCGGAGGCACCGACCGAAGCGCCAACTTCCGAACCCACAGAGACGCCGGCGGCGGAAGAAGCCCTCCTGTGCCCTGTGTGCGGGAAGGCCGTGCCTTTCGTGGACGCGCACAAGTGCCCCTATGAGAGTTGCCACGATCTGAGGCATTACACCTGCTATACGCAGCCGCCAAGAGAAAACGCGAACAATGTCCAGTAAAATCCGCCGCCCGCTGACCGCGCTACTCTTCCTGCTTCCGCTCGCGGTCGTCCTGGCCGCGTGGCTCGCGGGCTGGCTCTTGCCGCTGGAGCGGAGCGTGCAGGATTATCTGTACCAGCACCCGGGCACCCCCTCGCCGAGGATTTTCGTTATCGGCATTGACGAGGAGACGCTGGACGTGATGGGGCCTTTTGAGACATGGAGCCGCGTGGGCATCGCGGCGCTGGTGGAGAAGCTGACGAGCGATCCGGCGGCCGCGCCGGCTGTCATCGGCCTGGATATTGGCTTTTACGGGGAAAAGAATCAGGAGGACGATGCCCGGCTTGTGGCGGCCTGCCGCGAGGCGGGCAATGTTGTCGCGGCGGGCGCTGTGACGTTTGGCCCGACGCTGAAGGACGACGCGGGCGGCGGCGTGTACGCCAGGACGGAGGCCGTTACGCTCGAAAAACCCTTTCCCGCGCTGCTTGACGCCGCCGCCTGGGGCCACACCAACATCAACCTGGACAAGGACGGTGTGGCCAGGAGCGCGCTCGGCTGGCTCCCGGTGGGCGGCGAGCGCGTGGAGTCCTTCGCGGAAACGATCTACCGCGTCTACACGGGCGCGGCGCCCGCCATACCGCTGGACGCAAACCGGCAGTGGCGCATTGCGTATTCCGCAAAGCCCTACGCGTACTATGGCATTCCGGGCGCGGGGGCGTCGCTTGCGCGCGTGCTCTCCGGGGAATACCCGGCGTCGGCGTTTGCCGGGTCCATCGTGCTGGTCGGGGCGTACGCAAACGGCATGACGGACTACTACAGCACCCCCGTCAGCCTGAGCGAGCGAATGCACGGTGTGGAGGTGCACGCCAACCTCATCCAAGCCATGCTGGAAGAAAAATACGTGCGGACGCCGCCGCTCGCGCTGTCCGTGACGCTGTGCGCGGCCGTTTGGGGCATCGCCATGGCGCTGTTTCTTCGCGCGCGCGCGCGGTTCTCGCTGCCGCTTGCGTTGCTGCTGCTGGCCGGGTACGGCGTCGCCGCCGTGCTCTGCTCGTACCGGCAGCTTTTTTTGCCGTTTGTCGCACCTGTGCTGGGTGGTATTTCGCTGATCGGGGTCCATCTGGCGCTGAAGTACATCGGCGGATGGTGGGAGAGGCGGCGCATCATCGCCAGTTTCAGCCGCTACCTGCCCCCGCAGGTTGCGCGCGGCATTGCCGAGCGCGGCGAGGAAGCCCTGCGACTGGGCGGGACCAAGCGCGGCGTCGCGGTGCTCTTTGTGGATATCCGGGGCTTCACGGCGCTGGCGGAACAGCTTCCGCCGGAACGCATCGTGACGCTGCTAAACCAATACCTGCGCCTGACGACGGTGTGCGTGTTTCATCACCAGGGCACGGTGGATAAGTTCATCGGCGACGCGACCATGGCGCTGTTCAACGCGCCGGGCGATGTGACCGACTATGTGTATGAGGCCGTCGGCGCGGCGTTTGAGATGATGGAAAACAGCGCGGTTCTGAACGCGTCCCTCGCCGCGGACGGCGTGGACGGCATCGCCTTTGGCATCGGCATTCACTGCGGGGAAGCGGTGGTGGGCAACATCGGCACGGAGTTCCGCATGGAGTACACGGCCATCGGCGACACCGTAAACACGGCCTCGCGCCTGGAAGGGTTGGCGGAGGCGGGCGAGATATTGATCAGCGAGGCGGTGTACCGCCACGTGAAGGACCGGTTTGTCTGCGCGTACCTGGGCGAAAGGGTGCTGCGCGGCAAGCGGGAGCCCGTGCCGGTGTGGCGTCTGGAGCGGCCGCTGGAGCGGGGGGAAGCGCCGGACGGGGCGCAATAGAGTAAAACAGACCCCGCGTCAAAGAACGGCGCGGGGTCTGTTTTTATGCCAATTGCAGTTAGAAAGTGCCATAAAGATCGCGAAGGATTTTCGTTCCTCGCTAAGACGCCGGAGCGAGGTGTAGCAGCGCTACGCTGAGCGGAGAAGGCAACGCGAGGGGCGAAAAGACTCGCGAGATTGTGGCAGTTTCTGACGGAAATTGGCATTATGCCATTATATATACCGCCCCGTCACCGACCGCGCGACCGCGCGCAGCCCCATGGGCGGCCCTTCGTACAGGATCTCCCCGCCCCGGCTGCCGCCGTCCGGGCCCAGGTCGATGATCCAGTCCGCGCGCCGGATCACGTCCAAGTGGTGCTCGATGACCACGACCGTGTTCCCGGCCTGTACCAGCCGGTCGATCAGCGACAGGATGTGCGCCACGTCCGACATGTGCAGGCCGGTGGTCGGCTCGTCCAGGATGTACAGGTTGCCCTTGCGGTTCAATTCGCGCGCCAGCTTCAGCCGCTGGCACTCGCCGCCGGAAAGCGTGTTCAGCGGCTGGCCGAGCGTCATGTAGCCCAGGCCCACCTCATGTACGCCGCGCAGCTTCTTCTTGATCTCCTGATCGTCAAAAAAGTCCGCGGCCTCGGCGACGGTCATGCCCATTACCTCGACGATGCTCTTTCCTTTGTAGGGATAGGCCAGTACCTCCGCCTTGTAGCGCGTCCCGCCGCACACCTCGCACGTGGACTCCATCACGTCCATGAACGACAAGTTGATCTCCACCGTGCCGATGCCCTTGCAGTTCTCGCACGCGCCCTCGGCGTTGTAGCTGAACAGCCCGGCGCTGACGCCGTTCGCGCCCGCGAAGCACTGCCGGATGCGATCCATCGCGCCGGTGAACGTAGCGGGGTTGGAGCGGATGTTCGCGGCCACGGGGTTTTGGTCGATGCGCACAGCGTCCGGGTGCTGGGCGGCGAACACGTCGTTCACCAGCGTGCTCTTGCCCGACCCCGCGACGCCGGTCACCACCGTGAACAGCCCCACGGGTACACGCAGCCGCGCGCCCCGCAGGTTGTGCAGCGTGCTCGGCGCGGACTCGATGAACACGCCGGCGGGCCGGGGATTCTCGTTGATGGGCATGGTCTGGCTGAGGAACTGCCCGGTCAGCGTGTCAGCGCGCGTGAGGCCCTCAAACGATCCCTCGTACACAACCTGCCCGCCCGCCGCGCCCGCGCGCGGCCCCATGTCGATCACATGGTCGGCCACGCGGATCACGTCCGGGTCGTGCTCGACCACGATCACGGTGTTGCCCCTGTCGCGCAGGCGCAGCAACAATTCGTTCAGCCGGTGCACATCCCGCGCGTGCAGGCCAATGCTCGGCTCGTCAAAGATGTACATCACGTCGTTCAGGCTGCTGGACAGGTGCTTGATCATCTTCACGCGTTGGGACTCGCCGCCGGAGAGCGACGCGGTCTCGCGGTTCAGATGGATGTAGTCCAGCCCGATGTCGATCAGGTTTTGCAGCCGGCCGCAAAGGCTGTCGATGATCGGCAGGGCGCGCGCGTCCGTGAACGCGCGCAGCGTCCGGATCAGATCCTCCGGCTGCATTTCGCCCATGTCGTGGATGGAATGGCCCAGGATCTTGGAGGCGAGCGCCGTCTCGCTCAACCGCTTTCCCTGGCAGACGGGGCAATCGCGCAGCGCCGTGAAGCGATCCAGCTTCTTCTGCCCCTTCTCGGACTTCTCCCGGTCTGTGCGGATGTTCGTGCGGAGGAACTTCTCCGCCAGGCCCTCGTATTTTGTGTTCATCTCGCCGTCCATGTAGGCCATGGTCACCTTCTCGGCCTTGGCGTAGAGGAGCTTGTCGAACTCCTCGGGCGTATAGTCGCGCAGCTTTTTGTCGTTGTCAAAGAAGCCGTGCGACGCGTAGCTTTTCCACAGCCACGATCCGACCGTGTACCCCGGCAGCAGGATCGCGCCTTCGTTCAGGGATTTGTCCAGGTCAAGCGCCGCGTCCAGGTTTAGCGCGATGATTTTGCCGATGCCCTCGCATTCCTTGCACATGCCCGCCGGGTCGTTGAAGGAATAGCTGTTGCCAAACCCGATGTGCGGGTCGCCAAAGCGCGAGAAGAGGAGCCGCAGGAGCGAGCTGATGTCCGTGATCGTGCCCAGCGTGGAGCGCGCGGTGCCGCCCAGGCGCTTCTGGTCCACCACGATGGCCGTGGAAAGGTTCTCGATGGCATCGGCGTCCGGCTGCCCGTAGCGGGGCAAAAACAGCCGCGCGAAGTTGGAAAATGTCTCGTTGAGCTGCCGCCCCGCCTCCTGCGCGAGCGTGTCAAACACCACGGAGGATTTGCCCGACCCGGACACGCCCGTGAACACGATCAGCTTGCCCTTGGGGATCACAAGGCTCACATTTTTGAGGTTATTCTCCCGCGCGCCGGTGATTTGGATGGTGCCTCTTTCCATTTTCGCCCTCCTTCGCATCGTGTGGATATGACAACAAAAGGAACGTTATTATACACACGATGCGGGCGTTTGGCAAGGGAAATTTTTCACCATTTTTTACGGGTTGACCGCCAGTTCATACACCCCGTATGTGCTGCCGCTGCCGATGCCCACCAACAGCCGGTTGTTGTTCAGCCACCTCAGCCCGCGAGGAGACCTGTTGTTCGGCGATGTATAGGCAATCGGCACCCTGCCGTTTTCTTCCAGGGAGGAAACATCGAGTTTGCCGGTTACACCGTTCTCAAAATCGTGAATGTACAGGAAGCTCTCGCCGCGAACGTCTTTTACCGCCAGGATCATGTATCGCCCGTCCGGGGACAGGGCGGCGTTGTATGGAATGTGCAGCTCATCACGCAGGATGCGCATGCGCAGACCGCCCTCCTGGTCAAGCGCCGCCGCTTCCTCCAGGCTGTACGTCACGAGCCTTTCCTCCGGCAGCGTGTATGGGGCAATGGCGACGCCTCGCTCAAAATCCTTCTCGGACAGGTCATCCACCAGAAACGGGATCAGCGACCCTTTGGCCACAATCGCCAGATCGGACCACTGGGACAGAAGCAGACCGCGTCCTCCCTTCAGGTCAATCAACTGCTGTGTCCGCTGCTGTTTCGCGTACTCCTCCGTGATGGGCGCGGGGAAGCGGATTTCTTCGCCGTCCAGCGTGCTGAACATCAGCCCGTATCCGTCGTCCAGATTGTTATGATGATACGTGCGCACAATGCCGCGCGCCGTTACCCACATATGCGGGTCGCTGCTTGTCGACAGGTAATCGGCGCTTGCGATTTTCCGCCGCTCGCCCGTCTCGCAATCATACGCGTATAGCACGCTCTCCCGATTCGTGCCGTCGTCCGCGAAAAATGCCTCAATGTACAGGATCGGCTCTACCGGGTCAAACACCGCGCGTACCGGCGCGCCGATAAACGGCAAGGTTAGCTTTACAGGGACGACCTTGATCGGCAGATCTTCCATCACGATGCGTACGGTGCCGGCCTCCGTGTCGATCAGCAGCATGTTGCAGCCGAACTGCATCTGTGTGAATATCCGGCTCGGGTAACACATCGCGACATACCGTCCGTCCTGCGACCAGACGACGCCACGTTCTTCCACCTCCGTCAGAAGCTTGTGCAGCCAAACGTCGTATTGATCCTGGTCGATCCCCGCATCGGGCGCGATGAGCTTCATCTGTTGGTTTTCAAAATCGTAGACCATCGCCATGCCGCCCACGGCCATCAGAACCTTATCGCTGTTCGGCGACAGGGAGAGAAGGTTCAGTCCCATATCGCCGTACATTGTATGAACCGGCTGCCTTTCCACGGTTCGCGCCGGCGTTTCTGAAGGCATGTCCATCATAGAATCTTCATCGCCATACACCGCCAGCGCGGCGTTCAGGCGCTCGGCTTCCGCCGCCGCCTGGTCGTATCGGATGACCATCTCATCTTTTGTGGGCACCAGCGCCAAACGGTCCTCCGCCAGCGCGCGGTCAAACTCCTCGTCCGTGATGCCGGGGTGCAGGTCAACCGGCGCGCTCGCCTCGGACAGCTTCCACAACAGTTTTCCGTACATCGCGCTCTCGCCCTCGTCCGGCAGGCGCAGCGCGTACAGCCGTTTCGCGCCCTCGTAGTCGCGCGAGGACACCAGGGCGTCCGCGACGGCCCAGATCAGTTCCCGCGCATCCTCGGCATATTGGGCGGCGAACGCCTCGTCGCTGCCCGCCGCGACCATACCCCGGCGCAGCGCCGCATGGGCGGCGTCCGTGTCGCCCATCAGCCATTGCGTGCGCGCCTTGCGGATGTACAGGCCGACGTCCGCCGGGGACGTGGCCAGCGCCTCCTCCACCGCCGCGAGAACCTCGGGGTACCGCTCCGCCGCCGTCAGCACGTCCAGGCGCGCGTCAAACAGGAGCGGCGACTCCGGGTCCATCCGCTCCGCGAAATCCAGCGCGAACAGGGCATCGTCCACCTGCCCCGCTTCCATGTACCGGCGCGCCTGGTCAATCCGGTCCACGGCCGTCATCCCTTCCGCAAGGCCCAAGGACACCATGAGCATGATTGCGGAAAGCGCCACCAGCGAAATCCTTTTTGCGATCTTCATCCGCTCGTCCTCCTTTGTGTTTCTGCTTCTCCGTACCCGGTGTTTCCATCAACTAAATCGTTTTCTATGGTACACCAGAGGCTGCGGGAAATCAACTGGGTCTCGCGGCGCCGCCGAAGAAATTCCGCCCCCGCGGTGTTTTTCTTCCCGCGTAACATTTTCTCCGGCGGGCTGTAATAAGTAGTAGAAGTACACTGCGGGAGGAACCGATATGCCCAGAGCTTGCAGGGTCTTTTTCTGTATGATGCTTTGCTTCGCGTGCGCCCTTATACCGCCCAGCGGGCTTGGTGAATACGCGCCGCGCGGCATTGGACCGGAAGAGTTGGTCGATATCGCGCTGGATGGCCGCGACCCTCTGGACATCGCGCGGATCGCCTGGGACGCGCTCACCGCGCGGACAAGCACGGGGGAACCCATGTCCGCCGAGGCGGCGCGGGTTGATGAAACCGGGCGCCATGAGGGGCACCGAAGGGAAGCGCCGCCAGTGGCGGATGCAGCGACCCGTAGGTGCGCCGAGGTACAGAACGATGGCCCGAAGGGACAGCGCGACAATACCGAGGGGCTTCCGCAAGGAATCCCTACCTTGTTCACCTGGTCGCTGAAGGTGCGCTATCCGGTCGACTGGCAGGAACCTGTGCTGGAGGTGCGGTTCTCCCGCCCGGGTGCGGGGTGTGGAGCGTATCGCGTGGGGCTGTCCATCGCGCTGTTTGAACCGGTATATCTGCTGTCGGAGTAACGCCTTCTGTCCATCTTCGGAAGATTTTTCCCAAAAAGGGCGCGAAAACCAAACCTTTCGCGCCTTTTCCGCGTCATACTATTGCTCCGTTATCGTAATTTTCGGGAGGAACTGAACATGACACGACCGTTCATGCGCATTGTGACCCTTGCCGTGCTGTGCGCGCTGCTGCCCCTGTCCGCACGGGCGAACATACTGCCGAGTGGCATTGACGCGGCGGAGTTGGTCGAAATCGCGCTGGACGGCCGCGACCCGGCGGACATCATCGAAATCGCGATCCAGGCACTGCTAAACGACGCGCGGTTTCTGCCGGACATGCAGGCGGTCCCCGAGGAGATCACCGTCCAATACCTGGAGGAATTCCTGGAACCGGTGCTGGAAGTGCTGTTCCGGCGCGCGGGCGGAAACACGGCCATGCTCCGGGTCGGGCTCTCGGTCGGCCTGTTTGAATTGATGTATATCGGCGAGTAGCGCAATCGACGTCAAAATGATAAATTTCCAAGGAAAATTTCCCGGCGGGCAAACCAATCGCGTCTCTCTGGCGTCTAATAATTGTAAGAAACATGTTAGGAAAGGTGGGGATTTCCTGTGAAATCCCTTTATGGCGGCCGATTGTTCCCATCAGCGCCGCCATCACAATGAAAACACAGCGGATACGCGGAAAGGTCGTGGATCAGGATGAAAGTTTACGTGGAAGCTACGTGTGCCGAACCTGTGGAACAGGGTCCTCGCAAGAAAATGAAGGTGTATGCCGTGCTGATCGGCGTTTCCCCGCTGTTGGCGTTGCTGACGGGCGCGGCGGTCGCCTTCCTGAAATGACGAGGCGCATGCCGGGCGGGCGGGTGCCCGGGGCCGGCTGATGTGTTAGGCTGCGGTTGCATACCATCTTCGTGGAAATCTCCTCTCTCAAAAACCATAGGTAGGGATTTCTAGCGAAATCCCCTCATGGCGCCCGATTTTTCAAATCGGCGCCGACGGCGAAACACGGGCGCGCATGCCAGGCCGCCCGTGTTTTGCTTTGTTTTGGTGCCGCGGCCAGCGGGGCGCGGTTTTCGTAACGGATTGTTTACAAAATTCCCCAGCTTTTCTTCTTGACTTTCTTTGTTTTTGATATACACTGTTTATTGTTGAACAGTTCGATTACAGGAGGATGAGTTGTCATGAAGTGGATGAAAACCTTGCGTTGGCTGCTGTTGCTTGCGGGCGTGCTGCTTGTGGGTGTCGGCATTTGGACGATGTTTACGCCGTGGAGCGGGCTGATGAGCCTCGCGGTGGTCATCAGCCTGGCGATGCTGCTGTCGGGTGTGCTGGAAATTGTCGTGTTCTGCGCGGGCAAGGGGCGTTTCCGCTCCGGCTGGATGCTGGTGGGCGGCATTCTGTCCGCGCTGCTGGGGCTGTGGCTGCTGATCGGGCATGGATACGAGGCGCTGGCCGTCGCCATCCCGTTCGTGTTCGGCATCTGGGTGCTGTCATCGGGCATCACGCGCTCGGTCGGATCCTTTGAACTGAAAAGCGCGGAGGTCGAGGGCTGGGGCTGGATGCTGGCGCTGGGCATCCTGGAGATGCTGCTGGGTGTCCTGCTGCTGTTCTCCCCAGTGATGTCCGCGGCGGTATGCTCGGCGCTCGTGTCCGTGATGTTCTTCGCCCAGGGTGTGAACGACATCCTGCTGTTCTCAAACATCACGCGGGCAAAGAAGTTCGCGGAGCACATATTTGGCGATTTTCGTTGAGTAATGGAGGCTTACGGCGATGGACGGCGAATTGATTATCAGGCTGACGGAGGCGTTGCTGCGGCTGCGAAAGGCGGGCGCGCTGCTGTCCGGCGAGATGGATTTGTCGCTCCTGGAGCTGAGCGCGCTGCGCCGCCTCGCGGGGAACAGCATCGAATCAGATTGCAACGTGTTTGCGCACGACCTGACGGACGAGTATCGGGCGTCCAAGGCGGCTGTCTCCCAGATGCTCAGCGCGATGGAGAAGCGGGGTCTGGTGCAGCGGGATTTCAATCCCCAAAACCGCCGCAAGCTCATCATCACGCTGACGGACGAGGGGCGCGAAACCGTCGCCCACGCCGAGCGGCTATGCCTTGTGGGCGTGGGGCGCATCATTGACGCATACGGGGAGGAAAACGCGCGCGCGCTGACCGGGATGCTGGAACGGCTCTCCGATGTACTGGACCAACAGGACCGACCTTCACTAACCTGAATAAACATACACAAAAGCTGAAAGGAGAGCGCGTATGAGCGAACCCCATGTGCCCGGTCCTGCGGGGGACAATCACGAGCAAAAGCCGCTGAACATGGACGGCGGGGGCGGCATGCAAAGGAACGGAAACCAGGGACAGCCCGGACGCGGCGGCGGAACGCCCACGGGGGGCAAGCAACGGAACCCGCTGTCGTGGGTGGCGATATTCTTTGCGGTGACGTTCGCCCTGAACCTGTTGACGGCGCTGTTTTCCTCCAATAGCAAGGTGCAGATCGAGTACAATCAATTTGTCCGGCTGGTGGAGAGCGGCAGTGTAGACAAGGTGCAGATCGAGGAAGATCAACTGCTGCTGATGCTGAAGGAGGACGCGAACGCCGAGGAAGTCAAGAAGATCCTGGGCATCGAGGAGGCCGCCACCGACCCGTCCGTGACGGAAAGCCCGCGCCAGATTCAGTACGAGGCGCAGCAGACGCAGCGGCAACTGACCAGCGTGTACTACGCGGGCCTGGTGGACGACCCGAACCTGACCCAGCTTCTGCTGGACAACGGCGTCGGCTTCTACAAGCCGATCAATCAGACGAACCCCATCATCGAATTCATCGCCACGTGGGTCATGCCGATCCTGCTGATGTACGGCCTGTTCTACCTGCTCAGCCGCACGATGTCCAAGCGCATGGGCGGGGGCGGCGGGCTTGGCGGCATGATGAACGTCGGAAAATCCAAGGCCAAGCTATACAACGTGGAAAAGGCGACCGGTATCTCCTTTAAGGATGTGGCGGGCGAGGACGAGGCGAAGGAAAGCCTCATGGAGATCGTGGACTTCCTACACGAGCCGGAGAAATATCAGAAGATCGGCGCGAAGCAGCCCAAGGGCGCGCTGCTGGTCGGCCCGCCGGGCACCGGCAAAACAATGCTGGCCAAGGCTGTTGCGGGCGAGGCCAAGGTGCCGTTCTTCTCGCTGTCAGGCTCCGAGTTCGTGGAGATGTTCGTCGGCGTCGGCGCGAGCCGCGTGCGCGACCTGTTTGAGCAGGCGAACAAGCAAGCGCCGTGCATCATCTTCATCGACGAGATCGACGCCATCGGCAAGAGCCGCGACAACCAGATGGCCGGCTCCAACGACGAGCGCGAACAGACGCTGAACCAGCTCCTGGCGGAGATGGACGGCTTTGACTCCAGCAAGGGCATCGTGGTGCTGGCGGCCACCAACCGCCCGGAGGTGCTGGACAAGGCACTGCTGCGCCCCGGCCGGTTCGATCGGCAGATCATCGTCGAAAAGCCCGACTTGCCCGGCCGCGAGGCGATCCTCATCGTGCACGCCGCCAAGGTCAAGATGGGCCCCGACGTGAACCTGAAGGAAATCGCGCTGGCGACCAGCGGCGCGACCGGCGCGGACCTGGCGAACATGATCAACGAGGGCGCGCTGCGCGCCGTGCGCATGGACCGCGAGGAGGTCTGCCAAGAGGACCTCATGGAGGCCGTGGAGGTCGTGATCGCGGGCAAGGAAAAGAAGGACCGCATCATGAACACCAAGGAGCGGGAGATGGTCGCGTACCACGAGGTGGGCCACGCGCTGGCCAGCGCGCTGCAAAAGGACAGCCAGCCCGTGCAGAAGATCACCATTGTGCCGCGCACGATGGGGTCTCTCGGCTACACGATGCAGATGCCGGAGGAGGAACGCTACCTGCTGACCCGGAGCGAGCTGCTCGCGCAGATTACCGCGCTGCTCAGCGGCCGCGCCGCCGAGGAACTCGTCTTTGGCGAGGCCAGCACCGGCGCGTCCAACGACATCGAGCGCGCGACGAAGCTCGCCCGCAGCATGGTGACGCAGTACGGCATGTCCGAGACGTTTGACATGATGGGGCTGGAAAGCCTGCAGAGCCAGTACCTGGACGGCCGCATGGTGCCCACGTGCTCGGAGGCGACCGGCGCGCAGATCGACCAGGAGGTCAAGGTCATCATCAAGGAATGCCACGAAAAGGCAAGCAAATTGCTGGCCGAGAACCGCGAGGCGCTGACCCGCATCGCCAAGTTCCTGATTGAGAAGGAGACCATTTCGGGCACGCAGTTCATGGAACTGCTGAAGGAAGCATAACGCGATGACGAAGGGCATTTCGCTTCGGGCCGCGGCGCTGATCATCCGGGACGGCAAGCTGCTCGTGGCCAAGCATGTGGACCACCCGTGCTATTACGTGGTGGGCGGCGGGATTGAGCCGGGCGAGACATCGGAAGCGGCGGCCATCCGCGAGGTGCGGGAGGAAACGGGTTTTGCGCTGGAAGCGCGGTCGCTTGTGTTCATCCAAGAGCGCATGTACAGCGCGCCCGGCGACGGCGGCGCTGATTCGAAGAATCGGGCGCCACGAAGGGATTCCTTGCGAAATCCCTACTTTGAGCGACATCACGAGGTCGTGTTCTTCTACCGGATGCAGGACCGCCCGGACCTGCGGATTCCCGAGGGCAGCCTTTCGGACCAGGGTGCGAAGGAAACGCTGCACTGGCTGCCGCTGGATCAATTGGATCAGTACCCGCTCGTGCCGGGGTTTTTGAAAGCGAAGGCGTCGGCGTTGGCGGAAATCACGGCGTTGGAACACGTGGTGACAAGCGAATAGGGTTGGCGGAGGGGCGCTGATGCGCGGCCCTCCGCTTGTCTGTTTCGCTTGAGTAGATCGGTAGTTCGCTGTAGGCGGTGAACGCAATGAAACAGTTGATACTCATCGCGGACATGGAAGGCGCTTCCGGCATTTTTGACAGGAATGCCGGCTGGTGCCAGAATGGACAAGAGGCATGGCGAAAGCACGGACGGGACTGCATTACCTCGGATGCGCTTGCCGTATGCAATGCCGCGGTGGATTTCGGGATCGATGACATCCTGCTGTATGACGCGCATTTCGCCGGCAATCCAGAACACAACATTGTCTTGGAACGGCTTCCGAAAAACGTCCGTGTGTTCGACGTGCCGAGCCGATGCTTTGATTGGAGAAGGATACGGGGGCAGGCGTCGCAACGCCCGTTCGGCCTGATTACATGCGGGCAGCACGCGCGCTTTGGCGCAAAGGACGCGTATTTCCCCCACACCATTCAATCCCCGCCCATACGAAACTTTTTGATAAACGGTCTGCACATAGCGGAAATTGGAACCGCGGTACTGAATTTTTCTGACACACCCTTTCTGGCAAACATTGGATGCCAGGCTTCTATGCAAGAGGCGCTGGAACTGTCCGATCAAATTGTCGCGATTCCGGTCAAGTGTAAAGCGACTGGCTGGGAACCTTCCCCTGAGGAAACGTATCCGATCATATACGATGGCGTAATGAAGGCCCTTAAGGGCGCGGAAAAGGCGGAAATTGTCCAAATCGCGGAACCGTTTGCTTTTTCGCTTGAGTTGTGCGATGGGTACGTTTTTGATACCCAATCGGACTTTTCATGGAAAGGCCACTTCGCAGACCAAAAAGCCACCTGGACAGCACCAAGCGTTGAAATGGGTTTTGAGCTTTTTAACGATGTTCGCTCAAGGTTGCGGAAAAAAGTCTAATTCGATCAACAATATACACCGTACCCCGGCTTACTGCGCGGCCGTCCCCCCTTCGCTCTTCCCGCGCCGCGCCTTCCCGTCCCCCTCCGACGCGTCCGCCATCGCCTGCATGGCATCCTGTAAATACATAACCAGCCGGTCACGCTCCGCGCCGGTCGCCCTCTCCGGGTCAAAGGCGATGCCCTCGCCGAATGTCATGCGCCGCGCTTTTTTGTTGATGTACACGGGGTAGAACGTCGCGCGGCGGCCCGTGCGGCGGTAGTAGCTGCGGCCAAGCTGCACAAACCCGGCGAACAGCGCGCCCACGCCCTCGGCCTTATACTCGCTCTCCGGGAAGATCAGGATGTTGTCGTCATAGGCCATGGCGTCCACGGACGCCTCGATGGTGCGGATGGTGTCGCGCAACGAATCCCGGTGCACGGGGATGGGGTCCGTGGAGCGCAGCACCCACAGCAGCACCGGCGCGACACAGCGCAACAGGCCGAGCCGCCATGTCTCCGGCAGGAACGGGAACAGCTTCTCCGCACCCTGCCGCATCTGCTCCACAATATGCTCTGGGTTCAGCATGCCCTCAATCACCCAGGGCCGGAACGGGAACGGGGCATGCAGCACGGCCACTACGGGGCCGTAGATCTCCAGATGGTTCGCGAGGAACACCATCGGCCCTTCCCCCGCGCGCACGTTTTCGCGTCCGGCGGTCCGGCACGGGAAGAAAGGGCGCAGTAGCGGGCGTAGCAGGATAATGGCCAGCCTGCGCGGGGTATTGCCCGCCAGCACCTTCCTCAGCCGGTTTTCCAGCGGCGGGTTTTCCTCCCCGCTGGCCTTTTGCTGGCTGTATTTGTGCAGCTTTTCCGCATACTGCTTGTCCAGCGGCTGCAGGAGCGTGTACACCAGCGCGATCAGCGCGAACCCCATCGGCAGCACCAGCATCAGCACGCGCAGCGCGTATTCAAGGCCCTGGATTGTCCGGAGTTGGTCGAACTTACCGTCGGCGATGAATGTCGCGATGGCGAGCATGAACAGCAGCAGCAGGTAGGACGTGAGCATCGACCATTCGATCATGACGCGGGTATTGCGCGCGTACGCGCCCCGGTCCACCTCGCCCAGGCCCAGCTCGATCACCGCCTGCATCTGGTAGCTCTGCGCCAGCAGGATGGACAGCATGCACGCCAGGCTCATGCCCATCAGCGCGGCGTTTATCAGGCTGCCGAGCGCCGAGCCCTGCCAGTTCGCCGACAGCATGCGGAACATGGCGGCGGCCCATAGCACCAAGCCCATGAAGAAGATGGCGTACCGGTCATACCGGGGCAGAAACCGCCGCACGAGCAGCGCGAAGCCGAGCACCGTCACCAGGGTGAGGAACGCGAGCCAGACGCACAGCATCAGGACGCTTCCCATGAAGCCCGTGTACGGCATGAAGCGCATGTAGCAGATGAACGCGGTGATGCTCAGGTTGATGGCGACCAGGGTGTTCACGGCCATGCGGTTGTACAGCCGGTACGCGCGCACACCAAGCCGCGCGTCCTCGCTCTGCTCCCCGTCCGCGCGCGGCGGCTCCTCCGGCTCCGCGGGCGCCTGAAACAGTTGGCACACGTACTGCAGCGCGCTGATGGCAAAGGCGGCTGCATACGCCGTGCCGATCTCCGGCGGCACGGGATAGCCCAGCATTCGCTGATTCAGGATGAACACGAGGACGTATCCGGCCAAAAAGACAGCGTGACATCCGGCCAGAATGAGCGCCCGCCGCACCGGCCTGTCCGTCGGAATCCGCCGGGCCGCCGTGTCCGTGATAAGCTGCTGCGCGAGGAAGCCGAAGATCAGCACCACCAGCACAAGGCTGGTGAGGCTGGATTGCAGGTACGGAAACACCAGCACAAGCGCCACGGTCAGCACGGCGGCCAGCACGAAGATCAGCAGGCCGCGCACGCGGACGAACATGGGCAGGCGGCGCAGGTTTTTCTGGTTGTAGATGCGCACGTACAGCACCCACACTTCCCCGGCGATGTACATGGCGCCGCCAAAGAGAATGTTGTGCACCAGCAGTTCCGACAGGAACATCGCCGTGAACAGGCCGAGCAGGTCGACAATTTTGACGGCGACTTCCACCAGCAGCGTCCGCCGGATGGGGTTTCTCTGGCGCATTGTGTTCCGCCTTTCTCGGGTGTGTTTGGCTCCTAAAAAATCCTTGTCTTTGACGGCGACGCTAATTGGAACAATCGGCCGCCATAAGGGATTTCGCCAGAAATCTCTTCCCTATTCTACCATATTTCGCGCAAAGCCGAAAGCGCCCTGGCCGGTTCATGGTATACTGTTGCAAAACGCTGTCAAATCGCCCGACGCAACCGCCGGTTGACAAGATTCCAGCCGGGCATGCTGGAACGCAACCGGCTGAAATGATAGGATGACGGCGAAAGGGGATGTTGCAATGAACCTGGCCGACCGGATTTCGGAGCTGCGAAGGCAAAAGGGGTGGTCGCAGGAGCAGCTTGCGGAGGCACTCAACATATCGCGCCAAGCGGTATCCAAATGGGAAAGCGGGCAGTCCACGCCGGAGCTGGAAAAAGTGGTGGCGATGAGCGAGTTGTTCGGCGTTTCGACGGACTATCTGCTGAAGGGCATCGAGGACAAGCGGGTCGAAACCAAGAACCCGTTCAAACCGGGCGCAATATTTTCGTCGATGGCGCTGATGCTTGTCGCGATCGGTCTGATCGTATCCATATCTGGCTGGCATGAAAACCAGACGGCGACGGACATCGCGGGCGGCATGATGGTGCAAGTGGTGGGATTGGGGCTGTTGCTGGTCGGGCGGCTGACGTTTCCGGGTGACCCCGCAAAGAAATGGCTCATCACGCTGATCATCTGGCTGTTGGCGTTCATGCCGGCGTCGCTGCTTGTGTGCTTCCTCTCCGGCTATCCGGTCAGCCCTTATCCGCTATTTCGGCCAGCGACCATGGTGGGATTCCTGGCAGCCTATGCGGTCATCGGCGGCGCTGCCACGCTTTTGGCAAGGCGCGCGTGGAAGCGCATTGCCCGATAGAAGAGGTAGGGATTTCTGGCGAAAGCACCTCGGTATTGTCGCGCTGGCTGCCTGGCATTGTCGCGCTCGCCCTTCGGTTGATCCCGCGCCCTGGTATTGTCGCACTGGCCACAGTTGCGTCCATTGCGCACCCCGGCATTAGGGGGGCTGTCGCGCCGGCATGGTCGGCCGCGCGGCAGCCTCCTTTTTTTGCGTCCTCCATCGGATCATTAACCATCCCTTTCCTGCAGCCAGCGCAGCAGCACGGACGCGTCCTCGTCGCTGATGGCGCTGCCGCTGTGCAGCGCGCTGACCAGACTGGTGAACGAATTGCTGTGGTATTGGCGGATAAAGTTGCCGGTTTCGAACGCGAGGTACACCTCCTTCGAAACGCTGGGCACGTAGATGCGGTCCTTGCCGTGTTTTTCCGTCCGCAGGAAGCCGCGCTCCACCAGCCTGCCAAGCAGCGTGATGACAGTCTGCACCCTCCATTCCCTCTCGCCGTCCAGGGCGGAGAGCGCCTGGCTCGCCGTGAAGGGCGGGTTCAGGCTCCAGACGGCTTTCATGACATCGAACTCAGCGTCCGGAAGTCGTTGCATCGTGCGTGGCCTCCTTTATATCGACAATTGTCGATATAAAAATTATACAGCTGTCTAACGCCGTTGTCAAGGGGAAATAAATACTGTATAATGGTGGCAATGGCGCCCTGCTTTCCAAATCAGCGCCGCGAAAAAGGGGGGTTCCCATGCGAGAAGAGGCGTTTCGTGCCGCCATCGCCCGAACGCTGGCCGAGGAGGCCCTCGCGATCGAGGCGCAAAGCGCGGCGCTCGACATGGCACAGGCGCGCCGGGTCGCGGCCGCCATCGCCGAATGCCGGGGCAAGGTGATTCTGTCCGGCTGCGGCACATCCGGCGCGGCGGCGAAGAAAATCGCGCACACGCTCTGCTGTGTGGAGCGGCCCGCGCTGTTTCTCACGCCTTCGGACGCGGTGCACGGCGAGCTGGGCATCCTGCAAAGGGACGATATCCTGATCCTGCTCTCCAAGGGCGGGAAAACGGCGGAGCTGATCCCGCTGGTCACGGCGTGCAAAGCCAAGGGCGCGCTGCTCATCGGCGTATCGGAAAACCTGGACGGGCCTATCGCGCGGAGCGCGGACATCTACCTGGAAATCAAGGTGGAGCGCGAGCCGGACCCGTTTAACATGCTGGCCACCGCGTCCACGCTCGCCGTGATCGCGGTGTTTGATGCCATCGCCATCGCGCTGATGGAGATGACGGGGTTCACGAAGGAACAGTTCGCCGTGATCCACCCGGGCGGGGCGGTGGGCGAAAGGCTGCTATGACGGCGGCGCTGATTCGGAGAATCGGGCGCCATAAGGGGATTTCGCCAGAAATCCCTACCTCTGGAAGATCGTAAAGGGAACGCGTTTCCCTGAAAGCTGGGGAGGGACTGTATGCAAACAGAAGCGAAACGCATCGCGGCGCTGGCGAACGCGCGGCGCGCCGACGCGGTGACAATGATCGCGCGCGCGGGGACCGGACACACCGGCGGCGCGATGAGCTGCCTGGACATCCTGTCGTGCCTGTACTACGGCGTGATGAACGTCCGGCCAAAGGAACCCCTCTGGCCGGAGCGCGACCGGTTTCTGCTCAGCAAGGGGCACTGCGTGGAGGGGTCTCTCGCCATTCTGGCGGACCTTGGTTTCATTGAAAAAGCGGAGCTGCGGACGTTCTCTACGCCCGGCAGCCGCCTGATCGGCCACCCGACGAACAAGGTGCCGGGCGTGGAGGTATGCACCGGCGCGCTCGGCCACGGGCTGCCGGTGGGCGTGGGCATGGCGCTGGGCGCGAAGCGCACCGGGCAGGCGTACCGCACGTATGTGGTGATGGGCGACGGCGAGCAAGCCGAGGGTTCGGTCTGGGAGGCCGCGATGGCGGCGGCGCACCATAAGCTCGACAACCTGTACGCGGTGGTGGACCGGAACGGCCTGCAGATCAGCGGGAGCACCGAGGACGTGATGGCGCTGGGGAACCTCGCGGACAAATGGCGCGCGTTCGGCTGGGATGTGCATGAAGCGGACGGGCACGACATGCCCGCGCTGCTCGCGTATTTCCGGGGCGAGCATCCGGCGGGCAAGCCGCGCATGCTGATCGCCCATACGGTCAAAGGCAAGGGCCTGCCCTTCGCGGAGAACCGCGCGGACTGGCACCACCATGTGCCGAATGAGGAACAGCTACGGATCGCCTACGCGGCGCTGGGCGTGGAGGGGGTGGATTGGGCGTGAAAGCGGCAAGAAAGGCCATCACGGAGACTCTGCTGGAGCTCGCGCGGGAGGATCGGTCCATCTTCGCGCTCGCGACGGACAGCCGGGGATCGGTCACGCTGGGCGCGTTCGCGGACGCGCTGCCGGGACAATTTGTGGAGTGTGGCATCGCGGAGCAGGACGCCGTGGGCATCGGCGCGGGGCTGGCGAACGCGGGGTTGAAGCCGTTCGTCTGCGGCCCGGCTTGCTTTTTCTCCATGCGCTCGGCCGAGCAGATCAAGGTGGATATGGCGTACTCCCACATGAACGTGAAAGTCATCGGGGTGAGCGGCGGCGTCAGCTACGGCGCGCTGGGCACCACGCACCATGCCACGCAGGACATCGCGCTGATGCGCGCCATCCCGAACATGACGGTCATCCTGCCCGCCGACGCGAACCAGGCCGCCGAAATGACGCGCGCACTGGCGAGCTACGCGGAGCCGACCTACGTGCGCGTGGGGCGCGGCGATGTGCCGGACGTGTACGGCGAGAATCCGCCGTTCGAAATTGGCAAGGCGAACGTGCTGCGCGAGGGCGGGGATGTGGCGCTGATCGCGTGCGGCGAGATGGTGTACCACGCGCTGGAGGCCGCAAAGCTTCTGGCGAATGATGGGATTTCCGCCACACTTGTGGACATGCATACGCTCCGGCCCCTGGACGAATCCACCGTGATGCTGGCGGCGGAGACCGGCGCGGTCGTGACCATCGAGGAGCACAGCGTGTCCGGTGGCCTCGGCGGCGCGGTGGCGGAGGTGCTCTGCCAGCGGAAGCCGACCAAAATGCGCATCCTCGGCTTGCCCGTGGAGCCGCTGTTCAACGGCGCGAGCCAGGATGTGTTCGACCACTACGGGCTGAACGCGGGGGGCATCGCGGGCGCGGCGCGCGCGCTGGTGAGGGGGTAGGGCATGCGGTACATTTTATCCATCGATCAGTCCACGTCCGGCACCAAGGCGGTGCTGGTGGATGAACAGGGCCGGATTGCCCGGCAGGCGTCGCTGCCGCATCGGCAGGTCCACCCCGCGCCCGGCCGCGTGGAGCACGACGCGGAGGAAATCTACCGGAATACCGTCCGGCTGATCGACGAGGTCGGCACGGAAAACGCCGCCGCGCTCGCCATCGCCAACCAGCGGGAGACGACCGTTCTGTGGGACCGCGCGACCGGGCAGCCCGTGTGCCCCGCCGTAGTGTGGCAGGATGTGCGCGGCGAGACGCTGTGCCAGGGCCTGGCCGCGCACCGGCAGACCATATTGCAAACAACCGGCCTCGCGCTGTCGCCGTATTACTCGGCGGCAAAGCTCGCGGCCGTGCTGCAAGAAAACCCGGCGCTACGCCGCCGCGCGGAGGCGGGCGAGCTATGCGCGGGCACGGTGGACAGCTATTTGGTCTACCGGCTGACCGGGGGACGCGTGTTCGCCACGGACGTGAGCAACGCCAGCCGGACGCAGCTTATGAACCTGCGGACCCTCGCGTGGGACAGCGGGGCGCTGGGCGTGTTCGGCATCCCCAGGGCCATGCTCCCGGACGCTATCCTGCACTCGGACGGCGATTTCGGCGCGTACCGGGACATCCCGATTACGGGCGTCCTGGGCGACAGCCACGCGTCGCTGTTCGGGCATGGGTGCCATCGCCCCGGCATGGTCAAGACGAGCTACGGCACGGGGTCCAGCATCATGCGCAATGTCGGCGCGTCGCCGGTGTTCTCCGCGAACGGGCTGTCCAGCTCCGTCGGGTACGGGTTCCGGGGCGAGGTGTGCTATGTGCTGGAGGGCAACATCACCTGCTCCGCCGACACGCTGGTGTGGCTGCGGGACGAACTGGGCTTGATTCGTGACATCGGCGAGGTCGAGGGGCTTGCGGCGAGCGTGCCCGGCACAGACGGCGTGCAGCTCGTGCCCGCGTTTTCCGGCCTCGGCGCGCCATACTTTGACAGCAACGCGCGGGCCTTGCTCTGCGGCATGAACCGGGGCACCACCAGGGCGCACGTGGTCCGCGCGGCGCTGGAATCCATTGCCCAGCAGAACGCGGATGTGCTGGACGCAATGGCGAAGGATACCGCCGGCAGCGTAGAGATTCTCCACGCGGACGGCGGCGGGTCGGTCAACGCGCTGCTGATGCAGCTGCAGGCGGACCTGGTGCCCTGCCGCGTGCGGGTGTGCGCCGAGAAGGACACCACGGCGCTCGGCGCGGCGTACATGGCCGGGATCGCGGCGGGCATTTACCGCGATTTTGACAGCATCGAGGGCCGCTTGCCGCCCGCGGCGACGTACACGCCGCACATGCCACAGGACGCGCGGGAGGCCATGCGCGGCGCGTGGGCGGATGCGGTGCGGCGCGCGCAATACGTATAAAACACATACGAATAGATAAAAAGGAGCGAATGCCATGTCCACCTTTGGCGTACTGATTTCCAACCGCTCGTTCTTTCCGGATCATCTGGTACTGACCGCCCGGGAGCAACTCCTGCGCAAACTCGCGGAATGGGGGCACAAAGTGGTTACCCTCTCGCCCGAGGACACCCAGATGGGCCAGACGATGACGTATGACGAGGCCGTGAAGTGCGCGGCGCTGTTCCGCAAGCATACGGATGAAATTGACGGCGTGATCATCTGCCTGCCGAACTTTGGCGAGGAGGCCGGCATCGCCGACGCGATCCGCCTGTCAAGGCTCGACTGCCCGATCCTCATCCAGGCGTGCGACGACGACTTCGACAAGCTGCAATTGGAAAACCGGCGCGACGCGTTCTGCGGCAAACTGTCGCTGTGCAACAACCTGTACCAGTATGGCATCAAGTACACGCTGACGGCGCGGCACACGTGCGCCATCGAGTCGGATGCGTTCGCGGCGGACGTGGCCCGCTTCGCCAGCGTGTGCGCCGTGGTGAAGGCCATGCGCACCGCGCGCATCGCGCAGATCGGCGCGCGCGTGCAGCCGTTCCGCACCGTGCGCTACAGCGAGAAGCTGCTGCAAGCCAGCGGCATCTCCGTGGAGACGGAGGACTTTTCCGAAATTCTGGCCGACGTGGCCGCGCTGACGGACGAAGAGCGCATCAAAGGTAAGGTGGCCGAAATTCGCGCGTACGGCAACATCGCGGCGGGCATTTCCGATGAGAAGGTCATCCGCCAGGCCAAGCTGTGCCTCGCGATCGAGGACTGGATGGCCGCGCACCACTGCGACGCCAGCGCCGTGATGTGCTGGGACAGCGTGGAGGCAAACTACGGCTGCGCCGCGTGCCTGTCCATGTCCATGATGGGCATGAAGGGCCTGCCGTCCGCGTGCGAGACGGACGTGATGGGCGCGGTGTCCATGCTGGCGCTGCTTCGGGCGTCCGGCGTGCCGCCGATCTACCAGGATTGGAACAACAACTACAAGAACGAGCCGAACAAGTGCATCAATGTCCACTGCTCCAACTACCCTGCCTGCGCGTTTGACGGCAAGCCGGAGATTGGCAACCTGGACATTCTGGCCACCACACTGGGCACGGAGGTATCCTTCGGCGCGCTGAAGGGCCGCGTGAAGGCGGGGCCGATGACATTCCTGAAAATCAGCACGGACGATAAGCGCGGCAAGATCAAGTGCTACCTGGGCGAAGGCGCGTTCACAAAGGACCCGCTGCCCACGTTCGGCGGCGTGGCCGTGTGCGAGGTGAACGACCTGAACGGCCTGATGCGCCACCTGACGCAGAACGGCTACGAGCACCACGTGGCCATCGTGCAGGCCGCCGTCGCGGATGTGCTGGAGGAGGCGCTCTCCAATTATATGAGCTGGGAGGTCTACAGGCATTCATGACAACGCAGCGCGGCATGCAAACCCAGCGGGATATGCTCGCCCTGCTGGAGTGGCCGGCGGGGCCGGTGGATATGGTGCTGGACACGGACGCGTACAACGAGATCGACGACCAATTCGCGCTGGCGTACGCGCTGCTCGCGCCGGAAAAGCTGCGCGTGCGGGCGGTCTACGCCGCGCCGTTCTGGAATGAGAAATCGTCCGGGCCGGAGGACGGCATGGAGAAGAGCTATGCCGAAATTCTGCGCGTGCTCGGTCTGATGGGCAGAACCGATCTGCCGGTGCTGCGCGGGTCGCGGGCGTTTCTGCCGGACGAGCGCACGCCCGTGCCTTCGGACGCGGCGATGGACCTCGCGCGGCGCGCGATGGACTATAGCGCCGAAAACCCGCTGTATGTCGTGGCCATCGGCGCGATCACGAACGTGGCCTCCGCGCTGCTGATGAACCCGGAAATCGCCGGGCGCATCGTGCTGATCTGGCTGGGCGGGCACGCGCTGGACTATCCGGATACCAAGGAATTCAACATGAAGCAGGACGTGGCGGCGACGCGCGTCGTGTTTGGCGATGGCGTGCCGCTGGTGCAGCTCCCGTGCGGCGGCGTGGTGGATGTGTTCCGCACGACCGGGCCGGAGCTTGCGCACTGGCTGACCGGGAAAAACCCACTGTGCGACTACTTATTGCAGAACACGGTAACGGAGGCGGAGTCCTACGCGGCGGGCAAGGCGTGGAGCCGCGTGATCTGGGACGTGACAGCTGTCGCATGGCTGCTGAACGACGGAGGCCGCTTCATGCGCGACCGGCTGGAACACAAGCCCATTCCGGAGTATGACCACCGGTACGCCAGGAGCGGGGATACCGCGCTGTACCGGTACGTGTACCGAATTGACCGCGACGCGCTGTTTACGGACCTGTTCGCGCGGCTGGCGGGGTGCGAAAAAACGGAATAACGGAACGGGGCCGGGGCTGCCGCGCCATTGTGTTGGTACGGCAGCCCCGGTTTTGTTGTGGCGTGATTACGCCATCGGCAGCACCACAAGCTGCGACACAGGCTCTCCTGACTGCGGGACCACTGTCACCAGAACGTAATACCCTTCGATGCTGCCCCCGCCGACCGGCCGTTCGCGGAGCGCGTTCAACTGCGGCGCGAAATCCACCTCTGTCGCGCCGCCATCCAGCACAATGGCGTCCGTGATGACTTCTGGCACGTCATAGCCCTTGCCATCGCCGTCCTTGACGATGTTGCGGCCCATCCAGCCTCCGGCAAGCTCGGCGTATCGATCCGTTGTGGCAGTCCTTATGACGCGGAACAGACCGATCCGGTACTCGTACACGCCCTCAATTGGCTCCCACGACATAGTATAGCTGTCACAGTTCTTTTCCAGCGAAATCGCCGGTTCATCGGGCAGCGTAACCCGCATCGGGCCGTCCTGGCTGATGGCCAGGAACGGCGCGAGCCCGTCCAATCGGATGCCTTCCTCCGCGCCCGCGCAAAAGAGCGGCACCGTCAGCATCAACAGAAGCAATCCCCAGGCAGCAATTCCTTTTTTCATTTTGTGTCTCCCTTCGTTTTGTCTTGAGGTTACAAACAACCTACACATAGTAGACGCCGAAAGGGACTTTCTGGTTTATTTTATCGCGCATTTACGCTATCGGCGGCCCGTCAAGCCACACGAATGCCGGTTGCGACACATCCCAAAACCGCAAAGGGGCTGCCGCAACCGCGACAGCCCCCAAATCAACGCGCGCGCAAACCCTATTTCTTCGCCACGTACTTGCGCATGTCGATCGCCACGGCGACCAGGATGATGAACCCTTTGATGATGTACTGCAGGTTCGTGGACACGCCCAGCCACTGCAGCGCCACCGTGATGATCTGCAGCATGACCACGCCCAGCACGATGCCGGAGATCTTGCCCATGCCGCCGTTGAACGACACGCCGCCGATAACGCACGCGGCGATGGCATCCAGCTCCGCGTTCATGCCCGCCGTGGCGCTGTTGCTACCCACGCGCGCGGCCTCCACAAAGCCGGAGAAGCCGTACAGCGCGCCCGCCATCGTGAACACGAGGATGATCGTGCGCATCACGTTGACGCCGGAGACGTTCGCGGCCTCCTGGTTCGCGCCCACGGCGTACATGTTCTTGCCCAGCGTCGTCTTGTTCCAGACATACCACATCACCGCCGTGGCGATGACGGCGTACACCACGTAATACGGGATGGCCGTGCCACCGATGTTAAACGTGCCCTTGACGATGTTTTTGTAACCCTCGGTCAGCCCCGCGATGGGCGCGCCGCCGTTCTTGCCCCAGGTCATGTAGATCAGGATGAAGCCGTAGAGCATGAGCTGCGTCGCCAGCGTGACGATGAACGGGTGCAGCTTGAACTTTGCCACGCAAAAGCCGTTGAACGAGCCGATCAGGGCGCTCGTCGCCATCACCAGCAGGATCACCAGCACGATGGGCAGCGGCCCCATGTCCGGATACATCTTGGCGGCGTATTCGGCAAAGGGCTTTTGCAGCAGCGACGCGGACACCAGCATCGAAAGGCCCATGATGCGGCCCGCCGACAGGTCCGTGCCCGTCAGCACAATGATGCCGCCCACACCCAGCGCCAGGAACAGCGCCGCCGCGGACTTTTTCAGGATGTCCACGATCGACTCGAACGACAGGAAGCTGTTCCGCGCGTGCATCACGTTGATGGAGTAATACTGCACGTAGATGACCAGGAGCAGCAAAATGATATAGATCGCGTTGTTCAGCAGGAAATCCGTCCAGAACCTGCGCTTGTCGCGCCCGCTCAGCGCGCGATAGCTGTCACGCCGCCGGACCAGCCAGTTTGTAGATGCTTTCATAATACGGCCTCCCACCTCACACGTATTTCGCGGCCAGCGCCATGATGTCTTCCTGCGTGGTTTCCTTGGGATCGACCTCGCCCGCGACACGGCCGCCGGACATGACGATGATCCGGTCGCAGACGCCCAGCAGTTCCGGCATCTCGCTGGAAACCATCAGGATGGTCTTGCCCTGCTCCGCCAGCTCGATCATCAGCTTGTAAATCTCGTACTTCGCACCGACGTCAATGCCGCGCGTCGGCTCGTCCAGCAGCAGAATTTCAGGCTTCGTGAGCAGCCACCGGCCGATGATGACCTTCTGCTGGTTGCCGCCCGAAAGGGACAGGATGCGCGTCTTGGCGGAAGGCGTCTTGATGTTCAGCTGCCGGATCATGTCCTGGGTGTCGCGCGCCATGCCTCGGTTCTTCAGGTACACGCCGCCCGCGAGGTAGCTCCGAAGGTTCGCGATGGTGGTATTGGCCGTGATGTCCAGCACGCCGAAGATGCCGGTCTGCCGCCGTTCCTCGGTCAGCAGCGCGAAGCCGTTGCGCTTGGCGGCCCCGGCATTTTTGTTACGGATCTTCGCGCCATTCACGAACACCTCGCCGTCCCGCATCGTCGCCACGCCGAACAGCGTCTCCAATAGCTCCGTGCGGCCCGCGCCCATCAGCCCGGCGAAGCCGAGTATTTCGCCCCTGCGGGCCGTGAACGTCGCCTCTTTCAGGTTGACATACTGGGCGGAAAGGTTCTTGACCGTGAGCATCACATCGCCCGGCGTGTTCGTCTTGGGCGGGTAGACGTTGGTGATCTCGCGCCCGACCATCTGCCGGATCAGGATATCCATCGTCAGGTCCTGGGCGGGCGTCGTGGCGACCCATTTGCCGTCGCGCATCACGGTCACTTCATCGGAGATGCGCAGAATCTCGTTCATCTTGTGCGAAATATAGACAATCGCGCAGCCGCGCTCGCGGAGCTTTCGTATGATGCCAAAGAGCTGTTCCACCTCGACCTCGGTCAGCGACGAGGTCGGCTCGTCAAAGACGATCACCTGGCTCTTGAACGACACCGCCTTGGCGATTTCCACCATCTGGCGGCGCGAGACGGACAGCGCGCTGATCTTCTCGCGCGGGTCCACCTGGATGCCCAGGTCGTCAAAGATCGCCTGGGTCATGGTCTGCATTTTTTTGTGGCTGACGCCGCCCATCGCGTCCTTGGGAAAGCGGCCCAGCCAGATGTTCTCCATCACGGAGCGCGTGTGCACCTGGTTAAGCTCCTGGTGCACCATGGCCACGCCGTTGTCCAGCGCCTGCCGGGGCGAGCGGAAGGAGACCTCCGCGCCATCCAGCAGAACGCTGCCGCTGTCGCGCTGGTAAATGCCGAACAGGCACTTCATCAGCGTGGATTTGCCCGCGCCGTTCTCGCCCATCAGCGAGTGCACGGTGCCGGGGCGCACGCGGAGCTGCACGTCGTCCAGCGCCTTCACGCCCGGGAACTCCTTGTTGATCCCCTGCATCTGCAGCAGGTACTCGCTCATTTGCCCATCCCCTCTATGGTAGGAATCTTCTGTTCCCCGTCCTCTTTCGCGAAGCGGGCGGTCACGCGCTGTGACCGCCCGCTTGCCGGTGCGTTGGTACGTCGACGGCGGCGCTGATTCGAAGAATCGGGCGCCATAAAGGGATTTCGCCAGAAATCCCTACCTCGACGGCGGCGCTGATTCGAAGAATCGGGCGCCATAAAGGGATTCCACGAGGAATCCCTACCTCCGTGACTTACTTGCCGGTAAAGATCGCGTAGGGGATACGGATCTTGGCCACGCCCTCGTCCACGTTGAAGTCTTCCGTCGCGGCCATCAGGTCGCTCCCCGCCTGGATGTTCTGCGCCAGGTACAGGATGCCTGTCGCCATGCCGACCGCGTCCTGCTTGATGGTGCCGGTCATCTTGCCATTGGTGATGGCGTCCTGTGCCACGGTGGTGGCGTCCACGCCGAACACCGGGATGATCTTCGCGCCCTCGGCGCCGGTGTTGTAGTCCTTCTCGTTCATGGACTCAATCGCGCCCAGCGCCTGGTCATCGTTGTTGGCGATGATGATCTCGATGTCGCCGTTATCCAGGGCGAACGTGGTCAGCGCGGTATCCATCAGGTTCTTCGCGTTGGCCGCCGACCAGTTGCCGTACAGGTAGTACGGGCTGATGCCGTCGTCCTCCTGGGTGCTGTCCGTCTGGTTGGCGGCGGAGGGAACCAGCTTGTAGCCGGCGGCCTCCAGCAGCTCGTTGGCCTTGGTCACGGAGTACTTCGTGCGGCCATACGCCTCGGCGTTGCCCAGCTCGCCACGGAACATCACATACGCGATTTCCTTGTCGCCGTTCAAATCGTACTTCGTTATGTTGTCGCCTTCCAGCAGGAATTCGGCGATCATCTGGCCCTGCATGTAGCCGGCCTCATCGGCGTCGGTGCCGACGAACGCGCACTTCTCGTAGCTGCCCACGACTTCATTGGAAACCTCGCGGTTGAAGAAGAGCACCGGGACATCCTTGGCCTTGGCCGCGTCCACGATGTTCATCGCCGCTTCGTCGGAGCCCGTGGTCACGATGTTGACGATCAGCAGGTCGGTGCCGCGGGTCAGCGCGGTCTCAACGTCCTGCAGCTGCTTCGCCTGGTCGGAAGCGCCGTCATAGAAGTTGTAGGCAAACTTGTCGCTCGCGGCTTTGAGCTGCTCCTCCATCGCCGCGCGCACGCTGCCGATGTAGGTGTCGGAATAGTCGTAGAAGAACACGTCCACCTGGATGGGGCCTTCCGCCACGGAGAACGACGCCAGACCCAGCGTCATCATCAGCGCGAGAACGAGGGATACGAGCTTCTTCATGAAATTTTCCTCCTTTTTCTATTCAGCCCGTGCCATGGGGCAGGCATCGGGCATGAACGCTTGGGTAGCGCGGGATGCTCACAGAGGGGCCGTATGGCCGTCGCCGCCCATCCCGTCGCGTATCATTGTAGAAGGAAAAGGAATGAGATGGAATTGAAATTCTTCCTACAAACTATCAAATTTCCACTGATTTATAGGGGTATTTATGGTGAAGGCGCGGCCTCTTCCTGCGCCTCCAGCGTCGCAAGCGTGATTTTCCGGCTTTCTGTCCAGATGTAGCGCCCCCGGTCGATGGCGTAGGGGAACGCCGCCCCGCTGGCCTCCTTGCCCTCGGCCAGTAGCAGCGCGAGTGTCAGCGCGGCGTCGCTGAGTCCCTGCGCGTCGTTGAGCACCGTGCCCAGCAGCGTCTGGTCGCGCAGCGCCTGCAGTGCCTGGCGCGTCGCGTCCACGCCCACCACGGGGATGGTGCGGCTGCCGGTGAAGTACCCCGCCGCCTTCAGCGCCTCAATCGCGCCGAGCGCCATCTCGTCGTTGTTGGCGATGACGCATTCGATCCGGTCGCCAAAGGACGACAAATACCCCGCCATCTTGTCCTGCGCGGCGGTGCGGTCCCACATGGCCGTGTCCTCAGCCAGCCGTTCCAGCTTAAAGCCCGCGTCCTCCAGCGCCTGCACGGAATATACCGTGCGGAGTTCCGCGTCCTGGTGGCCCGGCTCGCCTTTCAGCATCACGTACTGGATCGCGCCGTCGCCGTTCTTGTCGGCCTCCGGGTGGGCGGCGAAGTACTCGGCGATCAATTCCCCGCACATCTGGCCGGAGCCCTTCGGGTTGTTGCCGACATAGTACGCTTTGTCATACAGCATCAGGTCCTCATACAGCGGCTCCCGGTTAACGAACACGACCGGCACGCCCGTGGGCGCGATCATGCGGATGAGGTAGACGACGGCCATGCGGTCCACGGGGTTTATAATCAGTGCGTCCACGTTCGATTGGAGCAACTCCTCCACCTGGCCGTTCTGGATGATCTGGGAATTTTCGCTGTCCAGGAACATGAAGGACACGGCGTCCCCGCCTGCGGCCAGGATGTCGGCGAACACGCCGCCCATGAACGCGTCCGTGCCGTTGTAGATCGTCATGCCGATGCGCGGCGCTTCGGCCCGCGTCGGGACCGGCGCGAGCGCGATGGGCAGGAGAAGCAGGAGCGCGGCAAAGCGCGCGATCCGGCGGGATGAGGTAAGGATTCCTCGCGGAATCCTCTTGTGGCGCGCGACTCTTCGAATCAGCGCCGCCGTCGCGGGCGTTTTCATGGCATTGACCCCCTGTGTGCTGATGCCCTATTCTATCAGAAAGCGGGGCGGCGGACAACCGCGCGCATACCGCCAAAATACAGCAAAGCGGGGCCGGCTGGCTCCGCTTCGTTTCAATTCGCTATTTGCTGCTATTTCCCCGCCGCCGCCGATGCCGCGGGCGACGCGCCCGATTCCGCCGCAGGCGTCGCGCCGGCCGTCGCCTTGGGCGCTGCCGCCGTGGCCGCGGGGCTGGCCGCCGCCTTGCCCGGCGCCGCTTCCGCCGTTGCCGCCACCGGCACACGGTTGTCGTACGCGCTCCGGATCGCGGCGACGATATTGCCGTGCGCGTCGTTGAGGCTCATCGTCGCGGAGCTCGTCACGTCGGCCAGCATCTGCTTATCGGCGTCAGATAACTTGTCGTACTTCGCGGCGTCCTCCGCCTTGTCGCTCCCGGCCACCAGCGGCTTGTTGTTCGTATCGGAGCAGTAGGTTTTCACCCACGTTTCGATCTCCGCCACCGTCTTGCCGACGAAGATCCGCTGGTACGTGTCCATTTCCGACGCCCACGTGCCGCTCGTCATCTTGTACGTGTCGCCGCGCTGGCGCTTCGTCTTCCAGCCCTCGATTTCCTTCTGGTAGTTCTCCTCGGTATCCGGCGTCTTGCCCGCGATGGTTCCGTTGTGCTCCTTGTCCCAGTTATAGCCGCCCTGCCCTGGGAAGCCGCTGAAGACCGGCATGCCCGCGCCGTCGTAGTTGGGCGTGGCCACCTCCAGCTGATCCACGTACAGACCCAGCACGCGGCCCTCCTTGTCAAACAGCGCGGAGGCGAATACCTCGTTGATGCTGTACACCGGGACGCCTTCGGCGTCCTCTCCCGGTCCGATGCGGCCAGCCGTGCTGATGCCAAAGCCTAGGTACGTGTCCGCGTTCGCGGCCGCCGCCGGGCTGGCCGCCGCGGCTCCGCCATACGGGTACTTCGCCGGGTCCAGCGCGTTGTTGACCGCGGCAATGACCGCCTTGCTCGTGATCGTCGCGCCGGACACGATGTCCACGTCCGTGCTGCCCTTGGCCAGAATCTCCTGGGCCATGGTGTCCAGGGCCTTGCCGCCGATCTCCGGGGTTTCGTTCTCTTCCTCAAAGCTGATGGATACGATCTTGCCGCCGTCGCGCGTGACGGCGACGGTAATGTCCCCGCCATAGCCTTTCGCCTTGCCGGTGAGCGACTCCGCGCGCGCGCAGGCGCACAGGAGCAGCACAAGGCAAAGGGCTAGCGGAAGAAGCTTCTTCATCGGGATACATCCTCCATTCTTGTCCGCGCGGACGCACGGCTTCTGGAATCAGTATGTCCGGTGAGAAGGCGTTTCATGAGCGCGTTTTCGTCGGCAAATATACTTTAGATGAGCTGCTGTTCGTTGATGATGAGCTTGAAGAGAAGGCCCAGCTTTTCCGCCGCTTTTCGGCAGAGGATCATCCGCTCCAGAAAGATTTCGAAGTAGTCCATCACGGAGCTGTACTGCGTCTCAACGGTGAGCTTCAGCTTCATCAGCGAGTGCTCCTCGTTGATCTTCACCAGCGACTTTTTCGCCGAATAGTTCACACGGTCGTGGATGTCGAACGCCGCCTGGTCGTCGTTGCGCACGCGGCTGCGCCGCACGTCCGTCTTGTCGGCCAGGATCAGCGCGGCGGTGATCGGGTTAATCGGCACAGCGGTGCCCTCGTCGTGGTTGCCGATGGCGGTCACGATGGCGGCGATATCCTCCGCGGGCGCGCCCATGTCGTTTAGGATCTGGAACGCCATGATGGCCCCGCTCTGCGCGTGGTCCACCCGGTTAACCAGGTTGCCGATGTCGTGCAGGTACGCGGCGATCTGCACCAGCTCGATGTCCCGCGCCGGGTAGCCCAGCGTTTCCAGGATGTACTTGGCCGTCTCCGCGACGGTCCCGACATGCGCGAAGCCGTGCTCGGTGTACCCGATCGACTTCATGGACGCGTCCGCGCGCTCAATATAGATCCGGACCGCCGCATTGGCCCGGACGGCCGCAAACGTGACGCCCTCTTTGGGTTCCATTGTGTTTGTGCTTTCCATCGTTAGGTTCGTGTTCTCCATAGTTTCCGTAGTTTTATTCCTCCTACTGAATTATTCCCCGGACAAAAAGGCTTCGAACCGTTGCACGTCGTCCGTTTTGCCAATGAGGATGGCCACGTCCCCGGCGGAAAGCCGCCGGTCGGGGCCGATGTCGGTCGTGATGCCATAGGTATCGATCAGCGCGATGATGTTCAGCCCGTACTTCTTGCGGATGCCGGATTCCAGCACGCTTTTCCCCGCGATGCGCTCCGTCAGCCGCAACTCCGATATCTCGATGTCCGCGCTGATGGACAGGAAATCCAGCACGTTTGCGGTGGTGAGGCGCTTTGCCAGCCGGACGGCCATGTCGGACTCCGGGTACACCACCTCCGCGCCCAGCAGCTCCAGCACGCGGCCCTGGTCGCGGCTGATGGCCTTGGCGATGATGCGGGGCACGCCCAGCTCCTTGACCGTCAGCGTCGTCAGGATGCTGGTGTCAATCTTTTCGCCGATGCAGATGATGACCGCGTCGCAGTTCTGGATGCCCGCCTGGGTCAGCGTCTCCCGGTCCAGCGTTTCCGCCACGAACGCGGTGTCCGTGTACGCGCGCGCCTCGCGGATTTTTGCCTCGCTGCTGTCCAGCACCAGCACGTCGCGCCCGGCGTTCGCCAGCGTCTCCGCCAGCGTGGCGCCGAACCGGCCCAGGCCGATCACGCCGAACGACGCTTCTTTTTTCTCTTTTTCTCTGGGCATGGTAATCTCCTTTATCCTATCGGGATCGGTTCTTCCGAATAGTGGAGCGACGGCAGCGCCCGGAACGTCAGCAGCGACGCGACGGTGAGCGGTCCAAGCCGCCCAATGAACATCGTCAGCGTGATGGCGAGCTTGCTGCCATCGCACAGCTCCGGCGTGATGCCGGTGGAAAGCCCCACCGTGCCGAACGCGGACACGACCTCGAACAGCAGCGCCTCGATGTCCAGGTGCGGCTCCAGGATCAGCATTACCAGCAGCACCGCGGAGCACAGGCCAATGGCCAGCGTCGTGATGACGAACGCCTTGTACAGCGTGTCGCGCGGGATGCGGCGCTTGAACGCCGTGGCGTGCTTGCTCGCCGCGATGGAATACGTCGCCACCAGCAGCGAGAAGAACGTCGTCGTCTTAATGCCGCCGCCCGTGGAACCGGGTGACGCGCCGATGAACATCAATATAATGATAACGAACAGCCCCGCGCTGGAAAACTCGCCCAGCGGGTACGTCGTGAAGCCCGCCGTCCGGGCGGACACGCTCAGGAAGAACGCGCCCAGCCAGTCCACTTTCGCCGACGCGCGGATGAGCACCGTGCCCACAGCCAGCAGGCACGCCGTCACGGTCAGGACCACCTTGCTGTGCAGCGTGAGCTTCCGAAACGACCGCTTGTGCAGCACATCCAGCACGACCAGGAAACCGATGCCGCCCATGATGATGAGCCCTGCCGTCGTCAGGTTCAGCAGCACGTCGTGCTGGTAGGGAATCAGGTTGGTCAGGTTCCCCAGGATGTCAAAGCCCGCGTTGTTGAACGCCGCGACGGTGTGGAACGCGCTGTAGCCCAGCGCCGTAAGCGGGGGAAACCGCCGCGAAAACGCGATGAAGCTGAGCACGAGGCCGACGAACTCCACGGAGAATGTCATCAGCAGCACGGCGCGCACCAGCCGGACAACGCCCTGCAGGGAGTCAAGATTCAGCCCCTCCTGCACGAGCATGCGCTCCTTAAACCCCACGCGCCGCCGCGCCAGCAGGATCACGGCCACGCCCACGGAGGACACGCCCAGCCCGCCAATTTGGATCAGCAGCGCGAGCAGCGTCCGGCCAAAGATGGTGAACGTGTCGCCCGCATCCACGACGATCAGCCCGGTCACGCATACGGCACTGGTCGAGGTGAACAGCGCGTCCACGAACGAGACGGTCTGCCCGTCCCGGATGGAGATGGGCAGCATCAGCCCTGCCGTGCCGATGAAGATCACCGCCAGAAACCCCAGCACGATCAGCCGCCCCGGGCTGACCCGGCCAATAGCGCGCAGCGCGCGTTTGACAATCATTCCGAAGGTTCCGCCTTTCGTGTAAGAGGTAGGGATTCCTGGCGGAATCCCCTTATGGCGCCCGATTCTTCGAATTCGCGCCGCCATCATCAAAGGTTCAGCCGCGACAGCGCGCGGTCCTGCGCGGCGTGGAACGCGGGCAGGTCGGAACGGTAGGTTTCCCGAACGTCCCGCGTGCCAATCACCTCGTAGGAATGCGCGGCGAGGTTCCACAAGCCACGGATGTGTGCCGGGGCACTTCCGCCGCATTCAGCAGAAAATCGTCCGTGAACGCCCGGGGCAATTCTTCGATATACAGCGGAAACGGCGCTGATTTTCCGAATCCGCGCCAGAAGGAGGTTTCATCCGTTTCCTGCTGTCCATGCGCTCGCCTTCGGGGCATATTGTACCGCAAAGTGGCCGTTTTCGCAATGCAAACCGCTCCACGGCATCGCTTGCGGTGCTGAGCATACCCGCCGGGCGCGCGTCGATCCAAAAGGCGCGGCTACAAAAGCCGCGCCTGTTTGGGTGTTCCTTCGTCACGCTCCGTCACGCCTCCGGTGTCACCTCAACCCGCCCGGATACGGTCCGGAGCGTCAGATGCGCGGCGGGCGAAGGGCCCACGGTGCCGCGCCGGTCGTGCTTGCCGCCGGACAGGCTGCCGGGGAAAGCGATATCCACCTTGCCGCTGACGCTGCGCGCGTCCACGGAAAAGGACAGGGACGCGGGCACGGACACGCGCACGCCGCCGCTGGTGCTCTCGGCCCGGATGTCACCCGTCACCGCGCGGTACGCCAGTGTGACGCCGCCGGAGACGGTGCGGAACCGCCCGCTGCCCGCGGCGTGCCCGATGCGGATGCCGCCGCTGGTCGTGTGCGCGTCGGCCACTGCCTCCAGCCGCCCCACGTCAATGCCGCCGCTGATGGTGAAGAACGCCGCCGTGCCGGCCGTGATGTCATCCACGGCGACGCGGCCGCTCGTAGAGGTCAGCGTCACTTCGCTCAGAACGTACCGCCCCTCGGCCACGATGGAGCCGCTGACGCTCTTGGCTGAAAACGCCCCGAAGTAGCTCTTGGGCACATACAGCTCGATATGCCCGCGCAGGAAGTTGTACATCGGCGAACGCTCGCCATGCCGGATGCTCACGTGGCCGCCTTCCACGGAGATTCGCGCCAGCAGTTCCGGGTCGGACGCGTTCAGGTACTCTTTGAGCACCAGCACGTCGCCCGGGGCTTGATATACCGCAATCCGTTCGGAAATATACTCAATGGACACGTGTTCGACATCGCCCACGGGAATCTCCTGTGTGTTGACCAACTCGATCGGGCGAAAAGGGGAAACCATGCAATGCACCTGCCTTCCGGTTGATGATGCTCTGAGCATAATGCCCCGGCGGCCCGGTGTCAATGCCCGGCGGCCATCTCTAATGGAATTCCAAAGCGGTGCTAATGGGGCGGCAAGAGGCGCGCGGGTCATGCGGCCAGAAGATGCAAAAACCCGCGAAAGTCTTGCCATGCAAGCCTTGCGGGTTTTTGCAATGGTGGGGTTAAATGGGCTCGAACCATCGACCTCCACGATGTCAACGTGGCACTCTAACCAACTGAGCTATAACCCCGAGCAGACGATAGTATACACTATACCGGCGCAAAATGCAAGCTAAAATCTCTGCGCCGGGCAAAGACCGCCGGCTTTCCTGTGGCACGGCGCTTTCCGCGCGGCCGCCCGGCCAAAAGACGCGCCGTTGCCCCTTGCGCGCGGTGCCTCATGGTATATATAATGTATCAAAAGCATAGGCGCGCGGAGGGCACCCGACCCGCCACACGCGCGACCTTGGAGGAGGAAACGGCATGTGGAACAAAAGAGAGCTGGAGGCGCTTTCGGAGCGCGTGCTCGGCATGCTCCGGCGCGAACACGACGCGGGCGAGAGCCGCGGGCATATGACCATGGACAACTGGGAGTGGCCCACCGGCGTCGCCCTGTACGGCTTATGGAAAACGTACGACCAGACCGGCCGGGCCGATGTGCTCGAATACCTTCAGGCGTGGTACGCGCGGCAGCTTGCGGGGCCCGCGCCGCACCGCAATGTGAACACCGTCGCGCCCATGCTGGCGCTCACCTGCCTGTACGAGCGCACGCGCGCGCCGGAATACCTGCCGCCCATCGAGAGCTGGGCCGACTGGGTGATGCACGCCATGCCGCGCACGGAGTTTGACGGCCTGCAGCACATCACCGTGTGGAACAAGCATTATCAGCAGCTTTGGGCCGACACGCTGTTCATGACGGCGCTGTTCCTGCTCAAAGCCGGGCTGGTGCTGGGCCGGACGGACTGGGTGGAGGAAGCGAAGTATCAGTTCCTGCTGCATAGCCGGTATTTGCAGGAGACGCGCACCGGTCTGCTGACGCACGGCTGGACGTTCGACTGCCGCCACGCCTTTGCGGGCGCGCACTGGGCACGGGGCAACGCCTGGTTTACCGCCGCCGGCGCGGAGATGCTCTCCATGCTGCCGGAGCACGACGCCGCCGCGCGGCTGGTCCTCTCGGCGCTGCGCGACCAGGTGCAGGCGCTGTGGAAGCTGCAGCGCGAGAGCGGTCTGTTCACGACGCTGCTGGATGTGGAGGAGACCTACGAGGAGACATCGGCGACGGCCGGCATCGCCTACGGCGTGCTGCGCGGCGTGCGGCTGGGGTATGTGGGCGAGGGCTACCGCGACATGGCGGAAAAGGCGGCGCGCGCCGTGATCGGCAAAATCGCCCCGGACGGCACGGTGATGGGCGTCTCCGGCGGCACGGGCATGGGGCATACCCTGGCGTTCTATCGCGCCATTGAGCAGACACCGACGGCGTACGGCCAGGGGCTTACGTTCTTGATGCTGACGGAACTGATGGAGATTGCGGAGTAGGGGTGGAGGAAGAGGAGAAGGCGCTGGGACGCTGTCCCAGGCCCTGCCAAAGGGATTTCATCCCTCTGGACTCCCATCATTTCACCTCACGGCGGGAGGTATTATGCATGTCAATAGTACAAAATTGGCTGCATGTTCGGTAGCCAGTCAGGCGAACGTACCGCATGCATCGTGAATCGCGAGAGCGGGGCGCGCCACCATTCGCGGTGATCGTCCAGCAGTTGTCCCCGCTGGCTTCTGGCGGCGCTGTTCAATAATCTATCCACCAGATGATGGAATCCTACGAGATGAAATCCCTTGGCGGGGCCAAAGGGCTGGAAGCCTGCTCCGCCAGTACACCGGAGGCAGCCGTCGCCAGTGGCGGAAAAAGCGAGCTGGCGATGCCCCCGGCACAAAACCAAGCACCCGCAGTGGGGGATGAAGCGAGGCGAGATGCGTCCCGGCACAGCGCGACAATGCCGAAGCGCACAGCGCCCCTTACATCCCCCAACACTCCCACACAAAAAAGGGCGGTTTACACCACCGCCCCCTCCACAATCTCCACCGTCTTTTCCTCCGCGTCCATCTCGCACATCACCCCAAAGGGCAGCGTGAGATTCGGCGTGCAATGCCCGCAGCGGATGCCGGCCAGCACGGGCTTCCCGATGTCGCCGAGCAGATCCTCAAAAACCTGCGGCAGGGTCAGGCTATGTTCCTCGTCGCTGGTCGTGATGTCCGTAAACTCGCCCAGCAGCACGCCGGCGCACCGGTCAAACACCCCGGCGTTTTTCAGTTGGGCCAGATACCGGTCCACCGCGTAGCGCGATTCGTCGATCTCCTCCATGAACAGGATCGCCCCGTCAAAGTCATAGGCGTAGGGCGTGCCCATCAAGCTGATGAGCAGGCTCAGGTTGCCGCCGATCAGCGGGCCTTTCGCGCGCCCGGGCACGAGCGTTTCGCGCGGGAACCCCTCCGGGTTCAGCACCGGGCCGATCGGCGCGGGATCACCCACCGCGCGCCAGAAGGACGCGGCACTGAACGCGTCGTTCTCCTCACGCGCCATGTCGGACACAGCCATCAGACCATGGAAGGTTACAAGGTTCGCCTTCTCGCGGAACGCGCTGTGCAGCGCCGTGATGTCGCTGTAGCCGGAGAATACCTTCGGGTTCGCGCGGATCACGTCGTAGTCCAGGCTGCCCAGGATGCGGCTGGCGCCGTACCCACCGCGCACGCAGAGGATCGCGTCCACCGTGTCGTCGGCGAAAAAGCGGTTGATGTCCCCCGCCCGGAGCGCGTCCGGCCCGGCCAGATACCCGTAGCGCGCGAGGCAGCTTTCCGCCGCCGTCACCTTGTACCCGAGCGATTCCAGATAACCGACCGCGATGGGCAGCTTTTCCGTGTCCGGCAGACCGCTGGACGGCGCGAGCAGACCGATTGTCTGGCCCGACGCCAGCGCGCGCGGCTTTTGCAACCCGCCCCTCATCACAGCACCCAGTAGATGAACTTCAGCACGTCCATGTAGTCGGCCGCCTCGTACTTTACCGTGCGCGCGCCGGTCCGCTCGCAGCCGGGGTACCAGCTCGCGTTCTGGGCGTCAAAATGCTGCTTGTAGTTGATTTCCACGGTGAAAAACTCCGGCATCGGGTACATGCAATCGGCTTTCGGCTGCTGGACGGCCTTTGCCACCGTCTCACGGATGCGCTTTACAGCGACATGCGGGTGGATGGACAGGGACGCGTTGCCCATGCCCTCGCTGACCGGCACGGTCATGATGTTCGGGTTGACGGACTGGATCCATTCGCACAGCCCCTTGTCGCCGCACACGCAATACACCGGCACGCCGAGCATGGACGCGCTCAGGCAGTTGAGCATCAGTTCGCTGCACAGTTCGCCGTTGATCAGCACGTGGTTGTTGCGACCGTTCATCGTGTGCGAAAGCGGGTTGGTGGGCATTTCCGCACCGGAATGATAGCCCGTGAACACCGCGCCGTCAAACGTCTCGTCCAGGCCCGCCATCATGGTCAGCGGGTGCTTCGCCCACGCGCGCAGGATGCGCGCCGCCTCCGGCAGCATCGTGGGGATGATGTTGCGCCCCGTGTCATGCGCGTCTTTGATGAGGATATCCCCGTACCCGGCCTCCAGCGCGCCCTCGCACGCCGCCGCGACCTCGCGCGACATCTGCTCGCGGAAGTACGTGTAGTCCTCTTTGCCGTGTTCCGTCTCGTCCCAGTGGGCAATGCCGGCGGTTCCCTCAATGTCCGCGCTGATGAAGAGCTTTTTCATCATGTGTCTCCCTTTTCTAGTTATTCGTCAGGTATTCAAACGCCATCGCGGCGTGCATGGCCACGCCCACGGGCAGGCAGTCGTCGTTCAGGGCAAAGTGCCCGTTGTGCAGCGACGCCTCGGAGCCCGATCCCACATGGTACATCGCGCCCGGCGCTTCCAGCAGGTAGTACGCGAAGTCCTCCGCGCCCATGCTGGACACGGTCAGCTCCCGCGTGTTCGCCTCGCCGTACAGGCGGCGGGCCACGGAAAGCACGCGCTCGGCCTCCCGCGCGTCGTTGACCGCCGCGCAGTACCCGCGCCGGATGCGCACGCGTGCGCCGCCGTTCATCGCGTGCGCGATGCCCTCGATCATCTGCGGCAGACGCCGGTGCATCAGGTCGCGGATGTCCGGGGTGAGCGTCCGGAGCGTGCCGTGCAGCCCCACCTCGTCGCAGAGGATGTTGTTCGTCGCGCCGCCGTGGATGCTGCCGATGGTGACGACGGCGGAATCCGTCGCCTCGATCTCCCGGGAGACGAGCGTCTGCAGCGCCGTGATGACCTGCGCGGCGATCATGATCGCATCCGTGCCGCTTCGTGGGTGCGCGCCGTGGCCGCTCTTGCCCAGGATGTCGATGAACATCTCGTCGCAGGCGGCGTACACCGCGCCGCCCTTTGTGGCGATGCGGCCGGCGGGCGCTTGGGCCGCCACGTGGATGCCGTATACCGCGTCCACGCCGCGCATGACCCCGGCTTGTACCATCAGTTCCGCGCCGCCGGTCGTCTCCTCCGCGGGCTGAAACAGCAGCCGCACGGTGCCGGGCAGCTCGGCCCGCGTCTCGAACAGCAGCTTCGCCGCACCCAGCAGCATGGCCGCGTGCGCATCGTGCCCGCAGGCGTGCATTTTGCCCGGGTGCTCGGACGCGAACGGCAGGCCGGTTTCCTCCTGAATGGGCAGCGCGTCAAAATCCGCGCGCAGGGCTACGGTCTTGCCGGGCAGCCCGCCCGTGATCTCGCCGACGATCCAGGATTCTTCGGCCACGTAGGGCACGCCAATCTCGTCCAGCGTGTCCCGGATCAGCGCGCGCGTCTTGTGCTCCTCAAAGCCGATTTCCGGCACGCGGTGCAGCCTGTGGCGGATATTCGCCGTCCAGTCGGATAGCGCGCCGGCGCGCGCGAGTATCGTTGCGTCGTTCATGGGCTTGTTGACCTACCTTTCCGCATTGGCAGCAGATATGGCACCTGAACCCGGGAGGTTTGGAGGGGTCCGCAGCTCCCTCCAAGTGCAATCAGGCCCAGCGGCGTGTACGGTGGGCCGCCGCAGATTCCAGAACCAGTCCCGCAGGAAAGGATTTCTTACGAAATCCTCTTATGGCGCTGATTTTTCAAATCCGCGCCGCGCCGGACTGGTGGCGGAATCTGTACGTTTACCCAGGGCCGCCCGGAAACGCGTGAGCGTTTCAGGCCCTGTCCTCCTCGTCGTTCCCTTCTCCCTCATCAGAAAGCCTCAGCTTTCTGATGACACTTCCATCGCCGCCGCGATCTCCATCACCTGCCCGCCCTCCACGTACACCCTCGGCACGCGGCGGCTCACCATGGCCATGTACTCGTTGCAATACCCCTTGGAAAACCCGGCGTACTCGTGGATGCCGATGGACCCGCCCAGCAGCGTCGCCACGTCTCCGGCCTTCACGTCCGGTATCTCCGTCACGTCCACCATCGTAAGGTCCATGCACACCACGCCGAGCACGTTCGCGCGCTGGCCGTTGATTTCCGCCTGCCCGCACGCCGACATCGCGCGCGGATACCCGTCCGCGTAGCCGATGGCGAGCGTCGCCACGCGCGTGCGCCGCGTCAGCGGGTGGTCCGCGTCGTAGCCCAGGCATTCGCCCGGCTCCGCCCAAAAGACGCGGACGATCCGGGTTTTGAGCGCCATGGCGAAGCGGATGTTGTCCGGGCGCGGGTAATCCTGCGGCGTATGGCCTAGGATGAAGGCGGCGTCGCGCACCGCGTCAAACTGATACTGCGGATACCGCCACATGCCGATGCTGTCCAGCAGGTGCAGCATCGGGGTCGCGACGCCGCGCGCCGCGAGCGCGTCCCGGACGGACAGCAGCCGCTCTGCCTGCTTCAGGTCGTGCGCGGGGGACCGGCGCTGCAGGTGGCTGAACAGGCTCATGAACGAAAGCCCCGGCAGCGCGGCAATGCGCGCGGCGGCGTCCGGCGCTTCCTCCGTGGAGAAGCCCAGTCGGTTCAGCCCCGTATCCACTTTGATATGGAAGGGAAGGGTCCGGCCCTCGGCGGCTGCCCGGGCGGACAGCGCCTGCGCGGCTTCCACGGAGAACAGCGTCGGTTCGATGGTGGGGTGCGCAAACAGCGCGTCGTACTCCGGCACGAACGTCTCGCCCATGATCAGGATTCGGGCATCCCCGGGCAGCGCGCGCGCCAGCTCCACCGCCTCGGCCATGCAGGCCACGGCGAACAGGCGTCCGCCCTCGCGGTACAGGATTTTCGCCAGCGGCGCGGCGCCCAGACCGTACGCGTTCGCCTTCAGCACCGTGAAGTGCGCGACACCCGGCGCCAATTCCGCCAGGGCATTCCGGTAGTTGAACAGAATCCGGTCCACGTCGATTTCCGCCCAGGTGCGGGCGGTGGCCAATTCATAGTTCATAGCTGCTTTCTGTATCCTTCCAGTTCCGCTTGATTGCCCAGCACAAAGTGCCCGGGCGCGGGCTCCGCCCAGACGGGCCCGTCCTTAGTATAATCATGCGCAGCCGGATTGTAAACCATCAATACCTTCTCTTTTTCGGACGCCGGGTCTGGCATCGGGATGGCCGACAGCAGCGCCCGCGTGTACGGGTGCAGCGGGCAGCGGAACAGCTCCTCCGTCTCCGCCAGCTCGACCAGTTTCCCCTTGTGGATCACCGCGATGCGGTCGCAGATGAAGCGCATCACGGACAGATCGTGTGAGATGAACAGGTACGTCAGCCGCTTCTCCCGCTGGAGTGACGACAGCAGGTTCAGCACCTGCGCGCGGATTGACACGTCCAGCGCCGAGATCGGCTCGTCCGCGATGATGAACTCCGGCCCCATGATGAGCGCCCGCGCGACGCCGATGCGCTGCCGCTGCCCGCCGGAGAACTCGTGCGGGAACCGGCTCGCGAACTCCGGCAAAAGGCCCACGTCCATCAGCGCCCGGTCCACACGCGCCTTGCGCTCCTCGGCGGACATCTTCTTTTCCCAGCGGTACAGCCCTTCGGACACGATGTAATCGACCTTGGCGCGCTCGTTTAGCGACGCCATCGGGTCCTGGAAGATCATCTGGATACGCCGCGTTACCTCGCGGTCAAGCTGCTTGTCGATCTTGCCGTTGATCCGATGGCCCTTGAATGTCACAGTGCCCCGCGTCGTGGGGTAGATGCGGATGATCGTCCGGCCGATCGTCGTCTTGCCGGAGCCGGATTCGCCCACCAGCCCGAACGTCTCGCCTCGAAAGATATCAAAGCTGACGCCGTTCACGGCCTTCAGCAGCGAGGCCCCCCTGCCAAACGTGACCTCCATGTCCTTAACGGACAGCAGCACTTCGCGCTCATTCGCCATGGCTGTCACCTCCGTGCGTCTGGCGCAGGTGCCGGATGATCTCCGGCGGCGCGACCTTCGGCGCGCGCGGGTCCAGCAGCCATGTCCGCGCCTTGTGCGTCGGGCTCAGCGTGAAGTACGGCGGCCGGAGCGCAAAGTCAACCTTGAGCGCGTGCGGGTTGCGCGGGGCGAACGCGTCGCCCTGGATTTCGTTAAACAGGTTGGGCGGCGTGCCCTTGATGGCGTACAGGTCCTGCCCCTTCACGCCAAGCTGGGGCAGCGACGACAGCAGCGCCCACGTGTACGGGTGCGCCGGCTCGTAGAACACCTCTTCCGTGGTGCCCAGCTCCACGATGTCGCCCGCGTACATCACGGCAATGCGGTCCGCCACGTTGGCGACCACGCCCAGGTCGTGCGTGATGTAGATGGTCGTCAGGTCGTATTTCACCTTCAGCGCCTTGATCAGGTCCAGAATCTGCGCCTGGATCGTCACGTCCAGCGCCGTGGTCGGCTCGTCGCAGATCAGTATCTTGGGCCGGCACGCCATCGCGATGGCGATGACCACGCGCTGGCGCATGCCGCCGGAAAACTCGTGCGGGTACTGCTTCGCGCGCCGCGCGGGATCGGGGATGCCGACATCCGTCAACATTTCCACGACCGCCTTCTTCAGCGCCGCGCCGGAAAGCCCCTGGTGCAGGCGGATGGCTTCGCCGATCTGCGATCCGACGGTTTTCAGCGGGTTCAGGCTGGTCATCGGGTCCTGCATGACCATCGCCAGCTCGCGCCCCCGGATGGCCAGCCATTCGTTCTCGGTCGTAAAGGCGGCCATGTCCTTGTCGCCGTAGAGAATCTGCCCGTGGCTGACCCAGCCGTTCTTGTCCAGCATCCCCATGAACGTCTTGACGAACACGGACTTACCCGATCCGCTCTCGCCCACGATGGCGAGGCTCTCACCCTTGTACAGGTCCAGCGAAGCGCCCCGGATGGCCGTCAGCGTCTGCCCGCGCAGGGAGAACTTGACCTCCACGTCCTGCGCGCTCAGGATGATGTTTTCTTGACTCATACGGCCACCTCCTTACACGTGGTTGCGCGGGTCGGCCGCGTCGGAAAACGCGTTGCCCAGCGCGTAGAATGAAATCGTGATGATCGACACGATGATCACGGGGAAAATAAGCTGATACGTCAGCGACGGGTCGGTCATGACGAGCCGCCCCTCGTTTAGCAAATTGCCCAGCGAGGGCAGGCTGACCGGCAGCCCCAGGCCGATGTACGTGAGGAACACCTCCGTGCCGATGGCGTCCGGAATCGCCAGCGCCGTGCGCAGCATGATGACCGACACCAGATATGGCAGCAGGTTCCGCATGATCATGCGCGGGGTGCTGGTGCCCAGGCACCGCGACGCGAGGTTATACTCCCGGTCGCGGATGATGACGATCTGGTTCCGGACAAACCGCGCCATGCCGAGCCAGCCCGTGATGCACATGACGAAGATGATCGTGGACAGCGACGGGCGCAAGATATACGTAATCAGGATGCGGACGACCGTGGACGGGATGTTCTCCAGGACGTTATACGCCTCCGTGAACAGCCGGTCCAGCCGCCGGACATAGCCCCAGATCGCGCCCATGACGATGCCGATGAGCGTGCACAGCACGCCGACCGATACGCCGATGAACAGCGACGTGCGCGTGCCCGACCAGATGCGCGCCCACAGGTCCTGGCCGATGGTGTTGGTACCGAACCAGAACGCCTGCGCCGTGCGGTCCGACCGGAGCGCGGTTTCCGCCATGGTGACGGCCGGGAACTGCTTCGCGCCGGCCGCGCGCTCCGGCACGTCAATATCCGCCGTGGCGACGTAGACCTCCGCCGAAGGCGTCAGGTTGATGGAGGTGGGCATGAACACGCGCGGCCAGCTTGCCGGGATGCCGTCCTTCTCCTCGGTGATGTCGTAGCGCAGGTAGTTGGACTGAATCCAGCCCGTAACGCCGTCCAGCGTGCGCACGTAGGTGAACGCGCCTTCCTCCTCCAGCTTTTCCAGCCGCTGGCTGCGCGTGGTCATGGTGATCTGGTTGTAGACGGTGGCCCAGGTCTTGCCGACCTCCGTCAGCGTCAGCTCCGTGCCTTTGGGAATGGTTTCGATCACATTGGTGAAGTACGGCCCTTTGTTGCGTATCTGCTTGCTGGTATCGTCGTAGTTATAGATGCGCGTGGGCGCCTTTTGGCCCGGCAGAAGCGGCTGGATGAACGTGAACGCCAGCATAATCAGCAGGACGCTCAGGAAGAAGATCGACATGCGGTTGTGCAGGAACACCCGGAGCGTGGAGCGCCAGTACGAGTAGTTCGAGTAGCCCGTCCGCTCACTGGAGGATTCGTCAAAGGCAGCCTGCGCGAACAGCGCGTCGTCCACGGCGCCGGGGTCGGTTTCGGCAAACCGGTTTTTCAGCGCCTCGGATACGCCTTCGCTCAGCTTCTCGGCCTTGCGGTTGAAGGTCTTGCTCATCAGCGGCTCCCCCTTTCCTTGCTGAGGTTGATCCGCGGATCGCAGATCGCCATGGCGAAGTCGCCCAGCAGCAGGCCGATGACGCCGATGGACGCGTACACCAGCACGAGCGCCTGCACCAGCGTGTTATCCTGGCGCTGGATGGCGTTGACCAGCAGGCCGCCCAGGCCCGGGATGGAAAACAGCGCCTCCACGTAGATGGAGCCGGTGATCGTATATAAAATGGACGAGGGCAGATACTGCGCCATCGGAATAAACGCGTTGCGCATCACATGCCGCAGCATGATTTGCGAGTTTTTGACGCCCTTGGCCTTCGCCAGCTTGATGTAGTCCTTGTTCAGCTCGTCGACCATATAGCGCCTGATCCACATGGCGTTGGACGCGATGCCGCCGAGCGACATGCACAGAAGCGGGATAAACCACGTGGCGGGGTTGCTCTGCGTGAACAAAATCGGTATTTTGAGCAGACCGGAAATGGTGACCTGAAAGAAAAGATAGTACACGATGGACGGCACCGCGTTGATGACGAGAATATAGCCGGTGCCCAGCTTGTCCCAGAATTTGCCCTTGGATTTGGCCATCAGAATGCCCAGCCCGCAGCCGAGCGCCAGCGACACAAACACGGACGCCAGGCCAAAGCACGCGGAGTAGGGGATTTTTTCGGCCAGAATCTGCGTGTTGGGCACCTTGGGGCGGAACACAATCGAACTGCCCAGGTCCCCGCGCAGCAGGTTCTTATAGAAGTTCACAAGTTGAACGGGCACGGGGTCCAGCAGCCCCAGGTTCCGGAGAATGGCTTCCTTTGTCGTTTCGCTCATGGTATCCGCGCGATCGGCAAAATATCCTTCAACCGGCAGCAGCCGCATCAGGAGAAAGACGATCGTCAACACCAGGAACAGCGAAATGAGCGCAAAGACGAGCCGCTTGAAAAAGTACTTCAGCATCGGGTTCACCTCTTTGTGAAATCAGGCAACACAGTATGGGGTTATAAATGTGAAAAAGCCAGGGGGCGGGTGAATGTCCCGCCCCCGGCGCCGGGTATGTGGTTGTTGTTACTTGCCCGCTTCCGCGATGGCGGCCGCCTTTTCTTCGAGCCATTTTGCGAGGGCTTCCTCGTACTCGTCAATGCCCATGGGCTCGTTGTAGATATAGATGTACTTGGACTTTTCGTCGGAAACGCCGAACGGGTCAAAGTTCAATTCGAAGGGATTGTAGTACGCGCAGCAGTAGCCGACGCCGCCCACGGAGAACGGGGACACGATGGCGGTATCCAGCAGCCACGCTTCCGCGTTGGCCAGCGCCTCGTAGCGCTTCACCAGGTCGACCTGTTCGTCCGTCGCCTCGCCGACCATGTCGTCATAGATGTAGTTCTTCCACCAGCCGCCGTCAAAACCCTGGCGCGCGCCCTCTTCGCCTTCCGCGGCGGGCTCGGCCATGCCGTCGGCCATCCACATGTAGTTATACTTCTGGCCCAGACGGAACGGGTCGCAATACGTCGCCGGATCCTGGTAGTCCGCGCCCCAGTAGCACTCCATCCACGCGTAGTTGCCGGAGCGGCGGGTCACGTTCAGGAAGTCCGTGGACGGGTAGCCGTCGATCACGATGTCAATGTAGTCCGTGCCCAGCAGGTCTTCCATTTGCTGCTTGACAACCTGGGCGCGGTTCGTCCACTCGGTGGAGCTGGAGTTGTAGGGACAGTAGACCTTCACCGGGAACTCCACGCCCTCGGCCGCAAGCTCTTCCATGGCCTTCGCCTTGTATTCCAGCGCGAGCTCGGGGTTATACTGCTCCATGTTGCTGTACTCGGCCAGGTTGCCCATCTGGCTGTAGCTGACGCCGCCGGCGAACACAAAGTCGGGCAGCGTGATGGTGCGGTTGATCTTGCCTTCCGGTGAATACGGCTCGCGCGTTTCCATGGCGGCCAGCCGGTCCATACCAAAGAAGAAGCTCTTGCGGAAGTTTTCGTTGTTGGCGCATTTCAGCCATGTTTCGTGGCTGCCGCCGACACTCTCGTCAAACGTCGGCCAGAAATTGAATTCGTACCAGTACGAATACGTGCTGGAGCCGTAGCTGAGCGGGCGCACCTTGGCGGCCAGCGCGGGGTCCTCCATCCAGGACGGAACCATGGACGCGGGGATGTCCGCGTAGCTGACTTCGCCCGTCTGCACCATGATCGGGCCGAGCGTGGCTTCTTCCGCGTTGTACACATACTCGATGCGCTCAATGTGCACATTGTCGGCGTCCCAGTAGTTTTCATTCTTGATGCCGGTGCGGCCTACCTGCGGCTTGAACTCCGTCATGATGAAGCAGCTGTTGTACAGGTAGTATTCATTGGACGTGGCCCACTTTTCCCCGCACTCGTTGAAGAACTGCTCGTTGCAGGGCAGGAAGCACACATACGTGAGGTTGGAGAGGAAATAGCTGATGGGGCCCTTCAGGGTGTATTGCAGCGTGTAGTCGTCCAGCGCCTTCACGCCGACATCCTCCCACTCGCACTTGCCCTCGAAGTACTCCTGACCATTCTTCACGAGGTCCATGTAAATATCGCTCGTCTTGGATCCGTAGTCCGGGTCCAGAACCATTTTGGCGGTGAACTCAAAGTCATGCGCGGTCACGGGGGCGTACTGCTCGCCCTTATGGGTATACCAGTAGTTATCCTTGCGGATGTGGAACGTATACGTCGTGCCGTCCTCGGAAATCTCCCAGCTCTCGGCCACGGCCGGCTGGGCGATGCCGTACTTGTTGTACTCGATCAAGCTCTCGACAAAGTTGGCGAAGGACGCGCCGGAGCTCTGGTACAGGTAGTCCCATGTCTCCACCTCATCGGCGTACACCCGGCGGTAGACTTGGTTTTCAGCGATGCCGGACGCTTCCGACGCCAGCGCCACGCTGGAACTGAGGCCGAGCAGGAGACAGAGAAGGAGAGCCAAGGTTCTCTTCATGGTAAGTACCTCCTTTTATAGTCGGGCCAGACAGTTTATTATAGTAAAGCATACCATATATGGACTGGCGGATGCAATAACTATTTAGCATTATGCAGATTTTTACGATTTCCGGCCTTTCTTTGTTCAAAGGTGCCTCTTGAGACAGCACAAAGCCGGCCGCCGTGCGGCATGGGTTGTGCTTTTGTCCGCCAAACTGTACAATGACGGCGATACGGTTAAATAAACACGAAGAAACGGGAGAGAATTATGCGGCGGGAATATACGGTCAGCGCGCGCGGCGGAATCGCGGTGGATGTACAGGAGGGCCAGACCATTTCCATCATCGACGTGGAGGGAAGGCAAGTCGTGGACTTTTTCGCGGAAGCGGCCGGGAACCCCGGCGAGTTTCTGTCCACGGGCGTCACGATCGACTGCAACGAGTCCCTGCGCCTCGCGGAAGGCGGCTTGATATACACCAACCTGTACCGGCCCATGTTCCAGCTTTTGCGCGATGACGTGGGGGAGCACGACCTGCTGCACCCCTGCTGCCGGCCGGAGATGTACGACTTTTTCTATCAGAACGGGGACGGCCATCCGAACTGCCTGGATAACATAAACGGGAGCCTCGCCAGACAAAGGCCGATCATCCATCCCGTCAACTTCTTCATGCACACCAAAATCAACGCGGACGGCAGCATTTCCGTGGAAGTGCCCCTTTCCAGGCCAGGGGACAGGGTGGTGCTCGCCGCACGGATGGACGCGCGCTTGGGCATCGCTGCCTGCAGCGTTTCCGAGGGCAAGTGCAACGGCGGCGTGTGCTCCCCGGTGAAAATCGTGGTGGAGGGCTGATGATCTCATCATTTCCTAACTTGCCTTCCGTTTGCGCGTAGGGTACAATTTTCGCAACGGATGCCCGGAACGCCCGCATATGCGCATCACACAGGACGGGGGGCTTGTTATGGACGCCGCCACCACCAGACCGCAGGGTGCCACCAAGGGTTCCATCCGCAAAAGCGTCGCATACACCACCAGGACGTATTGGCAGGACCGCAAGGCAATCGTGCTGATCGCGGCGCTCGCCGTGCCGCTGCGCGTCGCGCTGCCGTACATCGGCATTCTGCTGCCCAAACTGACCATCGACCTGCTGACCACGGGCGCGACGGCCGAGCGGTTTGCGCTGACGCTGGGCGGCATGGCGCTGCTGATGGCGCTCGTCTCCTTTGCCAAGCGCTATTCTGACGCCATTGTGAACGATTCTGTCGGCACGTTCGGCATCTTCCGCCAATTGCTTAACACCATGCGCAAGCGCATGACCATGGACTACGCGCTGATGCTCGACCCGGGCTTCAAAGAAGCGGAAGACAAGCTGGACAGGGCGATGTCGAGCAACCACGCGCCCGCGATGAACATCCCGCGCACGATGGTGGAGCTGCTGTCGAGCGCGGGCGGCCTTCTGCTCTACGCGGGCGTCATCGCGTCGGTGCATCCGCTCATCCTCGGGCTGCTCGCGGTGTCGGCGGGCAGCAACTGGCTGGCGCTGTCGCGCGCGCGGGCCTATATGGAAAAGACCCGCGAGGCGCGCGGCAAGGCGCACCGCCGGATCGAGACGCTGCGAAAGGCCCTGCAGAACCCCGCCGCGGCCAAGGACATGCGGCTGTACGGCGCGCTTGGCTGGGTGTACGGCTGGGCGTCAGGCCAGTTTGCGCAGTGGCGGGACAGCGAGGGCAAGGTCGCGGGCAAACAGATGGCCGCGCAGATGATCGACGGCGCGCTCGTGCTCCTGCGGGACGGCATCGCCTACGCGTTCCTGCTGTCGCTGCTGCTGACGGACCGGATGACACCGGGTGATTTTGTATACGTGTTCTCCGCCATCGGCGCGCTGTCGGGCTGGATAGCCGGCGTGCTGACCGGCTTCTCGGATCTATCCAAGGCGAGCGTTGAGATGATGGACATCATCGCCGTCGGCGAGTACCCCGACCGGATGCGCACCGGCCCCGGCTGCCGGATGCCCATAGGGGACGCGCTGCCGCCGTCGCTGTCGCTTTCGGGCGTGTCCTACACGTACCCGGGCGCGGAAAAACAGGCGCTTTCGGACATCAACCTGACGATCCGGCAGGGCGAGCGCATCGCCATCGTCGGCGCGAACGGCGCGGGCAAGACGACGCTCATCAAGGTGCTGACCGGCCTGTACCAGCCGACGGAGGGTACGGTGTCGCTCGCGGGCGTCCCGCAGCCGGAGTACAACCGCGACGAGTACTATTCGCTCTTTTCGCCCGTGTTCCAGGACATCCACCTGCTGTCGTGCGACATCGCGGGCAACGTATCCCAGCAGACGCCGGAGGACACGGACATGGCCCGCGTGTGGCGCTGCCTTGAGGGTGCGGGGCTGGCGGACAAGGTAAAAAGCCTGCCGAAGGCAGAAAAGACGCTGCTGGTCCGGTCCGTCAGCGCGGAGGCCATCGAGCTGTCCGGCGGCGAGAAGCAGAAGCTGGCGATGGCGCGCGCGCTGTACAAGGACGCGCCGGTGCTGGTGCTGGACGAACCGACCGCCGCGCTAGACCCGATCGCGGAAAACGAGACGTACCTGAAATACGCGGAGCTGACGGAGGGCAAAACGTCGGTCTATATCTCGCACCGGCTGGCGAGCACGCGGTTTTGCGACCGGATTCTGCTGCTTGACGGCAACACGCTGACGGAGCAGGGCACGCATGACGAGCTGATGCGCCTGGGCGGCACGTACGCGCACATGTTCCAGGTGCAGGCAAGCTATTACCAAGAGGAACAGCGCGCCGGAGAGGGGGAAGCGGTCCATGCGTAAAGAAAAAAAGGCGAACGGGCAAAACGGCCTGTCCTTTCGAGAAACCTTGCGTACCCTGGCGGGCGGCTACCGTGTCGTGCGGAAGATCACGCCCGCGTTCCTGCCGTGCGCCCTCTTCAACGCGTTCCTGCTGGCCATGCAGCCACTGGCGGTGCTGTACTTTTCCGGCCGCATTCTGACCGAAATCACGGGCGGCCGCAATATCGCAACGCTCGCGTGGCTGGCCGGCGGCGCGGTTTTGCTGACATTTGTGGCGACAATGCTGCGCGCGTGGCTGACGCGCGTCCTGGCGGTGAACAGCGACATGAGCGCGTTCGTCCGGCTGGAACTGCTGCAGGCGGAACGCTTTGCCCGGATGGAATACGCGTACACGGAGGACGGCAAGGTCAGCGAGCGCCTGGCCGACATCCACGTCAAGGCATCGGGCAACGGCCTTGGCGTCATGATGCTCTACCACCGGACGATGATCACCGCGCAGATGTTCTTTTCCTTCGCGCTGTCGCTGGCGCTGCTTTCCGGCATGCTCGCGCCCGGCGCGGCGACGGCGCAGTCCTTTGCCACGTCACCCATGGCGACCGCGCTGCTCGTGCTGCTGCTGGCGGCGAGCCTCTTCATCAGCGTGCGCACCCAGAAGGTCTGGCGGACCCGGCAGGAGGAGATATACACCGAAAACGCCAAGGCCAACACATCGGTCTGGTATTATAACGAATATATCGGCGCGGAGGCGGCGGCCAAGGACATCCGCCTCTACAACCAATCCCCCGCGCTGATGCGCATCTACGAGCAGGCGTTCAGCATGGACCGGTGGTTCCGGTTTTTCTCCCTGGATGGGAAGCTGGAGGGGCTGAGCGAGGCGGCGCTGACGCTGGTGGGCGGTGGCGCGTACCTGCTGATCGGCCTGCGCGCGCTGGCAGGGATGTACCCGATCGGGGCCGTCGTGCAGTACGTCGGCGCGATCACCGCGCTGGCCACGGCGGCGGGGGCGCTTATGAGGTTCACGGCGCAGATCTATAACAACGCCGTGTTCATCAAGCCGATGCTGGACTATCTGGACCTGCCAGACCTGCTGACGCGCGGCACGCGCCCCGTGCCGGAGAGCGCCGGGCGCGATTCCGTGTTCGAGTTCCGCGGCGTCTCGTTCCAATACCCCGGCACGGAAACCTTCGCGCTGAAGGATATAAACCTGACGATGCGCGCGGGCAAGCGGCTGGCTGTCGTCGGCCTGAACGGCGGCGGGAAAACGACTATGATCAAGCTGCTGTGCCGCCTGTACGACCCGACCGAGGGCCAGATTCTGCTGGACGGGGTCGATATCCGCGAGTACGACATCGACCAATACCGGGCGCTGTTCTCCGTCGTGTTCCAGGACTTCACGCTCTTCCCGCTGCCGCTCGGGGAAAATGTGGCGGCCAGTGCCGCGCCGGATCTCGCGCGCGCGGAGAAGTGCCTGCGGGACGCGGGCTTTGCGGAGCGCCTGGGGCGGATGCCCGAGAGGCTGAGCAGCATTCTGTACAGGACGTTTGACGAGGAGAAAGGCGTGCAGGTCTCCGGCGGCGAGGCGCAGAAAATCGCGCTGGCGCGCGCGCTGTACCGGGGCGCGCCGATCGTGATTCTGGACGAACCGACCGCCGCGCTGGATCCGATCGCCGAGGCGGAGGTCTACGCCACCTTTGACCAGACCATCGGCGACAAGACGGCTGTGTTCATCTCGCACCGGCTGTCGTCCTGCCGCTTCTGCGACGACATCGCCGTGTTTGAGGCGGGGAAGCTCGTGCAGCGCGGCCCGCACGACACGCTGCTGGGGGATACGGGCGGGCTGTACGCCGCGCTGTGGGACGCGCAGGCGCGGCACTATGTGGATACGCCGGGGGCGCAGGCGGGGTGAGGGATGCCTGGGGATAAGCCGCGTCGACGCCCTTCGGGTGTAGCGCGCGAAGCGGGCGGATCGCCAGCCCTCCCATGGCCTATGGCCGAACGGAGGGGCGGCGTTCCGCCCGTTTTGTGTCGGAGCCTTTGGGTGGGGCATATGCGGCGCGTCTTGAGTGTGCGCCGTCCCTGCACATGCAGGGAAAGCGCGCATAGCAGGCACACAACAAGCCGTAGGGACGCGCATCGCACTTCCGCCCTGTCCCGCGTCAATCATGCCGCATGCAGCATGCGTTACGCCGCGATGAAGCAGCCCGCCCGGTATTGGCAACATAAAAAAGAAAGTGGCGCGTGGCCGTCGTGACATCCTCTGCGTATCAGCCACGCCAAGGTTCAACGCCGCTACCACAAAGCATGGAAGGGCAAAACCAACCGTCAATTGGTAAAGAAGAGACCCGGTGTATCGTCGATCCAGACCAGAAACCGCCACCGTGCCTATCGGGCACCCACTCCTCACACGCCGTCCATCGCCTCCCCTTCGTTCCCCCTCCCCATCGCCTCCTCCACCAGCGCGTCCTGCGTCAGCTTCCGCACCTTCCGCGCCCTGTGCCCGGGCATCGCCGGGTCAAACCCGCAAATCTCCCGGTAATCGCACCAGGCGCACGCGGTCCACGCGTCCAGTTGCGCGGGGTTCGGGGAGATTTCCCCCTGCTCGATCTGTCCGGCGATTTCCTCCGCCATCGACCGGGCGTAGCGCATCAGCGCGTCCAGAGCCCCGGCGTCCAGCGCGCCCGCGCTCTTTTTCACATCCCCGTCCTTCTTGAACAGGTCATTCGCGTTCTCCATCGCGTGCAGCACGCGCACATCCGACAGCACGATGCCCTTCAGGCGCAGTTTTTCCGCCAGCGCCGCCTCGATCGCGGCCACATCGCGGCTGTCCGTCTCCACCAGCGGATCCTCAAAGCGGGAGTAAAACGCGCCCGCCGCGTGCACGCCCGGGTATGCCGTCAGCGCCGCCGATAAGTACAGCAGCAGTTGGAGCTGTAGCCCCGCGCCGATCCTGGACGGCTCCAGCTTTGTCGCGCCGGACTTGTAGTCCACCACGCGCAGCCACGTATCGCCATCCTCCTGGTAAAAATCGATGCGGTCGATCCGGCCCTTGAGCCACACGGTCCGCCCGTCCGGCAGCGCGAGCGAAACGGGCGGCAGCGGGTCGCCCGGGCCGAACCGCGCCTCAATGACGCCCGTGCGGAACGCGCCCCGGCGAAGCTGGTCCGCGTATGTCCAGGCCGCGCGGCGCGCGACGCGGCAGAGCGAATCGCCCGTGGCGCGCAGCATCGCGTTGTCGTCCAGCGGCCTGCCCTCCCACTCGGCGGTGAGCGGCGCGAGCACGCTGTCCATCAGCGCGTCGCTCTCCTCGCGGGTGATTTCGGGCCAGTTCGGCGCTTTCGCCGCGAGCTTGGCATACCCCTCGATGGCGCGGTGGTAGAACGTGCCGGACTCGTCGCTGCGAATCTCAAACGCCCGGCGCGGCTTTGGCCGGAGGCCGTGCGCGACAAAGTGCTGGTATGGGCAGTTCGCGAACGCCTCCAGGCGGGAGATGCTCGCGTCGCCCAGCGCGTACAGCGCGCGCGCCGTGCGCCTGGGGAGCGGAGCCGTGCCGCCGCGCGACTCAAACGCGCGCAGCACCCGTTCCGCCTGGGCGCGCGTTTCCGGCGCGCGCAGCAGGAAGGCCGCCGCTTCCGCCGCGTCGCCCGTCAGCTCGCCCTTGTCCGCGGCGGCGCGGAGCGCGGGGCCCAGCGCGTCCAGCGCCGTGCCGGGCGAGTGCCACGCCACGACATCCTGCCCCGTGCCGCTGCCGCGCTCTGTAAGGTCCGGGAACACGCGGCGCAGCAGCTTCAGCACCGTCGCGGGCCGCTGCGCCTCGCCGCCTGCCCCCGCGTGCGCGTGGCTGATGAACAGCCGCTCGGACGGCGCGGCCAGCGTATCCAGCAGGTTGATCTGCATGAGCTGCGACAGCGCGTCGCCGCGCAGGCCGAACGCGGCGTCCGCATGCGCCACGGTGCGCTCGATCTCCGCGTCCGATAGCAGCGATTCCTCCGTCACCCGCAGCACGCCGTCCACCATGCCCAGCAGGAACAGCAGGCGGCAACCCTCGCCGATCTTCAGGTGCCCAAGCTGGCCCACCTGCACCACGCCCGGCGTGGCGGGGATGGCCCCAAGCTCGGATTCGGCCAGCCCGGCCTCGATCACCTGCGCCAGATCGCCCATGGGCAGGCGTTTGTTAGGGTGGCGGCGCGGATTCGAAGAATCGGGCGCCATAGAGGGATTCCGCAAGGAATCCCCTCCGTTCAGCAGCGCGTGAAGCTGGTCCAGCGTTTCCAGCATCAGCCGCCACGCCTGCGCGCAGTCCGCCGCCTCGGTGCGCAGCCCGCGCGCCAGCAGCGTTTGCTGCCATTCGTCCAGCGTTCGGTACGCGCCCACGTCCTCCAGCAGCCCGAACGCCGCCGAAAGCGTCCCCGTAGCGTCCTTCGCCTCGCGCAGACGCCCTTGCAGCGTTTCCAGCGGGGCGACGAACGCGGCGCGCAGCGCCTCGATCTCCATATCGGAGGCAGGCTTGCGCCACTTTGCGCCGCGCAGCCCGTTTTCGATCGCGTAGTTCTCTAGCCGCTCCACGCCGTCCCGGTCCAGGCCGCAGAACCCGCCTTTCAGCCAGTCGATGGCGTCCTCCGCGCGCCACCCGCGCGTGACGCAGCGGAGCGCGGCCAGCCACGCGCGCGGCAGCGGGTGCGACAACGCGGGTCGCTTGCGCGACAGGTGAAACGGAATGCCGCTGCGGCCGAACGCGGCGTGCACCGCGCCCGCGTAGGATTCCGCGTCGCCCAGCACGACCACCATCTCCGAAAAGGGCATGCCGGCGCGGGCATACGTGCGCATCGCGGAGGCCGCGCGCATCGCCTCGTCATACGGCGTAGCGGCCGCCCAGAGCGTGATGCCCTTGGGTTCGCCGTGGAATGGTTCGGGCGGGATGGCGAACAGCTCGCGCTCCAAATGCTGTATTTCAGGCACGGTATCCAGCGGCGCGGTGATGTGCTCCCGATCCCAGCGCATCGCCTCGGCATCGAAAAAGCGCGCCAGCCGCGCCAGCGTATCCCGCGCCGGGGTGAAAGCCAGGCCGTCGCGCGCCGCCGCGTCCTCCAGCGTCAGCGCGAGCCGCACGGACACGCACAGCCGCGCCATCACGGCGATTTGCCGAAGGAACTGCGGTGAGATAAGGTCAAACCCGTAGATCCACACCCGCGTGCCCGCGAATACTCCGCTGTCCGGCATGCGGGCGAGCAGCGCGTTCTGCACGTCCTCGCCATCCAAAAACGCGCCCGACAGCCGCTCCTCGTACCGCTGGTAAATCAGCGCGAGGTCGGCCAGCTTGTGCCCGAGCGCGTCGCCCGGCGCGAGCGACGCCGCCAGCGCCGCGACTTCCTCCGGCGCCATGCCCGCGCGCTTCAGGTCGCCGATGCTCTGCGCGAGCCGGTCCGTGAAGCCGCGCCGGCCCACCGCGCCGCCGTAGTAGCGCAGCTCCTTGCGTGCGCCGCGCAGCACGTCCAGCAGCACCATGGCCTTGCCGCGCGCGTCCACCCGCACCCGCTGCGGGCTGCCCGCCAGCGCGAACACCCGCGTCAGCAGGCGGGACGGCGACAGCACCTCGATGGTGAGCAGGCCGGGCAGGTTCAGCCGGTCGATCAGGTCCAGTTCCGCCTGCAGCGTGTACTGGTCCGGGGTGATGACGAGCAGCTTTTCCGCGCCCGCGGCGTGCGCTTCGCCGACCTCCGCGAGCACGCGGGGCCACAGGCGGCGGCTTCTGCCGGTGAGCACGGTGAGCATGGGGCACCTCCTGGGGATAGTGATGGAAGATATGACAATTGGGTGGTGGGCAAAAGATTGGCGCGCGGTGACGGTGTGCAAGCGAATGAAGCCCGGGGTGGCTGAGGGATGCGGGTAGGGTGATCGTGGGGGGGTGGAGCGCCGCGACTGTTTGCCATGTCGTTGCGGCAAGGCGGACGCGCGATGCGCGCCCCTGCAGCCTGTCGCGCGGCCCACGCATTTCTCCAGCATCCGCAGGGGCGGGTGGTTGGGTGTTGTCGTGCCGCCCGATTGCCCTACAAGCGCGGCGGCGCTCCGGTTCATTGACCGTCCGCGCCCGTCTGTCATGCGGACGTAGGCAGGCGCGCTTTCGTGACCGCTGACGCACCGGCCGCACACCCCCACCGCAGCGACACGGGAATCTCCACTCCATCATTGCCTATTGACCCCGGTCGCCGCCCCCCGGCACCCCCGTCTCGTCCCAAGCCGGGATCATCTCCGTCCCGCTTGCGCCCAGATCCTGCACATACCCCGGGAACCCCAGTGCCGCCATCTGCGCACGCACGCGCCGGTATTCCTTCGCGGTCACCGCCCTGTCCAGCCCAGGAATCCCCTTCGCCGCGCCGTAGGGCGTGTACTGGCCCATCAGGCTCACCGGCACATCGTCCGGCAGCGCGTCCCGGAGCATCGCGAGCGCCCGCATGGACGCGCCGGTCAGGCCCGGCAGCACCAGATGGCGCACGATCGTGCCGCGCGTCAGCATGCCGTCCGCGTCAAACACACACGGCCCGGTCTGCCGCCGCATCTCCCGGATGGCGGCCAGCGCCACCTCGGGATAATCGGGCGCATTCGCGCACAGCCGCGCCGTTTCCGCGTCCGCGTACTTGAAGTCCGGCAGATACACGTCCACCAGCCCGGAAAGCATCTCAAGCGTCTCCGGCGATTCGTACCCGCCGCAGTTGTACACGACCGGAATGCCGGGTGGGAAGCGGCGCAACGCCTCGGCCACGGCCGGGGCGAAGTGCGTCGCCGTGACCAGGTTGATGTTGTGCGCGCCCTGGTCGCGCAGCGACGCGAACACGCCGCCCAGCGCCTCGATTGATAGCGGCTGCCCCACGGCGTGTCCCCGGCTGATCGCGGCGTTCTGGCAGAACACGCAGTGCAGCGCGCACCCGGCGAAGAACACCGTGCCGCTGCCTTGTTCGCCGGTAATGCACGGCTCCTCCCCAAAGTGCAGCGCCGCGCGCGCGACGACGGACAGCGTGCCCATGCCGCACACGCCCTCGCCGCGCAGCGGCTCCCGCACAGCGCCGCAGCGGCGGGGGCAGATCGAGCAGGCGGGTATCGCGGTCACGCCTGTGCCTGCTCCAATTCCCGCATAGCCAGAATGGTCTTGTCCATCAGCGTTTCCAGCGGCCAGCCCAGCATGTCCGCACCGCGTTGAATCGTCTCCCGCGAGCAGCCCGCCGCGAAGCTCGGCGATTTGAACTTCTTCATCAGGGACTTGACCGTAAGGTCCATCGCGCTGCCGGATGGCCGCATCTTCACCGCCGCGCCGATCAGCCCGGTCAATTCGTCCACGGCGTACAGCACCTTTTCCATCGGGAGCTTCGGTTCCACATCCCCGCCTGTCATGCCCCAGCCATGGCTGACAATGGCGTCCAGCATCGCGGGGTCGATGTCCTTTGGCGCGAGCATCTCCCGCACGGCCACGCAGTGCCGCTCCGGGTACTGCTCAAAGTCCAGGTCGTGCAGCAGCCCGACCGTGGCCCAGAAGTCCTCGCGGTCCGGGTCGATCTCGCGCGCGAACACGCGCAGCACAAAGGAAACCGTCTCGCCATGGCTCATGTGGAACGCCTCGCGGTTGTATTCCGCCAGGAGCGCGTGCGCTTCATCATACGTAGGTATCCAGCTCATTCGGGCAGCCCTTCTTTCGGTATCGCATTCAGTCCCGGATAAATCCAGTCGTATCCGCCAAGGTCCTCCGGCCGGCCGATGGCGCAGCAGCGCATGCCGCCCGCCTTCGCGGCCTCGATGCCCGCCTGCGCGTCCTCAAACACCACGCAGTCCGCGGGCGCAATGCCCAGCATTTCCGCCGCCTTGACGAACACCTCGGGGTCCGGCTTGGCGCGGGTCACCACCGTGCCGTCGGACACGGCGTCAAACAGGCCGCCGATGCCGGTGCGCTCAAGCACGAGGCCGCAGTTCTTGCTCGCGGAGCCGATGGCGCAGCGCACGCCCGCCGCGCGCACGCCTTCCACATACGCGCGCGCGCCCGGCAACACATCGTCCGGCGTCATGGTGCCCACCATGTCGACGTACCAACCGTTTTTCAGCGCCATGCCGCGCTCAAACTCGGCCTCCGGCAGCGTCACGCCAGCCATCTGGCACAGGATTTTCATGCACGCCACGCGGTTGACGCCTTTGAACTGCTCGTTGTCCGCCTCCGTGAAGTCCATATGGAACCACTCGTCCGCCAACCGCTTCCAGGCCAGGTAATGGAATTTCGCGGTATCCACCAGCACGCCGTCCAGGTCAAAGATCATTCCCCGTATCAAGCTGATGCCTCCTTCAATTTGAGCTTTGGTTTTTTAACGCGATACGCCGCGCCTTGCCCGGCTGTAGCGTGATGTACTGGTCGTACACCTGCATCATGATCGGTGCGCCCGTGCGCAGCGCAATCTCCATCCGGCCGTCCTTCACCTCAAAATCGATCACGCGGGCCTGGATGCGAATTTTGAACGCGAAGGAGCGGAACGCGGGCGGCACGCTCGGCTGGAGCTCCAAGTGCCCACGCTCCGTGCGCAGGCCCGCAAAGCCTTTCACCAGCGCCATCCAGCTTCCGCACATGGACGTGATGTGCAGGCCGTCCTCGGTGTCGTTGTTCACGTTGTCCAGGTCCAGGCGCGCGGTGCGGCGATACATCTCCTCCGCCTTGTCATACAGCCCCAGGTCAGCGGCCAGAATAGCGTGCACGCACGGCGACAGGCTGCTCTCGTGCACGGTGAGCGGCTCGTAGAACGCGAAGTTGCGCCAGGTCGTCTCCCGGTCGAACAGATGGCGCAGGCAGTACAGTCCCTGCAGCACGTCCGCCTGCTTGATGTAGCAGGAGCGCAGGATGCGGTCCCAGGACCAGCGCTGGCTGATGGGCCGTTCCTTCGGGTCCAGCGCGGCGGCGGGGACGATCTCCTTGTCTAAAAAACCGTCCTGCTGCAAAAAGACACCGAGCTTCTTGTCCTCCGGCAGGTACATTTTTTTCGCCACGCGCTCAAACCGCTGAATCTCCCGCTCCGACCCGCCGAAGGGCTTCAGCGCGGGGAACCCGATCACCGTGCGGACATAGTGCGCCGTCTGTTCCAGGCAGAACTTGGCCATGCGGTTGGTATACCAGTTGTTGTTGACGTTGTTTTCGTATTCGTTCGGCCCGGTAACGCCCAGAATCATGTAGCAGCGCTTTTTGTCGCTGTACGCGGTGCGGCCGATAAAGTAGCGGCAGATTTCCAGCATGACCGGGAGGCCGTACTCGCGCAGGAATTGCGTATCCATGGTGTACGTATAGCGCATAAAGATGGCGTAAAAAATGGCGGCGTTCCGGTGGATTTCCTCAAACGTGATTTCCCATTCGTTGTGGCACTCCTCGCCCGTGAACGTGACCATGGGGTACAGCGCGCCCTCGCAGCCCAGCTTTTTCGCGTTCTCGCACGCCTTTTGCAGGTGCAGGAAGCGGTAATGCAGCAGACTTTTTCCGGCTGATTCGTCCATGACGGACAGGATCATCGGCAGGCAGAACATTTCTGTGTCCCAGTAGGTCGCGCCGCCGTATTTTTCGCCCGTGAACCCCTTGGGGCCGATGTTCAGCCGGGGGTCCGCGCCGTCGTAGGTACAGAGCATCTGGAACAGGTTGAAGCGGATGCCCTGTTGCGCACCGTCGTCCCCGTCGATGCGGACATCCATGGCGTCCCAGCGGGCGCGCCACGCCGCGCGCTGCTCCGCGCGCAGGGTGTCATATCCCTTGGCCGCCGCGCCGGAAAGCGTGTCCAGCACGTGCGCGCGCAGCGCCGCGTCGCCGGAGTGGTTGCGGGACGTATCCACGCAGGCGAGCTTGGCCAGCTCCACGGTTTCACCGGCGGCGGCATCCCGCTCCATGGACGCGCACACGCGTCCGCTCTGCGCGGCGTGGTTCTCCGCCCCTTCCGCGCGCATGGCCGCACATGCGGTAAAGCGCGGCGCGCCAAACGGGTTTTCCCGGGTACGCGCCATCACATAGGCGGCTTCCCCGTCCTGGCCCTGCGCCGTGTTCTCCCAGAATGTGTCGCCGTAGTTGCTGTCCTCGTTGCGCACGTTCGCATCCAGCGCGGGCGAAAGCCGCACCCTGGCGGCAAAGGCGGGCGTGACGCGGTAACGGATGGCCAGCAGCTCCTTTTGAACGATGGAAAGAAACCGCTCCGCCTCAATGGTGACGGTGCCTTCGCGAAGCTGCACCTCGGCGCGGCGCAGCAGCAGCCCGTGCTCCATGTCCAGCTCGCGGTAAAACGCGTTCACCGGCAGCGCCGCAAGGTCTATCGGCGTGCCGTTCACCGTAACGCCGATTTCCAAGAGGTTCACGGCGTTGATGACCTTGCCGAAGTACTCCGGATAGCCTACCTTCCACCACCCCACGCGCGTCTTATCCGGAAACCAGACGCCCGCAAGGTACGTGCCCCGATGACAATCCCCGCTGTACGCCTCCTCAAAATTGCCGCGCATGCCCATGTGTGCGTTGCCCGTGGAGGTGAGCGATTCCGCCAGGCGCATATCCTCCCGGTGCAGCGTCGTTTCCACCAGCTTCCAGGGATGAATGTCAAACAGCGTCTTCATGCGCCCGCCCCTTTACAGAAAAGAAATCTTTGCCGCCAATTATATCATATAGCGGCGGCTCGGGCAAAGAAAAGAGCACAAAAAAGGCGGCGAAAGCAACTGCCTTCGCCGTCTTTTTTGAAATGCTTTGCTTTACCAGGAAGCCTTCGCGGCCTCGTTGACGCAGCCTTGGTGATCCGCGTCCACCTTGGCCGATCCGTGGGTTTTGCTGTTGAGGAAATGGATGCAGAACTGCCCGTTGAAGTTGTTGTCCATGATACTCTGCTCGCCGTGCGGCATGCCGTTCATGGAGGCCGCCAGCACGCGCCCGCCGTAGGAGAGCAGCACGGGCCGCCGGTTCCAGCTCCAACTGCCGCCGTAGACCTTCAGGAGCTTGGCGGTATCGTCCTTGGTCGCGGGCTCCGCGTCCAGGTGGTTGGCACCGTACAGGTGCTTGCACTTGAGTGTAACGCCAGAGCGCACGTCCTTCAGCGTGAAGTACGCGCCCTTGGGGATCGCGGAGGAGCCGCCGTTGAACCAGTCCAGCTTCTCCGTCTTGCTACCGCTGCCGCTGGTCGAACCGCTGCTGCCGCTGCCGGTGTCGTTGGACGCCTTCTGCCCAAAGAGCAGCTCGATGGTCACCTTCCCGGCGACGCCGTCCGGCGACAGGCTCTTGGATTTCTGATACTTTTTGACCGCCGTTTCCGTTCCTTCGCCAAAAATGCCGTCGCACGACCCGCTGTAATGCCCCAGAATCTTCAGCGCCTGCTGCAGTTTCTTCACATCATTGCCGCGGTCGCCGAGCCGGGATGTCGCCGGCGCGTTGCCAAGGTCGGAAATTTTGCCGGGGAGGGATTCGCCGCTGGAGCTGGACGAGGTGTTCGCGCTGCCAGAACTGCCGGAGCTACTGGAACCGCTGGAACTGGCCGGCTTTTTCAGGGACACAAACTTCTTCGCGGCGTATCCGGAAACCGCGCTGTTGTACTTGACATAGTACCAGTCGCCTTCCTCGCGCAGGATGACGAGCTTTTCACCATTGTCGGCGCAGCGCAGAATGTCGGCCGTTGTGGAAGGGGACCTTCGGATATACAAACCGGTGGAGGTCACATAGCCCACTTTTTCTTCTGCCGCAAACGCAGCGCCCGCCAGCGCCAGCAACATCGCCAGCACCAAGGCGAAAGCGATTCTTTTGCGCATCACTGCCTCTGTCCTCCTATGGACGATTTTGGTAGGAATAATATATTACAAATGTATGTCCTTGTCAAGTGAAACTTGTGTATTCTGCCATTGCGCGGCTATGTGCGCGTGTGCCGCGCACCCCCGGAAACGGGAACACGCGGCACGTAGGCAGAGCCATAAAGGCTTGCTATTCAATGGTTCTAAACGAGGAGAACGGCCAGGCGACCAGGCGAACATGCCCGACGATCTGATCGCGCGTGAGCTGGCCCACGGAGGACACGTGGCTGTCGTTGGAATGGGACCGGTTGTCGCCCATCACAAAGTAGTGCCCCTCGCGGATCGTTTGTTCAGGCATCTCGTAATTGGGCCTGTAGTCCAGATACTCCTCTTCGTATTTCTCGCCGTTAACGTACAAATACCCTTCGCGCACGGCCACGGTATCCCCCGGAACGCCGACGACGCGCTTGACAAAGTTGGTGCTGCCGCGGTCGGGATAATGGCAGATGACGACATCAAACCGATCCGGATCGCTAAAGAGGTAATCGTACTTGGTGACGATCATATATTCATTGTTGTGCAAGGTGTTGAGCATGGATTCACCGTCCACGCGCACCGGTTCGAATACAAACGTCCGGATGAGCAGCGCCGCGGCCACGGCGACCACGACGACCAGAATCCACTCCATCACCTCGCGTCCCACCGACTTCTTCTTCTCCGTTCCTTCCGCTTGGGCCGGCTCCTGCGCCACGCCCTGCTCGGCCTGCTCCTGCGGCTGATCCCGCAAATCGGTCATTCTATTTCGTCTCCTTTCCCAATCGTCCCCGCTTCCGGCCGCGTGGCAAGCCGCTTAACGCGCTTGAAAAAAGTCTCGCGGTCCATCATCACAATGCGAGAACAGCCCGTGCAGCGGATTTTGATGTCCGCTCCCGTGCGGATAACCGTCCAGAGGTCCGTTCCGCACGGATGCGGCTTGCGCATCTGCACGATGTCCCCAAGCTGTACGTTATCCATCCGGTCACCTCCGCAACGAGGTAGGGATTCCTGCGGAATCCCCTTATGGCGCCCGATTCTTTGAATCAGCGCCGCCACTTGAGGTAGGGATTCCTGCGGAATCCCCTTATGGCGCCCGATTTCCTCAATCAGCGCCACCGCCAAGGTGTAGTATACCATGCAACACGCTTGTATTCAAGCGGGCGCACGCTATTGTACAGCACGCATATCCGACAGCGGCCAGGCGACGCAGCGCACCTTGCCCGTGATCTGGCCGCGCGTGAGCTGGCCCACGTAGTGGCTGTCGTTGGAGGACGGGCGGTTGTCGCCCAACACAAAATAACACCCCTCGTCCACCGTCACTTCTTCCATCTCGTAGTTCGGCCGGTTGGTGATGTACGGCTCGTCGACCGCCTCGCCGTTGACATACAGCAGCCCGTCATGGATGGCGACCGTGTCCCCCGGAATGCCGACGATGCGCTTGACAAAGCTCGTCATGCCGCGATCCGGATAGTGGCACGTAACCACGTCGAACCGCTGGGGGTCGCCGAGCAGGTATTCGAACTTGGTCACGATCATGAAATCGTTATCGTGCAGCGTGTTCATCATCGATGTGCCTTCCACGCGCACCGGCGCGGCGATCAGCGTGGTGATGAACAGTGCGATCGCCCCGGCGGTCACGAGGGTACGAACCCAGTCGCGCACCTCCCGGACGAGCTTTGCCTTTTTTTGTTTTTTCGCGTCCGCTTCCCGCAGGCCGCCCTGTATTTCCGCCATATCCGGTACCCCCTTGCCCGATCAGGTGTTCACAGTTTTCTACGGAAGTATACCATGGCGCACGTCTGGACATCAATGGACGTACCTGGAACAATTGGCGCTCATTTGTAAAAATAATGTGAAAACGTGAAAAAAACCGGTTGTTTTGGCGCGGTTATCCTATCTCCGTGCCAGCCATCCAGTCATGACCGGCCCGCGCTGATCCTGGGCGAACACAATGACGCCCGGCTGCGCAGCCGGGCGTCATTGCGTCCGCCATCCTTGGCCGGCGTCCGGAGTCTCGTTTCAAAAATTTCCAAACGGGAAAGAAAAACGGGTCGCAAGCATCGAAAACCGCCGGCGAATCAGATTGTAAACTCCGTGATCTCCGCACTGTGCGTGATTCGCTCCATATCCAGATCCTCGCCCAGTCCCGGGGTGTCGTTCAGGCGGAGGAACCCGTCCTCGCCGATGCGGTTTTCCCGGAAGAACGCCGTTTTCCCGCCAATGGAATGGATCAGCACCTCGCAGTACGGGCTGATGTCCGGCGGCATGGCCGCCACGACGTGCAGCGCCGGCATCAGCGCGTGGCCGTGCGGGATGAACGTGGTCTGGTACATTTCACACAGGTCGCCGATGCGCATCGCCTCCGTGATGCCGCCGCACCATTCCGGGTCGGACTGCATCACCGCGACAAGCCCCTCCTCCAGGAACGGCTTGACCTCCATGCGCGTGTACAGGTGCTCGCCCGTGGAGAGCGGGATCGCGGTTTCCTGCCGCAGGTGGCGGTATCCGTCCAGCATGTGCGGGCGCAGGACTTCCTCCACCCACATGGGATGCGCGTCCTCCAGCCTGCGCAGCATGTCCCGCGCGTAGGGCAGCGTCCAGCCCATCCAGCAGTCAAACGCCAGGCCGTAGTCGTCGCCCACCGCCTCCCGCACGGCATACGCCATGTCCAGGTTCTTGCGCATGCCCTCCGTGCCGGAGGACGGCCCGTGCCGGAAAAACCACTTCTGCGCGGCAGCGCCCTCGGCTTTGAGCATACGGGCGGTCTCCGCCGCCGCTTTCGGCTCCACCGGGAAACCGAGCGCGCTGATGTACGGCCGGACACGGCCGCGCCCGCCGCCCAGCAGCTTGTACACCGGCTGGCCGAGTATTTTGCCCTTCAGGTCCCACAGGGCGATGTCCACGGTGCTGATGGCCATGAGCATCACGCCCGCGCGGCTGTGGCGGTCAAACCGGCTCAGAATGTCCCAGATGAGGCGATTTTCCAGCGGGTCGCGGCCAATGAGGTGCCCCGCCAGCCCGTCCACCGCCGTCAAGAGCTGGCTGCGGTACGCGATGGGACCGTGGACACCCTCCACACCTTCGTCCGTGGTGATTACCAAAAACGCGCCGGTGAGCTGGCCGTCCTTGTAGCCCCCCGGGCCGCGCACATTCGAGCGCCGCCGGTCGGTCGCGTATTCCTCGTATATGTCCAGCGGACCGACGTTTCGCTCGCCGGACGGGTACTTGGATTGGAACGGAATCGTGTGGCGCATCAGGCGCAGGCCGGTAATTTTCATGGGCGGACTCCCTTCTCGCAGACAATTTCGTTTGGGCAACGCCCCCCTCAGAGAGCGCGAGAGGCCGCAGCCTTTCGCATATAATCAGACCCGGCGGCATGTACGGTGGGTCTGTGATCCCAGAGCCAGTCCCGCAGGACTGGTGGAGGGATCAATACATGCAGTCCCGGCGCCGCCCGGAACGTCCGCAGACGTTCAGGCGCCGGGTCATTCCCCAGGGCGATTTCAAACGAAATCGCCCTGCCTTTTCTCGTGTCTCCCTTCGGCGTACCGAATATCCGCATCCACCTCGTCCAGGAACAGCCGCCAGTGGAACGGCTGCGTGCCCAGGGAGACGAGCGGCACCTCCTGGTAGTGCGCCTCGGTGATCTCCACCAGGCGGCGCCAGTGCGCCTTGGCGTGCGGCTCGTCCAGCCAGCGGACGGCTTCCCGCCGCTGTTCCGGATCGTGGTTGCGGAGATACACGGACATCGCCGCCGCCGCGCGCAGCTTGCAGGCCAGGTACCGGCTCAGCGCGACCCACGCGCGGATGTCCGCCACCTCACATTCCAGCGCGCCCTCGGCGACGGGCACGGCGTCCAGCGCCTCTTCCGCCCTGTCCGCGTCCGCATCCAGGCCGTCCGCCACGTCCAGCGGCGTCACCTTGCCCGGTAGCGCCGCGCGGCCCGCCTTCGCCCCGCCGTCCATGCGCCCCACCACCCGGTCCGCGTACTCGCTGGCGCTCAGCCAGTCCGGGTCCAGCGGTTCGCACTTCATCAGGTGTTCCAGCGTGATGAAGCTGCGCCCGGGCGCGTACCCGTTGAAGCCCCAGTCCGTGAACATGCGGGCGTCAAACCGCGTGGAGATGAACCCCTCGCTGTAGAGCGAGAAGTCCCATGTCGCGGCGTGGAACGTGGCCAGGGCCATGGGCATGTTGCACGCGTGGCGGTACGCGCGGAGCAGCGCGTGTCCCGCGTGCGGCCATTTTTCGCCCAGCCCGTGCCGCCGCTCGATGTCCCGCGCGAACACGCTGTCGGGCGTGTCGGGGTCGAACAGCAGACGGCCCCAAATCATGTAGAACAGCCGGTTCTTCTCAAACGCGTAACGCCAGTCCATGTGCGGGTGATCCGGGTGGTGGCTGTAGTCCTTGGCCGGGATGATCCCTTCCGACCCGATGAAATACCCGCCCACGTACGCCTTGTCATTCTCCCGGATGTGCGCGCGCACGAAGTCCGGCTGTGCCCACCGCAGCACGAAGAAATCCTCGTTGCGCACCATCAGCGCCATTTTGTAGTTTTTCGGTTCCGGCTCCCAGTACCCCTTCAACAGGTCGCGCACGTGCGCCGCGCCGCCCGCCGACTGCCGCGTCACGCCGTGCGCGGCAAGGAACTGCGGCGAGGAATACCCGTGCGAGAAGTTATACTTGATCTCCAGCCACGTCGGATGCGGCAGCGGCGGCAGGTTCGCGCTCTCGATGGCCGCACGGGTGACCGTCGCGCCCGTGTTGGCGGAGAACGGCGCGCGGCGGAGAATTTCCACCGGGCGGCTCGCCTGCCGCACGGCCTCGTAGTACACACGGCCGTGGAACGCCTCGCGCTCCGCCGGCGTCATGCCGTCCATGTGCTCGCCCAGCGACGTGCCGATGCCGGCCAGATCCGGGTACTCGTCGATGATCTGGGTGACGCACTCGCGCAGGTATTGCTCCACCTCGGGCGTCGTGTACGCCATGCCCCAATGGATGGAATCGTTGTTGGCGCGCGCGTCGTAGTGCCTGCGGAAGCCCTCGGACACGAACGTGTTCATGCTCATCACGAACGGCCGGATGCACCGCGCCTTGCACCGGCTGAACAGCCCGTTCCAGAACGCGCGCCACACGTCCAGTTCCGCGTCGGTCATCTCGGTCGCGAGCGGGAAGGACTTGGCGCGCGTCATGAACTGATACGGGAACACGTTCCACAGCGTCAGCACGTTGAAGCGGTGTTCGGCCATCATGTCCAGGAACGCGTCCCAGAAGGACAAATCCTTGACCGTATCCGTGTGGATCGTCACGCTCAGGTTCGTGCGGTAGCAAGACCACGGCAGGTTGAACTTGATCGCGCGGAAGGCGAACCTTGGCGCGACCGTGCGGGGAGCGACCGTGGCCAGCGCGCCGCCGTCCTTCACGTGGCGCGTCACCTCGTCCAGCCCGTAGCACAGTCCGGGGATGTCCCGCGCGAGAATCCCGACGCGGCCACCCTGATTGGTGAGGATAAACCCTTCCCCGCCGGGCGGCGGTTCGGGGTCTGTTTCCGCGAGCAGGCGCGCGGTGACGGCGATGGGTTCGCCGGTTCCGTTCCTTTCGCCCCAGACGACGCGGGCGGGTTCGCCCGCCTCGCTCAGCGCCGCCCGCAGCCGCTCCGCCCACCAGCGTAAGGCGGTGTTCCCGCTGTCGCCGATCATCTGTATCGTCATGGTTGCTGCTCCCCGCTCTCGTATTGCATCTTCACCGGCGTAACTTTCCAGCGCGGCTTGGAGATGAGCGGCGCGTTGAACTTCGTCTCGATGCGGTTCGTCTTTTCCAGGTGATCCAGGCACGACCGGATGCAGCCCCGGCCCGCGCAGATGCCCAGCGTGTGGAACCGATTCAGCATGCCCTGGTGATAGCTGGGGCGCTCGCCCGGCTTTTCCGTGCCTTTCCAGAAGGGCGACCACTCGGGCGCGTTGCCGGGGTGCACAAAGCCGCACGCCTTGGTATCCAGCGCCGCGTGGCAGTACGTGCAGTCCTCCACCTGGATTTTTGTGCTCCGCTCTGTGCCGATGGCCTTTGCCTCGCACTCCCTGACGCAGAGCTGGCAGCCGTCGCAGATCTTGCCGCGGAACAGTGGCGTGGGCGTCAGTTCCGCGTCGGTGAACACGGCGAACACGCGTTGCCGGGGGCCGTACTGCGGGGACAGCAGCAGCTTGTGGTGGCCGAGCTCGCCCAGGCCGCAGCACACGCCGATCATGCGCAGCGACACGATGCCGTCCGGGCCGGTGGCGTGCTCGGGTCGGAGCTTCTGGCCCAGGTTGTGGCTGAAGGGGTTGTGCACGGAGATGGCCGTGTGCCCCAGTTCTTCTAAATACAGCACGATCTGGCGTATGAGGCGCGGGGCCTCCACGTCGTTCATGTACCAATAGTTGTCCACATTGTACGCCTGCCAGTACGTGCCTTCCTCAATGGCCATCAGCGCGCCGCGCGACTGCAGCATGCCCAGCGCGATCACAGACCGCGTAATCGGCAGGATGCTGCGCGGGTGCACCTCCGGTGGCGCGTTGTCCCAGCGTTCGATATTGCCAAACCCCACGAGCGACGCGCCCTCCTGCCGGGCCAGGCGCTCAATGGATTGCGTAAGGGACTGTGTGTTGGTCATGGAAATCACCCCTTCACCGCGCCGAGCATAACGCCCTTGACGAAATATTTCTGCAAAAATGGATACACACATAAGATGGGGGCCATGGACAGGACGATCGACGCCATGCGGATGGTCTCCTGCGGCAGAACCCGCTCGTCGCCCGCCGCGGCGGACGAGGCCACGCCGACGGCCTGCGAGTCGATGACCAGGGACTTCACCAGCACCTGCAGCGTCCACTTTTTGGGGTCGGTGAGGTAAATCAGCGCGTTCATGTATGTGTTCCAGTGGCCGACGGCGAAAAACAGCGTGAACGCGGCGATGGAGGGTAGGGAGAGCGGCAGCACGATGCGGATGAAGCTCATCAGCTCATTGCAGCCGTCAATCGTGGCCGATTCTTCCAGTTCCCGGGGAAGCGATTCCATGAAGGAGCGTACGACAATCAGGCTCCACGAGTTGGTCAGCCCCCCCAGGATCAGCGCGAAGTAGCTGTTCATCAGGCCGATGTTCTTAATCAGCAGGTAGTTGGGCACGAGGCCCACGCTGAAGATCAGGTAGAACACGATCAGCGACAGCATCACCCGACGGAACGGCAGCGTTTTTTTTGTCAGCGCGTACGCGTAGGTGAACGTGGCGACCAGGTTGAACAGCGTGCCGGCCAGCGTGATGAAGGCCGTGGATTTCAGCGCGTTCATGAACGAGTTGGTCGACAGGATGTACGAATACGCGGCCAGGGACAGCTTTTGCGGGTAGAGCTGAAACCTGAGCGGGATGTACACCGAAGGGTCGGTGAAGGAAATGGAAATCACATACAGCAGCGGGATCACGCACACGAGCGAGATCAGCGCGATCACGGCGTAGTTGACATAATCCCAGAAGGTCATCCGCTTGCGAAGCTGAAAACTCATCGGTCACACCCCCCTAATAAATGCCGTCGTAGCCGCCGCGCTTGGCAAGCTGGTTCGCGCCGACGACGAGCAGCAGCCCCACGACGTTCTTGAACAGCCCGACGGCCACGCCGAAGGATAGCTGCCCGCGCAGGATTCCCTGGGTGAACGCGTAGGTGTCAAACACCTCGGCCACGGACATGACGAGCGGGTTCTGCATCAGCAGCATCTGCTCAAACCCGACGTCCGCCATGTGTCCGATGCGGATGATGAGCAGCGTCACAATCGTGGGCCGGATGCTCGTCAGCGTGATGTGCCAGATCTGCTGCAGGCGCGTCGCGCCGTCGACGACCGCGGCCTCGTAGAGCTGCGGGTCCACGCCGGACAACGCCGCCAGGAAAATGATGGTGCCCCAGCCTGTGTCCCGCCAGATGCTCTGCACGGTGACGACGATCCAGAACAGGTTCGGGTCGCTCAGGAACGACACGCGCTCCGCGCCCATGGAGAACAGAATCTTGTTGATGACGCCCACGTCCACGGAGAGCAGGAAGTATGTCAGGCTGACCACGACCACCCAACTGAGGAAGTGCGGCAGGTAGATAATGGACTGGTTCAGCTTCTTGAACCCGTCATGCCGCGTCTCGTTGAGCATGATGGACAGCAGAATGGGCAATGGGAAGAAGAAAACAAGGCTGATGAGGTTGATGACCAGCGTGTTGCGCACCATCAGGGGGAACACGCGGGCCGTGACAAGCTCGTGGAAGTACTTCAGCCCGACCCATGGGCTTTTCCAGATACCGGAATACGGCGAATATTTCACGAACGCGAGCAGAACGCCCCAGGTGGGCAGGATTTTGAAGATGATGTAGTAGAGAATGCCGGGCATCGCCAGGAGATAGATGTACTTGTGCCGCACCATGCGTTTCCAGAGGGTGGGCCGTATAAGCGTTCTGGTGGTTGGATCCAGGGTGCCGTCCATGGGATCACCTCGTTTGCTCAAGATAACCGGTGCTAACTTTCGTCCCCCTGCTGTTCCCTGCGGTATTGCCCCGGCGTCACGCCGGTCCTTTTGAGGAAAATGCGGTTCAGGCTGCGCTCCGACATGCCGAGCGTCTCCGCGATGTCGCCCAGGCGCAGGTCCGTCGTCAGCAGCAGGCGCTTGATCTCCTCCACCTGGCAACCGTGCACGTACTCCGTAAACGTCATGCCCGTCTCGGCGCGGAAGGCCGAGGAAATGTGGGAGGGGTTCATGCGCACGCGCGCCGCGCACTCGGTCAGGCTCAGGTCCGCGCGCGGGTTTTCGCGGATGTAGGCGCAGATGGCGACGACCGCGCGCCGCGTTGCGGAGCCGACATCCTCGCCCAGGTACAGCGCGTAGCGCGGCAGCACGACCGACTGGAACCAGCGCCGCACGTCCGTCGGGTCGCGCAACTGGCGCAGTTGCTCCATCAGCCCGCCGCCCAGGAAATCCGCCAGGTTGCCCGACCGCTGGGCAAAGGAACGGGCCAGCGCGGAGAAGAGAATGTCATAGCAAGACAGCAGAAAATTCAAGGATTGCGACAGGCGGAGCTTCCTGTGGAACTCGTCCAGCGCCTGCACGGCTTGCCGCGTCTGGCCCGCCTCCAGCGCGCCGAGCAGCCGGGCTTCCTCCTCCCGGGGGTAGAACATCACGGCGCGGTCGCCGGTCTCCTCGCCCTGCGCGTAGGGGTACACGCCGGTCGTCTCGTCCAGCGCGCGGGCGGACAGGGCGGCCGCCGCCTCCAGGTAGCTGGTGTGCGCGGCGGACACGGGGTACGCCCGCCCGACGCCCACGCTGACGCCCATCGGCAGGCTCTGTTCCAGGTACGCCCGCGCTTCCCACGCGAAGGCTTCGGCACCCTCAGCGTCCGCGCCGTCCCGCGTCTGCAGGATGACCGCGATGCCCGCGTCGTCCGCGCGAAGCGCGTATCCCTCCAGGCCCTCCGCCTGGGAGATCCGCTCGTTGAGCACGTTTCGCACCGCGAAGTGCAGCAACGTCCGCTCGTTCGGGCCCGCGTGCTCCTCAAACTGCCGGATGGCCAACACGAGCACGGCCGCGCTGCCGTCCGGCCGCACGCCGCCGAACCCGTCCAGATCGGAGAGCCGCTCGCCCCCTTCCCCGCGCAGCAACCGGGAGAACAGCACGTCCTTGACCTCCGGCTCCACGCGCTCAATGTGCGCGGCGAGGGAATCCGCCCGCTGGTCCAGGAACGTCCAGCACTGGCGGATGTAGGCGAACTCGTCCGTGGCCTCCGCCGGGGGTGGGTATTGGCTGCCGCCGGCGCCTTCGCGCATCAGGCGGCGGATGGGGTCATACTCGTAGCGCGAGGTGATGTAGATCAGCGCGACGCCCAGCACGATCATCAGCGCCACCACGAGGACGATGTACCACCCCGTCTGGCGGATGAGGCTATCCAGCCGGCCCGCCGGAAACAGCGTGAGGTACAGCGCGCTTTCCGAGCGCCGGTAGAGTGCCTGCTGCTCGCCGTCCTCGCCCCGCACGCGGAAGCTGCCGGACGCGCCGTTCAGCCCATACGCCGTATGGCCGGCGTCCAGGTACAGGGAAAGATCCACGCCGCTGCCCGGCTCCACGAGCAGCGTATCCGACCGGGAAAACACGACCACGCTGTCGAAAATTTCATCCGTGGGGCTCAGCGCCTCGGCCAGCGTGTCCTGATGCACGATGTAAATGAGCAGCCCTTCCGAGGACTGCGCGCGCAAGACCGGCAGCTTGCGCACAAAGGCGATGCTGCCTTCCGCGCCCACGAGCGGCCACTTGACCCACGCTGCCTTGTCGGGCGCGTCCATCGCGGCCTGGATGTTCGCCATCTGCCGGTAGCGTTCCGGCGGCAGGTAGCCGTTCATGTTGGAGAGCAGAAAGCCGTCCCGCGCGCTATAGAACACCACATCGTACAGAAAGGGATTGAGGTGGCACTGCGACGCGAACCGGTCCAGGGTTTTCATGTGCTCCCAGTACTGCTCCTCATACCCGGGCACGGAGAAGGCGTTCGTGACGAGGGGGTCCGTCGCCAGGCGGAGGGATTCCACCTCCACGGTGTGCATGCGGTCCTCCAGCCCGCTCTGAAGAAGCTGAAGGTTCGCCTCCACCATGGCCATGATGCCCGCGCGGCGGCTGTCCGTGGCCGAGCGGAAGTAGATCAGGCCGATGACGAGCACGGGCACCAGCATACAGGCGCACCCGGTGACGACCAAGCGGTAAAAGAACCGCTTGCGCACAGGGCCGCCGGTTTCTATGGTTATAGCTGGAGCGTGTCGTTTTGGCAATCTTTCGAAATCCCCTTATGGCGCGGCTGCGATGAGCGCGCCTGCTGATGTTGCGCATGGAGAGGGGCGCGGCGGCTGGCCAAAGCACGCCGCGCCCTTTTGGTGGTATTATTCGCCCAGGAATACCTTGTACGCTTCCGCGAACTCGATGAACGCCTGCTTCAGGTCCGGATCGTTGCGCAGGCCCTCGACATACGTGTGGTACTCGTCCAGGGAGATTGCGCCGTTCACAGCCTTGACGGTCATCTCTTCCCATTCGCTGTTGTGCCTGGGCCACACTTCAAGCCAGGTGCCCGACACGATGCCCGCGAACGGGTCCTTTTCGCCCAGCTCCGCGTAAACGGCGACTTCTTCCTTCTTCGCGTCGTTGTACTCCTTCGGCGCCTGCATGGTCACCGTCTTGATCCACGGATCGAACAGGAGCGCGGCGGGCTGCTGGCACGTGGGCGTCACTTCCTGCACGCCGAGCGCCGTAAGCTGCGGCTGGCCGTCCACCATCTCGTGGTGCACGCCCTCGATGCCGTTGTACACGAGGAAGTTGACCTCTTCCGTGGCCGTCAGGTCATAGTAGCGCAGGATGCGCTCGACCTTTTCCGCCGGCACCTTGCTGCTGATGAGCCCCATGCCGATGTAGCCGCTCTGCAGCCAGGCCGCGTAGCCGTTCGGCCCTTGCAGCGGCGGCAGGGAGATGACTTCGGCGTCCGGTTGCAGCTTCCGGATGAGCTGCTCGAACGGATAGTCGCGCCAGATGTTGCGCTCATACGACGCGGCCATGCCGGTGGTGAACAATTCCTCCGCCTGCGTGTTCTTCATGACGGACCATTCTTTCGCGAGTAGGCCGTCCTTGTACAGGCCGTTCATCCACGCGATGAGCTCCTCATACTGCGGCGTGAGGTTGCGATAGATCATGCCGCCCTCGTCGTTATACGTCGGCTTGAAGCCGCCGAACGCGCACAGAAACGACTGGTCGATCGTGTTGAAGCCGTGCTGGATGAAGCCCAGCGTCACGCCCTTGCCCAAGCCGGCCGGATCGCCGTCCACGATGGCCTTCAGCGCGTCCCGGTATTCGTCCAGCGTGGTGGGCACGGGCACACCCACGGCGTCCAGCCAGTCCTTGCGGATCTTGATGGACGGGTCGATGACCGCGCGCATGCTGGGAATGCCATAGATGGCGCCGTCCAGCGAGGAATAGCGGAACACGCCCGTCTCCGCGTTGGCCTTCAGGTGCGGATACGCCTCAAAATCACCCAGGAAGGGCGTGAGGTCCCAGAACGCGCCCTCGCGGATCGCGTTGCCGATGGAGGTCGAGTTGACGTTCACGCCGGTAACGACCTCGGGGAAGTCCGCCGCCGCGAGCATCAGGTCGAGCTTGGTGGCGAATTCTCCCGTGGGGACGAACTGGATGTTCAGCTTGGAGTTCGTCAGGCGCTGGAACTCGGTCCAGAACGGGCCGTTCATGTCCGGCACCTCGCTGTAGGACTGCACCAGCATGGTGATTTCCACCGGGGGCTCCTCCGCCAGCGTGGGCAGCGCCACGCACCCGGCGAGCAGGACCGTGAGCAGCAGGAAGGACCAGAATTTGCGGTGTTTCACAAGTGTTTCCTCCTTCGCTTTGGTTTGTCCGTGGCCCGGTTCCGGCTGGATAGTTCGCACAACTTGTGCATGCCAGAACAGAGCATTATCTATTAATTTAGCCGCAGGAGGGACGGCAGTCAACAGACAAATTTTGATTTCAGCCGGGGATATGCTATACTGGGCCGAGTATTTGCTCACAAGAGAGGTGCTTACAGTATGTTCCGAGACATGCGCCGCAAAAACCAGGTCCTGACCCCGGACGAGAGCGCCGGCATCCTGCGCCGGGGCACATCCGGCGTGCTCGCCGTGCCCGGCGACGGCGGCTATCCCTACGCCGTTCCCCTCAGCTACGTCTATGAGGACGGCAGAATCTACTTCCACTGCGCCAAGTCCGGCCATAAGCTGGACGCCATCGCGAAGGATGACAAGGTCTCCTTCTGCGTGATCGACCAGGACCGCGTGGTGCCGGAAGAATACACGACGTATTTCCGTAGCGTGATCGCGTTCGGCACGGCACGCGTTCTCACGGACGAGGCGGAAAAGCGAACCGCCCTCGTGGCGCTGACCGCGAAGTACTCGCCGGACGACGAGCAAGGGCGCCTTCGGGAGATCGGCGCGCAGCTTGCGCATGTGGCGATGGTGGAGATGACCATCGAGCACTTGACCGGCAAGGAGGCCGTGGAACTGGCGAAGGGGCGGGAGAGGGGGTAGGCGGGGGGCCGCTGGGGGAGACACTGGGACGCTGTCCCAGACCCTGCCAAAGGGGCCTTGCCCCTTTTGAATCCCGTCATTTCGCCTCACGGCGGGTAGGTCTTATCTATTTAGATAACCCTCAAAAATGATGAATTCCCTTGCGCGCGGTCAAGGGGCTGGAACCCCGCGCCGCCGGTGCACCGGAGGCAAGCGCCACCGACGCTGAAGGGAAACGCGCCCTGCGGGCGATGAAGCGGGGTAAAGGATCACCCCGGCACAGAGGAATGGACGCGAATGTGCACAGCGCGAGAACCCTGAAGCGTCCAGAACCTTTTCCGTTCCCCTGTCCCCTACCCCTCCCGCCGCAGCATCTCGCAATGCGCGAGCAGCAGCGGCGCTACGCCCTTTGCCTCGTTCTCGACCACCGGCTCGGAGAAGTAGTACGCGAGCGACCCGTCGCGGCGGTCCGCCCCGCCCAGCCCGGCGACCAGGCAAATGCCGCCCAGGCGCAGCTTTCCGTGATGGCGGCGCTGATTGGAACAATCGGGCGCCATCAGGGGATTTCGCAAGAAATCCCCTCCTCCCGGCCCGGCGGACAGATGGCGCTCCGCCGTGCCGAAGAACGCCCTTTCCGCACGCTCCGCGCAGGACGCGGGCAGAAATCCGAGGCGCGCGCCTTTCAGCAGACCATACGCGATCAGCGCGGTGCCGCTCGTCTCCAGGTAGTTACCCTCGGCGTCCGGCCTGTCGATCACCTGATAAAACATACCGCTCTCGTGCTGCCAGGGGAGGATCGCTCCGGCAAGCTCCCGCAGCATTTGCCCCAGAAATGGGTGGTCCCGCCGCATTGCCCCGTCCATCAGCTCCAGCGTGTCCACGAGGGCCGCGATGAACCACCCCAGCGCGCGCAGCCAGCAGTTGGGGCTTTGCCCGGTCTCCCTGTCCGCCCAGTACATCGCGCGGCTTTCGTCGTAGCCATGGCAGTACAGCCCGTCCGGCCTGCGCAGCAGATGGTACACGTTTTCGAACTGCCCGAGCGCATCCGCGCAGCCGCGCCCGTTGTTGTGCTCCATTTCATAGCGCATGTAGAACGGCTGCGCCATATACAGCCCGTCCAGCCACACCTGCCACGGGTAGATTTGCTTATGCCAGAAGTTGCCCGCCTTGGTGCGCGGCATACCGTCAAGCTGTTGCCGGACGCGCGCCGCCGCCCGCAAATACTTATCCTTCCCGGTCAGCGCGTGGAGCGTCAGCAGGTTTTTGCCCGGGTTGATGTTGTCCAGGTTGTACTCCAAGGGGTCATACGTCCGAATGCCGCCGTCCGGCAGCACATACCAATCTAAAAACGCGTCCGCGAACGCAAGGTATTTCGCTTCCCCCGTGATCTCGTGCAGCGACAGGATCGCCGTCATCATGCATCCGTCCACGTAGTTCCATTTGTTCGTGCCGCCGGCGCGGATCATCTCCATGTTCCAGACCGGCGCTGCGGGGGTGGATTCGGCCATCAACTGATCCGTGTACGCTGGCAGCGCGCGCATCGTCTCCTGTGGGTTCATCGCGCACCTCCGCTTGGCTCATCATGAATCGCGATGTGTACGTTCTCCAGCGCGATGGACCGCACGTTTTCCACGCGCAGCGGCAGGTGCCGTGTGGGCGTAAGGTCGTCCATCATCGCGGGCAGGGCGGGTTCCACGTCCGGCCGGAAGGCAATGGACACATCCCGCAGCGCGATTTCTCCAATCGGCGCTTCCGGCAGCCCATAGAAGAACCCGCCCGCGCAGGAAACGCCGGTGCAGCAGACGTTCTCAATGGCGACCGAGCCCACGCGCGGCGTGCATTCCGTCACGGGCTGCGCTGCCTTGCTCCGGACGAACTCACTGTGGCCGTCCGGGTCGCAGTAATAGAACAGATTGATGACAAAGCAGGTCTGCACGTCCCGCATCTCCACATTGGAGAGGCGCACGCGGTCCACCACGGCGTTCGGCCCGCGCCCGCGCCGCGCCTTGATGCGCAAGCCGCGATCCGTCTCCTCGAAGATCGACTGTGAAATGTCCACGCCGAAAATGCCGGACGCCAGCTCGCTGCCGAGCACCACCGCGCCGTGGCCGCGCTGGAACAGGCAGTTGCGGATGGTGACATCCTCCGTCGGGGCGGGATGGTGCGTCGCCATGTAGTTGCGCCCGCTCTTGATGGACACGCAGTCGTCGCCGACGGAGATGTTCACGCCCAGAAGGCGGACGCGGCGGCTGGACTCGGGGCTGCATCCGTCGGTGTTCGGGCTGTCCGGCGGGTTCTGGATGCGCGCGGCGATCACGTCCACATCATGGCAATAGTACAGGTGCAGCGTCCACGCCGGGCTATTCCGCAGCGTGACGCCCATCACGGCCAAGTGGCCGCACCGCACCGCAAACAGCGTGCGCGGCCGCCACGCGCCCCGCAGGGTTTTGTGATCCACCCACCAATCCGCCGCGCCCGCGTTGGCGTCGATGATGCCCTGGCCCGCGACGGCGGTGTTTTCCCCCTCTTTTATGGTTATTAAGGAAGCAAAGGAATCGACCGGCTCGCCCTCCCAGGTGCCGTAGCTGGTTTCGACGCCCGTTCCGGGGTCCTTCACCAGGCCGGGCAGGATGGGATACTTTGCCCGGTCGGTTCCGCCGAGCAGCACAGCCCCCTCGTCCAGGTACAGCAGCATGTCGCTCTTCAGAAAGAGGGGGTAGCTCAAATATGTGCCACTGGGGACGAGCACGGTGCCGCCCGCCGGACACGCGTCAATCGCCGCCTGGAGGCTCGCCGTGCAGTCCGTTTGCCCGTCGCCGACCGCGCCATAGGCGGTGATGTCCAGGCATGCGGCTTCGGCTGGCGTTTCAAAGGCGATGGACGCGCTGCCGCCGCCCACGAAGCCGATCCGCACGGCATACGCGGTCGACGGGGCGAGGCCGTACAGGCAAAAGACGTTCGTGTCGCCGCGCAGCACGAGCGTGCCGTTCAGGTACACCGTGTACGCGTTCGGCGCGTAGTACGCCGCCACCGGTTCCGGCAGCAGCTCAAACGACGCGGCGCGCCGCAGGACTAGAAGGGGTTGTATTCGCATGGATACCTCTTTCATTTGCTTATTCTGTGAGCGGCGGCGCGATTTAAGAAATCGGTCGCCATAAGGGGATTCCGCAAGGAATCCCTGCCTTTCTACCCCTTAATGCTGCCCGCCGTAACCCCCTCGATGAACGTGCTCTGCGCGGCAAAGAAGATCAGCAGCGACGGGCTGATGGCGATCAGGGAGAACGCCAGAATACGGTTCCACGCCGTGCCCGCGTCCGCGTCCATGCACATCTTGATGAAGATCGACGCGGGCCGCCGGGACACCGTGGTCACGTAGATCAGCGGCCCCATGAAGTCGTTGGAGGACCACATGAACTGGAACAGCGCGCAGGACACCAGCGCGGGCACGAGCATCGGGCACAGGATGAAGATCAGCGTCTGCATGGAGTTGCACCCGTCGATTGTCGCCGCTTCCTCCATTTCCTTGGGGATGCCGCGCATGAACTGCACCAGCATGAACACAAAATACGTATCCACCGCGAACAGCGACGGGATAATCAGCGGCTTATACGAATTCAGCCACTTCCATTGATTATACATGATGTACTGCGGCGCGTTGAGCACCGTCTGCGGCAAAAAGAGCGTGGAGATCATCAGCGCGAACAGAATCTTTTTGCCCTTGAACTCGAACCGCGCGAAGCCATACGCGGTCAGTGTGACGGAAATCAGCGTGAACGCGACCTTGGACAGCACGATCACGTAGGTGTTCTTCATGGACAGCGGCAGGTTGAGCTGGCCGTTGTACATGCGAAAAAAGTCGTTGTACGCGCTCAGCGTCCATTGTTTGGGCAGCAGCGACGCGGAGCCGAATATCTCGGAGTTGGGCTTGAACGTGGCAAAGGCCATCCAGACCAGCGGATAGAGCATAAAGACACCCACGACGATCAGCACAAGATACCGCACAAGCGTGCCGATTCTCCTTCGGCTCCCGGTTCCTACGATTTCCACGCGCATCCCCTCCTATTTGTCAGAGTAGTACACCCACTTGTTTTGGCTCATGAAGGCAATGGCCGACAGAACCGCTACCACGACGAACAAGATCCACGCCATCGCGCTGGCCATGCCCATGTTGAACCGCTGGAACGCCTGCCCGTAAATCAGCAGGGAGATCAGCGTGGTGGACTGGTTCGGGCCGCCTTTGGTGATGATGTACGGCCCGTTGAACTCCTGGAACGCCTGCACGATCTGCGTGATGAGGTTGTAGAAGATGGATGGGGTGATCATGGGCACGGTGATGCGGAAGAACTGCCGCCACTTGGTCGCGCCGTCCACGGAGGCCGCCTCGTACAGGTCATCCGGGATGCCCTTGAGCGCGGCGAGAAAGATCACCATCGCGGAGCCGAACTGCCAGATGCGCAGCAGGCTGATCGTGATGAGCGCGAACCGCTCATCGCCCAGCCAGGATGGGCCCGCGATGCCCAGCAGCGCCAGCAGCCCATTGATGATCCCCTGCTTCTGGAACAGGGCCGTCCACAGCACCGCGATGGCCACCGACCCGCCCAGGATGGAGGGGATGTAGTACGCCGTTCTGAAAAAACCGACGCCCTTGATGCGGAAGCTGAGAATATACGCGATGAACAGCGCGAACACGAGCTTCAGCGGCACCGTCATGAACGCGTACTTGAACGTGACGCCGAACGCCCGCATCATGTCCTTATTGGTGAAGAATTCTACATAATTAAACACGCCGTAGTGGTTGATGACGGCCCCCTTCTTCAGCACATAGTCCGTGAAGCTGTAAAACAGCGACGAGGCGAAGGGGTACAGCTTGAAGACGAGGAACCCGATCAGCCACAGCGAGATATACGCCAGGCCCTTGTTGTTTTTATAGAAGTTTGCGATACCCCTCTTGCGGGCGGGAACGCGTGACGGCTGCGTATGCATGGATGCGCTCATTCCTTTCTGGGGCGAGTGGTCGTCAATATTCAGAGGGCTGTCGCGTGTGCGGCAGCCCTCGGCGTGTTCACCCGGAACGGTTGCGATGGAAATGTGTTACTGCGCGGCCAGCAGCGTCGAGATCGCGTCCGCGAGTTGCTGCGCGGCTTCCTCGTTCGTGATGTTCTGGTAGCTCTGCGCGCTGAAGATCTTGAAATACGCGCCTTCGGGGTCATTCTTCAGGTCGGAATGCTCAAAGTACGGGTCCAGGTCGAACGTGTTCCAGCCCTTGTTCAGCGCGTTGTTGGTCGCGTCGACGGTCATGCCGCCAATGATGCCGTTGGCGCTGGCAATCGCGAAGCCCTGCGCGCTGGCGGGAATGCCGCGCTCGCCGGCCATGGCGATGACGCCCTCTTCCTCATTGAGCAGGAAGTTGAGCAGCGCCGCCGCTTCCCTGGGGTACTGGCATGTCTGCGTGATCGCGAACTCCATGGAAATCTTGTTGAAGCCGCCCTTGTACGGCAGACCGTCGAACATGCCGGTGGAGACGAAGCCCGCCTGCTGGTCCTCCGGGAGCGACGTGACCAGCGGCCCAAAGGAGGTATTCCACGTGTACACGCCGGCCCAGAAGCCGTTGATCCACCGGTCGGACTTGTCAAACGGATCGGCCGCGTACTCCTTGTTCATTTTGACGGTCGGGATCACGTGCTTGTCCTCCAGGTCGCGCAGCATCTGGAAGCCCTCGGCGATTTCCTCCACGGAGTAGTTGAGCGTGTAGCCCGCATCGCCCCGGACCACCCACGGCTTGTTGTACATGGACTCCAGATAGTACACCATGAAGATGATGCGGTCCAGCTCCGTCATCATCAGCGGGTAGTAGTCGTCGCCCAGCGCGGCGGCGAACGCTTCGCCCGACGCGAGCAGCTCGTCCCAGGTCGCGGGGATCGCGACGCCCGCCTTCTCAAATACGTTCTCGTTCCAGAACATCGTCCGGGCCGTCGTGGCGACCGGCACGCCCTGGAGCTTGCCGTCCAGCTCGCTCGCCTTCAGCGCGCCCTCGGGAAACTGCGTCAGGTCCAGCACGTCGGCCAGGTCGTACAGGTTCACGAAAACGTTACCCTCGGAACCGAAGTTGTAGATCCAGTTCCAGTTGATCTGCACGAGATCCTGCGCGGTGTCGGTGGCAAAGGCCAGGCCCATGGTGTCCTCCCAGCCCGTCCACACGTTGAAGGTCGGGTCGATCTTGATGTTCGGGTACTTCTCCATAAACTTGTTGATGGCCGCCTGGGTGGCGTCCGCGCGCGTTTCGCCGCCCCACCAGCTCATCGTCAGGGTAATGTTGTCCGTCGTGAGTCCTTCCGCGAGAGAGGCGGCCGGCGCGACCATAAGCAACAGCGCCAGCAAGAGGGACAGCCATTTTCCGGATTTCATTTGTGAGGGCTCCTTCCGGGTCGTGCGATACAGATCGGCATGACAGGCCGATATGCTGTGCAACCCTTTCATATTTGTGGTTTAAGTATAGTACACCTTGCACGCCCCGTCAACATGGTGATGGAACAGTATTTTTATTCAGTTGCACGGAATACTATGCTTCATCTGGCGGTAATCCGATAGGTTGACACCCTTCATGTTCTTGAACGTGCGATAGAAATAGCTGGCGTTGTTGAACCCGACGCGGAAAATGACGTCCTCGGTAGGCATGTTCGTCTGGTCGATGTACTCGCACGCCTTCTCAATTTTGATCCGGTTGACCATGTCCGGCAGCGGGTCGTCCGAAAACGCGCGCAAGAGCCTGCGCATATGCCGCTCCGAATACCGGAACCGCTGGCACAGCGAGTCCATCGTGATGCTGGTGTAGTTTTCCTGGATATACGCCTGGATGCTTGCGGCCACCTCGTCCGGATCGCCCTCAGGCAGGGCTTCCGGCCGGGCGTCGAGCGACCGGACCAGGGCGACCATCAGCCGCACAAAGTCCGCCAGCAGTACCTGCTCGTACAGCGAGTCCTTGCGAAAGTACTCGCAAAACATCTCCGTCAGAAGGGCGCGGATATCCGGCGTGCCGTTGATCCACAGCGCGGGCTTGCGGGCGCCCGGCCGCTCGCTGAACAGCGATGTCATCGCGTAGCGCATCGCTCCGTCCTCGCGGCCCCGAAAGGGGGAAAGGATCCTCCGTACCGCGTCCTCCCGTATGCCGAGGTTGATGACGATATCGTCCGCCGTCTCCACCCACGGTTGATGGGCCGCGTGCGCGTTGAGCAGCATGATGTCGCCCTCGGTGGATTTTACGTACCGGTCCCCCACGCGCTGGTGCAGGCATCCCTTGTGGACGTAGACGATTTCCAAATAATCATGCGTATGCATGCCGGCCATGGGCTTTTCCACCACGCGCTTGTTTGGGTGCAGGCCCATGAACATATCCGATCCCTCGCGAAAACCGCCGCGAATGCAGAAAGGCCGGCCCTGCGGCTCGGGCTTTCGCTCGGGCTTCCACCCGGCGCCGCGGACGGGCACATGCGCGAACGCTGCGTCGATATACCGTGTCAGATCCGGTGGCATGGCGTTTCTCCTCTTCTTTTGTCCTTTTGTCCGGTCGCGCGGTTTCTTTTGCGTATATGATGTAAGTATAGGAACACCAAAACGCGCCGTCAATGACGATTCCCCAAATGACGCATGCCTGAAACGAAAAACCTTCTATTATTATATAGGCGTAAACGCGCGGTGCGCTCCGGTCCGGACGGGGCGGGGCGCGGATGGCCGGTTTCTGCGCACAAAATGTCCGTTTTTTGGATGGCCTCGGGCGGGCCGCGCTCGTATGCTTGACGCATGGAAGTCCGTATGGGAACGGAACGCGGAAAAAGGGAGGATACAGCCATGAGAAAAACCATCGCCCTGCTTCTGGCGCTTTGGATGGCGCTGACCTGCGCCACGGCATTCGCCGAGGACGTCGCGGAGGAATTTGCCAGCCCGGCCACCCGGTACGCCCCGGGCGTCCGCTGGGAACTGCCGCTTGGCAATACGACCGACAAAGAACTGGAGCGCGAGCTTCGGTCGCTGTACGAGGCCGGCTTTGGCGAGGTCGAGGTGACGGCCACCGGCCAGCCCAAGGGAACGATCCCCGAGGGGTACGCGCACGCGGGCGAGGACTACGCCGACGTGTACGGCATGGGCAGCGTGGAATGGAGCCGCACGCTGCAGACCATCCTGCGCGTGGCGAATGAGTTGGGCATTCGCGTGGATTTCCACGTGTCCGTGAACAACGGGTCCAACAAGCACATCCCCGGCATATCGCCCAATGACGCGGCGGCGTCCAAGGAGCTGGTTTCCGCGGCGGCGGTGGCCGAGGGCGGCCTGCCGGAGCTCGCGGCGATTACACCGGAGGCGAAAACATTCGTCAGCAACGTGGACGGCACGGAGCAGCCGCTGGATCAGAACTTCTACGCCGCGCTGCTGGTGAACGTGGCGGAGAAGGGCAAGCCCGTCGAAATGCTCAAGACCATGGACGGCAGCGTCTCCGAAGGCGGCGGGTACGGCCAGGAGACGTTCGAGGCCACGTATGACATTTTGGACTTCGACAGCATCGTGGACGTGACCGCGCTGTACGCCGAGGACGCCACGGGCGACGCGCGGGCGGCCGCGCAGGCGGCGGCGGACGCTGTGGACCTTTCGAGCGGCGCGTGGGAAGTCATCGGCTTCTGGTGGCGCGGCGACTGCACGGCCATCTCCGGCGTCACGAAGTACCCGTCCTATAAGGCGGACTACTTCAGCCTGGAGGGCACAAACGCGCTGATGGACTACTACGAGACGGAAATCTTCCGCCTGGGTCAGGAAGGCTTTGAAGACATGGCGGACCTGCTGAAGGCGAACGGCGGCAACATCTTCGCCGATTCCTACGGCGCGAACGCCAACTGGTCCCTGGACTTGCCGGCAAAGTTCGCGGAAGTGACCGGCGAGGGCATCCAGCGGTACTTGCCCGCGATCATCTACGCGTCGGGCTCCGGCCGCTCGGGCGAGCGCCTGTTCGGCTACGGCTTCACCGACGGGTCCGAGGAGGCCGTGAAGGCGTCCATCATGGAATGCATGACGCAGCTCCTGATCGAAAACCAGCTTGACCCGATCGTCGCGCGCTGCGCCGCGCTCGGGCTGGAATACCGCGACCAGGTGGTCTACGCCACGTCGCGGCTGGACATGATTACCGCCGCCGCGCACCTTAACATCGCGGAGGGCGAGTCGCTCAACTTTGTGGACAGCCCGGACTACTTCACCGCGATGGCCTCGGCGGCGCACTTGCTGAACAAGGACATCGTGTCCACGGAGCACGGCGCGACGTTTGGCCAGGCGACCGGCGCATACGCGTACCCGAGCCGCATGAGCATCCGCCAGGCGAACCGCATCGTGCAGGGCGGTGTCAACCAGTACATCATGCATTACTACACGTACAACGACCTGGACTATCCGGAAACGGCCATCGCTTTGTGGCCGGGGTTCAGCGCGATGGGTTCTTTCTTCGCGGACTCCTGGCGCGACAACAGCCCCAAGTGGGAGACGGTGGACATCATGGCGCGGTATTTCGCGCGGCTGGGGTACTTCATGCGCCAGGGCGTTGTGAAGCGCGACGTGGCCGTGTACAAGCAGAGCTACTGGTATCCGCGCCATGTCCGCATCTTCTGGCTGGACGAAGCGCTGCAGGACGCGGGCTACAGCTACGACTTCATCACCGGCGCGCTGATGCAGTTTGACGAGGCCACGGTAACGGACGGCATTCTGGCCGCCGATACCGCCGGGTACAAGGCCATCATCTTTGACGCCGAGGGCGCGCGCGACGCGCAGGATGTGCCGGTCGATCAGATCAGCCTGGACGCCGTGGAATCGTTTGTCGAGTATGCGAAGGCCGGGCTGCCCATCGTGATGGTCGGTTCCTACCCGAACGCCCTGATCGGCATGGCGAGCGAGGAGGAAACCGCCCGCTTTGACGCCGCCGTCGCGGCGCTGAAGGACATGGCGAACGTCGCGCTCGTGGATACGGAAGCGGACGTGCCCGCCGCGCTGGCCGCGCTGGGCGTCACGCCGGACGCGCAGAACCTGGAACCCGCGCGCGTTACGTCGTACCATACCAAGGCCGACGGCATCGAGTACTACTATCTGTATAACCAGTCCAACAACTACTTTGACGCCATGGCGGACGAGTTCACCGCATCCGTCAGACACTACGGCAACACGATGGACGACGGCCAGACGATCACCACGCAAATCGCACTGACCGGCGAGGGCGTGCCGTACCGCTTTGACCTGTACAACGGCGAAATCACCCGCATCGCGGACTACACGGTGGACGGCGCGGGGCGCGTGGTCCTGAACGTGACGCTGGAAAAGGACCAGTCCACGCTCGTCGCGCTCGCCGCGAAGGACCTGATCGACGACGGCGCGGCGGATACCCTGTTCGGCACGGCGGACGGCGCGGCGCTCCTCTACAAGGGCGGACAACTCACGCTGCGCGCGGAAGCTGAGGGCGAATACACCGTCGCCCTGTCCGACGGGACGGCAAAAACCGTCGCCGCCAAGGTGCCGGATGCCATCGCGATCGGCCCGTGGGCGCTGACGATCGATTCGTACACGAACAAGAACGAGATCGACGCCGCCGGTGTCGCGGCGTCCGAGATGAAGCACACCCTCGTCTCCGGCATCACGCTGGACGCGCTGAAGGGCTGGGCGGAGATCGGCACCGTGACGGCGACGCTGACGGAGGAGGACGGCGCGCAGCGCACGGCGGACATCGACCTGGGCACGCTGTCCGGCGTCGGTACGTACACCGCGGCCGTCACGCTGCCGGACGGCTGGGACGCGGCCGCCGGCGGGTATCTGCTGCGGATTGCCGATCCGTATGATCTGGTGGCCGTGACCGTAAACGGGCAGGAAGTGCCGGCAATCGATCAGATCGGGCTGACGGCTGACATCGGCGCGTATCTGGTCCCGGGCGACAACGAGATCGTCATCACGACCAACACGACGCTGAGCAACGCGCTCGTCGCGCTCCGGCCCGATTGGTACGGAACGGCGAAGATCAACCAGTATGGCCTGCGCGGCGATGTGGCGCTCATTCCGTATGGGGATGTTGTCGTCGAGTAAGGGGAGGCCGCGCTCAGGGGATTGCGAGGGGGATGCCGCGGTGCGGCATCCCCCTTCTTGGTTCATTATAATTCAATTCACGCCCATTCGGCCCGCCCTACAGCAGCACCTCATGCCCCGTCCGCGCAGACTCGTAGATCGCGTCCAGAATGCGCATGATGGTCACGCCATCCGCCGCCGGGTTGCGGCAGGGAATGCCCTCGCGCACACAGGCCACAAAGTGGTTGATCTCGTTCTCAAAGAGGCCCGCAAACGATAGCGCCGAAGGGGTCACGAGCGTCACGTTCGTCATATGGTCGTTCCACTCGCCGTAGATTTCCAGCTCCGGCTCCAGCTTCGCGCCCGCCTTCGTGCCGAACAGCTCGACACGGCCCACGTCCTTTTTCACGTTGAGCGAGAAGCTCGCGTCCACGTTGACCACCGCGCCGTTTTCGTAGCGGATCATCGCGGTGACGAAGTCCTCCACGTCGCAGATGTCGTGATCCGTGGCGCTGGAGGCGATGTACCCCGCCTTGGACTTGACGTTCTTCCGGGCATACAGCTTCTGGAATGTCGCGCCGTAGACAGAGACCGGATTCGGGTTGCCCATCAGGAATCGCGTCATGTCGATCACGTGCACGCCCAGGTCGATCAGCGGGCCGCCGCCGGAGCGGGACTTGTCGCCAAACCAGCCGCCCGGGTTGCCCTTCCTGCGCAGGTACGTGGCCTTGGCGTGGTACAGCTCGCCGAAATCACCCCGGTCGATGAACTCGCGGAGGATGTCGCAGTCGTTGCCAAAGCGGCGCACGAAGCCGATCATCAGCAGCTTGCCGCTGCGCTCGGCCGCCTCCTGCATCTTCAGGGCTTCCTGTGTGCTCGTCGCCATCGGCTTTTCGCACAGCACGTTCAGCCCCGCTTCCAGCGCCGCGATGGTGACGGGCGCGTGCTGGCTGTTCCACGTGCAGACGGATACCGCGTCCAGCTTCTCCGCCGCCAGCATTTTTGTGTAGTCCGTATACAGCCGCTCGGCGGGCACACCGTAGGTCTCGCCGCGCCGCGCCAGCAGCTCCGCGTTCAGGTCGCACAGGGCGCGGATTTCCACCTGCGGGTTCTTTTGATACGCGTTCAGGTGGGATTCGGAAATCGTGCCCGTGCCGATGACGCCGATTTTGATCGTATCCATGTATGAACCATCCTCAATTTTTAGTGAGTAGTGATGTGACGGCGGCGCTGATTGGAACAAGCGGGCGCCATAAGGGGATTTCCTAAGGAATCCCTACCTCATACGCTGGTGGCCTCAAACGACGCGTACCCGAACGGCTCCGAGAGCGAAGCCAGGACGAGCTGCGTTCGCGTCTTGCCAAATCGCTCCATCTCGCCGATGAACGCAGTCAGCTCCCGCCGGTTCTTGAACACCGCGCGCATGATCACGGAGTAATCCCCGGTGATGTGGTCGCAGGAGATGACCTGCTGTTTGGTCCGGATAATTGCGCGAAACACGTCCCGCTTCTCCGGCGGCAGCGCCACGTGGATGACCGCTGTGATTTCGTATCCTAGCTTTTCATAGTCGAGCACGGCGTGATACCCCACGATCGTCGCGTCGCCCTCCAGCTTTCGGATGCGCATGGCCACAGCGGGCGCCGACAGGTTGATCTGCGCGGCAAGCTCCTTCAGGGTCCTGCGCGCGTTGCCGGTCAGTTCGTTCAGAATCGCAAAATCAATGGCGTCCAGCGTACACATGGGGCGTACCTCCCGCGTTAATACCACCTGTGATGCTAAATTGAGGGGAAATTCTGGCATTGGGGGTAAATTCGCCTTTTTCTGCGATGAATCTCGCCGCTAAAATCGCGAAAACACCCTGTCCCGCCAATATAATAACACAGGTGGTATTAGTATGCAAGAGATTTTATACGCTATTTCCCTATAAATTCTTCAGACAAATAGTGTACTTTACACCTCGTTCCAGATTCTCCGCGCATTGTCCAGCGAAACGCGGGACGCGTACTTTGGCTCCTCAAAGCCCTCAAACTCGATGGCGATGTTCTTGTCGTAGCCGGAAGCCTTGATCGCGCCCAGAATCTCGTACAGATCCAGGTCGCCCTGGGCCAGGATGGAGCCGCGCAGGTAGCGCCCGGCGTTGCTGCGGAACCAGTGGCCGCCGCAGTCAAACTCCGTCGTGTCGCCCGGGTCGCGCTTCCTGATGTAGAAGTCCTTCAGGTGGATCATTTCGCACAGCGGCGCCAGCTTCTGCGCGGCGGCGGACGGATCCTCGTCCACGCAGGCGATGTTGCCGGTATCCAGCAGCATCTTGTAGTTGTCGCGGTTCACGGCGCGCACCAGGCGCTCGCACCGGTCGCAGCCGTTGACGAAAAAGCCGTGGTTCTCCAGCAGGGTCGTCACGCCGCGCGTGGCCGCGTATTCGGAAATGCGCGTCGCCGCCTCCACCATGCGCGGGAACAGCTTTTCAAAATACGCCACGCCCAGCTCCTCGCGCGTGCGGCGGAAGGCGGAAATATCATGGCGCATGCGCGGCAGGCCGAGCTCCGCGGCGATGTCCACGTGCTTCTTCACACGCGCGATCTCCGCCTCAAACGCCGCGTCGTCCTCGTCGATCAGGTTCGCCAGGACGGAGTAGTTCACCAGCGGCACACCCGCGTCCCGCGCCGTGTCCTTCGCGATTTTGATGGTGTCGTAGTCGATGCTGCCGTCGTCGTGCTCAAACTTGTAGGAGAAGGGCACCAATTCAACGCACTCCGCCCCCTGCGACGCGGCCCATTCGATGGCAGTCTTTAGCGTCATCCTCCCCTCACGAATCTCGCGGTTGATCGAGTATAGGCTCAGTCCCAGCTTCATATTGCATCCTCCCTATAGTGATTGTATTGGCCCAAGTATAGCAAGCCTGCCGTCCCTCGTGCAGGGAAGAGGGCAAGAACGAAGAAAAGCAAAGCGAAGAGCGGGCAAAACTTTCGAAAACAAAGAGAGACCGCCAAAAAACTTTGTAATTCTTGTTCTTTTTGACAATATCCCTGTTTTCCCGGTAGTATAGTGTGCAAGAAGGGCGTGGCAAATGACAGGCCGCGAAATCAATGACCGGCTCCATATCCGGCTCCATACACGATGGGAGGACAACGCATGATTGAAAAACCGGGGGCGGCAATGACGCCCGGAAGGCGGCTCTCGCGGTTTGTACACGAGCGGCGCATCAAGCGCAACTGGGATCTGTACCTGCTGCTGATTCCTTTTGTGGTCTATTTTCTTTTGTTTCATTATCAACCCATGTACGGCGTGCAGCTCGCGTTCAAAAACTTCCGCGCGGTGGATGGCATCGCCGGCAGCCCGTGGCTGGATCCGCTGTTCAAAAACTTCACGCGGTTTTTCACCTCGCCCTACTTCGGCCGTCTGCTCGGCAACACGCTCAGCATCAGCGTGCTGCAGCTTGTGCTCGGCTTCCCGCTGCCCATCCTGCTGGCGATCATGCTCAATGAAGTGGGCAGCCTGAAGTACAAAAAAGTGGTGCAGAACGTCACCTACGCGCCGCACTTCCTATCCACGGTCGTGGTCGTCGGCATGATCCGCGCCTTTTCGGGCGAGTTTGGCATTTTCAATGTCCTCATCCGGGCATTCGGCGGGAAAGGCACGCTGTTTCTGATGCAGCCGGGCTGGTTCCTGCCGCTGTACATCGGCTCGTATGTCTGGCAGTCCATGGGGTGGAACTCCATCATCTATATCGCCGCGCTGTCGGGCATTGACCCGCAGCTCATCGAGAGCGCGCAGATCGACGGCGCGAACCGCCTGCAGCGCATCTGGCACATCAACCTGCCGGGCATCCTGCCCACGATCGTCATCCTGCTGATTCTAAACGTCGGGCAGATCATGAACGTCGGGTTTGAAAAGGCGTTCCTGATGCAGAACGACATCAACCTGCCCGTCAGCGACATCATCTCCGTGTATTCGTACAAAATCGGCATCCAGGGCGCGCAGTACCCCTACGCGACGGCCATCGGGCTGTTCAACTCGGTCATCAACTGCGTGCTGCTGGTTTCCGTCAACGCCGTCGCCCGCCGCCTTGGCGAGACGAGCCTGTGGTAAGGGGGGCAAGCGCATGGTAGTGAACAAAGCAAAGGTAAACTCACGGAAAACGCGCGGCGACATCGCGTTTGAAGCCGTGAACTATATCCTCCTGACCCTTCTGGGCATGGTCGTCCTGTACCCGCTGGTGTTCGTCATCAGCGCGTCGTTCAGCGAGCCGTTCAAGGTCACCGGCGGCCACGTGGTTCTCTGGCCGGTGAATTTCCAGCTCGGCAACTACGCGGAGGTGCTCAAAAACGAGAGCATCATGACCGGATACCGGAACTCCCTGCTCATCATGGCCATGGGCACGGCCATCAACCTGGCGTGCACGATCACGGCCGCGTTCCCGCTGTCCCGCAGGGACCTCTGGGGCAGGGGAGCGTTCATGATGCTCGCCACGTTCACCATGTTTTTCTCCGGCGGCATCATCCCGCTGTACCTGCTGATCAAGGATCTGGGGCTGATCAACAGCTGGTTCGCGCTGATCCTGCCGGGCGCGATCTCCACGTACAACCTCATCATCATGCGGACGTACTTCCAGACCTCCATCCCCTTTGAGGTGCAGGAGGCCGCGACCATCGACGGGTGCAGCAACATCGGCATCCTGATGCGGGTGATCCTGCCGCTGTCCGGCCCCATCGTCGCGGTCATTGGGCTGTACTACGCGGTGGTGCACTGGAACGCGTACTTTTCCGCGCTGATGTACATCCAGCGGCGCCCGCTGTACCCGCTCCAGCTCTTCCTGCGCGAGGTGCTGATCATTAACTCGCAGAACAGCATGACGGATGCGGGTTCCCAGGAGATGGCGCTGCGCGCCGTCCGGGCGGAGACGATGAAATATTCGGTCATCGTGCTGTCCAGCCTGCCGATGCTGATCCTGTACCCGTTCGTGCAGCGGTTCTTCGTCAAGGGCGTCATGATCGGCTCTGTCAAGGGATAAAGCGCACACAATTTTGCGCAATCTTGCGCAAGTTAAATCTTCCGAGGAGGTACCTGTATATGAAGAAATGGAGTCTCTTCCTGGCGCTCCTGCTGGCGTGCGCGCTCGCGCTGCCGGCCTTCGCCGAGCCCACCGTCAACCCGCCCGGCGAGTTCCCGATCGTCACCGAGCCGATCACGCTCCGGATGACCGTCGGCCAGGGCCCCGCGCAGCCGGAATTCAAGGACATCCAGATTCTGAAGAACTTTGAGGAGAAGAGCGGCATCCACATCGAGTGGGACAACGTGCCCTCCTCCATGCTGACCGAGCGCCGCAACATCATCTTCGCCTCCATGGACCTGCCGGACGCGATGATGCGCATGAACATCCCGGCGCTGGACCAGACGAACTACGCCTCCCAGGGCATCCTCCTGCCGCTGGACGACCTGATCGAGCAGTACGCGCCCAACATCATGGCGTGGTTTGAGAAGTATCCGGAGCTTCCGCTGGGCCTCCGCCTGGACGACGGCCACATCTACACGCTGCCCTACATCTACGACTCCCCCGCCCTGACCTGTGGCCAGCGCGCATTCTTCCCCAAGGACGCCCTGGATGCCGTCGGCATGGAAGTCCCCACGACGCTGGACGGCTATTATGATCTGCTGAAGGCGTTCAAGGAGCTGGACTACAACGGCAACGGCGTCAAGGACGAGTATCCGCTGAGCGTGACGCACTACCAGGTCATCGAGTGGTTCCTGAAGGGATCGTTCGGCCTGGGCACGCGCGGCTGCACCCGCCACGAGTATGTGGACATCGATCCGGAGACGGGCAGCCTCCGCTTCCAGTACACCACCGAGCGGTACAAGGAACTGCTGCAGTACATGAACAAGCTGTACACGGACGGGCTGATCGATCCGGAAATCTTCACGTATCCCGATGACGGCGACCTCGCCCAGCTCATCGCGAAGATCGACGACGGCCGTGCCATCTCCTACCTGTTCCTGAACCACGTGTTCGCGGGCCAGAAGGCCAAGGAGCAGGCGGTCGGCATGTATGAGCCGTTTGAAGGCCCGCACGGCGACAAGATGTTCACCTACTTCGGCTCCGTCCTCAACGGCGCGTCGGGCGCGGGCGGCACGTTCGCCATCATGAAGGACAACCCGTATCCGGAAGCCACGATCCGCTGGGTTGACTACTGGTACAGCGACGAGGGCATCCGCGAGTTCTTCATGGGCATCGAGGGCGTCACGTATGACGTGATCGACGGCGAGTATGTCTACAAGGACGAGATCCTCAACCCCAAGGATACCACGTTCGAGCAGGCGATCAGCCAGTACGCGCCGTGGGTCACGGTCAGCAACCCGTCCGTTGCCCATTCGGATTACTTCAAGGGCGGCGAGATGGTCGAGCCGGCGTTCGGCTCCGCGCTGGCGCTGCACGAGTACGCCCCGGAAATCATCTGGCCCGCGCTGCGCCTGTCGGCCGATCTGGCCCAGGAAATGAACGCGATCCAGAACGACCTGAAAACCTACCGCAACGAGAACCGTGTCGGGTTCATCACCGGCTCCAAGTCGTTTGACGAATGGGACGCGTATGTCAAGGGCTTTGAGAGCCTCGGCCTGGACCGCTACATGGAAATCTACCAGGAATTCATCGACGCCAAGGGCTGGAAGTAATACCGCAAACCATGCCAAGGGGCACGGGAGATTGCCTCCCGTGCCCCTTTCTGACGGTGGCGAGGACTCGTAAATCCACGCCATCAGGGGGATTTCGCAAGAAATCCCTACGCTAAAATGCAGTTGACGAGGTGTGCGAACGATGACGGAAGCCAAGGTGCGCGACCAGGCGTATATCAAGCAGAGCAACATCCACTCGGTGCTGCGGTTGCTGCGCGAGGCGCAGCCGGTTTCCCGCAAGGAGCTGACCCGGCTCACCGAGATGAGTCCCACCAGCATCACGCGGATTGCCGGCGCGCTGCTGGACCGCGGTCTGGTGCTGGAGACGCACGAAAAGGGCCTCGCGGGCCGGGGCAGGCGCGCGCTGCCGCTCACCATCAACCCGAACGGGCTGTATACCCTGGGCTTCCTGGTCGACCGCGACAGAATCCGGATGTGCGTCTACAACTTTGGCGGGCAGGTGCTCCACACCGCGCAGTGCGCGCTGCCGGACGAGCGGCACCCTCCGGAGTACATCGCGGAAAGCGCGCTTGCGCTGTATCACGACACGCCCAGGAACACCATCCGCGCACCCGCGCACCTGCGCGCGGTGGGTGTCAGCGTGTCCGGCATCGTGGACCACCGGACGGGCGTGGTGGAGGATTCCATCCAAATGCGGTGGCGGGGCATTGATTTGCGCGGCGCGTTTGAAACGGCGTTTGGCCTGCCGTGCCGCGTGGAGAACGACGCGAAAGCCGCCATTATCGGCGAAAAGACCCGCCTTGGCATCGACGCGGAGACGGACACGGCGTATCTGTACCTGGCGCAATCCGGCATCGCGACGGCCATCACATCGGGCGGCGCGCTGGTGCGCGGGGAGCGCAACGCCGCCGGCGAGGTGGCGCACATCTCGCTCAGCCCCAGCGACATCCTGTGCGAATGCGGGCAGCACGGGTGCCTGCAGCTTCATCTGGTGGAGCACTATCTGGTGCAGCGCGCGCAGAAAATCGACCCGGCAGTGCAGTCGCTGGAGGGCATCCTGGCGGCATTCCGGCAGCAGCTCGCCTGGGCCGAGGTGATGGTCAGCGACTTCAGGCGGCACCTCACGCTGGTCATCGCGCTACTGGACAGCTTCTGCAATCCCGCCAAGATCATCATCTGCGGGAGCACGCTGGACCAGCTTGTGGACCTCCTGGACGAATCGGCGCTGGACGCGCATGTGATCCTGGCAAATGACTTTGCCGGGGCATCGGTGCTCGGCGCCGCGATCATCGCGATGCAGCACGCGGTGGAGGAGCGGCTGGCTGAGGAGGCGTCGTGACAGGGGGCTTTCGCAGGTAGGGATTTCTGGCGAAAGCCCTCCGTGATCCCGCACACTATTTCTCGGGATACCCCAGCTCGGCGGACGCCTCCCGGCCGACATCCTTCAGGAAGCCCGCGACGCGGTCGAGCGTTGCGCTATCCAGGCGCGACACCGGCGCGGACAGGCTGATCGCCGCGACGACCGACCGCGTCAGGTCGCGCACGGGCACGGCGACGCACCGCACGCCCAGCTCGCATTCCTCGTCATCCACCGCAAAACCTTGCCGCCGGACTTTCTCCAGCTCCGCGCGCAGGCCGTCCATGCTCGTGATTGTATGCGGCGTGAGCCTTGGCAGGCCACGAACCTCCGCCAGCTTCCTGATCTGCTCGTCCGTGTAGTTGAGCAGATGCACCTTGCCCACGCCGGTCGCGTGCATCGGCGCGACCTGGCCGATCCGCGACAGCGCCTGCAGCATGTGCTCCGGGCCTTCTTCCACAATTACGTACACCATCCGCATATCGCTCTCCACGCACAGCGACGCCGCCTCGTGGAATGTCCCCGATACGCGCTGGACGTACTTTTTCAGCGCCTGCTGGAACGGATAGTGCGCCCTGCTCTGGCTACCCAGCAGCGCGAGCTTGAGCGTCAGGTAATACAGCCCGGTATCCGGGTCCTGGGTCACGTAGCCGTAGTCCATGTAGGTGCTCAAAAACCGGAGCACCGTGCTCGGCGACAATTGCGCCATCGCCGCGATGGTCTGCAACCTCGCCGGACCGTCCAGCGCGGACATCGTCTCCAGAATTTCCAGCGCCTTTCGCAGACTCTGATTTTTCTTTGTGCCCTCGCTCTGCATGCAATGTACCTCTCTATGCGCATTGTACTAATAACTAAATTATGATTGATTGGCGGCGCCGGTCCGAAGAACCGGGCGCGGCGGGGATTTGTGAATCCACGCTATCAAGGGGATTCCGCAAGGAATCCCTTTCTCTCCGTGTGCCATTATATCGTGCCGTTTCCCTGCCCGTCAAGCGAACGCATAGGGTTTTGTGCAGACCTCCCCACAGGACGCGTGTACTCCGCGGATTGACAAAACCGGCGCGCGAAGGTATACTCTGTACACAACAAATGAAATGTAATTCTAACAATTAAAACTGGAGGTTGCATATGAAAGTAGCGGAAGCACTGGTACAAATTCTGGTCAAGGAAGGCATCCGGGACGCGTTCGGCATCCCGGGGGCGGGCATCAACCCCGTGTACAAATACTTGGAGGGCGCGCCCATCGCGCACTGCTGCATGCGGCACGAGGAAGCCTGCGTGCACGCTGCCGACGGATATTTCCGCGCCAGCCACCGCATCGCGCTAGCGATCTGCACATCCGGCCCGGGCGCGACAAACTTCGTCACCGGCCTCTACACCGCGCACATCGACTCCATCCCCGTGCTGGCCATCACCGGCCAGGCCAACTCCTGGCAGCTTGGCCAGGACGCGTTCCAATGCGTCAATATCGCCGAAATCTGCAAGACCGTGACGAAAAAAACCTACTCCCTGATGAAGCCGGAGGACCTCCCTTCCGTCCTGCGCGAGGCGTTTTACCTCATGCGCAGCGGCAAGCCCGACCCGGTGCTGCTGGATCTGCCGCTGGATATTCAGCAGGCGGAGATCGACTTTGACATCGGCCAGTACACGCCCGCGCCGGTGGAAAAGCAAGCGCCGGACGCCGATGCCATCGCCCGGGCGCTGGACATGCTGAACGCTGCCAAAGCGCCCGTCCTCATCATGGGCGGCGGCGTCACACTGTCGGAGTCCGAGCGGGACGTGATCGAACTCGCGGAGCTGCTGCAAATTCCGATCATCACGACCTACATGGCCAAGGGCGGCATCCCGGAGGCGCACCCGCTGAACGCGGGTCACGCGGGCATTCAGGTCGGCCAGCCCATCGGCAACAAGATTTTCCTGGAATCGGACGTGGTGCTCGGCATCGGCTGCCGGTTCACGGACCGCCACACCGGCGACATCAAGGTCTACCGGGGTGACCGCAAGTTCATCCATATTGATGTAGAGCCCGCGCAGATTGGCAAGGTGTTTACGCCCGACCTGGGTATCGTCGCCGACGCGAAGCTCGCCGTGCGCGCGCTGATATCCGGCGCGAAAGCGAAGGGCATGCGCCCCGTGAACGCGGAGCGGGCGAACGCGTTGCCCGCGCTGCGCAAGGAACTGAAGCGCAGGACGGACTACCCAGGGGCGCCGATCCTGCCGCACCGCGTGTTCCACGAGATCAACCGCGCGTTTGACAGCGAGACGATGTTCACCACGGGCTGCGGCATCACGCAGATTTGGTCCGGACAGCTTCAGGAGATCGACAAACCGCTGCGCTACTTGCCGTCCGGCGGCGCGGGCACGCTCGGGTTTGAGATTCCGGCGGCGCTGGGCGCGAAGGTCGCCTTCCCGCAGCGGCACAGCGTGACCGTGCTGGGCGACTTCGGCTTCACGTTCATGGGCGAAGAAATCGCGGTGGCGGCGGCGCTTGAGTTGCCGATCATCGTCGTGATTGTCAACAACGCGTTCCTTGGTCTCATCCGCCAGAACCAAAAAGGTGCGTATGGGTTTGAATATGCGGTCGATATGCCGTATAATCAGAACGGCTTGATCGATTATGTAAAGGTTGCCGAGGGCTACGGGTGTCTGGCCGAGCGCGTGCGCACGCCGGATGAACTGGCCTCTGCGCTCGAAAGAGCGAAGGTGTCTGGCCGGACGTATGTGATCGACGCGATTTGCGCGAACGAGCAGCTCTGCGACATGGGCGGCAGCCTGGCCGCGATCAAGTCCTTCGCGCCTGAGGCGTGATAATGGAAAGGAGTTACGGCAGATGAAGGAATCCATCCATCGCTATTTCAAAATCGGCACCATTCATTTCATGTCCTATCCCGAGGTGATGCGCGGCGAGGGCGACATCCTGGGCACGCTGCGCCGCATTCTCGCGGACGATTATTTTGACGCGGTCGAGGTGACGTGGATCAAGGACCCGGCCGTGCGCAAGCAGGCGGCGCGGATGATCGAAGTGTCCGGCGCGACGGTGTGCTACGGGGCGCAGCCGCGCCTGCTCACCACCGGCCTGAACCCGAACGCGATCGACGAGGCGGACCGGCTCGCGGCGGAAAAGACGCTGACGGAGGCGATCGACGAGGCGGAGGAACTCGGCGCGAAGGGCATCGCGTTCCTTTCCGGCAAGTACGATGAGGCGGAGAAGGAGCGCGCGTTCGGGCAACTGCTGAAAACGACCAAGGCGCTGTGCAAATACGCCGGAGCCAAGGGCATGAGCGTGGAGCTGGAGGTGTTCGACTTTGACATCGACAAGAAGTCGCTCATCGGCCCCGCGCCGTACGCGCTGCGGTTCGCGGAAGAAATGCGAAACTGCTGCAATAACTTCGGCCTGCTCGTGGATCTGTCGCACTTCCCGCTGACCTACGAAACCAGCCGGTTCGTGATCCAGACGCTTAGGCCCTACATCACGCACCTGCACTTTGGCAGCGCCGTGGTGAACCCGTCAATGGAAGCCTACGGCGACGCGCACCCGCGCTTCAACTTCCCGGGCAGCGCCAACGGCGTGGAGGAGCTGCGGGATTTCCTGGCCGTGCTGAAGGAGGAGGGCTTCTTCCGCCCGGACGCGCCGCTGGTGATGTCCTTTGAGGTGAAGCCGTGGCAGGACGAGGACGCGGACCTGGTGCTGGCGAACACGAAGCGGGTGCTGAACCGGGCGTGGGCGCTACTGGCGTAGCGAGTGAAAGGGGGATTGCGATCCCCCTTTCAGAATCCCCCGGGGCTGACGAGGAGGATTCGGCCTGAAAACATTGCGATGTTTTCCGGGCGGCCTCAGGTAAACGTACAGATTCCGCCACCAGTCCTGCGGGACTGGTTCTGGAATCTGCGGCGCCCCGCCGTACACGCCGCCGGGGCTGATTACATTTGGAGGGGCTTCACGCCCCTCCAAGCCTCCCCTGGGCTTTTCGGCGTACTTCGTCGCCGGGACGGGGGCGGGGCATCGGCCCCACAGGTTCCCTGGGCAAGACACACCAATCCCTCAACACCCCAAACCGCACCCCTACACCCAACCACAACAGGAGGTAAAACAAAGCAGATGAACATCGTCATTCTGGACGGCTACACCGAAAACCCCGGCGACCTGAGCTGGGCGGGCTTTGAGGCCCTGGGCACGCTCACCGTGTACGACAACACGCCCGCGGCCGATGCGGCGGAGATCCTGCGCCGCGCCAGCGACGCGGACGCTATCATCACCAACAAGACGCCGGTCAGCAAAGAAACCATCGACAGATGCCCGAACCTGCGCTACATCGGCGTGCTGGCGACGGGCTACAACATCGTGGATGTGGACGCTGCGAAGGCGCGCGGCATCCCGGTGACGAACATCCCGAACTACGGCACCGACGTGGTCGGCCAGTTCGCCATCGCGCTGCTGCTGGAGATTGCGAGCAAGGTCGGCCATCATGACCGCGCCGTGCACGAGGGCCGCTGGGCGCACGCCAATGGCTTCTGCTTCTGGGACGGCTCGCTGATCGAGCTATCCGGCAAGACTATGGGCATCATCGGCTTCGGCCGCATCGGCCGGGTAACGGGCCGCATCGCCAAGGCCATGGGCATGCGCGTGCTGGCAGCGGACGCGTTCCCGTGCGACGAGGGCCGGGAAATCGCGGAGTACGTGGACCTGAACACGCTGCTCGCCCAGTCGGATGTCATCAGCCTGCACTGCCCGCTGACGCCGGACACGCAGGGCATCATCAGCGCGGCCACCATCGCCAGGATGAAGGACGGCGTAATCCTCATCAACAACGCGCGCGGCCCGCTCATCGTGGAGCAGGACCTGGCGGACGCGCTGAACAGCGGTAAAGTGCAGGCGGCCGGGCTGGACGTGGTCTCCGTGGAGCCAATCCGGGGGGATAACCCGCTGCTGACGGCTAAGAACTGCATCATCACGCCGCACATTTCCTGGGCATCCCGGGAAAGCCGGTCGCGCCTGATGGACATCGCCGTCGCGAACTTGCGCGGCTTCCTGGACGGCACGCCGCAGAACGTGGTGAACGGCTAGCAATCCACAAAGACGGCAGCGCTGTGTTGAAAAATCGGGCGCCAGATAAGGATTCCGTCAGGAATCCTTGCTACTTTCCATGGAGGTGGTCTTATGCCAACCATCAAGAACCTGCTTGTCACCGTTCCGGCCACCCCGGCGCACCGCGCTGCGCTGGAATCGCGCGCGCCCGGCGCGGCGTTCACGTATATTGAACGAAACAACCTGCGGCCCGGGGATGTCAAGGGCCGCGACGTGATTATCGGCAGCATTCCGCTCCCGCTTCTGCCGGAGGCGGACGCTCTCCGGTGGCTGCAGCTCAGCAGCGCGGGCGCGGACGGGTTTATGGCCCCGGGCGCGATGCCGGAGGGCGCGGTGTTGACCAGCGCGACCGGTGCGTATGGCCAAGCCGTCGCGGAGCACGCCTTCGCGATGTGGGCGGCGCTGGTGAAAAGGCTGCCGCAGTACCGGGACGGCCAAACCCGGCGCGCGTGGGCGGACCTGGGCGAGGTGACGGGGCTTTTTGGCAAGACGGTGCTTGTCGTGGGGTTTGGCGACATCGGCCGGACGTTCGCGCGGCTGATGCGGCCTTTTGACAGCCGCATTCTCGCCATCGTGCGCAGCGCGCGCCCGGATGACTTGGCCGATGAAGTCTATGAATCGCTGGACAGCCTGGACACACTGCTGCCGCGCGCGGACGTGGTGCTGCTCAGCCTGCCGGACACCGGCGAGACGCGCCACGCGATCAACCCCGCGCGCCTCGCCCGGATGAAGCCAACCGCCATCCTGCTGAACGTGGGCCGTGGTACGGCGGTGGATACAGAGGCGCTGTGCGATGCGGTGGAAGCGGGGCAAATCCTGGGCGCGGGCATCGACGTGACCGACCCGGAGCCGCTGCCGCCCGATCATCGCCTGTGGGGCATCCCGGGTATCCTGCTAACCCCGCATGTCGCCGGGGGATTCCGCCTGTCCGTCACGCGGGAGCGCATGATCGCGCTTTTCGCGGAGAACCTGACGCGCTACCAGGCCGGGGAGCCGATGATCAGCGTGGTAGACAGCGCGCTCGGGTACGCGGCGGGGAAGGCGTATCATGGGTGAGTATGCGATTGTGCCTATCTCCCGGCAAAACATTGCGGACATCAATGTGCCAAACCAGCCATTTTTGAAAATCGGCCGCATTGTGCCGGCGTTCAAGGGCGGGAAATGGACGTATTCCGAAGAAGTTTTCGAACCGAACGCGCAGCGGGCATTTCTTTTTCCAAACGATGAGGAGGACTGGGCGAAATACATCGATAGCGACGCCAAACAGATCTATTTCCTGTATGAGGAAGGCCAATGCGCGGCGCAGATACGCATCCGCAAGAAGAGGTAAGGATTTCTGCCGAAATCCTTTTGTGGCGCCCGATTTTTCAAATCAGCGCCGCCACCCCGGAACGGCTATTGCTTTGTGGAGGACCTGGCGGTGGCGGCTGACAAGCGAAGGAAGGGCTACGCAAGGGCGCTGCTCGCGGCGGCGGAGGCATGGGCGAAGGCACGGGGCCTGACCGGCTTCATGCTGGAGGCGCAGGATGTCAACCTGGCCGCCTGCAGGGCGTACGCGAAGATGGGGTTCGTCATCGGCGGCGTTGACAGTCGGCTGTACTGGAACACGCCGCAAAGGGACGATCTGGCGGTCTTTTGGTACAAGATGTTTAACGAAGAGGGGTAGGATTTCTCGCGAAATCTCCACCCCTCTGATATGTTCCGGTTCCTCGCCGGCGTAGGTTGGGCGCGCATCCATCGGCTGCGGTCGGCTGTTCCAATCAGCGCCGCCGTCGTTGTGATGCGGCGCGGCGATCCGGGCCGGACAGCCAATGGCCGCTCTACGGTACGCGCTGTCAGTCATCTAGCGCGGTTTGTGCGACGTTCGACTGCGTAGTTGCAGCCGGCCATTGCACCCATGCAGTCCCTCTACGCCATTCCCCGCTTCCGGATCGCGACCAGCAGCCTGTCCAGCGCCTGCGCGAGCACCGGGCGCGGCAACGCCAGGTTCAGCCGCATGAAGCCTTCGCCGCCCTGGCCGAACTGCGTGCCCTCGCCCAGGAACAGCATGGCCTCCCCGCGCACGAACGCCCGCAGCGCGTCCATTGAAAGGCCGAGCGCGCGCCAGTCCGTCCACGCGAGGTACGTGCCCTGCACCGGCAGCAGTTTGACCGTGGGCAGGTGCTCTGAAAGCCACACGCCCAGCAGGTCAAAGTTGCCGCGCACATAGTCGTGCAGCGCATCCAGCCACGGCGCGCCCTCGTCGTATGCCGCGATGGTCGCGTGGTAGCCGAAGTACGACACGTTGCCCTGCCCGTCCGAACGCTGCCGCTTGGCGTACTTTTCGCGCAGCGCGGGGTTCTGGATGATCGTGTTGGCGAGCTTCAGCCCCGCCAGGTTGAACGTCTTGCTCGCCGCCGTCAGGATGACGCAGCGGTCCGCAAAGTCCGGCGCGGCCAGCGGAAGCACGGTGTGACGCCCGTGCAGTTCCAGGTCAAAATGAATCTCGTCGGAGACAATCAGCAGATCGTTCTCGCGGCAGATGTCCGCCACCTGGCGCAGCTCCTCGGGCGTCCAGATGCGGCCGACCGGGTTGTGCGGGCTGCACAGCAGCAGCACCTTCGCGCGCGGGTTCGAAGCCTTGCTCCGCAGGTCGGCAAGGTCCATGCGGTACAGGCCGTCCTCGCCCATCACGAGCGGATTATAGATCGCCTCGCGGCCATTGTCCAGCACGGAATTCACGAACGGGCCGTACCCCGGCGGCTGGATGATCACGGCGTCGCCCGGCTCCGTGAACGCGCGGACGGCCACGCTCAGCGCGGGCACCACGCCACTCTCCGGCACGATCCATTCCTTTTCAATCGCCCAGCCGTGGCGTCTGGCCATCCAGCCCTGCACGGCGGTATTGTACCGGTCGTCCGCGTCGGTGTAGCCGTAGATGCCGTGCTCCGCCGCGCGGCACATCGCGTCCACCACACACGGCGCGCAGCGGAACTCCATGTCCGCGATGGACATCGGCACGATACCGGCGGCCTTCTCCTCCGGGGTGCGGCGCGCCCATTTGGCGCAGCCCGTGTCGTCCCGGCTGGTAAGCGTATCAAAATCAAACGCCATATGTGTAGAATCCCTTCCCCGTCTTCCGGCCCAGCAGGCCCGCGCGCACCATCTTGCGCAGGAGGCCCGAGGCGCGGTATTTCCCGTCGTGCGTTTCCTGGTACAGGCTGTCCATGATGGCCAGGCACACATCGAGCCCGACCAAGTCGCCCAGCGCGAGCGGGCCCATCGGGTGGTTCGCGCCCAGCTTCATCGCGGTGTCGATCGCCTCGGGCGTCGCCACGCCTTCCTCCACGAGGAAGCTCGCCTCGTTGATCATCGGGATCAGCAGGCGGTTGACGACAAAGCCCGGCGCTTCGCTCACCTCGACCGGCTCCTTGCCCACCTCCGCGCTCAGCGCGCGCACCGCCTCAAACGTCTCGTCTGACGTGTGCGCCCCCCGGATCAGTTCGATCAGCTTCATCAGCGTGGCGGGGTTGAAGAAGTGCATGCCCACGCACTTGTCCGGCCGCTTCGTCGCGGACGCGATCTCCGTGATGGAGATGGACGACGTGTTGGACGCAAACACACAGTCCGGGCCGCAGATGCCGTCCAGCTCCGCGAAAACCGCCTTCTTCACCTGCGCGTTCTCCACAATGGCCTCCACGACCAGCGCCGCGTCCTTCGCGTCCGCAAGCGCCGTGGTGAAGCGGATGCGGCTAATGAGCGCGGCCTTGTCCTCCGGGGACAGCTTGCCCTTGTCCACGCGGCGCTGCAGCCCCTTGTCCAGCTTCGCGGCCGCATTCTGGATGATCGCGTCGTCCATGTCGCGGACGGTGACATCCTTCCCGGCCCCGGCGAACACCTGGGCAATGTCCAGCCCCATGGTGCCCGCGCCGACGATGAATACCTTTTGCATGCCCTTTCCTCCTTAGCTGACGGCACGCAACCGAAGATTGCGGGCCATTGAGGGATTTCGCCAGAAATCCTTACCTCTTGATCGATGGCGGCGCTGATTCGAAGAATCGGGCGCCATAAGGGGATTTCGCCAGAAATCCCTACCTCACAGACCTTTGAACGGTTCCGCCTTCCGCTTCTCCACAAAGGCCGCCATCGCCTCTTGCTGGTCCTCCGTCTCAAAGCATTCCGAGAACCGCTCGTTCTCAACGGCAACCGCCGCGTCTAGCGGTTTGCCCGCGCCCCGCAGCATCGCCGCCTTGGCCGCGCGCACCGCAATGGGCGCGTTCCTGGCGATGGCCTCCGCGAGCTTCACCGCCTCGTCCAGCAGCATCTCCGGCGGGTACACCGCACTGACCAGCCCGACGCGCAGCGCCTCCGCCGCGTCCGCGATTCTGCCCGTGAAGATCCATTCCATCGCCGCGCTCATGCCGATGGCGCGGGGCAGGCGCTGCGTGCCGCCGAACCCCGGCGTGATGCCGAGCGTGGTTTCCGGTTGGCCGAACTTCGCCTTTTCCGACGCCAGGCGGATGTCGCACGCCAGCGCCAATTCGCACCCACCGCCGAGCGCAAAGCCATTGACGGCCGCGATCACGGGCTGCGGCGCGGCCTCGATGGCGGCGAACGCCGCGCAGCCGTTTTCCGCGAAAGCGCGCGCTTCCGCACGGGAGAGGTTCCGCATTTCCGCGATGTCCGCGCCGGCGACGAACGCCTTGCCCTCGCCGGTGAGCACAACGGCCCGCACGGACGCGTCCGCGGCGATGGCCGTGAACGCTTCCTTTATTTCATCCAGTACCTTCGCGTTCAGCGCGTTCAGCGCGCCTGGGCGGGAAACCGTCACCACGGCGACCGCTTCCCGGCGCTCCACCTTGATGTATTCCACGCCTAACGCTCCTTTCTGGGCGGCGGCGCTGATTCGGAGAATCGGGCGCCATCAGCGGATTCCGTCCGGAATCCTTTCCTTCTCGCCATCTCTTCCACGGCGAATGTCGCCACGTCGTCGGCGTACTTGCCGGGGCCGAACCCCGCGTCAAACCCCAGCTCCTTGGCGAGCTCGTGCGTGACGCGCGCGCCGCCGCAAATGACGACGAACCGGCTGCGCACGCCTTCTGCCTCCAGCAGCTCGATCAGTTCCGTCATGTTCTGGATGTGCACGTCGCGCTGCGTCACCGTCTGGGACACGAGCAGCACGTCCGCGTTCAACTCCACGGCACGGCGGACGAATACTTCGTTGGGCACCTGCGCGCCCAGGTTGTGCGCGTCGATCATCTCGTACCGCTCCAGGCCGTAGTGCCCCGCGAAGCCCTTGCGGTTCATGATCGCGTCGATGCCCACGGTGTGCGCGTCCGTGCCCGTGCACGCGCCGACGACGACGAGCTTGCGCCCGAAACGCTCGCGGATGAAGCCGTCGCATTCTTCCATCGTCATCACGTCCTGCTCCACCGCCTGCACCTGGATGGCCGTGTAGTCCACCGTGTGCCCGCAGGAGCCGTAGACCACGTAGAACGTAAAGTTCTCATCCAGCGTGTGCGCGTGCGAAACGCCGGGTTCCACAATACCCATCTTCTTGGCGAGCGTGCGCGCGGCCTCCATGCCCCGGTCGTCGTTTTTCACCGGCAGGGTGAAGCTCATCTGCACCTTACCGTCGTTCATCGTGTCGCCGTACGCTTTTAGCCGCGTCAGGTCGAGGGTCTTGTCAAAGTCCGTATTGCCCGTGTTGTACAGCCCGGAACTCACGCGCCCTCACCTCCCCGCAACCGCTCAAACGTCTCTACAAACGGATTAAAATAGTTTACACCCTTCAGGGTCACGCCGTCCAGCCCCTTGCCGCCGCTGCGCGCCCGCTTGATGTCGGCGAACACGCCCTTTTCCAGCGTCGCGAACAGCCCCAGCCGCTCGATTTCTTCCAGCAGATTCGCGGCGCTTTGCAGCACCTCGGCCGCGCGCCCCTCCACCATGCCGCCGGACTTGAACTCGATCTCGTCGCCCAAATCCTTCATCGTGCGGAAAATGTAGCGCGCGTTTTCAATCGCCAGCGCGCGGTCGGACATGAACGGCGTGTGGATCGCTTCGGTCAGCATGCCCAGCAGGTGAATTTTCTGTCCGGTCAGGATGGTGACCATGTTGAACAGCGCGTCCTGCACATGGCCGCGGAAGATGTTGCCCGTCATGAACTTGGTCGGCGGCATGTACTTCAGCGGCGCTTCCGGGAAGATTTCCCGCGCCATCTGCGCCTGCGCCAGCTCCATCACAAAGCCGTTTTCCACATCGGGCGAAATTTCAAACGCGTGCCCGAGGCCCATCTGCCGGGGTTCAAGCCCCGCCTGCAACGCGAACTGCTCGTTGAGGAACTGGGAGGCGAGCACCGTGTGCGCCTCCTCCACGGCATCGGCGGTGGTGAGGTAGTTGTCCTCGCCCGTGTTGATGATGACGCCCGCGAACGCGTTGATCGCCCGCGAAAAATACTGATCGATCAGCGTGCGCTGCATGTTGATGTCGCGGAACAGAATGCCGTACAGCGCGTCGTTGAGCATCACGTCCAGGCGCTCCAGCGCGCCCATGGCCGCGATTTCCGGCATGCACAGGCCGGAGCAGTAGTTGCACAGGCGGATGTAGCGGCCCTCTGTTTCGCCCACCTCATCCAGGGCCGCGCGCATCAGGCGGAAGTTCTCCTGCGTGGCGTAGGTGCCGCCGAACCCCTCGGTCGTCGCGCCGTAGGGCACGTAGTCCAGGAGGCTCTGCCCCGTGGTGCGGATCACCGCGATCACGTCCGCGCCCTGCTTGGCCGCCGCGACTGCCTGGGTGATGTCCTCATAAATATTGCCGGTCGCGACGATGACGTAGATATACGGCCCGTCCTTGTCGCCGAACTTGTCCAGGTATCCGTCCCGCGTGGCGACGTTCCAGCGGATTTTCTCAATCGTGGCTTCCACGGCGGGCGCGATCTTGGCGCGGACTTCCTCCAGCGGGTGCTGCGGCAGCGTATCCAGCCAGATTTCCCCGCTCGCGACGCCCTCGGCCACCTGCTGCGGCGTCAGCGACAGGGCGGCCATGGCGTTGCCGATGGTGTACGCCGCGCCGTTTTCCAGCAGGCCGTACCCGTTCATGAAATCGACGATCACGTTGGGCAGCGGCACGCCGTCGCCGTTCACGCCGTCGATGCCGAGCAGGCGGCAGACCGCCCGCTCGACCGCGACCGTCGTATGCTGGTCAATGAACGCCTGCGTGTCCTCGGCCACGCGCGCCGCCGACGCGCGCGCCTTGTCCACCAGGGCTTGGTTCAGGTGTAGTTTGCTTCTCAATAACATGGCCTCCTTTGAGGTGGTGGTACGGGTTGCGCCTCTCCCCGCGGTGGTGGCGCGCAACCGAAGGCGGACGGCCATTGGCCGCCCTTACGGAACGCTGGGTAAACGCGAAGAATTGGTTGCGTAACGGGCCGTAGGGGCGCGCATCGCGCGTCCGCCCCGTAGCCCGCGTTACCGCCAATCATCTCCGACCGCCCCGCCTCCCCGAGTTTCCCTACTCGTGCTGTCCGCGCTTTTCCCGCAGCAATCCCTTGGGCACCAGCGAGAGCTGCTGCCCGCGTTCCAGCCCGGCCACACCCACCAGCGCCGGCTCCTTTGTCGCGCGGCACGCCTCGCACTGGCACGTCTCTTCATAGTGGTTCGGCTCGGTGTACGTGGTGATGACGCCCTCGAAGTTGCGCAGGATGACCTTGTGCGGGCTCTGCGAGATGATGTAGCTGGGCATGACCGGCGTCTTGCCGCCGCCGCCCGGCGCGTCCACCACGAACGTGGGCACCGCGAACCCGGACGTATGCCCGCGCAGCGCCTCGATGATCTCAATGCCCTTGGATACGGGCGTGCGGAAGTGCGTCAGCCCCAGCGACAGGTCGCACTGGTAGATGTAGTACGGCCGCACGCGGATTTTCACCAGCTCGTGCACGAGCTTTTTCATCACGTGCACGCAGTCGTTCACCCCGGCCAGCAACACGCTCTGGTTGCCCAGCGGAATGCCCGCGTCCGCGAGCCGCGCGCACGCGGCGGCCGATTCCTCGGTGATCTCGCTGGGGTGGTTGAAGTGCGTGTTCAGCCACACCGGGTGGTACTTCTTCAGCATGTCGCACAGCGCCTGCGTGATCCGCTGCGGCATCACGACCGGGATGCGCGACCCGATGCGGATGATCTCCACGTGTTCGATCGCGCGCAGGCGCGAGACGATGCGCTCCAAATTGTCGTCGGACAGCATCAGCGCGTCGCCGCCGGACAGCAGCACGTCCCGCACCTCCGGGTGCGCGGCCACGTAGTCGATGCACGCCTCCACCTGCGCCATGGGCACGGCGGCGTCGTGCTGGCCCGCGAACCTGCGGCGCGTGCAGTGGCGGCAGTACATGGAGCACTGGTCCGTAATCAGCATCAGCACGCGGTCGGGGTAGCGGTGCGTCAGGCCCTTCACGGGGGAGTCCGTGTCCTCGTGCAGCGGGTCCGCCTGGTCCTCCGGCGCGTGGTACAGCTCCCGGGCCATCGGCACGGCTTGCCTGCGCACCGGATCGTGCGGGTCATCCGGGTTGATGAGGGACAGGTAGTACGGCGTCACCGCCATGCGCAGTTCGCCCAGGCACGCCTCGATACCCGTCTCCTCCTCCGGGGACAGCCGGACGAGCTTCTTCAGCTCCTCCAGCGTCTCCACACGGCTCCGCACCTGCCATTTCCAGTCGTTCCACTGCTCATCGGGAATATCCCGAAACAGGCCGTAGGCCCTGGATTTCGCTCTGGGTTTCATGGATGACCTCCTTTTTGGTCATGGCGCACTGTTATACGTAAATCTTCTCAAACAGCTCGCGGATCTTCTGGCTCTCGCGCAGCTCCCACAGGGTGATCTCCGCGTGGTCCTTCGTGTAGCCGTTGCCGATGATCATGTTCACGTCCTTGCCCACGCCCTCCGCGCCGAGCGCGGCCTTGGTGAACGACGTGGCCATGGAGAAGAAGTACACCGTGCCGCCGTCGCGCACGGGCAGGATGCAGCTCATCTCCGTGCTGTCGATGTTCACGCACGAGATCGAAAGGTCGTACTCCTTGCCGCCGTTCGCGGCGAGCGCCTTTTCCAGCACGGCAACCGGGCGCGTCGCGCTCTCGACGATCACCTCGTGGCACACGCCCAGGTCCATCAGCTTCTGCACTTGCTCCTCACGCCGCACCAGCCCCACCACGCGGCCGGTCGGCCCCACGCGCTTCATGGCCTCGTAGCAGCAGAGCACGCCGCTCTTGCCGTTCGCGCCCAGGATCAGCACGCTGTCGCCCGGGTGCACCAGCTTCGCCGCCTGCGCGGGCGCGCCCGCCACGTCCAGCGCCGCCAGCGCGAGCGCCTCGGACATGTCGTCCGGCAGCTTGGCGTAGATGCCGCTCTCAAACAGCACGGCCTTCGCGTCCACGTCCACACGGTCGATGTCCATGTGGATGGCCTTGATCTTCTCGATTTTCAGCGGCGTCATGGACAGGGACACGAGCGAGGCGATCTTGTCGCCCACCTTCAGGTCGCGGTCCTTCAGGTCCTCGCCGATGTACGCCACGCGGCCGATTAACATGCCGCCAGAGCCGGTGACGGGGTTCTGCATCTTGCCGCGCTCGTTCACGATTGAGAGGATCATTTCCTCGATCTTTTTCGGGTCCTTGCCGCACGCCTCCTCAATCTGCGTGAAGGACGCGGAGTCGATATTCAGCGAAATGACGTCGCAGATGATCTCGTTGCTGTAGAGGGTATCCATGTTGTTGTCGATCTTTTGCGCGGCCTGGGTGAGAACGCCTTCCGGGGAGATGACGCGGTGGATGCCGTAGCGGTTGCCCTTGATGGCCATATCAGGTTCCTCCTTGTAATTTATGCTGCTGCTTTATTTCACTTGATTGGCAGGCCGAGAATCGCGCGCGCCTCGTTCGGGCTGGCGATCTCGCGGCCCAGCTCCTTGGCGATGCGCACGGTCTTTTCGACCAGTTCGCCGTTGGAGCGGGCCAGCACGCCCTTCGCCAGGTAGATGTTGTCCTCGAACCCGACGCGCGCGTGGCCGCCCAGCAGCATGCTCAGCGTGACCATCGGGAACTGGAAGCGGCCGACGCCGGCGGTGGTGAACGTCGCGCCCTGGGGGATGCTCTCCCGCATGAACACGAGGTCGCGCGGCTCGCCGGAAATGCCGCCGTTGACACCCATGACGAAATCAAAGTGCATGGGGCCCTTGATGTATCCCTTTTTGTGCAGGCGCAGCGCCATGTCGATCATGCCCTTGTCGAATACCTCGATCTCCGGCTTGATGCCGCGCGCGTTCATTTTTTCGGCGAACTCGATGATGGTGTTTTCCGTGTTGACGAAGATGTCGTCCCCTCCGAAGTTGCACGTGCCGCAGTCCAGCGTCGCCATTTCCGGGTTCAGCGTGATGGGCTGCAGGCGCTCGTCGTTCGTCATGCCGACCGCGCCGCCGGTGGACGGCTGGATGATGACGTCCGGGCAGCGGGCTCGGATGGCGTCCATGCAAGCGCGGAAACGCTCCGCGCTCTGCGTCGGCGTGCCGTCGTCCTCGCGCACGTGCAGGTGGATGAGCGACGCGCCGGCCTCGCGGGCGCGAAACGCCTCCTCTGCGATTTCCGCTACGGTGTACGGGACTGCCGGGTTGTGTTCTTTCGTAACTTCCGCGCCGCAGATGCACGCGGTGATGATCAGCTTCTCCATGCTCACGGCCTCCTTTGTTTGTCGCGCGGCACCACGCACGTGCCGCTCGCGCGGCAGACGATGACCGGCTCGGCCAGCACGTCGCACGCGGAATCGTTCAGGTCCGTGCGCGGCACAATGACCTTTCTCGCCACGAACTGCATCTTGCGCGATGTGTTGCCCTCGCTGACAATTTCGCCCTCGGCCTCGATGAAATCCCCGGCGTACACGGGCGCGAGAAACTCCACCGCGTCATACGCGCGGAACAGCCCTTCGTCCCCGTCGCGGCGGATCAAGAGCTCCGTCGCCACATCGCCGAACAGCGCCAGCATGCGCGCGCCGTCCACCAGGTTCCCGCCGTAGTGGGCGTCATGCGCGCTCATTCTCAGCCGGATGACAGCTTTCATGTTCCTTCCTCCTTCTGTCGGTTTGTCGGTTGCATTACGGGCAAAACAAAAGCGCCATTGTCAAAGGCCGTCCTTTGATCAATAGCGCTTCATGTGTTATGAAGAAATACACATGACAGTTATGGCGCGCTGGACGCCATACCCAAGGCGGGACGAGAACATTCGCCGCGCCTTTCGGCGGAGGCCCCTTCACAGCCGGCATCGGAAACGCTCTTCCTTGCCATCCGGCCGCTACCCTGCCATCCGCGCCTCTATTGCATTTTGGGTGCCGAGGCGCTTGCCCCGCATTCATAGTATACGGGGTATCCGCGCGGTATGTCAAGTGAAAATGGGGAAACTCGCTAGTTTTGTGTGTGATATATTGTGACGAGAATGAATGAAGGACGCTGCGCTTGGATATTGTGGTGCCGCCAGTGACGCTCGCCTTCGGTGCGCTGGCGGATCGTGGTTCAGATTCCTGGAGCATGCCAAAGAGATTTCATCGCACCACGGTTCTACTTAATTATTGACCAACCCCAATGAAGGGATTCCAAAGGGATCTATCCCTTTGGCAGGGTCTGGGACAGCGTCCCAGCGCCTCTTCCCCCATTACTCCCCAAGCTCCCGTTCCATCTCCTCCACTACCCGCGCGTCCAGCCCGAGCAGCCGGCAGACGGCCAGCGCGTCGCGCGGGGCACCGGCTTCGCTCGCGACGCGGACAAGGCCGTAGTTCATGTGCCGCGCGATGAACGCCAGCCGGTCACTCGCGGGCGGCTCGGGCGGCATGTCGCGCAGCCCGGCGGCCTGGTAGTGCGCCTGCGCGACGCTCGCCACACCGTCATAGTGCGTGGCGATGACGGACACGCTCCGCGCCCCGGCCAGCCGCCGTGTCAGCGCCCGCGCCAGAGCGGCGCCCTCGCGCGGGTTGGTGCCGCGCGCGGGTTCGTCCAGCGCCACAAAGCAGAACGTGCCCCCGTCGATATCGTCCAGCAACGCCTGCATGCGCACCACCTCCGCGCCGAACGACGACAGCCCCGCCTCCGCGCTCTGCAGGTCCTCGCCGACCCAGTGCAGCGCGCCGAACAGCGGCAGCTCCGCCGTGTCCGCGAAGGCGAAGAAACCCATGTGGCACAGCAGGATGTTCAGCGCCATGGTTTTGATCGCGACGCTCTTGCCGCCCATGTTCGCGCCGGTGATGACCGTCGCGCCCGGCGGCGCTTCGATCGTGACGGGCGTGAACGCCTGCCCGCGCGACGCGAGCGCGTCCTCGACCTGCGGGTTCCGAAGGCCCGTGAACTTGACGCCCCCCGCCGACAGAAGCGGGCGCACGGCTCCGCGCGCCGCCGCCAGTTCCGCCCGCTGCAGCAGGAAGTCCAGTTTCCCGATCATGCGCGTGTTTTGCAGCAGCGCGTTCAGGTGCGGCCGCAGCGCCTCCGACAGGCGCACGCGCACTTTCAGCGCCTCTTCTTCCTCTTGTACGACGAGCGCGCGCCGCTCCGCCAGCAGCGCCGCCCGGGCGGGGCCTTCCGGGGTGTCGCGCAGCGCCCGCTCGGCCTTGGCTTTGGCGTCGCGCGCCTCGGCCAACGGCCCGGAATACGCCGCGCTGATGGAAAACCCCGCCGCACGGCGTCCGTCCGGGTCCAGCAGCGCGAGCGCCTCGCTTTCCTCCGTGAACGCGATGCCGGAAAGGCCGAGGTTCATTTCATCATACAGCGGCGCAATCAGCGCGAGCTGCAGCAGAAACCGCTTCACCTCGAACAGCTCCACCTCCGACAGCGCCGTCTCCCGGCAGCGGGCGAGCGTCCCCCGGATGTCGCGCACCTGCATGAACAGCCGCTTCATCCGGTCAAATCGCGGCCTTTGCGCGTCCAGCGCGTCCACGACGGCTTGCGCGTTCGCCCATTCGGCCGCGAGCGTGTCGCGCTCGTCCGGCCCGTACAAGCGCGGCCGCCGCACAAGCTCCGCGCCGTAGGGCGACGACGGCGACAGCAGATCCAGCACATACTGCGCGCCCAGCGCCTTCCGCAGCTCAAAGCCCGCTTCCATCGCCGTCCACCTCCCTGACATCAATCACCGGGACACTCACCGCCCGCGCCATGGCCGCGCGGAACGCCGCCGCGTCAAAGCCCGGCCCAACCGCTGAAAACGGGTTCACACACACGCAGCACAGCGCCGTTGCCTCCAACACCGTGAAGCGCACGCCGCGCGCGCACAGCCGTTCGTACACGGGCCGCGACAGCAGCAGGCGGCTGCCGTCGCGCACGGTGATCTCATCGCCGCGCTTTGGGGCGAGCGCTTCGGCCATCGCGTCCGTCAGCGCGCCGTCGATCTCGCGCCGCCCGGGGTGGCCGCCGAGGCTTACGGGCAGCGTCAGCAGCGCGCACGCGTGCGCCGTATCGCGGACGACGGTTTCCATGTCCGAGTGGTACGACGCGCCCGCGCAGAGGATCGCGGCCTCGGTCACGCGCGGCGCGCCGAGCGTTTTGCGGCTGATCGCGCCGTCCACGAGCACGATGTCCGCGCCCAGCGCGCGCAGCGACGCGCTCACCTCCGCGACCTGGTCGTTCATCGACGGCCCGGCGAGCTCCACCGCGCCGTCCGACAGCGCGCGGAAGATCACCACCTCGCCCAGCGGCGTATGGATGCCGGTGGTTTCGAGAATTTCCCGCGTGACGTCCGACCGGCGAAGCGTGTCCGCCGCCGTGGCGACGAGCGTGCCCGCGCGCACCCAGATGCCCGGCTTTTCCGTGCCGGTCACGATGTCCACGGTCTCGCCGTCCCGGCCGATGGACGTGAGCGCGGGGATGCGCGGGCTACCCGCCAGCAAGGCGATGAGCCGGTTCAGCACGGTCGTCTTGCCCGCGTTTTTGCACATGCCGATGGTGGATAGCGAGGCGTAGCGGTCCAGCGCGGCCCGGAGCGGCGTGAGCGCGTCATTCCCCATCATCTTCATCCGGCGGAAGCGTGCTCATAAGATTGCGAAACGCCTTCATCATGTTCTGCGGCTTCATTTCCGACGCCACGTTCAGCCGCATGCCACCGTCTTCCTGTTTCACAACCTGTATTCTGATAATTGTGCGCAGATCATTCGGATGCAGCTCGTTCTTTCGCCGCTTGAGCTGCTCAATCAAATCCCTGTGCCCGGAACGGTCGTCGCGGGTGCCAGATAAGTAATCGTGGCTGGAATAGTCGTCGACGCTGTCCACGCAGGCGTTCCACGCGATCGACGCGCAATCGGCGAGCAGAACGAGATCCATTTCGCCGATCCACGGGTCCATGATGTCCAGCAATTTCGCGGACATCTTCATTTCATCCGGCAGGTCGTCTCCGTTCGTCACATCGGAGCCCGACTGGCTAAGCAGCTCGCTCAGCGAGGACGGCGTCCTGCCCCGCTGTGCCCTCTTCTTCCGATTCGCCATCTATAATCATACCCTCTCGTCGCATAATCCCCTTCGCAGGCATCTTCATTCTACACGCTGACCAGCTTTCGTTCAATACCCCGGGCGCAGTTCAGCAGGGGTATGCCGCGCTGAAAATGCCCCCGCGAAAAGCAAAGCGCCCGGGCCAAAACCGGCCCGGGCGCTCCGCCTGCACCCTCTACAGCTTATCTGCCCACGCGCACACGGCATCCCGCAGGAACGCCGCGCAGCCGGGCACCTCGGTATCGTAATACGCGGTAAAACGCGCGTCGTCCACGTACATCTGCGCCAGGCCCTTGTGCGCGTCCTTGTTGTACTCCGGCCACGTGTGGGCCAGCCACCCCTTATGCAGCAGCGCCACCTCCCGCCCGGCCTCGCCGTCCGGTGCCGCGCCGCCCGTGACCGCCTTCGCCAGCTTTGCGAGAATGTCCGCCGCCAGCGCCTGCATGGCGTCGTATTGTTCCTTCGTCATGTTCATCATCTTGGTGTTGCTCCGGTCCACGGTGTCGTTGCCGTACTTTTCGCGCACTTCCTTGCCGTACTTGCGCTCGTTCTCCGCCACAAGCTCCTGCTTGAAGCCCTCGAATTTCTCCTTGTCCTGCATGGGATTGCCTCCTTCTTGGCTTTCAATTGTCTTTTTCACGGTGTCAATCAGCCGGTCCACCTGCGCCCGTTTTTCCTCCAGCGCGGCTAAATGGGCCCTCAGCGCCGCGATGCGGTCAAACGCCGGGCTGCCGAGCACCTCGCCAATGGCGGACAGCTCCAGCCCGAGCTCCCGATAGAACAGGATCTGCTGCAAGGCGTCCACCTCGCGCCCGCCGTACACGCGGTACCCGGACGCGCTGATCCTGGCGGGCTTCAACAGCCCGATCTCGTCGTAAAAGCGCAGCGTGCGCGCGCTGACGCCCGCCAACCTGGCCAGCTTTTGGACGGTGTATTCCACGCGCTCACCTCCCTTTCACGCTATGATCATAAACCTTGACGTTACGTAAATGTCAAGTACTTTTTTTTCGGAAAATCTTCGCCTTGTGCCGCATGATATCGTGCACTATACTGGATACGGCATTTGCGCAGCCACAAAAATGGCGCTTCTACAAAAGAAAGGGGAAAAACACATGCAAAAGCAGTGGGGAAAAAACCGCGCGCATCGCGCCATCGCTTTGGCGGTCGCCGCCGTGCTCACGCTGGGCCTCTGCGCGGGCATGCCGGGCGGCGTGGCCATGGCCGCGTACGAGGGGCCGGGCGAACAGGCGCCGGAGGACGCCGCGCAGGCGTTCCTTATCGCCATGCGCGACGAGGATGTACAGGGGGCCATCGCGGCGTTCGCGATCGAGCGCTATATGGCACAGTATGACCTGGAACAAGCGCTGCAAACGTATATGGTCTATCCGGCATCGAAGGATGGTCTCTTCCCGGCCACCACACCCATGCTGGCCGCCTTTGGCGTGGAGCTTCGGCACACGCAGGTCGTCGATGAGATCATCGGCCTGTTCACCCTCTTTCACGCGTATGACCAGATGGAAAACGGGGGTGCGTTCACCGGCGGCTATGTCACCTTCAAGGGCGACGACATGAACGCGCAGATCACCGCCTTCGCCGACGCCTTTGCCGCCAGCGTGGCGAAGCTGAAAACCATCGAGGTCACGGGCTTTGTTCCCCCGGAAACGCTGTCCGAGGTATACGGCAGCGCGCGCAACCTGGAAAACATGGCGCGCATCGGAAAAGCGCGCGGTGCGGAGGAATATCGCAGCGTGGTGGCGCGCTTCACGATCGCGGGCGAGCCGTTCCTGCTACTCTGCGATGTGGCGCGGTACGGCGACGCGTGGTACATGGTCACAACGCACGGCAACATCGGTTCGCTGCTGGGGGTTGGCGCGCAGATCGGCGCTGTGCCGGAAAGCGCGTTCCAATAACCTGAGGGGGGAACCTATATGAAACAGAGTACCCAGGACAGGCGCGCCACGCTTCCCGCCCGCCGCATTATGGCGATGCTGCTCGCGGCATCCCTGGCGTTTGGTTGCGCGCTGTGCGGCGCGGCCCCCATCGCAGGCGCGGCGGAGGTAGGGATTTCTGGCGAAATCCCCTTATGGCGCCCGATTGTTCCAATCAGCGCCGCCGTCTACGAAGGTCCGGGCGCGGCGACGGCCGAGGACGCCGTGCGGCTGTATTTTCAAGGGGTGCGGGAGGAGAACCTGTCAAAGATGCTCAGCGCGTTCGCGGTGGAGACGTATGCCGCGAACTACAGCCTGGAGGCTTATCTGGAGCGGATGGGGGCCTATTTGCCCAGCATGACGACCCAATTGCCACAAACGAACCCGCTGTTTGACGCAATAAACGTGGAGACCCGCAAAGCGGAGATTGTGGGCCGCATCTCCTATCAACTGCTCGCCATCGATATGCCGGATCTGGATTTGACAAAGACGACGGCTTTCCCCAGGGCCGAGGGGCAGACGCCGATCGCCGATTTCCTGGCGTTATTTGAAAAGAACACGCGAAGGCTCTCGCTTTCCTCATGCCTCGTCATCGGCTTCTTTCCCGCATGGCTGTTCCCCGAGCAATATGGCAGCGAGCTCAACCAGAAAAACATGGACCGCCAGCGAAAAATCGTCGGCGCGGACGAGATGGGCAGCACCGTGGCATGCGTTATCGCGCGCGGCAGGCTGTATGTCTTCTGCTGCGATACGGTCCGCTACGGGGACAGGTGGTACATCCTGAACTTTGGCGGCAACATCGGCTCGCTGCTGGGCATTTCGCTGCAGACGGGCGGCATGGTGCCTGTCTGGTAAACGAGGCTGGCGGAGAAATCCCTACGCCTGATGCCGCGAATGTCCTATCCGGCCGGACTGGCTGCTGATATCGCATCAGGAACGGCGTCATCGTGTGTGCTCGGACCGGGGTGCGCGCGGATTTGTTCTACTAAAAGCGGCTATGGGGGCTATCGTGCCGGCATTGTGCCAGCGCGATAGCCCCCATACCGCATTATCGACCCTCGCGAACCGCCGCGAAATCAATACTCCGGCAAACCGGCGAAAAACGCCTCCGGGTCGTCCCGCAGAATCTCCGCCGCCAGCGCGTGCAGCGCGTCAACAGCCATCGGGCGCGTGATGACGCCCGGGCCGAGCGGCTCCGCGGCAAGCTCCCGCACGCGATCAGCAAGCGCCGTGCGGATGTAGTACGGATGCCGCTCCGCGCCGTTCTCCACCGGCAGCGACAGTAGCTGCCGATAGGGCGGTGAGGTCTGGGCGCGGATGTCCAGCAAGTCCTGCACGATGTTCTCCGCCGTGGGGAACCGCCCCGCGCCCTGGCCGAAGAAGGACAGAAGCCCCGTGTTCTCGCCGCAGAGGGAGATGCAGTTGTGGTTCGTCGGCGTGTGGGCGGCCAGCGCGTCCGGGCCGAGCAATGCCGGCTCCACATACGCGCACAGACCGCCCGCCGTGCGCGCCGCGTTCATCAGCAGCTTCACGGTCAGCCCGCGCGCCGCGAACGCCTCGACATCCGCCTGCCGGACGTTGGTGATGCCGAGCGTCAACACGTCGTCCACCTCGACAATCGCGTCAAACGCGAGCGCCGCCGAGATGGCGCACTTGCGCCCCGCGTCCAGGCCGAGCAGGTCGGCGGACGCGTCGCTCTCGGCGTAGCCAAGGCGCTGCGCCTCTTTCAGCGCGCCGTCGAACGAGAGGCCGTGGTGCATCGCGTCCAGGATATAGTTCGTGGTGCCGTTGACAATGCCGTACACCGACAGCAGCGTGTCCGCGCGCCGCACGCGCAGCAGATTGTGCAGCCACGGCACGCCGCCGCCCACGCTCGCGCTGAAGCGGAGCTGCACGCGGTGCTCCCCCGCGCCGGATAGCAGCGGGGCCAGGCCGTGGCTGATAAGCTCCTTGTTGGATGTAACGGCATGCTTGCCCGCGCGGAGCGCCGCCGTCACGTAGCTGAGCGCCGGATGAACACCGCCCATGGCCTCCACAACGCAGTCGATTTCCGGATCGCTCAGAATATCGCCGATGTTATCGGTCTGGATGCCCTCCAGCCCTTCAATCGGCCGCAGCTCTAGCACGCGGCGCACCCGTATGCCCAGTGAGCCGTCCGCCAGCAGCGCGTATACTCCTCCGCCGACAACGCCATGTCCCAGGATCGCGATGTTCATATCTTTCGCCCCTTTTCTTCGCATGCGATTGCGTACAAACACATTTCTGTCATTTTATCACATGATTCGACAAACGCAAGCGGAAAAGCAGAGGTGGGGATTTCTGGCGAAATCCCCTTATGGCGCCCGATTTTTCAAATCAGCGCCGCCGCCATAGAAAAGACACGTGCAAACCATGTGCAAAAGGCGGGCGCAGCCCTCGCCGCGCCCGCCCCCGCTTTCGTTCATTCGCCTTATCCCCGCCAGATCGCCGCCAGTATCTCCACCGACGGATCGATGCCGAGCTTTCCGCTGTTGAGCATCAGGTGGTAGATGTCCCCGTCCTTCCATTCCGTGCCCGCGACGGTCTTGAAGTAATTGGACCGGCGGCGGTCAAAGCGGCGCAGCGCCGCGTCCGCCTGCTTCGGCTCCACGCCGTACACCTGGGTGGCGCGCTCCACACGCGCGCCGTCATCCGCGTGGACAAACACCCGCAGCGCGTTTTCCTGGTTCCGCAGCACGCCCGCCGCGCACCGGCCCACGATGACGCACGGCGTGTTCGCCAGGTCCCGGATGATGTTCGTCTCCGCCAGGGCCAGCGCCTGCGCGCGGGTCAGGTCCACACCCTTGCCCGCCGTTACGCTGGCCAGCATGTGCAGGCTGAACAGCAGGCTGCCCGTCATGCTCTCCTCAATGGTGGCCATGTCCTCCTGCGAAAACCCCGTCTCCGCCGCCGCGCGCTCCAATATCTCCTGCCCGTAGCACCGGACGCCCAGCTTTTGGGCCAGCTTCTCTCCGATTTCCCGGCCGCCGCTGGCGTATTCTCGCTCTATCGCGATTACCTTATAGCGCATGCCGCTTCCCCCTTTCTTTGTCATCGATGGCGGCGCTGATGTGAAAAATCTGGCGCCAGCAAGGGATTCCGCGAGGAATCCCCACCTCAGGCCGCCCGCTCAAACTGGCTGTTGTATAGCTCCGCGTAGAAGCCGCCCTTTTCGAGCAGCGCCGCGTGGTTGCCGCTCTCGATGATGTCGCCGTCCTTCATCACCAGGATCAGATCGGCGTTTCGGATCGTCGAAAGCCGGTGCGCGATGACGAACGACGTGCGGCCCTCAGTCAGTTTGTCCATCGCCGCCTGGATGATCGCCTCGGTGCGGGTATCGACGGAGCTGGTCGCCTCGTCCAGAATCAGCAGCGGCGCGTTCTGGATCATGGCGCGCGCGATGGTCATGAGCTGCTTCTGCCCGGCGGACAGGTTCGCCTTGTCGTTCAGCACGGTGTCGTACCCCTTGGGCAGCGTCTGGATGAAATGATGCATCCCCACGGCCTTGCACGCGGCGATGACCTCCTCGTCCGTCACGCCCTGCTTGCTGTAGACAATGTTCTCCCGGATCGTGCCCTCGAACAGCCACGTATCTTGCAACACCATGCAGAACTGGTCGTGCACGTTCTCCCGCGTGACCTCGCTGATGGGCGTGCCGTCCAGCAGAATTTCCCCGCTGTCCAGCTCGTAGAAGCGCATCAACAGGTTTACGATCGTCGTCTTGCCCGCGCCCGTCGGGCCGACAATCGCAACCTTCTGCCCGGCCTTGACCGTCGCGGAGAAGTCGTGGATGATGGTCTTGTCCCTGTCGTATCCAAACCGGGCGTGGCGGAACTCCACGTCGCCCCGCACGTTCGCCAGCGCCTTGGACTTCCCGCTCTCATCGGACAGCTCCTCCTCCTCAAAGAAGCCGAATACGCGCTCGCTCGCGGCGGCGGTGCGCTGCAGCGTCTGCATCGCCTGGGCAAGCTGGGAGAGCGGCTGCGTGAACAGGCGGATGTACAGCATGAACGCGACGATGACGCCGAAGGAGATCGTGCCGTTCATGGCCAGCGCCGCGCCGACCACGCACACGGCCACATACCCGAAGTTCCCGATGAAGCCCATGATCGGCATCATGAGGCCGGACAGGAACTGCGACTTCCAGCCGCTGTCGTACAGGTTGCCGTTGATGTTTTCAAACGTCGCCTTGGCCGCCTTGCCGCCGTTATACACCTTCACCACATTGTGGCCGGAATACACTTCCTCGATATGGCCGTTGATGTCGCCCAGCCCTTGCTGCTGCGCCGTGAAGTGCTTCTGCGATTTGGACATGATCGCCATCATCAGCCCAAAGCCCATGAAGGTGGACGCGATGGCCGTCAGCGCCAGAATCCAGTTCGTATAGAACATCATCACCAGCGCGCCGATGAACATGGTGACGGCGCTGACCAGCGTGCCCAGGCTTTGGTTCATCGTCTGGCCGATGGTGTCCACGTCGTTCGTCACGCGGCTGAGCACGTCGCCGTAGCTGGTGCGGTCAAAGTATTTTAGCGGCAGCCGGTTGATCTTCCCGGAAATACCCGCACGCAGCTTTTTGGAGACGCGCGCCGTCACGCTCGCCATGATGGCGCTCTCCGCGAAGTTCAGCAGCGCCGAGCCCGCGTAGAAAAACACGAGCACCACGGCGGTGCCGACCACGGCGTTGATGTCAATCGCGCTCACCACCGGCACGCCGTTCACCAGCGCGGGAAGGCCCTTGCTGATTTCGTTGGTCATGTCCTTCAGCCGGTCCGGGCCGATGATCTGCAGCACCGTGCCCAGACCCGCCGCGACCAGCGCGATCACGATGGCGGGCAGGTAGCTCCGGCAATACGCGATCAGCTTTCCCCAGGTCTCCTTGAAGTTCTTCGCCTTTTCCGTGGAGCCGCCGCGCATGCCCGGAGGCCCTCCCATCGGCCCGCCGTGGCCCGGACCCCTGTCCGCGGGTTCTCTTTTTTCTCTATTTTGCATCACGAAGCCAATTCCTCCTCGCTCAACTGCGACATGGCAATTTCTTTGTAGACGGCGCAGGTTTCCAGCAGCTCCTTGTGGGTCCCGTGGCCTACCATCCTGCCCTCGTCCAGCACGATGATCTGGTCGGCGTCCATGATGGTGCCGATCCGCTGGGCCACGATCATGCTGGTCACGCCGGCCGTTTCCTTTTTCAGCTCCGTGCGCAGCACCCGGTCCGTCCTGTAGTCCAGGGCTGAGAAGGAATCGTCAAAAATGTAGATTTCGGGCCGGCGGCACACCGCGCGGGCGATGGACAGCCGCTGCTTCTGCCCGCCGGATACGTTCGTGCCGCCCTGGGCAATCGCCGCGCTGTACGTGCCCTCCATCTTCTCCACAAATTCCGCGCCCTGCGCGATCGAAACCGCGCGCCGGACATCCTCCTCCGTGTACGCCGCGCCGCCCCTCTCGCCGTAGGCGACGTTCGTCTCCACCGTGCCCCGGAACAGCACGGCCTTCTGCGGCACATAGCCGATCTTGTCGTACAGGGCCTCCTGCTGATAGTCCTTCACGTTCACGCCGTCCACCAGCACCTCGCCCTCCGTCGCGTCAAAGAAGCGCGGCACGAGGTTCACCAGCGTGGACTTGCCGCTGCCCGTCGCGCCGATGAACGCGATGGTCTCCCCCTGCCGGGCGGTGAAGCTGATGTCCTTCAGCACATACTCGGCAGCGTCCGGGTATTTGAAGCCGACGTGCCGGAACACCACCTCGCCCGTCAGGCCGGGCTTGCCCTCCGTCACCGTGCCCTCCAGGATGGTCGGTTCCGTGTCCAAGACTTCATTGATGCGCTTGGCGGACACGCTGGCCCGGGGCAAGAGAATAAAGATCATCACCAGCATCATGAACGCCATGATGACCTGCATGGCGTAGGACGAAAACACGACCATGTTGGAGAATAGCGTCAACCGGTCCATCGCCTGCGCCGCGTTGATCAGGTACGCGCCGATCCAGTAGATGGCCAGGCTCAGCCCGCTCATGATGAGGCTCATCACCGGCATCATGACGGCCATCGCGCGGTTGGTGAACAGGTTCGTGCTCGTCAGCGCCTCGTTGGCCGCCTCGAACTTTTCCTCCTGGTAATCCTCCGCGTTGTACGCGCGGACGACGCGCAGGCCGGTCAGGTTCTCGCGGGTCACACGCGTCAGGTCGTCGGTCAGCGTCTGCATTTTGCGGAACTTGGGCAGCACAAACACCATGATGCACGCGACCAGGACGATCAGCACGCCCACGGCCACGCCCGTCGCCAGCGTCCATTCCAGCCCCTTGCCCGCGATTTTCGTCACCGCCCATACGGCCGTGATGGGCGCCTTGATGAGGAGCTGCAGCCCCATGGTGACGAGCATCTGCACCTGCGTGACGTCGTTGGTGGAGCGGGTAATCAGGCTGGACGTGGAGAAGCGGTTGATCTCTTCCATAGAGAAGGAATCCACCTTGCCGAACAGCATGCTGCGCAGACGCTGGGAGAACGACGCCGCGATGCGCGCCGCGAAAAAGCCTACGATCACCGCCGCGACGAGGCTGCCCAGCGCGCACAGGAGCATCATGCCGCCCGCTGACCAGATTTCGCCCATGGCGCTGCCGGGCGTCTGCACGAGCAGCGTGATTTTCGACATGTAGTCCGGCAGCTTCAGGTCCAGCCACACCTGCGCGACGATAAACGCCAGGCTGATCAGCGCCTGCGCCCACTCCTTGGGCCGTAAGTATTTGAATATCTTTACCATGCGAACACCATCCTTTTTTTATTGGCCCATATTGGGACCGCGTTGGTCCCGTGACATTTCGGCGATCCTGCCGACGATGCGGACGAGCTCCCCGGCGTCATGCTCGCCAAGATCCGACAACAGCCGTTCCATGTCCCGCAGCATGAACTCGCGCTCCGCCCTGGCCGCCTCCTCGCCCTCGGGGGTCAGCGTCACCAGAATTTGCCGCCGGTCGTTTGTGTCAATCTGGCGGGCAATCAGCCCCTTCTTTTCCAGGTTGTTCAGCGCGGCGGCGACGCGCGCGGTACTGATGCCCATCTCGTCGCTGATTTGGCTGGGGTACACGTTGCCCCGGCACTGGTAGAGGTACTGGATCATGAAGGCCCCCCCCAGCATGGCATCGTTCATCTTCTTTTGCCGCTTGCCGGGCTTGCCCCTGTGGAGCAGATACATCTTCTCCTGCAGCTCCCGCGCCAACGCCGCGTAATCCATGCGCCCACCAGCTTTCCAACGAAATTACCTAACACCATGAAATTATCTAATAACGGTAGCATTATATGCCCGTTAGGTTAACGTGTCAACGAAGAAACTCATTGTTTACAGTTTTTTCATAAGCTCGGCCCCCTGGGTTCTTTGGTCCCGTTCGTTGCCTCCGGCTCCGCCCGGTGCTATAATGTGCCCGGCAAGGTAAGGATTCTATGGCGCCCGATTTTCCAAATCAGCGCCGCCGTCAGCAAGGAGGACACCATGATTCGACAAGAGGCGTTTCTCGGCACGGGCCGTCTGCTAAAGGGCGGGCTGCACTGCCACACCACCCGGTCCGACGGCAACGGATCGCCGGAGGAAGTCATCCGCCTGCACAAGGCCAAGGGGTACGACTTTTTGGCCCTGACGGACCACAACTTCTATAACTATCAAAACTTCGCGCCAGAAACGGACATCACCATCCTGCCCGGCATGGAGCGCGACGTGCGCCTGCCGGACAAGGGCGTTCACTGCTTTCACGCCGTCTGTGTCGGGCCGGAGCGGGGCGCGGGCAACGGCTACGCGCAGGATCAGCGGTTCCCGGGCGGGGAATATGTCCAGGATCAGTTTGAGTTTCAGCGCGTGCTGGACGACGCGCACACGCACGGCAACCTGACCATCTACTGCCATCCCGAGTGGAGCGGCACGCCCGCTTGCGAGTTTGACCGCCTGACCGGCAACTTCGCCATGGAGATCTGGAACAGCGGCTGCGCCATCGAAAACGATCTGGATACCAACGCGGCCTGCTGGGATGATCTGTTGGCGCAGGGGCAGCGCATTTTCGGCGTCGCCACGGATGACGGGCATCACATGGACGCCCACGGCACCGGCTGGGTGCGCGTCCGCGCGGAAAACACGGTCGCGGATATTCTGGACGCCCTGGCGCGCGGCGCGTTTTATTCGTCCTGCGGCCCGGAAATCCATGATTTCCGCGTGGAGGACGGCATGGCGGTGCTCAAATGCTCGCCGTGCGCATCCGCCGGGTTCCGCACCGCGTACCTGCCCACCCGCCTGACACGCGGCGAGGGCGACGTGACGCTCGCCACGCTGAAGCTTCCGCCGCACGCCAAGTACATCCGGGGCGTGGTGCAGGACGCGCAGGGGCGCAGGGCCTGGACGAATCCGATTTTTCTGGATGGCGGCGCTGATTTGCAAAATCGGGCGCCATGAGGGGCTTCCGTCAGGAACCCCTACCTCTAACCGCCTGGACAACGAAAGGGGTGCGCGCATGGATCAGCCGTCCGGCTTTGTCGGCAATGTGTACGAGGCGAGCATCGCCTCGCCGGGGGACCTGCTGCCCATCGCGCACGCCCTGTCGAACGGGCTGCGGCTGGACATCCTGAAAATGGTGGGGAAAAACAGCCTGAACCTAAACGAGCTGTCCCGCGCGCTGAACGTGCCGCTCTCCACGGTCGCCCTGAATGTGAAGGTGCTGGAGGGCGCGGGCCTGGTGTTCACGGAGATGCAGCCCGGCGCGCGGGGCAAGATGAAAATGTGCGTTCAGCGGATACACAAGGTGACGCTCAACCTGGTGGACAGCCAATCCGCACGGACGCCGTATGAGCAGATCGAGATTCCGGTGGGCCGCTACGCGCTGGCCGGCGATATCCGGCCCACGTGCGGATACGCGGACTTCGAGCGCGCGGAGGACTCGGACGACCCCTATGTGTTCTACCACCCGGACCACTTTGGCGCGGAGATTCTCTGGATGCGCGAGGGGTATCTGGAATATCACGCGCCCGTGAAGACCCGCCCGGACGCCGCCATCGAGTACGTGGAGGTGTCCTTTGAGGCGTGCAGCGAGTACGCGGGCCACAGGAACAACTGGCCCAGCGATATATACGTAGAGATCAACGGCCAGCGGCTTGGCGTGTGGCAATGCCCCGGCGATTTCGGCGGGCGCAGGGGCTTATTAAACCCGGACTGGTGGGCGGACACCAGCACGCAGTACGGGCACCTCAAGACCTGGCGTGTCAACGGCCAGGGAAGCTGGCTGGACGGCAACTTCCTCTCCGGCGTCGCGGTGGACGCGCTGCGCCTGCCGGACGCGCCGTACGCGCGCATCCGCGTCGGCGTGCAAAAAAACGCCGGACACGCGGGCGGCATGAACCTGTTCGGCAAGCGGTTCGGCGATTTCGCGCAGGGCATTCTCTTCCGGGTAGGCTATCATGCAAAAAAACCAAACGCATAAGCTGAACTGAACAGGCTGTTTTCTCCAGGTTTTATGGATGTTTCCAGATTCCTTGACTTTGTTTGCGCGGGTGCCTATAGTGTATCCATAAGGGCCACCCGCGCTTCATTCATTTAGGCAGGATGTTCCTGTCGGAATGCGTGTGCGCGAGGTCCATATCGTACAGAAAATATGAATAAATGAGGTGCCGCACATGATGACCATCCCACGGCCGGAACATCCACGCCCCGATTTTGTCCGCCCGCTCTGGAGCAACCTGAACGGCGTCTGGCAGTTTGCCTTTGACGACGCGGACGAGGGACTTTCGAAGGGCTGGTATCTGCCCGGCCACGCGCTGGACCGCCAGATCACCGTTCCCTTCTGCTACCAGTGCGAGGCGAGCGGCATCGGCGACACGGCGCACCACGAGGTGCTCTGGTACCGCCGCGCGTTTGAGGTGCCCACGGATTTTGACGGCAAGCGCACGCTGCTCCGCTTCGGCGCGGTGGACTACCGCTGCCAGGTATACGTGAACGGCCTGCGGGTCGGCGAGCACGCGGGCGGCTATACCCCCTTCGCGCTGGACGTGACGCACGCGCTGAAGGACGGCGCGAACGACCTGTGCCTGCGCGTGGAGGATTTCCGCGACACCACGCAGCCGCGCGGCAAGCAGAACTGGAAGGATAAATGGTTCGGCTGCTGGTACACGCCGGTCAGCGGCATCTGGCAGACCGTGTACTTGGAGGCCGTAGGCGATACGTACCTCACCCGCGCGCACGTCACGCCAGATATCGACACGGGCACGGCGACCGTGGAGCTGACGCTGAACCGGCGGCCCAAAGCGCCCATCAGCGCGACGCTGACCATCACCCTGGATGGCCGCGAAGTGCGCAGCCAGCGCCTCACGGTGGCGGACCGGACGGCGCGCGCGGTGTTTGACCTATCGGAACAGGATGAGATGAGCGGCTTCCGCCACTGGACGCCGGAAAATCCCTGGCTGTACGACCTGCGCATCGAGATCGGCGGCCAGGACGACGTATCCACCTACTTCGGCATGCGCAAGGTGGAGGTACGGGACGGCTGGGTGCTGCTCAACAACCACCCGTTGTACCAGCGCCTCGTGCTGGACCAGGGCTACTGGCCCGAAAGCCTGCTCACCCCGCCGAGCGACGACGCGATCCGCGCGGACATCGAATGGACGAAGAAGCTGGGCTACAACGGTGCGCGCAAGCACCAGAAGGTCGAGGATCCCCGGTTTTACTACTGGGCGGACAAGCTGGGCTTGCTCGTCTGGGGCGAGATCCCCAGCGCCTACAGCTTCACGGGCGAGGCGGTGGAAAACCTTTCGGAAACGCTCGCCGGGTTCATCGAGCGCGACTTCAACCACCCGTCCCTCATCGCGTGGGTGCCGCTGAACGAATCCTGGGGCGTGCCGCGCATTTACACGAACGCGCGCATGCAGGAAGCCGCGCGGCTGCTGTACCACCAGGCCAAGGCGCTGGACGGCACGCGCCTGGTGTCCGCGAACGACGGCTGGGAGCAGACCAAGACCGACATCTTCGCCCTGCACGACTACGCCTCCACCGGCGAAGCGATCGCCCAGCACTTCGCGGACCGCGCGTTTGTGGAGCGCCATGCCTGCGGAAGCCATATGGCCTCCGTGCAGGGTGAAGCGCCGACCGGCGAGGAAGCCTTCCTGGTGACGGAATACGGCGGCATCGCCTTTGAGGAGGGCGACAGCGAGACATGGGGCTACCATGACAAGGTGACCGGCGCGGAGGCGTTCTTCGCCCGTTACCAGTCCGTCACCGATGCCATCCGGGCGCTGCCGTACTGCCAGGGGTATTGCTATACCCAGCTCACCGACGTGCAGCAGGAGACGAACGGACTGCTGACCCCGGACAGGCAGCCGAAGATCGACGTGGATCGCTTCCGGGCGCTGACGAAAAACCCGGACGGCCGCTGAGTTTGTGCCCCGGCCGCCGCGCGGCATCCCGCGCCCGGCACCTCATTATGTAACATAAAAACGGGAGGGCCGCCCCCGGCGGGGAGGCCCTTCTTTTTTGCGCCGTGCACGCATGCGCCTTCTCGGCGCGTTGTATTGGTAAGAAATTCCATCCATCACCGGCTGGACGGCCGAACGCATCCAAACCGACCGACGACTTCAACGGAGGAACAAAAGCCATGAAGAAACGCTCCGATCCTGTTTTCACCCCCGGCAAAAAGCGCAGGGGCATCGCGCTGTTTGTTTCTGTGCTGCTGGCCGCTTCCCTGGCCGGATCCTTCCCGGGCGCGGCATGCGCGCAGCCGGACAGCGGCGCCGCCGCGCTCGCCGAGGAATGGCGCGCCCGCTATGGGGACAAGGCGCAGTGGGACCCCATCCAGGACGAATACCGCGACCTTGTGCCTGCGCCTGGGGAAAACGAAATACCGCAGATGGAGGCGCTGATCCTCGCGATGGAGCTGGTCATGCGCGCGAAGGGCATCACGGTGGAAACGCTCGCCGCGTTCCAGCCCTTTTTCGGGTTCACCGCCTATGTGGACGGCTCTCGCGAGTGGAACGTCATCCTAGAGGAGATGGGTGCTACGGGGAGGGACCCCGCGATGTACTTTGTGACCTTTGACGCGGCAACGGGCGAGATGCTGTCCTTTACGGACGGGGGAAGGGGGTAAGCGGCATGAAGAAAACCATCGCGATACTGCTTGCCGTCGTATGTTCACTGGGCGCGGCGGGCGCGTGGGCCTCGGAAGGCGACACGCCGGACACGCTCGTCGCCCGCTGGGCGGAAGTGTACCGGGATTCCGCGGGCTGGGAGAAGGTGCCCGAGGCGGAGAGCAGCGAACTGACGCCGCTGGAATCGCTGCGCGTCGCGGCCGAAATGATCCTGCGCATGGGCCTGGAGACGCCGGGAACGCTCGCCGCGTTCAAGCCCAGATTCCAGCTCATGGACGAGCTGCAATGGCAGTACTACTGGTTCGTCATCTTTGAGCCGCCCGCCACCCGCCCGGACACCAAGCCCTACACGGTGGAGGTGCTGTCGCCAAGCGGCGAGGTGAAGAGCGTTTTCCGCCGCTATCCGTACGAGTCCGGGCCGAAAACCGTGCTGGACCAACTGCGCGACGCCGATATCACGGCCCAAACCCCCGCAGAGCTCGCCGAACAGTGGTCCGTGAAATACCGCGGCAGCATCGGCTGGATGCTGCACACGCCGGGAAAAAACGGCGCGCTGCTCACGCCCGGCAAGGACGATCTGTCGCAGCAGGACGCCGCACGGGTCGCCATCGAGGCCATGGCGGATGATCCGGCGTTCTCCGTACCGGCACTCATCGCGGGGTACACGCCGTATTTCCTGTTCAGAAATGAAGAAGGCCGCCGCGTGTGGACCATCCGCCTGATGCCGCTGGAACTGATCGGCGACACGCCGTACGCTGCCGTGCGCATCGACGCAAAGACGGGCGAAGTGATCAGCGCCGAAAAGATCAACCCCATGCGGGCGCGGCGGGAGGACGGCATCCAGGAAGAAGCATACCGCGAGCTGCTGGCCGTTTGGAAGGACTGCGGCGAGTGGTACGGCTACTGGGAGCCGATGTCCGGCACAGCGCGCAGGGAGGGCGAGATCGGGGCGGAGGAGGCGCTGCGCCTGGCGGTCGATCGGATTTTCGCCCAGCAGACGGATTGGTGCATGGAGACGCTGTACGCGTTCACGCCTTCGTTCGACTTCTACGACACAACCGTTCAGGGCGGGAACAGCGCCGTGCCGCCGGGGCAGCGCGTGTGGTGGATCGTTTTTTCCCGCAACAGCATGCACTACGACGTCATCCCGAACGGACTCCAGGCGAATATTGACGCGTCCGCGCGCAAGGTAACAAGGATCGCCTTTGGACACTCGCAGTTCCCGACCCCACCAACGTCCGCGCTGGTCGGCTCCGCGTATGCGGAGGCGGCGGACGCTGTCATCCGCGAATGGACCGAGGCGTACGGCGAGGATGTTCTGGCCGTGCGGAACAAGCCGTTTGCCAATGAGACGGAGTATACCGACCTGCGGGTCAACGACTATCTTGCCGATCCCTCGGCGAACGACCTGCCGGTGGACAAGGCGCTGGCCGTGGCGGTGGAGGCCCTCCGGCGCTTTGGCGTCGACCCGTCCGCGCTGTCCGCGTACAAGCCCACCGTCCGCTTTGCCATCTGGAGCGAGCGCCGCTACTGGGTGTTCCAGCTACTGGGCGAGCCGGCCGATCCGTCTCTGTACAGGTCGTATGTGGTGGAGGTAGAATCCCCGAGCGGGTTCTTCCGGGAAATTATGACGCAATAGGGCCCATTTCGGTTTACATCCCCCATCGCGCGGGGTATACTCACACCATAGCCGAAGTATATAGATCATCAAGGAGGAGAAACGCCATGAAAGAGCTTAAGGGCACCAAGACATACGACAACCTGATGGCCGCGTTCGCCGGCGAGTCGCAGGCGCGCAACAAGTACACCTTCTACGCGTCCAAGGCGCGCAAGGAAGGGTACAACCAGATCGCCGCGATCTTTGAGGAGACGGCCGCCAACGAAAAGGAGCACGCGGAGCTGTGGTTCAAGCATGTGCACGGCGGCGTGCCGGACACCATGTCCAACCTGACGGACGCCGCCGCGGGCGAACACTTCGAGTGGACCGACATGTACGCCCGCATGGCCAAGGAAGCCCGCGAGGAGGGCTTTGAGGAGATCGCGGGGCAGATGGAAGGCGTTGCCGCGATTGAAAAATCGCACGAGGAACGCTACCGGAAGCTGCACGAGCGCCTGGCGAAAAACGAGGTGTTTGAGCGCCCGGGCGTCACCGCGTGGATCTGCGGCAACTGCGGTCATATCCACTACGGCGAGGACGGCGCGCCGGACGTGTGCCCGGTGTGCGCGCATCCAAGGGCGTATTTCGTGGAGCTGTGCAAGAACTACTGATCGGGAAGATTCCTCCGGGCGATTTCAAGTGAAATCGCCCGGAAAGATTGCGCCGGCGGCCTTGCGGGGCCGCCTTTTTTGTTGTATGCTGCGCGGTAAGGATTCCTTGCGGAAGCCCCTCGGTTTTGTCGCGCTGCCCCGCCCCGGCATTGTCGCGATCGCTCTCTGGTCGATCGCTCTGTGCCGGGCCGCACCTGCGGGTCGCTTCATCCGCCGCTGGCGGCGCTCCCCTACGGTGCCCCATATGGCGCCCGATTTTCCAAATCCGCGCCGCCGTTGAGGTGTTTGAATGACCGCATATTATCTGCTGCCCCATCCCGGCGTGAGCGCCGTGTTTTTTGACGCGTCGGAGACGCTCTCCCTGGCGGAACTCACGCTGTGCCTGGGGCGGCTGTCCGTCCCCGCGTCGGACGCGCGCGCGGAGACATGGGCCGGTGCGCGCTGGTATCGCTTTGACGCGGAGGGGCCGCTATCTGTGGCCGATCTTCGGCGCGTGTCGCGGCTGTCCAGCCTGTACGCGCTGTTTGAGCGGCAGGGCGACCTGCTGCGCCCCGTGGACACGGGGAAGGAAATGCCCTTCGGCGAGGACCTGAGCGCCATCCTGAAATACACCGGCAAGACGAACGCGCTGTTCACGCGGCTGATGCTGCACGTGGCGGAGCTTTCGCTGCCGTATGCGCCCAAGGGCCGCGTGCGCCTGCTCGACCCCGTCGCGGGCAAGGGCACCACGCTGTACGAGGCGCTGATGCGCGGCTGGGACGCGGCGGGCATCGAGATTGTCCAGCGCGCGGCGCACGATGCCGCCGTGTACTTCCAAAAGTACCTGGAAACGGAAAAATGGCGGCACAAACAGCAAAAGGAAAAGCGGCACGGCGCGCCCGCGTACCAGTTCGCGTTCGCCAGGGACAAGGACGCGCTCCGGGACGACCCGGGGCAGTGGACGATGGTCGCGGGCGACGCGCGCTGCGCGGACCACTACTTTGGCAAGGCCGCGTTTGACATCATCGCCGGGGATCTGCCCTACGGCGTGGCGCACGGCAACATCGCGGGCGGGGATAAAACGCGCAGCCCGGCCGCGCTGCTGAGCGCCTGCCTGCCTGCCTGGCGCGCGGCGCTGAAGCCGGGGGGCGTATTGGCGCTGAGCTGGAACACGCATGTGCTGCCGCCGGACGGCATGGCCGCGCTGCTTGCGGGCGCGGGGTTTCAGTGCCTCCGGGACGCGCCGTACGACGCGTTTGCCCACCGCGTGGACGCGTCCATCCGGCGGGATATTGCGGTGGGCTTGAAGAAGGGGTAGGGCGGGGGTCAGCGTTTTTTACTAAGTTCCAATGGGATCGTTGACGGGACGGGGTTTTCAGGGTATAATAACGACAGCGGGGCTTTGGTTAGGAGCCTAGCGTTTACCGATCATGATCTACATCATCATGGTCGGTCTTTGTTTGGTCCTTTACGTCTCGCAGCCAGTCAACGAATATCTTCGCTGCTATCGCGATTAGAATCGGCACCATCCAAAACTGCATCAGCTTTCACCTCCCTTCGGTCAAAAATGCCGAGGTACGACCGGTGAAAGCCCCACTGCCGACGGCCCCAACAGGCCGTGCATAGAGTATAACGTATGCGGGCGGCGCTTCAAAGCGCCCTATAGAAGGCTTTTCGCTCGAACAGGGATCACAGGCACGAAAATATCCGTCGCGCGCGGGCGAAATCCCCCCGTCCATCGTCTCCTTCCTATTTGACGCGCCTCCCCCGCCGATGCTATACTGTCAGCGACAGCGGCGCGGATTCGAAAAATCGGCGCCATAAAGGGATTTCGCAAGAAATCCCAACCTCTGACCAAAAAGTGGAGGACAACGCGATGACGCAAAGGCTTGACGCCGCGGTGGAGGCCCTGCGCGGCGATATTCTGGACACGCTGGCGCGGTGGATCCGCATTCCCAGCGAGAAGCTGCCGCCGGAGGCGAGCGCGCCGTTTGGCCGGCCGCTGCGCGAGATGCTGACCGTGGCGCTCGCGGACGCGGAGCGGCTCGGCATGCGCGTGCGCGATTTTGACGGCTACATTGGCGACGCCGAGATGGGCGAAGGCGCGGAGACCATGGGCATCCTCGCGCACCTGGATGTCGTGCCCGCCGGGGACGGCTGGGAGCAGGACCCGTTCGGCGCGGAGATCATCGGCGGAAAAATGTACGGTCGCGGCACGTCCGACGACAAGGGCCCGGCGGTGGCGGCGCTGTTCGCCATGCGCGCGGTGCTCGACGCGGGCTTCACGCCCAAGAAGGCCGTGCGGCTGATCCTCGGCTGCGACGAGGAGAGCGGCTGGGCCGACATCGCCCACTACGTACAGCACGTGAAAATGCCGGACTTCGGCTTCTCCCCGGACGCGGATTACCCAATCATCAACACGGAAAAGGGCATCGAGCAGATCCGGCTGACCGCCGCGCTTCCGGGCGAAACGGGTGCGGCGATGCCTGTGTATTCCGTCACGGCGGGCGAGCGGCCGAACGTGATCCCGGGCCTCGCGACGGCGGAGATCGGCTGCCCGGACTATGACGCGCTGGTCCGTGCGCTCGCGGAGACGGGACTGGACGTCGTGGCCGAGAAACGCGAAGGCAATCGCGTGCGGCTCACCTCCAAGGGCATCCCCGGCCACGCGGCCATGCCGGAGCACGGCAGGAACGCGGCGGGACAGCTCCTGCTGGTGCTGAAGGCCATCGGCGCGGGCGGCGGCAGCCGTGCGCTGATCGAGCGGCTGGCCGACGGCATCGGGCTGGATTACACGGGCAAGGGCCTCGGCGTGGATGGCGGCGACGGCATTTCCGGCGCGCTGACGCTGAACCTGGGCGTGCTGCGCATCACGGAAACCAGCGCCATGGCGCTGCTGGACATCCGCCACCCGGTGCTGATGAACGGCGAAATGATCGCCAAAATCCTCGGTCTGCGGCTGAAGGACGCCGGCATCGCGGTGGAAATCGCGTCGTACAAGGCACCGCTGCACGTGCCGAAGGAGAGCGAAATCGTCCGCCAGCTCCTGTCGGTCTATCACGACGTGACGGGGCTTGAGCCGTACACCATCGCCATCGGCGGCGGCACGTACTCCCGCTCCATGGATAACTGCGTGGCGTTCGGCACGACATTCCCCGGCGCGCCGGATCTGGCGCATCAGGCGGGCGAGTACATGGACATCGAGAACCTGATGCTAAACGTGCGCATTTTCGCGCACGCGATCGCGAGGCTCGCCTGCTGACGTGATCCAGATCTATTTCTATAAGAAGAATTTCGACGCGCAGAAGGCCGAGCGGTGGTTCAAGGAGCGGCGCGTCCCGGCCCAGATGGTGGACCTGGCCCGCGTGAAGCTTGGCCGGCGCGAGATCGAGACATTCCGCCGGAGCGTGGGACTCTCCGCGCTGGTGGACCGCGAGGGGACTGCCTGGAAGGAATGCCCCGCGCGGTTCGCGGCGGGCGAGGACGCCGTGCTGGACGCGCTGGCCGAGGACCCCCGGCGGCTGAAGCTGCCCATCGTCCGCGACGGCCAGCGCGCGACGGTCGGCTATTGCCCGGAGGTGTGGGAGACGTGGTAACCGATCCATCAAAAACTGCGGTTTTTGATGGAGGGGAGACGAGGAGGGTTCGGCCTGAAACGCTCTGGCGTTTCCGGGCGGCCGAAGGCAAACGTACAGATTCCGCCACCAGTCGCGGCGAGGCGCGGATTTGAAAAATCAGCGCCATCAGAGGATTTCGCAAGAAATCCTTACCTCTGGGACTGGTTCTGGAATCTGCGGCGGCCCGCCGTACACGCCGCCGGGCCTGATTTCATTTGAAGGCTTACGCCTTCAACCTCCGGAGGTCTGGGAAACTTGGTAAGTAACAGGGCGCCCCGCCCTGAGAAAGTGGGTTCTATGAAAAAACTGTTTGCGGTCTTGCTCGCCCTGTCCCTGGCGCTCCCGTTCACGGCGGGCTGGGCGGAAGGCTCGATGGCGGGCATGGCCGGCGTCGATGTCAAGCCATCCCCCCCGGCGGCGCTGATCACCGCGACGGACACGCCGCCCGCGGCGGTCGGGTCTGCGTCCACGGACACCCCCGCGGGCGAGTCCGGGCTGTCCATGGACGAAGCCCTGAAGATCCTGAATGAAGCGATCTCCCTGGACGACTTTGCCGCGCAGGCGGAGATGATTCTGGATGTCGCCGCGCGCGTCGGCGGGAGCGGCTCATCGCGGGCGAACGTGCTGATCAACTGTTCCCGGCTGCTGTTCTACCTGGATACGGAGGACCGGTACGGGGCCGAGTGTGAATCGCTGCTGCTGGAGGCGCTGGATTTCGCGGCCGGCGACCAACGGACGCTGGCGCTGCAGATGCTGGCCGAGCAGTTCAACTACGCCGGGCGGGCGAAAGAGGCCGTCCCCGTGATTGAAAAAGAACTGGCGGAAAGGCCGAACGACGAGCAGCTCAAAATCGTGCTCGGGTCCACGCTGTATTACGCGGGCCGGATCGACGACGCGCTGGACATGCTGGGCAGCGTGCTGGAGGATAGCCCGCAGAACATCACGGCGGCGCTCCTGCGCGCGGAAGTGCTGACGGGCGCGTACCGGTTTGCCGAGGCGATCACCGCCTACCGGCAGATCGCGGACCAGAACCCGGACCGGCTGGACGGCCTGTACGGGCTGTACATGACCTACGAGGCCGCCGGGGAGTTCGAGCGCGCGGCGCGCATCATTGACGAACTGATCCAGTACGGCGGGGAGTACGATCTGTGGCTGAAACGCGCGCAGCTCCGCCTGTGGAGCCAGTACATGCCCGAGGACGCGCTGGCGGAGGCCGACGCGCTGATCCGCGCCGATCCGGAGTGGGTGGACGCGTATGTGATCAAGCTGGGCGCGTATCTGCTCCTGGAACAGTATGACGAGGCGCAAAAAACCGCCGATGCCATCGCGCCGCTCGACGCCGGTTACGCCGAACTGCTGCGCGGCATCATCGCGATGAACGACAACCGCTGGGCGGACGCGGAGGCGCAGTTCGCGAAGGCGCTGGAAAAATCGCCGGACCTGTATCTGGTGTGGCAGAACAAGGCCGAGGCCCGGCTGAACGGGTTCAGCGACCCCGAGGGCGCCATGGAGGCGCTGGCGTACGGGTTTGAGGCGACGGAGGGAACGGGCACACCGACGCTGTTCTGGGAACTGGGCGTTGCGTATCAGCGCCAGGGCAAGCTGCTGGAGGCGGCCCGCGCGTTTGCCGCCGGCGACGCGCTGACGTTTGAGGATTCGCTGCCGCTGTACAGCCTCGTGTCCGTCCTGCTCGACGCGGGGCGCGAGAAGGACGCGCTGGACATGCTTGCGGAGATGGAAATGTGCTACCCGGGCTGGTACGACACGATGGCGATGCGCGTCGTCGTGGAGGACATCCTGGGCAACGCGGACGAGGCGCTCGCGGCGTTTGACGCGCTGACGGAAAAGTACCCGTACATGACCGAAAAGCTGGCGGACTGGGAGGGCATGCTGCGCGCCACGGTGGGCGATCCCGGCGGCGCGGAAATGATCCGCGCGTGGATTGACGGGAAGGGCACGGACGCCGAATCGGACCAGTGGGCTTCCTACGCGTACGCGCTGATGAAGCTGGGCGACGCCGAGGCGGCCTGGGCCGCGCTGGAAACGGCGGAGGGGCTGCTGGACGGCGTGGACGCGCAAACCCATTATCTGGCGATGGCGGGCATCCAGATTGCGCTGGTGCGCGCGGAGCTGCTGATGAACGCGGGCGACACGGCCGGCTGCGTCGCCGCGCTGGAAGCCGCCGCGTCGCTCGGCTGGCAGCCCGCCTCACTCACGCTGCAGCCGGTGTTTGCGGCGGTCTGCAAAACAAATGGGTTCCAGGCGCTTTTGAAGAAGTATGGCGAGCTTGACGGGGCGTGGGACCTGTCGCCCCTGCCGGGGATCCCGGAGATAGCGGAAACGACCGCGAAGCCATGACGTAGGGATTTCTGCGAAATCCCTCTGTGGCGCCCGATTTTCTCGGGCGTGTTTCAAAAATGGAAATCGTGCAGGCCGGAGTGGATTTTTCGGCAGATCAAGGAGTTGGAGCGAGGCGTAGCAGCGCTACGCTGAGCACGCGGAGGTGAGGCGCGTCCAGTGGACGCAATAGCCGAGCCGCCTGC
>JAVBOM010000067.1:0-4991 GCA_031550535.1 Eubacteriales bacterium
GGCCCAAGCTTTACCCATTCTTTGGCCTTTTCTGCGTGTATTCCCTGCTTCAGATTCCTCCCAATCCACCTTTTTCCTTTACACTGCTTTGCTTATCGCCTCAGACGTGATCTTACTTTTTCATTCAACCCCACCCTAAAATGAACCCTACTTATACAACTCCCCTGGCGTGATACGTTCCCTGAGCCACACGCGCATCGCCCCGGGTGCACGGTTGTCCCACAAGCAATAGGGCACTGCCTGTGCGATTCGCTTCCCGTCCTGGTGAATGCCGATGGCAATGGTATCCGCCGGTAGTTCCGCAATAGCCTGCAACGTCAGAGGGTCGCTGTCTGACATGACGAACCCTTCGACGGGCACCTCGCAGTCTGCTTGCTCTACGCAATATACCAGCGGTCCGCGGGAAAGCGCTACGCATCCCCGGTTTTCCGTCACGTACTCAATGGCGTGGTTGCGGCGGACAGGCATCGGCAGTTCCATGCGGATTGCCTGGCCGGCCTTCACCCCATGGATCACCGCATAACCATTCTCAACGGTATAGTCCGCGCCAACAATCCGCGCACCGCTGCACCAGCCAGGGATTCGAAGCCTGAGTGAGCAACTTTCCGGCACGGCGGTTAGCTGAATATTGACAACACCGTCATAGGGATAACCGCTCTGAATTCTTACATCCCATGCGCCGTGCGTAAGGCGGCTTTGCGCGTATAGATTGACATATAGCGTATCGTCTTCCAGCGCGTACAGGTAGCCACCGATTGATGAGACAAAACGGGAGAGCTGGCTGGGGCAACAGGAGCACTCAAACCACGGCGACCGGTGATACGTGCCGTCGGAAATGAGCGGATTATCATAAAAGAACGTGTCACCCTTCAGTGAAACGCCGGCAAGAGCGTTGTTATACATGCTCCGCTCGACGACATCCATGTACTTTGTGTCGCCATACAGCCAGCCCATCCGCGCGCCCCAGATCACCATAGCGACCGCCGCGCACGTCTCGCAGTAGCACTTGTTCGGCAGATCATAGTCGGCTGTAAATCCCTCGTTGTGTGCGGATTGACCGATGCCGCCGATGATGTAGTAGTTACGGCTGACCATGCTCTCCCACAGGCGGTTTATCGCAAGTTCATATCCCCGATTGCCGGTCAAGGCCACCACATCCGCGATGGCGGCATACATGTACACGCCGCGAACCGCGTGCCCCATAACCTGCGCTGACCATTCAACCGGGTCAACGTCCTGATAGTACTCTCTATTCCACTTTTCCTTGGAGCCTTCCTTGATGCCGTGCCCATATCCTCGCTCACCCAGTAGGAAGAGGCTCAGTTCCAGGTACTTCGCTTCGCCTGTATAGTGATATAGCTTGATCAGCGCCAGTTCGATCTCCTGGTGCCCGGCAACCCAGTGCCGCTTGTCCGGACCGAACGTGGCGTCCAGATGATCCGCAAAGCGGATGGCCGTTTGAAGAAACTTGGTTTCGCCCGTAGCCTGCGCGTAGGCGATAGCCGCCTCGATCATGTGGCCGCCGCAGTACATCTCGTGCAGGTTCATATCGGTCCACTTGTCGTTAGGCCGCGCCAGTTGGAAATAGGTGTTGATATATCCGTTTTCCTCCTGCGCTGCCGCGATCAGGTCAATGATGTGATCCGCGCGCGCTTTGAGCGAGGCGTCAAAGTGCGTGTGCAGCGTGTAGGCTACCCCTTCGAGGATCTTGTACACATCCGAATCATTGTAAAATTTACCCTCGTGCGGACCTGCTTCCAGACCGGCGGCACGCGCGAAGTTCGCGATCCTGCCGGTTTGCTCGCACTTGTCCAGACAGGCAGCCAGCGTGACATCCCGATTGACAGCCATCCTAGGCGCCCAGAACGCATCGTCGAAAGATACGGCGGTAAAAGGAATTTGGCGAATCATACGGGCCACCTCGTTTTCGTTTTTCAATAGTATACGGCCTTACGTGTATAAAAAAAAGGGGGCAACCGTATAAAATACGCAATTTGCCCAAAGCAAAGAAAGTTTGTTAAAAAATCTGCATTAGTCAGCTCTCTGTAGGCAATGTGACAATGAAAATGCCCCGTCTTCCTGCGCAAGCCATACGTCGCGTTGGCACGGTTGGTATGGGAATCTGAAACAGACCTATCACATTTCTTAATTTCGTACACACAATGATAAAATCCTCACTGTTCTTTTGCCCGAGATCGGGCTATCATAATAGCACAATAGATTATAGAATTTTATATCGATAATGGAGGCAAGGGAAAATGAAAGAATATTCTACGCCTGACTTTACGAAGGCGAAAGTCACGGGGGGATTTTGGCTGAAGAGGCAAGACGCCGTGTGCGGCGAGTCAATCCCATACACCCTTGTGGACGAGAAGTTCGAAAAATTCTTGAACCCTGCCGAGCCTGGATCGCGCGCCTGGGGCGGCGGCATAGCCAAATGGATCGAGGCCATGTCATACATGCTGCGACTGCGGTCGAACGAGCAGCTGCGTGCAAAGATTGAAGCCTGCATCGATGAGATTGCGCGTGATCAGGATGAGGATGGCTACATTGTCAACTTCTTCGGCAGGGAATCACAAAAGCTTCTGTATTACACAAATCATGAGCTTTATGGGCTCGGCCACTGGATCGAAGCGGCGCTGGCATATCGCGGCGCAACCGGAAGCGACCGCCTTTTGAACATTACTTGGAAATATGTTGAGCTGGCCGACCGCGTCTTCCGGGTTGAGCATTCTGCTCCGTTTGATACCCCCGGTCACGAGGAAATCGAACTGGCACTATATAAACTATACCGTGCCACGGAGGACGAGCGCGCCATGACATTGATGCGCTACTTCATCAACAAGCGCGGCAATAACGAGCGCATTCAGCCCTACCCGAAGTTTGGCACCGCCAGCCATTCGCAGGCACATCTGCCGGTGCGTGAACAACGCACAGCGGAAGGCCATGCGGTGCGCGCGGTCTATTTGTACTGCGCTATGGCGGATATGGCGGCCGAGGACAATGACGAAGGGCTGAAGGAAGCTTGTGAGGCGCTGCTAGACAACATCGTCAACCGCAGGATGTACATCACGGGGGGTATCGGCTCCACCTACCGCGCAGAAGCCTTTACGTTTGACTATGACTTGATGAACCGCACCGCCTACACGGAAACATGTGCCTCAATCGGCCTGGCGCTCTTTGCGCGCCGCATGTTCTTCCTCCGCCCTTTCGGATGGTACGGAGACATCGTGGAACGCGCGCTGCTCAACGGCACGCTGTCGGGGATCTCGCTGGATGGCGCATCCTTCTTTTACGAAAACCCACTTGAGGTGCATCCGGACATTTGGTATCAGAACCAGGAGCTTGCACAGGAGCGGGAGCATATGCCCGACATCGCCCGGCAGCGGACCTTTAGCTGCGCTTGTTGCCCACCAAACATCGCGCGTATCATCATGAACATTTCCGAGTTCGCGATAAGCTGGAGCGGTGATACGCTTTTCCTCCATCAATACATGGACTTTGAAGCGGAGATCGGCGCAGGCCGCTTCGTTTCGCAGCGGACCGCCTATCCCTTCGAAGGGAAAATCGACACGACGCTGTGCAGCGGGGAGTATGCCGTGGCTTGCCGCATCCCCGGCTGGGCACCTACCTTCCGCCTGGCGGTCAACGGGACGCCCGTGCAAGCGGAACTGCGTGACGGATACGCATCTTTGCGGCGGCGCTGGGAAGACGGCGATGTGCTGTCCCTGGAGCTGCCCCTGACGGTGCGCTGCGAGGAGGCACACCCGGCCGTGCACGATGATTGTGGACGCCTTTGCGTCAGTCGCGGGCCGCTGGTATATTGCCTGGAGGAAAAGGACAACGGAAGGTGGCTGAAGGATATCGCCATCGCGCCCGACGCGGTGTTTGCGGAAAGCTACGATGAGACGCTGGAGGCGACAGTCCTGACGACAGAGGGCACGCGCAGGATCTGGCCCGATCCCAAGGCGCTGTATGCGCCCGCCGGTGTGGCGCGCGCGCGCGTCACCGTACGGTTCGTGCCCTACTTCGCATGGGCGAATCGCGGCGAAGGGGAAATGATTGTCTGGGTGCAGGCAGGGGAAGGTGGGACGGCCGATGAAGATCGCGCTGGGCAGTGACGCGGACGGGTATGCGTGCAAGGAAACTGTAAAGCGGAAGCTGGAAGCGCAGGGATACGAGATTTTCGACACGACGCCGGATCCTGGCCGAGATTGCGTGGAGGCGGCAGGCTTGGTCTGCCGGGCCGTGCAAGCCGGAGAAGCGGAGCGTGGGGTCCTGTTTGACGCGTATGGCTCCGGGTCGTTCATGGCCGCCTGCAAGTACAAAGGAATCGTTTGCGCCCAGCTTGCGGACGAGTATTCCTCGCTGATGACCCGACGCCACAACAACACGTGCGTCATTTCGGTCGGCACACAGTTGAGCGGTCCGGGGCAAATTGAGGCGCTGATCGATAGCTTTCTTCGCAGCGGTTATGACGGCGGCAGACATCAGGTTCGCGTCGATATGCTGAACAAAATGTGCTGATACGTGGATCTTAACGAGAGGTGAAGCGGATGATCCTTTCCATTGGATGCGACCATATTGTAACGCCCATTAAGAACGAGTTGATCGAGTACCTGTGCGTAAAAGGGTATCGGATCATCGACAACGGCACCTACGACACCGAGCGCACGCATTACCCGATCTTTGGCCGGAGAACAGCGGCAGTTGTCGCGTGCGGGAAGGCGGATTTCGGCATCGTTTTATGCGGAACCGGCGTGGGGATCACGAACGCCGCCAACAAGGTGCGGGGGGCGCGCGCCTGCCTTGCGCGGGACGTGGAAACGGCGCGGATGGCGCGTCGGGAACTGAACGCGAATGTGCTGGGCATTGGCGGGCTGGTCACGGGGATCAACCTGATCAAAAGCATCGCCGACGTGTTTTTATCGGAGCCCTACACGCCAACGCCCGAGCGCGAAGCACGCATTCACGCGATCGATGCATTGGTT
>JAVBOM010000082.1:0-2513 GCA_031550535.1 Eubacteriales bacterium
GACTTTATCAACACCACCATGACCAGCGCCACCATGAACGCCCTGTGCGCCACCAACGCGTCCTGCCTGCAGCGCGTGCCGGCCATCAACTACGCGGCGGTCACGAACTTCACGGGCGCGTTCAACGGCTCCGTGCTGCGCGACTTTGACGTGAGCACCGTCGATTTCACCAAGTTCACATCCTTCGCAAACATTCTCAAGGACATGCGCTACCTCATCCGGGTGAAGGGCGTAATGAATCTGGCGAAGGGGCTGCCCATGACCAGCTTTATGACCGGGCTGTACTCGCTGCGCGCCTTCACCGTGCGAAACCTCAAGGTGAGCTGGAACATGTCCAACGGCAGCCAGCTCACGCGGGAGACGCTGCTGGATCTGCTGAGCAACGGCCTGGCCGATCTGACCGGGCAAACGGCGCAGACGCTCACCCTGGGCTTCAACCTGCGAAACCTGACCGAGGACGAAAAGGCCATCGCCACCAACAAAAACTGGATTCTGGCATAGGAGGACACGATCATGACCCGAAAGACGAATCTCGGCTTGGCGGCCTGGGCACAAAAGATGCTGGGACAACCCTACTGGTACGGAACATGCTGCTATCCCGCCACGGCTTCCCTGCTGGCCAGCAAATCGAAGCAGTACCCCGATTCCTACAAGGCAAGCCGCACCGCGAGGTATAAGGCCGACATCGCAAAAGGCGCGGTGGTTTGCGACTGTGTGGGGCTAATCAAAGGATTTTATTGGGCGCGCGACGATGGAAAGATCATCTACGGCCTGGATGGTCGCCCGGACAAGGGCGCCAACAGCATGTTCAGTGCCACCAAGGTCAAGGGGCCGATCTCCGCGCTGCCGGAAACACCCGGCCTGCTGCTGTACTCGCCGGGGCATGTGGGCGTGTACATCGGCGGCGGCTGGGCCATCGAAGCGCGCGGTTTTGACTACGGCGTGGTGAAAACCCGCGTGAAGGACCGCAAATGGACGCACTGTTACCGGTGTCCGTACATCGAGTATGTGGAGGCGAACGGCCATGACGATGGTCAGACCGGGGAGAAGGAACCACAGCCGCCGACAGCGCCGCAACCCAAAGACCCAGCGAACCAACCCCATCAAGGCGCGACGCCGGATTATGGCACGCGCCTTTTGCATTACAAACCGGGCCGCAAGGCGCAGTCGGGCGCGGACGTGACCGCTGTGCAAATCAGGCTCTCTCAGCTCGGTCACTCGCCCGGCAAGGTGGATGGTCTGTACGGCCCCCTGACCGCCGAGGCGTTGAAGGGGTTCCAGGAGGTTGCCCGCATCGAGGCCGATGGCATCGTCGGGCCGGACACGCGCGGTGCGCTTCGCCGCTGATATTCATATCACGCGGCCCATGGGGTTGCCTGTGGGCCGCACTTTCATATCGAGGTGAACGCAATGACCAAGGAACAACACGGAAGACTTCGGACCCTACGAGAAAACGGAACTTGCTTTTCGGAGATCGCCGCGCGGCTCGGCATGTCGGTCAACACGGTCAAATCCTACTGCCGCAGGCAAGGCATACAGCCAAAGGTGAGCGATAGCCCTTCGCCAGCGTCCAACTGCTGTGCACATTGCGGACATGCGCTCGATCCTCGCACCAAGCGAGAGAAGCGATTCTGCTCGGACGCTTGCCGATCCGCTTGGTGGAACGCCCATCGGGCGCAGCTCAACCGCAAGATTGTCGTGCAACGAACCTGCGCGTGCTGCGGCGTCTTTTTCGATAGTTACCCGACGCAGAACAGGCGCTATTGCTCGCATCCTTGCTATATTTCGGCGCGTTACGGAGGTTCCCATGTGGACAAAAGTGCAGTTTGACCGGGAGATAAGCTATCAGGCGGCGATGGCGGTTGCCCGTGAGATGCTGGCGCAAGGGATCATCGACGAGGCGGATTACCGGGTAATCAGCACAAGTTTTTCCAAGGAATTTCTCCCGATAACCGCAGGTTTATCCCTCTAAATGGGCTTCATATATGCGCGGGTGTACGGTAACATGTCGATACAAACGGAAGGAGGAGCACCATGCATCAACGTATTGTATCGAAAGTACCGCACCTCACGCCGCCGCCCAAGCTGACCCGCGTCGCCGCCTATGCCCGCGTGTCCTCCGGCAAGGACGCCATGCTCCAATCGCTGGCCGCCCAGGTCAGTTACTACAGCGATCTCATCCAAAAGCGCACCGGGTGGCAGTTTGCCGGCATCTACTCGGACGAGGCGCTCACCGGCACCAAGGATACCCGCGACGGCTTCCAGCGGCTGCTGGCCGATTGCCGGGCGGGGAAGATCGACCTGGTGGTCACAAAATCGGTCACCCGCTTTGCCCGCAACACCGTCACCCTACTGGAGACCGTGCGGGAGTTGAAAGCCCTGGGCATCGAGGTCTGGTTTGAAAAAGAGAATGTCCGCAGCCTGAGCGGGGACGGGGAGCTGATGCTGTCCGTCCTCGCTTCTTTTGCCCAGGAGGAGAGCTACAGCGTCTCGGAAAACTGCAAGTGGCGCTT
>JAVBOM010000090.1:0-17441 GCA_031550535.1 Eubacteriales bacterium
GGCGCTGATTGGAACAATCGGCCGCCATAAGGGGATTTCGCAGGAAATTCCTACCTCGACGGCGGCGCTGATTGGAACAATCGGCCGCCATAAGGGGATTTCGCAAGAAATCCCTACCTCCTGCGTTCCTTTTTCTCATACGCCTTCACAATCGCCTGCACCAGCTCGTGCCGCACCACGTCGCGGTGCGTGAGCATGGCCATCCCGATGCCCGGCACGCCGGCCAGCACCTCCACGGCCTCTTTCAGCCCGGACCGCTTGCCAATGGGCAGGTCAATCTGCGTCACGTCGCCGGTGACGACCATGCGCGTGCCAAAACCCATACGCGTGAGAAACATTTTCATCTGCTCGCTGGTGGTGTTCTGCGCTTCGTCCAGGATGACGAACGAGTCGGACAGCGTGCGCCCGCGCATGTACGCGAGCGGGGCCACCTCGACCGTGCCGCGCTCGGCCAGCTTCTGATACGCCTCCACGCCCATCAGGTCGTGCAGCGCGTCGTACAGGGGCCGCAGGTACGGATCGACCTTCTGCGCGAGGTCGCCGGGCAGGAAGCCCAGCTTTTCCCCCGCCTCCACGGCGGGCCGCGTCAGGATGATGCGCTCGACCTCTTTGTTCTTCAGCGCGACGACGGCCATGGCCATGGCGAGATACGTCTTGCCTGTGCCCGCGGGGCCGACGGCGAACGTGAGCAGGTTGTTCCGCATCAGCTCGACATACCGCTTCTGCCCGAGCGTTTTGGACTTGATCTGTTTGCCCCGGTGCGTGACGGCGATCACGTCGCGCATGATTTCCTCGATGCTCTCGACATTGCCTTCCCGGGCGAGTTCCACGGCATAGCGGATGCGGGAACGGTCCACCGTCTCATGTTTTTTGAGCATGTCCAGCAGCTTTTCCGTGACCATGACGGCCAGATCGACCTGTGTCTCCTCGCCGGAGAAGCTGAGCTCATCGCCGCGCATGGCGATGTCGGCTCCCGTCTCCTGCATGAGGATGTTGACGTTCTCATCGCCAACGCCAAAGAGGGACATGTACTGTTCCATGGACTCCACAGAGAGCTGCATTTGTTTTTGCGCCAATCGCGTTCCTCCCATGCACCGGTCGGTGCGCTATATGCTGTCCGGCGCCGCCGCGATCTCCACAATGGCCTCGAGCACGGCTGTGGCGCGGCAACCTCCATCGTCCATCATACTATACTCTACCCATTTGTCAATAACGCTAACCCCGGTCTCCACCTTTTCGCCCGCAAGGCGCGTTGCCGCAAGGCCCGCCTCCTCGCGCACGGCTTCCTCACCGCGCTCCTCTGGCTCGCGTGTAACCGCTTCGTAACGTTCCTGCCGCAGCCAGACCGGGAACGGCCCGGCGATCGGGAACACGGTTTCGGCCAGATCGTAGTCCGAGTACGCGGGCACGCCGTCCAGCGCCAGCTCGTAATACGGGCAGCAGAGCGTGCGGCGGACGAACGTCTCGCCTGTGGGCGTGCTTTTCAGCAGCGCGCCGGATACGGCCGCCTCCGCCGTGTACCAGACGCGCGCCGTCACGCTGGCTTCGGCCCGGATCGGCGTAACCGCGCCGTTCCACGCGCGCTCCTCCCCGCGCACCAGCAGTTGTCCGCGCTTGACCACATCGCCCGCCTTGACCTTCGGCGTGCCGGCGGTGACGGTGATGGTCGCGATCACGCCGTCGCGCGTGGCGACCAGATCGCCCGGCACGGACGACGCGCTCTTGGCGAGCTGCGCCTGCACGCAGGTGACCGTCAGCCGGACGCCGCTGGTGTGCACGCCGACCCACGCGAGCCCCGTGAGCTGCCGCTCCATGTCGGAGCGGATACCGTCCGTGTCGATCATGAAGCTGAACCGGCCGACGCCCGCGTCGTGCTCCCGGAGGATGCGCTCAACCTCCCCCGTGTACGGCCCCGCGCCGCGCACGTCGATGAACCAGACGCACGAGATGGCGGCCCAGCAAATCGCCATGAATGCCAGCACGCCAGCCGTCAGCAGCGCCCGCTGCTTTGCCAGGCGCGAAAGCCGCACCATGCCGCGCGGGCGGACGACGGTCAGACGCCAGCCGCGCGATTCGGCCATTTCCTGTAGCTTCGCCAGGTCGCTCGCCTCTACGCGGCCGGTGATGGCGCGCGCGGACGCCTTTTTCACGCCGCGAAGCTGGATGCCCTGCTGCACGCACTGGTTCAGCAGCCGCTCCAGCGAAAGCCCCTCCGCTTTGAACTCATACCATCCGAGCTTTTCCATGCGCGCTCCCCTCCACGAAGACGATGTTCCGGATGACTCCCGTGAGCATCAGATCGTTCTCGCCCAGGGCGGAGAGCACGAGCGCCTCACCATCCACGGTGACCATGCCGAGCGCGGTCTGCACGCGCAGCCGCTCGGGACCGTATTCCACAACCCCCCGGTGATTCTCCAGGAACAGCAGACCGTCGCCGCGCAACAGCACGCGCGGCATGCCCAGCACAATATCTTCCGGCAGCCCCGCCGCCCGCACCGCTCGCCGCAGCGCGCGTCTGCGCTTCATGCCCATCCCTCCCCGCTGATTGAGTGTATGGCGGGGAATGGACGGGCATGAATTGCGGGTTATCCCGCGCGAGAATGTTTTGGAAGGCGCGGGCGCGGGTTAGAACGAATCGGCCGGGAACATGCCCGCGTGCGCCGCCATCGCGGCCGCGAGCACATCGGAATCGGTATATCCAAGGATGGGGGTATTCAGCCGGATCATCATCACGCCTTCCACCGGTCGAATTTCCCCCTGGACGCCGGGAAGCAGCGGTGTCGGGAAACGAACATGTGAAGCCCCGCGCGCTTCCGTCACGGCGCGCAGGAAAGCGGGCAGCGCGGCCTCCGCGTGCGGCGCAGCGGCGAGCTCGTCCACCACAAGGAGACTGGGGTCGCCCTCAATATGCGCCACACAATAGCCCACGGGCCGATCGTCCATCATCAGCACGTGCGTCTCGCCGTGCCACTCGGCCAACACCCAGCGCCGCCAATACGCCTCGCTCCGCAGCATCGCGCCGTTCAGTCGCCCAGCGAAGAAGTCGTACGCACCCATCAGGGCGGGCAAGTCGTCCATCGCTAACGGGCGCATCGAGAGGGAGGCCGCTGGCAGCGCACTCACGGGCACCTCGGTTAGGAAGAACGTGCAGAACCGCCATCCAAGCCGCGCGTACAGCGGTTGATCGCCAAAGAGAATGGAAACGGGCATGGACCGTGCGTTCATTGCGTCAATCGCCATGCGCAGCAGCGTTTCCGCGACACCCTGCCGCCGGTACGCGGGCTTTGTGCTCACCTCGCCGATGCCGCCCATCGCCACCGCACGCCCGAAAAGCCATACCTTCCGGGAAAACACGCGCACGGTGGCGGCGATTTCATCCCCGTCCATCGCCACGAAAATCAAATCGCAATCACCCTCCGGATCGCGAAGGTAGTGATTGCGAAAGTGGTCTGCTGATTCACAAAAGACATCTGCGCAATGTGCGTACCACGCGTCCAGTTCCTCCGGGCGAAGCGTTCGGTACTTAAGCAAGCCGCTTGCCCTCCTCCGCCGTGGCGCCCAGGCTGACGACGGCATCGGCCGCGACGCTCTCCTCCTCGTCGCCCGTATCGATCAGCCGCGTGGCTTCCTGCTCCGACAGTTCCTTCACGCTCTGCAGGCGGCGTTGGATGGTCCGCGTTTTTCTGGCGGCATCCTCAATGGAGGCGGTCGCCATGTTGAGCCGCTGCTGCGTCCGGCTGAGAAGGTCCGCAAAGCGGCCGAACTCCGACTTGACCGCGCCGAGCAGCTCCCACACCTCATTGGAGCGGCGCTCGATGGCGATGGTGCGGAAGCCCATCTGCAGGCTGTTGAGCAGCGCGAGCAGCGTCGTGGGGCCTGTGAGCACCACACGGAAGTCGGTCTGGAGCTGCTCGACAATCCCGTTCCGCTTCAGCACCTCGGCGAACAGCCCTTCCACGGGCAGGAACATGATCGCAAAATCGGTCGTGTGCGGCGGGTCGATATACTGCATGCGGATGCGCCGGGCTTCGCTGCGGATGGTGGCCTCCAGGGCGCGGGCCGCTTCTTCCTCGGCGTCCTTGCTGCCCGCCTCGGCCGCGTCCAGCAGGCGCTGGTAGTCGTCCGAGGGGAACTTGGAGTCAATCGGCAGATAGACCGGGCCGCTTCGCTCGTCCTGGCCGGGAAGTAAGATGGCGTACTCGACAGGTTCGCCGTCATCCAATTTAATGATGATATTCTTCGCGTACTGCTCCGTGGTCAATACCTGATCGAGCAGGGAGCCGAGCTGCACCTCGCCCCAGACGCCGCGCGTCTTGACCGTGGTCAGAACCCTTTTCAAATCCTCCACGCCGACGGCCAGCGTCTGCATCTCGCCCAGGCCCTCAAAAACCTGATCCAACCGCGCGGAAACCGACCGGAAGGATTCGCCCAGGCGCTTGTCCACGGTCGCGTTCAGCTTCTCATCCACGGTCTCCCGGATGCCGTCCATGCGCCGCTCGATTTCGCCCTGAATGCGGAACAGCCCGTCCGTCAGCGTCCGTTGCATCTCGTTCCAACGCCGGTCGTTCTGTGTAAATTTCTCGTCCAGCACCTGGGTTACGCGAGTCATCTGTCGGTCGTAATCTTGTAACTTTTCGCCGATGCCGGTGCGCATCTTGTCCATGCGCTCCTCATCCGTGCGGTTCATGGCGCGGATCTGCCCGCCGAAGGAGTCAAGCTGCTGCTGCTGCGTGCGCGAGATCTCGCCCATGATGCGCACGACGGAATCGCTCATGCCGCGCAGGTTGTTGCCCATTTCCTCCCGGTCGGCAGCGCGCTCGGCAGCGTTGTTCTCCAAAAGGGATTTGAAATTATTGGTGAAGATGGATTCCATCTCTTGCATTTTTTTCTCCATATCGCCGAATTCACGCACGACGCGGATGTACAAAGGCACAATAAAAAGAAGGAAAAGCAGGACGAAACAGAACAACAGCGCGTAAGGCTGCGTTAACCAGTTAAAGAACTCGTTCAAAGCCCACCCCTCCTATTCCGCGCCAAAGGCGTCGCGCAGCCAGTTGATCGAATCGATGAGCGCTCGTTCGTCCGTTACTGTTTGCGCATACGGCTCCAGGATCATGTCCCCTCTGTAACCGTTCTGGCGCAGAGCACGCGCCAGATCCCCAAAGCCGTTTACCCCCTGCCCGGGCAACGCGTGCAGTCCGCGCGCGTCGTGATCCAGAATGTGCACGTGGCACAGCCGGTCGCCCATCGCGTCGACAAACGCGAGCGGGTCGGCGCCCATTTCGCGCGCCTGCTTGATGTCCAGCACGAACGACAGCGACGGCCATATCCGGAGAAACTCGGCCACGCGCGCCGGATCGTTCAGCCAGCACCAGCTTACGGTCTCCCAGGCGAAGATGATCCCCCGCTCCGCGGCGGCCTTAATTGCCCGCTCAATCCCCTCTTGCCAGGCGTCAAACCGCGGCGCGTGCCCCCGGATGTTCGCGGGGCCGTGGTACACATAGACGCGCGCGCCGAGTGCCGCGCCGGCGTCCAGCGCGCCTGTCAGGCCGCGAAGCGCGTCCTGGCGCTGCCGCGCGGATTGCCCGATCAAATCGCCCTCGAAGTGCTGCGTTTTGGTGTGGATGGAAACCGCTTCCACCCCCAAAAGTCTCTCCCGCACCACGGAACCGAAGGCGGCGGTGTATTCGCTGAAGGTTTCTAAAAAGACCTCGCAGCACGAGACGCCGAGCGCGGGCATCCGCCCCGCTGCGTCCTCCGTTTCCAGCCGCCCATAGTAGGCGGCGGTCGATACACCGATACGCATATGCTACAGTATAACGGATTTCTTACCATCTTTCAAGAATATCATTACATTTCTTTCCATATCGTGTTTTTTTCGCTGTTTTGCCACCTTTGAATGTCGATCAGCGCGCGTTTCGCGTCGTTTTTTCGTGCGCCGCCCGCTACGGCTTCGGCCACCGCGTCCTGTGGCGACGCGCCTTTCAGCAGCGCGTCCATCAGCATGGCCGCAAGGCTTGGCTCTGCCCCGCGCGCTTTTTCGGGAAGAATGACGTGCGAAAGATCGAGCACGATGCAGTATTCGCCCTTTTCCGTCTTGGGATCGCATCGCAACGCTTCCGCGACAGCCCTCGCGTCGCCGCGCGTCGTTTTTTCGTATAGCTTGGTCAAATCGCAGGATACAGAAGCAAGGCAGCCGGGCAGCGTGTCCGCGACGGCCTCCATCAGTGCGGTTACGCGATGCGGAGATTCGTGAATTACTGTAACCTTCGGTCCTTCCGCCATCGCGAGCAGCTTCTTTTTCAGATCGCCCTGCGTCCGGGGCAAAAACCCGTAAAAGGCGAATTCGCGCGCGTCGAACCCGCTGACGGAAAGCGCCGCCGCCATGGCCGAGGGACCCGCGATGGCCAGTACCTCGATGCCCGACGCGACAGCCTCCCGCACCAGCCCGCAGCCCGGGTCCGAAATGGCCGGCGTGCCCGCGTCGGTCACGACCGCCACGTCGATATCTTCCGCGAGCATCCGGGCGACGATGGCGGCCGCCTTCCCGGCCTCGTTATGGCGGTGCAGCGACGTTAGCGGCGTCTGTATGCCGAAATGCCGGAGCAGGTTGCCCGTCACGCGCGTGTCCTCCGCCGCGATGAGCCGGACAGCCGCGAGCGTTTCCAGCAAGCGCGGCGTGGCGTCGGAAAGATTGCCAATCGGGGTGGCGGCGACAAACAGTTTGGGCATGGGTACTCCTACTATTATTATAGTTGCACTATAGTTTCTCCGCGACGCGCAGCTTGGCGCTGCGGGCGCGGGGGTTCTCTTTGCTTTCCTCCGCCGTGGGCTTGATCGCGCCGCGCGAAGGCAGGCGTACGGTCGGTTTCTGGCCACAGACGCACACCGGTAGCCCGGGCGGGCATGTGCAAGGGTTTTCCAGCCGCCGGAGCGCCCGTTTTACAATCCGGTCCTCAATGGAGTGGAACGTGATGACGCAAAGCCGCCCGCCCGGGGCGAGCAGCGATACAGCGCCTTCGGCCGCGTTCTCCAGCGGGGCGAGCTCGTCGTTGACCGCGATGCGCAGCGCCTGGAACGTCTTCTGCGCCGAGTGGCCCGCGTCCCGGTCGCGCACCTTGCGCGGGATGGCGGCATCCACCGCGCGGACCAGGTCGCCGGTTGTCCGGAGCGGGGCGTTTTCGCGGTGCTCCACCAGGATGGCGGCGATGCGCGCAGCCCATGCCTCGTCGCCGTAATCGCGCAGAACGCGGGCGATGTCCGCAGCCGGCCAAGTGTTCACAAGCGTCTCGGCGGTGAACGGCTGGCCCTGGTCCATGCGCATATCCAGCGGAGCGTCCATATGATAGGAAAAGCCCCGCTCCGCCGTGTCGAGTTGGTGCGAGGATACGCCCAGATCCAGCAGCACGCCGTCCACCAGCGAAACGCCTTGCACAGCGAGCAGCGCGGCCATGTCGTGGAAATTGCCCCGCAGCGCATGAAAGCCCTCAAAATGGCCCAGCCGCGCCGTGGCCGCCGCGATGGCGGCCTCATCCCGGTCGATGCCCCACACGGCGCCGCCGCGCGCGAGAATCGCCTCGCTGTGGCCCCCACCGCCGAGCGTGCCGTCCACATAGACGCCGCCGGGGCGAATCACGAGGCCGTCCATCACCTCTTGGAGCATCACGGGGATATGATGAAACACGGGTATCTCCTTCAACTGGATGTCATTCTGACGTCAGCAGCGCGTCGTCCTGCCCGAGCACGAGCGTGCGGAGCGAACCGATCAAGTACAGCGACCCCGCCGCGACCACCCGGCCGGACGGGCCAGCCAGCTCCCGCGCGCGCGCCAGCGCGTCCGGCAGCGCGGCAGCGGCCTCTGCGGGCACCCCTTGCTCCCCTACGGCCTTCGCGAGCGCGCCCGCGTCCAAGGCGCGGTAGTTATCCGGCGATACGGTGACGACCGCGTCCGCGAGCGGGGCAAGCGTGCGCGCCATCTCCGGCCAATCCTTGTCCATTAGCATGCCCAACAGCATCGCGGTTCGCACGCGCGGCAGCGAGGCAACGTAGGCCGCGAGCGCCCGCGCGCCCTCCGGGTTGTGCGCGCCGTCCATCAGCAGGGGCGGCTTGCCGCCTACCCATTCCAGCCTGCCGGGCCAGCGCGCGCGCCGGAACCCCTCGGCGATTGCCTCGTCCGGGACGCGCCACCCTTGCTCCACGAGCACGTGTAACACCCGGGCAGCGAGCGCAGCGTTATACGCCTGATGCGCTCCCTGAAGCCCAACCGTGGGGACGGTTGCCGCGTCGTCCGTCACATGGAACGGCGCGCAGACAGCCTCGCACCGCGCGCGGACGACGGCCCGCGCCGATTCCGGACCCTGCGCCGACAGCACGAGCGGCACGCCGGGCTTGGCGATGCCCGCCTTTTCCCCCGCGATGGCCTCGATGGTATCCCCCAGGACGCGCGTGTGGTCCAGCCCAATGGAAGCGATGGCGCATACGCGCGGAATGAGCACATTGGTCGGGTCAAGCCGCCCGCCCAGCCCCACCTCGACGACCGCGATGTCCACGTTCTCCTCGGCAAAATACGTAAACGCGAGCGCGGTGCCGATCTCGAACTCGGTCGGGCACACGCCCTCCGCGCGGAGCGCCTCAATATGCGGCGCGACAGTATCCAGCAGCGCCGCGAGCCGCGCATTCGGGATGGGCGCGCCGTCTATCCGCATGCGCTCGTTATACCGCTGCAAAAAGGGCGATGTGTACAAGCCGGTTCGATATCCGCTACACTGCAGCGCCGCGTTCAGCAGCGCGCACACGGACCCTTTGCCGTTCGTGCCAGTCACGTGAAGCGCCGGAAAGCGCGCCTCCGGGTTGCCCAGCCGCGCGAGCAACAGGCGCATGTTCGCAAGGTCGTTCTTCTTGCCGTTCTCATGCGCGGCGTGGATGTATGCGATTGCGTCCTCATAGTTAAACGGCGTCATATGCTTTTAGGCCCAGCGCCTCGCGAACGAAGCGGCAGTAGCCATCCTCCATGACAAGATCGGTATCGGCGCGGGCGGTGGATAAATCATAATAATACTGCCCGCTTCGTATCTCCACGGATAGGGAATCCAGTGGAAACCCGGGCGTTCTTTTCGGATGCGGCGCATCCACCAGATAAAAGGGCGCGGAGGCCACGCTGTCGTCAAAGCGATCGGTCACCCGGCCGTCCGCGAAGGCGATGCACAGCGCGTTCCGATAGCGCGCGACAGCCCGGCCGCCAAGCGACGCGGCCAGGTTTGCGTAGTACACGATCATCTCATCGTCGTCCATGCGATGCCCGTTCGCACGGCGCGCGTGCGCGGCGGGCTGACGCTCGTCCGGAAGACCGTCCAGGTACAGCGCGGAATCCGCGGCCAGCGTCGTCATGCCGGTCGCGTCCCGGTAGGCAATCGCCTTGATGCGCGCGTTTTCCAGCGGGCTTTCGCCCGTCTCCTCGGCGTCCGGCGGCGGGCTGGAAAGCTCGCGCAGACCAACCAGATCCACCCCCAGCGGGACAAGCGACCGCCGCATCGCGGCCAACTTCGCCGGGTTGTATGTACCGTATAACAAGCGCATAAAACGCCTCCCTCTGTGGTTCATGCTAGAGCATACCACAGGCCGGGAGGCGTTGCAATCCGTATTTTGTTGCGGAGAGGATTCCTTACGGAATCCTCCTATGGCGCTGATTTTTCAAACCCACGCCGTCGTCCTTGAGGCGCTACACGCGCCGTCTGCGGTAGAAGAAGGCGAGGAACACAGCCGCGATGATCGCGACGGCCGACCCGCATAGCAGCCAAATGATCTCAGGGTCGGGCGAAGTGTCCTCCTCTTGCGCACCCCACGGGTTTCTGCCCATGCCCTGGCCCGGATTCCACATCTGCGCGTCCTGTTGCGCGGCGGCGCTTTCAGGGTCCGCCGCAATGGTCCCGGCGGTCTCCTCTCCGGCGGCGCTCGGGGGTTGCACGCCTGTGTTTTCGGGCGGTTGACCCGCAGAGTTCATCTCATTACCGACCGCCGTTCCATTTTCCTGCTCAGAGAAACCGGCGGGCGGTTTTTCTGATGTTTCGCCTTGTTGGCTCACTTGAGTCCCGCCCTCTTCGCGGGCTGCGCTTGGCATGGCCATTTGCGCCGGGGTATTCGCGGGCTGTTCGCCCGTGCCCGTAGGCTGATTTCCGCCGCCCCAGTCACGGCCGCCCATGCCGCCTCGGCCACCGCCCATACCGCCCCCCATGCCGCCCATCATGGAGCCGAGCGTCTGCAGGTTTATGGCACTGGTATCGATCTTGTCTGTGTCGCCGCTAAGCTGCGCCATCATGCTCTGTCCCTTGAGCGTGAGATACGTCTTGAACATGTCAACCGCCGCGTCGTACTGCTCCAGGGTGTACTCCTTGGTCGGGTCCAGCGCCACAGAATCCCGGATCAGCGCATTCAGCCGGTCAATCAGTGCTTCAGCCCCGCCGTCCGCGTAAAAAGCGCCGATCAGTTGGATGTACCCGTAGTAGATATTCTTGTACTCGGGGTTCTCCAGCAGCCTTTTTAGGATCGGCCGGTCGTCCAGCGACCCACTCTGCACCGGCTCGTCGATGGACAGGTTGATCAGTGCGTCCGCGTTTCCGCTAAAGCCGCCGTATGCCAGGTTGTAGTCCCACGGCAGCATCGTGATCTTGCCTTCCTTCTCATAGATATAAAAGTTGTGCATCATGCTGCCGAAGTAGCCGTCGCCGTTATCCACCGCCGCGTTGCCCGCGATGTAGCGCAGCATCTGGTCCACGTCCACGTAATCCGCGATGTTGGTCGTCTCGTCGGAGATGCCCTTTAGGGCGGCGATTACGCGCCGCTTGTCCGTCTTGGTCGTTGTGGAGAAAATCGTCTTGGTGAAAATGGCGGAGTAGCTGTCAATGTTGTCGTCCGTATAGAGGAGATCCGCGCCGTTTCCGCCCATCCCCATCATGCCACCGAATCCGCCGCCACCTCCCGGCATGGTGAAGCCCTCCGGCACATCAAATCCTTCCGGCATGGTGAACCCATCGGGCATGGTAAAGCCGTCCGGCATTTGGAAGCCATCCGGCATCGGAAAGCCCCCCATAGCCCCCGCGTCCGTCGGGGCAGTGTCGCTTTCCGTGGGCGCGTTGCCGTCCGCGCCTTCCGTCGACGCCTGCTGTGCGCCTTCCGCCTGCGCATTGTCCTGGGCGCCCGGCTGCCGCATGCCACCAAAGTTCGGCATGCCCCCGCCCTGGCCGCGCATCTCTTCAAATTCCTTGCCGCGATCCACAGTCTGGCCCATTTCCATGCTTTCGACTTTATACAGATAGCCGTTGTCAGAGCCGTACGTCCGCAGGATGTACGAATCCTCCAGCACCTCCAACGCGAGATATACGCCCCACAGCTCGCCGTTGACGTACACCTCCGCGAACGCGTACAGCGGCACATTGACACCGACCATGTCCATCGTGTAATACGAAAGATATTCCTTCATCCAGGTGGCGTCGGCCTGCGTGTTGTTCAGCACCATTTTGTCCAGGCCCAGCATGTTCTGGCCCTTGACGTACTCGTCAAACTGAATCTTGAAGCTGTACCGCTGGGTGGTACCCACCTGGCTGAGGCTGGAATTGCCCTTGCAGCGGATGCCCACCTGCTGGCACTTTGTGCCGTTGATCGCCACATCGCAGGGAATGTACAGTTCCTGCGTCGCCGTGTCCAGCATGTTTTGCCAATCGGCCTCCGGCACCGTGATCTCCACCGTCATCATTTCGTCCCGGTCAAAGATCGTGTCCGCATAGGCCATCGAGTACCCGTGCGACGTGACGCCGATCGACTCGGGTGTGAACAGGAACACGCCCGTGAACAGGATGGCCACTGCGACCACCACGGCGGCGGCACGGGTCAGATGCCGCTCGCTCATGCCATATACTCCCCGTTATAACTGACGAGCGACGCGTGCCGGACGCCGTCCATCGCGCACAGTTCGTTGATGAACGCGGTTTCCGCCTCCTGCAGGCGCACCTCACAGGTGATTTCCACGCCCTCCGGTCCCACGGTCTTGGACTTGAGCACATGACGCTTGACGCCCTTCTTCACGCGGTCCATTGCCGCGCCTTCCGCGCTGCCGTCGCACTGCAGCACCAGCACATACGGGCTGTCCCCCGCCTTGCGGTTGACAAAGATCAACAAAATGATGCCGATGATGATGGAGCCGAACACTGCCAGCGGAATCAGTCCCGCGCCCAGCACGATGCCCGCCGCGATGGACCAGAACAGGAACGCGATGTCCATCGGCTCCTTGATGGCCGTGCGGAAGCGTACGATGGACAGCGCGCCGACCATGCCCAGCGACAGGATCACGTTGGACGTGACCGCCTGGATGATGAGCGTGGTGATCATGGTCAGCGCCATGAGCGTAACGCCAAAACTCTGCGAGAACATCACGCCGCGATACGTTCTGCGGTACACGATATAGATAAAAAGTCCGAGCGCAAAGGCAAGGCCCAGGCCGATCAGCATATCGGTGGCGGAGAAGGACTTCACCTGCTCCAGAAAGCTGCTCTTGATAACGTCATTGAAGGTCATGTGGTAAAACCTCGCTTTATCTATTCATAAATGATGACTACTAGACCACTACTACACCACCAGACGGCAGGCCGCGTACTTGGAAAAAGAAGTCGTCCTCCGGTTGCCAATTTGAATGAGATCATAGAGCACGGAAGGCAGAAACTCGTCGTACTTTACCTCCAGGATGGTCGGGTTTGTGTCGTCCGCCGGAATCGTCGGCAGGGTGCGGTCAAACAGCGCCGTGGCGGACAGCCCGGTGCGAATGCTGGAATCGATGGTGATGCGGACGTTGCCGGGGTTGTAGACGAACGCTTCGCGCACGTAGTCGACGAGCGTGCGCGGGCGGAGCAGTTGGTAGCGCATCTTGGCGTACAGCTCCGTCAGCAGCGCCTCCCCGGCCTGCGGCATCCATGCGATGTCGCCGTCCAGCAGGCGAAGGCATTGCTCCTTGGAGATCGGCGCGAGCAGCTTGCCGCAAAGCGTGTTGAATTTGCTCTTTTTTTCCACACGGATGTACGTTTCGTCATCATCGTAATAGCGAATGCGAAATTTTTCCCGCACGGACAGCCCGTCCAGCTTTTCTCTCAGCGCCGTATCATACGGATTGTCAAAATAAAGGCTGCGGATATGGTAGGGACCCGGGTGATAAGGATCGTGGCGCATGAGTGGCGCAAGCCGACGTCTCAGCGCCGCCGCGTCGGAAGCGGAAATGACGTGCTTCCACTCATGTCGGTACCTGGGATCCTCCCTCGGTTGATTCATCTTGCTTGCTTCCCTTCATTTTCTTCATTGGTGGTAAGTATAGCGCACGTTTATTAGCAAGTTGTGAACGAACTTTGAGCGGTTTAAGAAGAATGGCAAGAAAAAGTAAAGTGCTTGTAAAGCCGAGCAGCGGGTACGCGCTGCCGATGAGCGAATTATACCCCACAAGCCCCGCCAGTACAGGGAGTGCCAGCGAGAGCGGAACACTGATAGGGGCGGGCAGCACGGCGCCCAGCATGCGGCGCAGCGTGCGGAGCATGGCCACCAGCGTGGTCATGACGGCCAAAGAAAGCACGGCGATGCAAAGCCAATAGCCCACCGCCCCGAGCGGACGGGCAAGCATCACGATGGGCATCGCGGCGTCCCCCAGTTCCCCCGCATACCGGACCAGCGCGGCGTTCGCGCCCAGCAGCAGCAGAAAGAGCAGCAAACCCGCCAGCGCGCACGCGCGCAACGTGCCCCGGTCGCTCTGCCCTTCGCCCAGCTCGCAGAGAACCCCGCTGCCCAGCGCCGCGTTCATGGATGCGTATGCGAACGCCAGCGGAAGCGCGTGCCACGGGCGCGGCGGCGTCCACGTCCAGGCGTATGCGCTTTCGGAAGGCGGCTGAACGATCAGCAGCACATACAGCAGAAGGCAGGTCGGCAGGAGCCACCAGCCGATGGCCGCGATGGAACGGACGCCGCGCCCCGCAAAAAACACCCCCACCACGACGGCGAACACGACACCGACCTGATACGCCGGATAGATGGGCAGCGAAAGCGCCGCGAGCTCCCCCATCGCCGCGATCATCGCGCCTGCCGTGATGACAATCAGCGCGCCGTGAACCCAGGCGGCGATGTTTCCGCCCCTGTTTCCCAGCGCCCTTCGGCACAGCGTGACCAGGTCGTGCGCGCCGAGCCTGCGCGCCAGGATCGCCGCCCAGGCGGAGATGGCCGCCAGCAGAAACGCCGCCAGCGCGCACCCCGCCCAGGACCAGGCTCCAAAAATACTAAAAAAGCGCATCACCTCGCGCCCCGACGCAAAGCCAGCGCCCACAACCGCCGCGACCAACGTCACGGCAGCCTGCGTGTTTTCATATCGTTCGCCGCGCATATGCCCCTCCTTGGCTGACGCGGAACAGAGATTCCGTGCCAGCAGGGAATTCCGCAAGGAATGCCCATTACTTCTGAAGGAGCTTATGCCGGGCTACTGGGTGTCATACCGCCGCCATTCAATGTGCTCGACGAGGCCATTTTCAATGTAGTAGCTCAGTTCGATCCACTGCACGCTATTCTCTACGCGGACGTAATAGCCGATGTGGTACTTGCCTTCGCTCAAATCGGTCACCATGCCCAGGCGGCCGTCCGTCTTATTGTACAGGATGCGTTCGCCGCTGGTGTTTACCTCGCCGCCCCCGTCCTGGAACGCGCCCAGCACATCCTCCATGCGCGAGCCGACCTTGGTGCTCCGCGGCGCGGCGAACGAGGCGTCCTTTGTGCTGAGTTCCGCCAGCACAGGCCCTTTCTCGCCCTTCCGGTCCACAAAAACGGCATAGCCGAAGGAATACGTCAGCTTCGTATACGGATAGCCATTCTTGTCCTTGCCATCGGACTCCTCCGAGAGCGGGGTTCCATGGAGCTCCACGAAACGGTTCTGCGTCGTTTTATAGAGCGTCAGGTCGGTAAAGACATCCTTCTCGGTCATGGCGGCCTTGACCTTGCCGTTGCATTTGTATTCGATGGAAAACTCGTTGGATGTCTGGCCCTCCACGTTGACCGCGATGGCCCGGACGGTCGTCTTGCCGATGCGGAGCGGGAAGGGTTCCGTGTACTCCTTGGATTCGTCCGTCGGCGCGGTGCCGTCGGTTGTATAGTAAATGGTGGTGTTGTCAGCCGCGTACAGCGCGACGGTCCGGACCGTATCATACGTGCCGGAGGGAAGCCGCGACTTGGGCATGTCGGGCGTCGGCTTGTTGATGGTATAGGTCTGTACCTGCGGCGCGCTGTACATGCCGTCCTTCATGGAGACGGCGCTTACGCGCGTTACGCCTTCCGACAGATGGATGGGCCCGGTGTATTCAATGCCCTGGGTGACCGGATCGCTCTTCCCGGTGATGTAGAATATTTTCTCCCCGTTCGCCTCGTTGCAGGTCATGCGAATGTCGAACTCCGCCTCGTAGCGGATTCCGCGCGCGAACTCCCAATCGCCGTTGCTCTTTTGGCGCTCAAAGCTCGGCATCACGGGCACCATCTGATCGTACTGCGTGGAGAAGAATTCATCCTCCGTTTTTGTAAAGGCGAGCTGCAGCAGTTGGGCCGCTTCATAGTTGCGCCCCTGGTCGCGCATGATGTCAACGATCAGCCGGTACGGCTCGGAATACGCGGGCCAGTGCTGCACCGCGCGGGTAAACGCGAGCTCCGCGTCGTCCACCTTGTTGTTGCCAAGGTAGGCTTTCCCAAGGTCGATGAGCACCTCCAGATTGTTCGGATCCTTGGACTGCGCAATCTCAAACGCCCTGATTGCACGGGAAATAGACCCGTCCACCATGTATTCCCGCCCAAGCGTGTGGTAGGCGGACATGCTGGCTTCGCGACCGATGGAGGCGAGCCAAAGCTGCCCCGGTTCGGTTTTGGCGAGGAAAAAGTACGCGCCGATTGTCAGGATCATGATGCACAGAAACGAGACGATGCACATCCGCACCCAGTTGAACCGGTCTATGCCCTTTCCCGTGGGGCCGATGGCCTCGTATTCGTGATGGCGCACCATGCGGGCCGGGGGTTCGGCTGCCTTCTTTCCGCCTTTGACGGAAGGCTCGGCGCTCGGCATGGAGCCTGCCGGACGGGCGGGGCGCCGGGGTCCGACGTCCTCCGGGTCATCCGGGAGAAGGATGGAGCGCGCGACGGCTTCCTTGGACATGGGCGGTTCCTGGCTGCCATTCTTCCGCACGGCGGCCGGAGGGCGCGGCGCTTCGTCCGTGTCGCCTGCTGGGCCGTGTTCGCCGGCGGGCGCCGAGCCCCCCTGGGCGCTCCGACCGGCCGGCAGGTTTTTTACCGCGCTATAGGAAACATTCGCCCGTTCCGCAGGTGAAGGGCGGGCGCCAGCCTTTACGGAGGGCGGCATGCTTCCCCCTTTGCGGATGTCCGTGGACCGGCGCGGCGCTTCGTCCGCGTCCGCACCACCCTCCCGGCTTGTTTTGCCGGGTTGCGCGGGCTGCGCTTCAACGGCGGCGTGACGGCCCTCGCGCGCGCGGCGCGGCGTTTCGTCCGGCGCATCCGTTTGGCGGCGCGTGCTTTGCCGCGCGGCAGGTTGAGGCGCCTCGCCATCCGTGCGGCGGGTCTCCCGCGTCCCGCGCTGCGCCGCATCGTCCGGTCTGCCGCGCGTCGCTAACTGCGCGGCAGGCTGCGCCAAAGCAGCCGGTTTGGTGCGGCTTGCTTCCCGCGCGCCACGTCCTGCCGCCTCGCCCGCGCCACGATCAAAGGGCGCACGATCCCCAGCCTGCCCCATGGACGAACGCGGCACGCGCCTGCGATTGCCGGGCCGCTTCGCGCCGCATACGGGGCAGACAGAGGATGAGGCGTCTATTTCCTTTCCACAGCTTGCGCAGATCAAAACGTGTCCTCCAAGAAACTTTGCTTGGTGTTTCCTGCTAAATGGCGGCATGGATTCAGAGAATCAGATGCCAAAAGAAGATTCCGCAAGGAACCCTTATCTCAAGATATAACGGATGAGACGCGCTATTCCATTCTGCGGAGCGACTCGTAGTACGGATCGCCGGAGAACTCCCGCTCGGGCGGCGGGTCCCCGCCGAGCGCCTCGACGGCGTTGCGCAGCTCAATGTAGTCCAGGTAATTGAGCGAGTCGTCGCGCATCGCGTCCGAAAGGACGGGAATGGCGCGCTCGTCGCCGAGCTTGCCCAGCAGCGACGCGTATAGTGCCCGCTTTTCCCGCACCGTGTGGAAGAGCGAGAGCGTCAGGTCATAGATCAGGGGGTCGCCGGGGTAGTTGCACAGCACGTCCGCGAATGCCTCGCGCCCGGCGGCCGTGGCGGTTTTCACGGCTTCCAGCACTGGCGCCACGACGCCGCCGCCCATCTGACCGAGCGCCTCCGCGGCCATCTCCGCGCGTTCGTCACGCGCGTTCCGCGCGGCGG
>JAVBOM010000029.1:0-44781 GCA_031550535.1 Eubacteriales bacterium
TCATCTTGAATGACCTCCTTTTGCTTTCGTTGCAGTTGTCAGGCCGCAACACTATTTTAGCAAAAGGAGTTTTTCTGTCGTCATCATCGGCAAAAGCCTTCTTTGGAACCACTGGCCTAGCCAGTGGTTTTCTGTATACAATAAACGCTTGACATTGGAGTCCGCTCCAATGTTATACTCGCGGGGAAGGAGGCGTTGCGCATGATGCGGAGCATTCGGCAGGCGTCGGCGGAAACGGGCATCCCCAAGGATACGCTGCGCTATTATGACAAGGAAGGCTTTATTTCCCCGAAGCGCCACGCGAACGGATACCGGTACTATGATGAAAACGACATCACGAACCTGAAAACCGTCGTCGTCATGAAGTATGCGCATTTTTCCCTGGCCGAAATCAAGGCGATGGAGGCGCTGTTTGAGCGCGAGCCGGACATCCCGTGCAGCGAGATCAGCAAGGGCGTTTTGACCGCGAAAATCGCCGAGCTGCGGCAGACGATAGACAACTATCAGAAAATCATCGGGCTGCTGGAGGCGCTTCTGCCCATGGTGGACAGCCCCGACGCTTACCAGGAAAACCAGGCGCGTGCTGACGCGTTCATACGCCAGATATTTGAGGATGTGAAGAAGGGGTGATGGAGTTGGCCACGGTATTCTGCCTTACCGCCACGGGGAACAGCCTATACGCCGCGAAAAGGATCGCGGAAAGCATGGATGCGCGGGTTCTGCCGATGCGCGAAAGCGCCGCGCCGTGCGGGGACGGCGTGATCGGGTTTGTGTTCCCCGTCTACTTCTGGGGGCTGCCCCGCGCCGTCACGCGCTTTGTCTCGGAGCTGCGGATCACGGACAAGAACGCGTATGTTTTCGCGGTCGCGTCCAACGGCGGCGCACCGGGCGGCGCGCTTGGCGCGCTGCAAAAGCTGCTGAAGCCACAGGGCGTTCCCCTGCGCTACGGGAAAACCCTCATCGCTTCCACGAACTACATCCCCCTTCACCAGGCGGACGGCTCCGAGGCGCTTCGGCAAAGGACGGACGAGGGCCTCGCGGAGATCATCCGGGCGGTGCAAGGGCGGGAGGCGAACGAAATTCCCCGGCAAACCTTCGTGCATTCGGTGGGGCCGCTTTTGTGCCCCCGCGAAAACAGCGACCGGTTCTTCACCGTCGCGCCGGCTTGCAAGGGGTGCGGGGTGTGCGAGAGCGTCTGCCCTGCCGGCAATATCAGCCTGGACGCGGGGAGGCCGGTGTTCGGGCACCGGTGCGAGCACTGTTTGGCGTGCCTGCATGCCTGCCCTGTCCGGGCGATCGACTGGAAGGGGAAAACCGAGGGGAAGGCGCGGTATCGGAACGCTCACGTTTCGGTGAAGGAGTTGATTGCGTTTCAGGGGAGGGAACGTAAATAAGAAACAGGGCCGGCTTTACGTCAAATTACGATTTGTGTCAGCCAAATTATAAACAACCACCTGCTTTTTCTTTGCTAAGCGCATGGTATAGGCTGTACCACCGTATGGCTGTACAAAGTACGCAATGCAGCGCGCGCTGTGCTCAATCATAAAGCGGTTTCGTTGCAACATGCAGATGTCGTTATAATTGTCGGCGATATAGTGCATTCCATCCGCCCCGGAAAGCAGTTGCCGATATGCCGCCCTTTGTGTCGGTGTCCATTTAGCATCTTGATCTCGGCAAGGCAAAATAAGAATTAACCGGATGTTTGGATGGTGCTCCTCACCCTCATGACGGCGAACCCGGCCAACGTATCGAAGCCTATCGCTCCCCCGCAAAGATAATTCGTAAAGTCCAAGAGGGTGAGGGCCTCTACTACGCGTTCAATCCTGTTTTGGATGGCATCCAGATTCACAGCCGCTAACGCTCTGTGTCCAGTGAAGCACACCGTTTTTGCCCTTTTCATGGCTCCACCTCCTCTATATACGTATATGCGATTATATACGCTAACAGAGGAACTGTCAAAGCGTTTATGAACGGATATGATGGTTTCAAAGGGGCTGATAACGCATGAGCATGGTCTTTTTGACACTGGACAAATACATGGACAAACGGGGCATCACCCGATACGCACTGGCGGAAGCGACGGGCATACGCTATGATACAATAAACAAATACTATCGTAACCGTGTAAAACGGTACGATAGTTATGTTTTAGCAAAGATTTGTGATGCGCTAAAATGCCGGATCGCGGACATACTTGCGTATGAGGCCGATTGAGCCCTACTCCCCGCCCGCCTTGAAGTTATACACCGGCCGGATCACCTTCTCAATCCGCGCCGTCGGGCCGATATGCCGCACGATGTCCTCCATGGGCTTGTACGCCATGGGGCATTCGTCCAGCGTGTCCTTGCCAGCGGTGGTGGTGTAGACGCCGGCCATCTGCTTTGTAAACTCGGAGACGGTGAAGCTGCGCTTGGCTTCGCTGCGGCTGAACAGGCGGCCCGCCCCGTGCGGCGCGGAGAAGTTCCAGTCCGGGTTGCCAAGGCCCGTGCAGACGAGGCTGCCGTCGCGCATGTTCATCGGGATCAGCAGGCGCTCGCCCGCTTGCGCGGAGACGGCGCCCTTGCGCAAAATCATCGCGGTGGCGGTAGGGATTCCTTGCGGAATCCCCTTATGGCTCGGAATCTTCGGTTCCTCGCCGCGTACGTCGATATAGTTGTGCACGGTGGTGAATTGATCCTCCGCGTCCAGCTTCATGGCCCGGAGGATTTCTTTCAGCATGGCGCGGCGGTTCAGGTCCGCGTACCGCTGCACCAGGCGCATGTCGTCGATGTACTGGCGGAACAGCTCGCCGGACACGTAGGCCAGCGCGCGCGGCATGGGCGCGCCCTTTCTGCCGCCGCGCTGCTCGAACCCCTTGTTCTGGTAGTATTCCGCCACCTGGGTGCCGAGATGGCGGCTGCCGGAGTGGATGACAAGGTACAGCGCGCCGCCGTCGTCCCGGTCCACCTCGATGAAGTGATTGCCGCCGCCGAGCGTGCCGATGCTCTTATATGCGCGATCGAGATTCATGGCCGGGGCGCAGTGCAGGTTCGACAGGTCGATCTCGTCCGCGAAGCTGTGCGGCTTGGACCGGACACCAAACCCGGCGGGGATGTTTGCCTTGATGGCGCTGTCGAGCTTGGGCAATTCCAGCCGCGTGCCGATAAGGCGCGCCGTCTCCATGCCGCAGCCGATGTCCACGCCGACGAGGTTTGGCACGGCGGTATCGGTCAGCGTCATCGTGGTGCCAATGGTGCAGCCCATGCCCGCGTGCACGTCCGGCATGACGCGAATCCGGCTGCCGCCGGTGAACGCCTGGTCGCACAGCGCCTGGATCTGCGCCCGCGCGCTCGGCTCCAAATCGTCCGTGAACACATGGGCCGCGCTGTGCTCACCGCGCACCTCAATCACTGCAATTTCCCCTCGATAAACTTGGCCAGATCGTACGCGTCGCGCTCAATCTCGCGCTGGTCCGGGCCTTCGATCATCACGCGGATGAGCGGCTCCGTGCCGGACACGCGCACCAGCGTGCGGCCCCGGCCCTGGTACTTCGCGTCCAGCTCCTTCACCTTGGCGGCGATGGCCTCGTCGGTGGCGAAGTGATCCTTCTTCACCTCGGACACGCGCGCGTTCACCATGGCTTGCGGCAGCGGGCGCATCACGCGCGACAGCTTGGAGAGGTTCTGCTTGGCCTGGGCGACGTTGCACATGAGCTGAATGCCGGTGACGATGCCGTCGCCCGTGGTGTTGTGGTCCAGGAAGATCACGTGGCCGCTCTGCTCGCCGCCGAGCGACAGTCCACCCTCGATCATCTTTTCCAGCACGTACCGGTCGCCGACCTTGGTGCGCAGCAGCGTGATGCCGTTTTCCTTCATGGCCAGTTCCAGTCCCATGTTGCTCATCACCGTGGCGACCAGCGTGTTGCGCGCCAGCTTGCCTTCTTTTTTCATGTGCACGGCGCAGATGGCCATGATGCGGTCGCCGTCCACAAGCTGGCCGCGCTCGTCCACGGCGATCAGGCGGTCGGCGTCGCCGTCGAACGCGAGGCCCGCGTCCGCGCCGAGCTCCGCCACGAGCTCCTGCAGGCGCGACGGATCCGTGCTGCCGCAGTTCTCGTTGATGTTGGTGCCGTCCGGCTCGTGGTAGAACGCGCTGACCGTTGCGCCCAGCTCCGCGAACACCTGCGGGGCCACCTGGGACGCCGCGCCGTGCGCGCAGTCCAGCACGATGTGCAGACCGTCCAGGCGGCACGCAGCCGTAGCCTTCAGGAACTCGATGTACTGCCGGGCGGCGTTGACCTGGCGCACCGGCCGGCCGACTGCCTTGCCGATCGGGATGGGGCCGCCGTTCCCGCCGTCCAGAATTTGCTCCTCGATCTTGTCCTCGATGGCATCGGGGAGCTTGTGGCCGTTATTGTCGAAGAACTTGATACCGTTATACTCCACGGTGTTGTGCGACGCGGAGATGACGACGCCCGCGTCGGCCTCGTACAGCCGGGTCAGGTACGCGATGCCGGGCGTGGGCAGAACGCCCAGCAGCACGGCGCGCGCGCCCTGGGAACACACGCCCGCGATGATCGCGGCCTCGAGCATTTCGCCGGAGATGCGCGTGTCGCGCCCGATTAAGATGGTGGGCCGGTGTACGCGGGACGCGAGCACCTTCGCGCCCGCCTGGCCGAGCCGGAACGCCAATTCGCAGGTGAGGTCCTCGTTGGCGATGCCGCGCACGCCGTCTGTGCCGAATAATCTGGCCATGGGTTGCCTCCTTGTGGGTTGTGGGGGGTGTTGGGGCTACGTTGGGGGATTTCATCCCCCAAACCCCCGGCCAAAGGGACATTGTCCCTTTGGAATCCCTTCTTTGGCCGTTTGGCGGCCGGGTGGGGGGGAAATTGTCTTTCTTGGATGGCGGTGCTGATGTACTGTATCAGGCGCCATGAGGGGATTTTACAAAAAACCCCTGCCTTACAAGGTATTAGGGTGTCCAGGCGGGTATCCGTGCATGCGGAACTTCCGTGTCCCTGGGTGCTTCACCGGAACGATGCCGCGCGTGCTCTGGCACCTATGATTTCTGGCTTGAAACCCTTACGCCACAGCAGTCCGATTTCCGAGAAAGTGCCAATGACTTTCATGCGCCGATCAGCTTTCCCGTATAGGCGGTGGGCATCGGCCTTGAGAAAGCGGTTTTCCCACCGGCACTCCATACGGTAAATCCTAACCGGCGTACAGCCTTTTACGGCTCCCCTTGTCCCCCTCGACAAGGCGGGGATTCCTCATCTTCCAATACATCAGCGCCGCGATCGAGAATCTCTCGGTTCTTCTCATCGTTTTCAAGATACCCGACCACATCGCCCGCCAAATCCAGAACAGCGTCCAATCGCGTACGAAGCAAGTGTTACGGATCTCCGCGTGGATGAAATACGGCGAACCCGCAGGCCAGGTCAAGTATTCGCCCGTTCCCGGCAAGGTCAAGCGCCCCGATGATGAAATCCACTTGATTTTCCGTATCTTGGGCCCAGGATGTGTTTTGATGTCCAGCGTCCAAATCTTTCTGTACCAATCAGTATCTTTTGATTGTAGTATGTGAAGCATTTTTTTCGTTACACCCCTGCGGCCACGCTGTTGCGGATTCCAACGCCGCGCGCGGCATACGGACTCGGACGCGACGCGCGATGCGCACCCCTACGGCCAGCCGCACCAGACAGTTGGGCCGTTTGCGCGGCATCTGCGCGCCCATGCCTTATGCCATTTATCCCGCCGCGAAGCAGATATTCACCCCACGGGCATGAGGGGCGTAGCCCCGTTCTCCCCCGGCGACGAAGTCCGCCGCAAAACCCAAGGGAACCCGAGGGACCGCAGTCCCGCTCCCGTCCCGGCGACGAAGTCCGCCGCAAAACCCAGAGGAGTTCGAGGGGTCACAACCCCTCGACTGCAATCAGCCCCGGCGGCGTGTACGGCGGGGCGCCGCAGATTCCAGAACCAGTCCCGCAGGACTGGTGGCGGAATCCGTACGTTTACTCGGAGCCGCTCGGAAATCCCAGAGGATTTCAGGCTCCGTCCCCGTAACCCAACCCCGGGGGATTCTGAAAGGGGGATCGCAATCCCCCTTTCATCCGCGAAGCGGACTCATGCCCACCACATCTCCGCCTTCCCCTCGAACATCATCGCGTCCTTCAGGAACGCGATCGCCTTCATCAGACCCTCGTTGATGCTCATCAGGCTGTCCTCGTGCTCGATGGAGACGACGCCGTCGTACCCGACCAGACGCAGCGCGGACAGGATGTCGCGCCAGGTCTGCATGTCGTGGCCGTAGCCGACGGTGCGGAAAATCCAGCTCCTGTGGATCTCGTCGCCGTAGTGTTTCGTGTCCAGCACGCCGTTGACGGGGCAATTCAGCGGGTCGATCTTCGTGTCCTTGGCGTGGAAATGATAGATGGCGTCCCCCATCGCGCGGATGCCCGCCACCGCGTCAATGCCCTGCCAAAACAGGTGGCTGGGGTCAAAGTTCGCGCCGATGGCGGGGCCGACGGCCTCGCGCAGGCGCAGGCACGTTTCCGGATTGTAGACGGCGAAGCCGGGGTGCATCTCCAGCGCGATGCGCGTGACGCCGTGCTCGGCGGCTATCGCGGCGGTCTTTTGCCAGTAGGGGATCAGCACGTCGTTCCACTGGTAGTGCAGGATGTCCGTAAAATCGTCCGGCCAGGGGCACGTGACCCAGTTTGGCGTACGGTCGGACGCGCAACCGCCAGGGCAGCCCGAGAACGTGACGACCGTGTTCACGCCGAGCTTTTCCGCCAGCAGGCACGCATCCAGGAAATCGTCATGCGCGGCCTTGGCGACAGCCGGGTCCGGATGTACGCCGTTGCCGTGCACGGACAGCGCCGCCAGCGTCAGGCCGTTGTCCTCGATGGCGCTTTGGAACGCTTTAAGCTGCGCGCCGTCGGAGAGCAAGGCCTTGGGATCGCAGTGCGCCTTGCCGGGGTTGCCGCCGCAGCCGATCTCGACCGCCTGCACGCCCGCCTTGGCCAGATACTGGCACGCCTCGCGAAGGGGCTGCGCGCCCAGAAGCACGGTGAACACGCCTAGTTTCATGGATGATCCTCCTATCCCGTTTGTCGATTCATCATGGCTCTTTGCCAAGAATATAGCGCAAAAACAGCGCCGCGTCTAGCATATTCTTCCATAAACGCGAACCCTCCCCCACCGCGCCGGCAGGGGAGGGATGAAAGTGACGCTATAGCGGCGTTCCGGTCATACGAACCGGATGCCCGCCTTCTCCTGCTCCTTGTGGTAGTTCGCCAGCAGGCGCTTGATGCGGTCCAGCGGGTTGAGCAGGCTGTGCAGGCTGTGGTCGTGGTTCAGCGTGGCGATGATGAAGGAGATATACTTGGACATATCCACCTGGATGAACCAGGGGGCGTTTTTCGTCTCGGGCGGCAGGTACGTGAGGTTTGTGCCGAGCACGCGCGCGATGGAGCCGTCGGCGTAGGCTTTGTTGAACGCCTCCAGGCCGCTGGTGAAGAAGCCGAACGTGGCGGCGATGAAAATGCGGTTCGCCTTGCGGGATTTGAGCTCCCGCGCCAGGTCCAGCATGGAGTCGCCGGTGGCGATGATATCGTCGGCGACGATGATGTCCTTGCCCTCGACATCATCGCCCAGGTATTCATGCTTGATGATGGGGTTTCGGCCGTCGACGACCTGGGTGTAGTCCCGCCGCTTGAAGAACAGCCCCATGTCCAGGCCGAGCACCGTCGAGTAGTAAATATTGCGGCTGATCGCGCCCTCGTCCGGGGAGATGATCATCATCGCGGACTTGCTGATGTTCAGCTCCGGCTCCACACGCAGCAGCGCCTTGAGCATCTGGTACGTCGGGTGCACGGACTCAAAGCCCGTCAGCGGGATGGCGTTCTGCACGCGGGGATCGTGGGCGTCAAAGGTGATGATGTTGGAGACGCCCATGCGCTCCAGCTCCTGCAGCATGACCGCGCAGTCCATGGACTCGCGGCTGGTGCGGCGGTGCTGGCGGCTTTCATACAGGAAGGGCATGATGACATTGATGCGCTTGGCCTTGCCGCCGATGGCGGCGATGACGCGCTTGAGATCGGAATAATGGTCGTCCGGCGACATGGGCACGGTGCGCCCGTACATCTGGTATTCGATTTGGTAGGCGGCGACATCGGAGATGATATACAGGTCATAGCCGCGCACGCTCTGTTTCAGCAGCGCCTTGCCCTCGCCCGTGCCGAAGCGCGGACAGCTGACATCCAGAAGGAAGGAATCGCGCTTGTAGCCCGGCGTGGTGTACAGCACCGACACATCGTCGGCGCTCTCCTCGCGCTCCGTACGCCAGCGCATCAGGTAATCGTTCGCGCGCCTGCCCAACTCCTCGCAACCCGGCATGGCGATGATGCCGAGCGGCGCGATCGGAGCATGGTCGAGCGCGTCCCGTTCGAGCCCTTGCTGTTGATCGGCCATTTCCCTCAACCCTTTCACAGTGCTGGTTTTCCCGGGTGACGGCGCTGATTGAGAAAATCAGGCGCCATAAGGGGGTTTCATAAGAAATCCCTACCTGGACGGCGGCGCTGATTTGAAAAATCGGGCGCCATGAAGGGATTTCGGCAGAAATCCCTTCCTCTTGGTGCATTATAGCATGTTTTGTCGAAGAATGCCACGGGGCGGAGGCAACGCGCCCGCCGGGCAATACTTTTGGGGTGACAGCACGCCGTGCGGCATGGTATATTGTCCCCTGGAAGAAAAAGGCTATGCGCGGCGGGGAGGAATGGCGTTATGAAGCGAATCGTGTGCGGGCTGATGCTGTGCCTTGTGGTTGCTGGCATACTGCCCGCACGGAGCGAGGAAGAACCGCTCCCCCATTTATGCTTGGACATCCCCTTTTGCATTTCGATGGAGGAATGCAAACGGATGGTATCCGAAAAAATGGAGGTCGCTTTTTTCGAAGCGTTGCCGGCGGACGAAAACGACGTGGTCAACTTGCTTGTAATGACTGATACCTGGGTAGGTTATTATCCGACGCTCGGCGTCATAATGGGCTGTGCGTTTCAAGACGACGCGCTCATATCCATTCGGTTTCAGTACGTATTCAATCCCCTCGCCTTAATCGGCGAGGAAACCCTATCGGAAGATGCGTTCGCGGATCTGCTAGGACAGACGTCGAAGGCTTTCCTCGGTGCCGCCTCGGTTTTGGAGGACGAATATGGTGCGCCGACAGACGGCGGCTTGCTGCTGGTGAATCCCGACAGGCATTACGATTATCCCAGCGCGATCAGCCGATGGGATAACGTGTGGCTCACGCGCGTTCTTCTGGCCGAGCGGGAGATTTATGTATATCAGGATTACGGCAATGTCCGGCTGAGCATCCTGCGCAGCCACTACGAAGGTCGGCCGACCTGCACTTACTCGCTCTACTACCAAGTAGCGGATTTTACACGGGCGCTGCCCTTTGCCGGTCCCGATGGGGAATACCCGGGGGAATAACGCTTGACGCGGGGCACTATAATGATAAATGGCGAAGTGTAATCGGGAGGCGAGCGGCATGAAGCGCATCGTATTCACGGGCGGGGGCACGGCGGGGCACGTGACGCCAAACCTGGCGTTGATCCCGCATTTTATGGAAAATGGCTGGGATGTTCACTATGTCGGCACGGCGGACGGGATCGAACACCGGCTGATTGACGAGGTGGACGGCGTGACGTACCACGCGATTCACTCCGGCAAGCTGCGCCGGTACTTTGACGTGAAGAACTTCACGGACCCTTTCCGGGTGATCCAGGGCGCGGGCGAGGCGTTCTCCCTGATGGGGCGGCTTGCGCCGGACGTGCTGTTTTCCAAGGGCGGATTCGTCTCGGTGCCGGTGGTGTACGCAGCGCGGCTGCGCGGGGTACCCGCGGTGCTGCACGAGAGCGACATCACGCCGGGGCTTGCGAACCGAATCACCGTGCCTTTCGCGAAGGCAATCTGCACAACATTCCCGGAGGCGGCGGAGACCATCGGGGTGAAGGCGGTCTACACCGGCACGCCGCTGCGGCCGTCGCTGTTCGCGGGCAGCCGTGCGAAGGGGCTCCATTTCCTGGGCTTTGACGGGAAAAAGCCGGTGCTGACGATGATCGGTGGGTCCACCGGGGCGCAGTCGGTCAACAAGGCGCTGCGCGAGGCGCTGACGCCGCTGCTGGACCGGTTTGACATCGCGCACGTGTGCGGCAAGGGAAACCTGGACGCGGCGCTGGACGGGGTGCCCGGCTACCGGCAGATGGAGTACGTATCGGCGGAGCTGCCGGACCTGCTGGCCGCGACGGACGCGATGCTCTCGCGCGCGGGCGCGAACACGCTGTCGGAGATCCTGGCGCTGAAAAAGCCGGCGCTGCTGGTGCCCTATCCCCTGGGCGCGAGCCGGGGCGACCAGATACTGAACGCGCGGTCGTTTGAGAAGCGGGGGTTTTCGCGCGTGCTGGCGCAGGAGGACATGACCGCGGCGACGCTGGAGAAGGAACTCATCGGGCTGTGGGGGGAGCGCGCGAGCTATAAGAAGGCGATGGACGCGGAGCCGCTGGTGGACGGGACGGCGAAGGTGATTGAGATCATTGAAGGGGCGGCGAAGTAGGCGAAAAGGGGACGCGTCCCCCTTTCGGAATCCCCCTGGGCCCGGCACCTGAACGTCTGCGGACGTTCCGGGCGGCGCCGGGACTGCATGCGTTGATCCCTCCACCAGTCCTGCGGGACTGATTCTGGGATCGCAGGCCCACCGTACATGCCGCCGGTCCTGATTGCAGTCGAGAGACTGCGGTCTCCCGAGCTCTCCGGGGTTGGGCTACCGAACGGAAATCTCACCGCGATTGTGTTTTGCGGCCGAACATGATATAATACTCTGGTAGCATCAGCGAGGAGGATGGCCGGATGGCGCGGGAACGCGGCGAAAAGGTGATCGCGGTGAACCGCAAGGCGCGCCACGACTATTTTGTGGAGGACACGTTCGAGGCCGGGCTGGTTTTGCACGGCACGGAGGTGAAATCCATGCGCCAGGGGCGGGTGAATCTGAAGGAAAGCTATTGCGCGGTGAAAGAGCGCGAGATGTTTGCCTTCGGGATGCATATCAGCCCCTATGAGCAGGGCAACATCTACAACAAGGACCCGATGCGGCCCAAGAAGCTGCTGCTGCACAAGGCGCAGATTGTCCGGCTGGCAACGCTGGTACAGCGGCAGGGATACGCGCTGGTGCCGCTGAAAATCTACCTGCGGGACGGCTACATGAAGCTGGAGCTGGGCCTGTGCAAGGGAAAGAAGCTGCACGACAAGCGCGACGACGCAGCGGAACGAAGCGCGAAGCGGGACATGGACCGGGCGATGAAAGTATAGCCACGCCATGTGCCGGGGCGCGCAAGATATGGGGGCGTACTGGTTTCGACGGGGATCGTCGGGGGATTGGGAAGCGAGCCGCGGCCCCGAACCGCGTTAAAATCGGGGCTAAAAATTAACTGACAACAATAACTCTAACGCTTTGGCGTTCGCGGCCTAAGGCCGTGCGTCGGACTCAAGCGCCTACTGCTTGAACCCCCGGCGTCATTGAAGTAGGGAACGGGCCCGCCTAAGCTTTGCGGCGCGGCCGGCATTATGAAGCTACTGATGTCCGCATCCCGCCTATGGGAGGCGGACGGAGGGAATGTTAAAACGTAGGCTGCGCTCGGAGATGCCTGGTTTCTCGGGTTTTCGGACGGGGGTTCGATTCCCCCCGCCTCCACTCAATCCTGAAATGGGAAAAGCCTTGATATTACTGGCGTTGCAGCCGTTATATCAAGGCTTTTTTCTGCGTTTTTCATTCTTATGGCTACTCTTTGGCTACTAAGGCCGGTTTTTCACCTTCTCGCCCCGTGTATCGAGCATATCCAAATTAGGCGCGGCCATCGCTCCCTACCAACTTTTCAATCATCTTAACGAGTATGTCAGCGTTTTCTTTCCGAGTGTAAAAACAAGCAAAAGCGGATTGCTAGAACTCCTCACATCATCGGGAATACTAAAACTAATTTCTCCTGACTTTATCGATAGCGGATTCAATGACTCGTCACGCAGATTTTTAGAATACCCCAAAAGCTGGGTAGAGCTAAACGCATACTCATTATTATAGACTACTTTTGCAATAACTTCGTCTTTTATTATCACGAAAGATGGGAGAAACGTTTTCATTTCTTTACCCAAATTCTTTACCGTCACGTCAACGGTTAGATATTGGTTCCCTTCGTCAGGCGCAAAGACAAACATGTTGTTTTCCGTAATCTCGTCGTTATACGCAAAGGAATTGACAGTAATTTCCCAATCTCCTAGCCGCTCAGCAGTCCCGATCGTTGAAGGTGTGCACCCTTCGGAATCAGGTACATCAGTCGCATGATATGTTTGATTTTCCTGGGCATTGGCGGCAGAGATTGCCTGACTAGCGGGCGTCGGCGCAGAGCAAGCTGTAAGCAGGACCAGCAAGCAGATCAGCATGAAAGTAAGCAGCGGTCTTCTCATTTGCATCTCCTTCTTTCGTTTGTTTTTCCTCATTATAACCCATTTGTAAATTATTGTAAACCCTTATTAAATCTATTTTAGTTTACAGACGTGAAGTATACTAATTTCATAAGGGTAGGCGATTTCCTTTATGGATATTCTTCAGCAAATTGCTAAGCGGAGAGACGAGCGAGGTTGGAGCGATTATAGACTTGCTAAGGAAGCCAATATTCCTCAATCAACCCTTAGCAATTTGTTCAAGCGCGAAAATAGCCCTACAATTGCCACTTTAGAAGCAATATGCCGTGCTTTCGGTATTTCGCTCGCACAGTTTTTTTCTGATACAGATGCTGCTTGCGCATTAACCCCGGAGCAGAAGGAGCTATTGGACACTTGGATTTTACTGCCAACCGCGCAAAGGGAAAAGGTGATGGCATACATTCATGGCTTACAGGAAAAATGAGAAAAGCCTTGATATTTCTGGCGTCGTGCCGTTTTATCAAGGTTTTTCTATGTGCTTTTTACCCTCTTGGCTACTTCGCTTGACTTTTTGCCTTCTCACCCACCCGTGTGTAAAACATATCCATGCGATTCGCAGCCTGTTCTTCCTTATTTTTAATGATGTGGGAATATGTATTCAAGGTAACCGTTCTGTCCGCATGTCCTAGCCGCCCTGAGAGCGTTACCACGTCCACACCAGCAGAGATGAGTAGAGAAGCGTTGGTGTGCCGCAATGCATGAAATGTAATCGCGGGTAAGTCGTGGCGCTTCAAGAATTCTGTGAACTGCTTATACGGCAATTGTGGATGTACGGCTTTGCCATCTTCATGTAGGAAAACATTTAGGTCTTCATTCCATGTTATACCTAGCGATAACAGGTCTTCCATCTGTGCGGTTTTATATTGACGAAGCAACGCCGCGACGGTTCCCGAAAGCGTGATTGGGCGATTTCCGCTTTCGGTCTTGGGGCCTCTGATAATGGTGCCTGACCCGGACACATACTGCCGCTGCTTATTGACGGTGACAATCGCTTTATCAAGGTCGAGATCGGCCCACATAAGCCCCGTAAGTTCGCCCGTCCTCATTCCCGTGTCGATTGTCAGATAGATCATAGCTCGGAAGCGTAGCGGCTCAACATCAAGTTTAGAGAGCATTTGAGCTATCTGTTCATCGTCGTAATAACAGGGCTTGTACTTTGCCATCTTGCCAAGGTCCACCCGCTCAGCAGGGTTTGACCTAATTAGGTTCCATCGGACGGCGGCAGACAGAATCGTCGAAACAAGACCGTGATGGTTCCTGATGGTTTTATCAGAGAGGCGTTTATCATCACCAGCGACAAACAATTTCTTTATATCCCCATCAAGCGCAGCGGTGAGCTTCTGGGCCGCCTCGCGCGTTGTCTGGGAGCCGTTCTTTATGCGCTGACAGGTCTTGTAGGACAGGCCAGAGAGCTTAACCAGCACAGGGATAGCTAATGGTTCAAGAGCCTTACAGAGCGCCTCTGACGGCGTATAGCGGGTGTCAAGGCGTATTTCGCCCTCGGATAGATTATTATAGAACTCCATCAGATGGTGAGGTTGGAGTTTTGCCAGTTTGATATGCCCGATTGCCGGAATAATCCTTTTATCTAATCGCGTGCGATATGGATTGAGTGTGCCGGGTGCAAGTCTCTTCTCGGCATAGTCAACCATCCACTTTTTAACGAATTCGCCAAAGGTCAGCCGCTCCCCATCAAGATATGATCCATCCTGCACTTGCTTTTCAAAAAGCACCGCCAGCCGATTCAACTCTTTCTCACGCTGACGCTCCGTCATTCCATCTAAGAGAGTAACGGTTTTCGATTTTGTTAGCTTCTTCCCATTTGAATCGTATCCACAAGAAACGATAAGTTGAAAACTGTTTGCGGTACGTTGCTTAATGCTGGCCATTATCATCGTCTCCATTATTCACAAGTGTATCCACGAGTGATTCTACAAGCGAAGCAAACGAAATCCCTGTATGATACAACCGCGATATAGCAATATCCCGAAGCCTCTCGGCTTCTGCCTTGATACATTGGCCTTCTTTATAGTCAGCCCAAGCGCTCTCACTAGCATCTAGCAACGGAAAGGGCGCGTCATATTTTTCATCCAGCATTATGTATGATACTTCTCTAGCCCGTGCTATATACTTCGAAATCCCCCTAAGAACAGCAGGAAAGCAACTGCTTATAAAAACTGCACTCATTACATCGGAATATCGTTCCTTGAATCGCCGTAAAGCATCGATAGCCCCCTCAGAAAGGCCCGTTTCCTGTTGGATGTCCGTAGCTTCCCTGGTTTTGCATTTGAGCCTACCAAGGAGATATTCAAGTTCGCAATCGAATAAGCTGCACATTTTTAGCATGTCATCTAGCGGAGGAATGCGACCACCTTTACCAGCCTTCTCCCATGCAGCAATGGTGTTTCTGTTCACGTGAAGAAGTTCAGCCAGCTTCGCTTGTGAAAATCCCGCCCTTTTTCGTTCTTTGATAATCCGTAGAGCAACTTCGCATTGAGAATACTGCATATTAAATATAGCACCTTTTTCGTTTTTTCTGGTTTCTGCTGATTTTTCGCTCTTTACGTTCAGCATACCACATGATAGACTAGTTTGCAAGAGAGTAGCCGGTAATACCCTCACAAAAGAAAGTGGTGTGAATCATGACGAATGAAATCGCCGTTTTGACCATCCGCACAGCAGCTTTGCTTTTTCCAGGTTTGACGGAAACGGCAATCCGACGCCTCGTTCGCTCAGGCGAGATTCCATCTCGCCGAATTGGGGCGAAATATCTGCTCACTCCTGCCGCCATACAGGCTTGGCTTGACGGTGCAGGACAAATTGAGCAACCCCCTACTCCGAACGGGGTTCGGGTTGTCCGGGAGGGATGATTAACGATGCGGCAGCATGTTATCTTGGACGCGCTACCCCGTGGCCGCGCAAACGCCATATCAGCAAAGGTACTTGCGGCTCAATGCGGCTACCCTTCTGTTCGAGCCATGCAAACCGATTTGCACAAGCTGAGGCATAATCATGTGATCTTGTCAGCTTCCGCTGAACCGAGCGGCATATTTCTTCCGGCTAACGATGAGGAGGTTCATGCTTTCATCCGCGAGATGGACAACCGTGGCCGACACACCTTGGCGGTTCTCAGGACCGCGCGGCAGCATCTTGCGAATCGGCCCGGACAAACAAGGTTTTAGTGTAAGGGGGAGCAACGATGTATCGAGAGAGCTTTATTTTTTACCGGTCGTTTCTCGAAGCGATTTCCGATTTGGCTGATGCGGAACGGCTCACACTATATGACGCAATTTGTCGATACGCGCTGGAAGGGGAGCTATTTGAGCTTTCCGGGATCACAAAAATGCTGTTCACTTTGATCAAGCCGCAACTCGACGCTAATAATCGACGGTACACAAACGGGCAGAAGGGCGGGCGACCAAAAGAAACCAATGATGACGAGGGGGAATAACCAGCGGTTATTTCCCCCCAATAACTTCTGGTTATTCACATGAAAAACCCAATGGAAAAGTCAATGGAAATACCACTGTTCATGGGAAGGCGAATGACAATGGGAAAGGAAATCTATAATGTTGAATGATGAATGGAAAGGGAAAAGAGATAAGGGAGCGGGAGGATATTGTCTCCCTTCACTCGAAAACTGCATACTCATTTCCTATGCCCTGAGTCCCAAACGCGAAAGGGAGGCTGCATGCACACATTCACAGCGGATTTTTCCGCCATGACATCCGGTGCCCACACCCAGCGGATCATCCGGGTGCTGGGTGCCAAGAACGGGGGCGACGCCCTGCGGGCCGTGAGGCGGCACCTGGACGGCCCGGGCATGCCACCTGCGGAGATCATCCTTGTGCCACCGGGCACGCCCCTAGCGGCTCTCAGGACCGAATCTTGCACGGTGGCGTATGTCACTGCCACGGAGAACCTGTATCAAACAGAGGCGAGGTAGCGCCGCCAAGTCTCCCGCGATCAATCTCATGGCCGAAAACTCGGCCGTGAGATGCGTAGAAAGAAGGATCAAGTGGAAGTCCACTCCAAAGGCAGTGTGCGCATCGCCTCTTGACCTCCTTGCCATTCTTTCCCGAACATGGTAGAATTCGAATAGAATACTATCAAGGAGATGATATGCATGAGCGAATACCGACTGCCTTCTGTGTTGACGGTCAAGCCGTCCACGGCGATTCGCACGAATTATAAGAAGTTCTCGGAGCTATGCCACCAATCGGAGGACCCGATTCTGGTTACGAACAATGGCGAAAACGATCTAGTTGTGATGAGCCATGAGGCGTTCTGCCGCCGCGAGGCATGGTATCGCCTGCAGATGAAGCTCGCCGCAGCGGACCGCCAGATGGCACAGGGCGATATGGAGGATCACGAGGACGTGATGCGGCGAATCCGGGAGCGCATCGAGAATGGCTAAACATCGCATCCGATACACACACGCAGCGATTGACGACATGGATACGATCTTTGACTATGTGTCGCTGGATGACCCGGGGGCGGCTTTGAAGCTGCTGGACGCCATAGATGCTACGGTATCCAAACTCGCGGATTCCCCACGGATCGGCACGGCAGTGTCAGCGGATGACCTCGGGCCGGTGCAGACAGGCTACCGGTATCTGGTGGTCGCGCCGTACTTGATCTTCTATCGGATCGAAGGCGATGAGGTGCGTATAGGTCGGGTACTGCACAGCAAGCAAGATTGGCTGCATATGCTTTTCGGCAACAGGTGAACGTGAGCACGTCGATATTTCGCCGTCGATTAGGCGAAATCCAGCACCGCCAGCAAGCTGCCGTCGCTGCGGTGCAGTGCTGGCGGTGTGCCTTGCTTCTTTGATGCACTAAACAGTGCTTCTTATTGTCAGTACCCAATAAAATGTTGGGGCTTTTGCTTCCCCGCAAGGAAAAATTTCGCAGGAAAAACCTGTTTTTTTGGCGCGTCCATCCTTCGGCAATGTGACCCGCAGGATACACACGTTTAGGGGTCGCTTGAAACTACCCCCAGGACAGCAAGCGCGCGTGGGCGCAGTGCGGCATGGGGTGCTATATGTGTCCCCCCATCCACGACATACGCGTGCACAGGGGCGGAATACGCTCACTTCAAGTGCGGGTATTCGCGGGCAGCGTCGTATGCACATGCGGATGCCGGGAGTTTCACAGCCGAGTTTTCGGCCATGAGATTCGCATCATCCGTACGCAAGGCTGCCAGCCTCGGGGCCGGTATTGAGCGCCGATTTTTGCCCTCGACAGCGCCCGATGGTGTCAGTTATACCGACAGGGTATATCCTTTGCGTCCCCCCCTTTCGCTGCCGCCTTGCCCTGACGCCCTAAGTTGAACTTAGCGCGGCCTCCCTCGTTAAGCCTCTCGGGCGCCGCCACTGTTCCCGTTCCGCAGCCCTATGCTGAACATAGCCCGCCCTTATCGGGCCTGTCAGCACCGCCAGCGCATACCCGCGCCCCGACGCCGCAAAACGCGGGCCGCCGCAAAGGGCGTCGTTTTAACCGACACCTCTTGGAAGAGCATACTACTCGCACCTCGTCCAGCAGCGCGGTGATGCGCAGCAGCCGCTCGCGCTCCCGTTTCAGCTCCTCCTCAATCGCCCGATCGACCATTTTTCACCTCCAAAACCGGTGGCCCCAAATCGTGTGGCCACTTTTTTGCCCTAAAACCGTTGATATACCTCACTTTTTCAGTGGCCCCAAAATTTCCGCACATATACCATGCTTTTGGAGAGTTTAAATTACACACTGTCTACCACTTGACTTTTTCGCGTTAATTAAAACGCCCCTATAGATATATGTTTTTTGGGGCCATTGGGGCCATTGGGGCCACACACCCCTCTAACCGTTGATTTATAAGGGTGTTAGTTGTTTCTAACCGTGGCCCTATTTTGATTTTGGCTTGGGGCCACTGGGGCCACTTAAAACGGCAGCTCATCGTCTGAAACTTCGGTAAACCCTGCTAGATCAAGCTCTGTCGGAAATGCAAGCCTCACGAACCGCGCCCGCGCGCCGTCCACCTGACGCCGCAACAACCACGGATTCACCCCCGAGGGGTGTCAGTTAAACTTACACCCTTGCGCCTCGACCGCTCCCGCCGCATTCCGTCGATCAAGCCAGCGTGATAGAGCGTAGCAAACAGGAGCGAATCGCCCCAATCATGACGAGGTGGCTGTCGCCGGTACTCTTTTGCAATCCCGACAGCGTGCAACATTTCATCCAGCAGCAGATGCTCCCGCAGGGCTATAGCTTCTTCGGGCGTAATAAGGAACCGATCTTCCTTGATTTTTGCGCTCATAGTTCACTACTCCTTGTGTGCAGATGTGGGTGGCGTCTACTGCCGCTTTTATCATCGGTGAACCGGGCCTCTTGCCCCGCGAAGTGCCTTGCTTCGGTAACCCTAGATTGCGATCCGCAGACGCAGGCCGTAGGAGAGGCCGCCAGCGCCGCCCACGATGGCCGCCAGCGCTGCCCGCAAGCAATCCCCGCATCCATCAGGCGGGCCAGCCTGGGGCCGTTCTGGCCGGGATATAGCCGACCGTGGCGCTTCCCTTGCCCTCCACGCTCGCCACCACGGCGATAGCGTCCGGATCGAAGATGCTTACCTTGTCGCGCTGCAGGCTGATCGTCACTTGATCCTGTGCGTAGGTGGTGAGCCGGGAAATCAGCCGCTGGCGGATGCCGAGGGTAACACCGGAGACCTTCGCAATGCCTCCCCTCTTTGCCATGAGCCACGCCGCACGGAACGCGTCACTGCGTGCCATGCCTGTGCCCGCAAGATAGTTGGCCGTCCGGCATACTGTCGCTTTCGTCATGGTCGGTGCCTCCTTGTGTGTTCTCTGTGACTGTAGCATAGTATCTTGTACAAGATGATACAATTGACATTATGAATGAATCTTGTACAAGATGTTCGTTAAACAATACTACTTGTACAAGATAATCATTCCTGTTATACTTGTGCTAGAAGGGGAGAGGAGGCATTGTTCCATGAGCGAAGGGCAGGGCAAGAAATCGACGCAGTATAAGAACAAGTACAACTCCGCAAACTATGACAGTCTCCGAATCGTCATCCCAAAGGGCCACAAAGCCACCGTAGAGGCCGCCGCCAGCGCGGAGGGGGAATCCCTCAACGGATACACAAACAAGGCCCTACTGGCCCGCCTGGGGCTTCAGAAGTGGCCGGACAAGCAGGAGGATCGTGACCCGGAAGAAGGTGCGCAGAAATGACCATCTACGATAAGGTGGACGCCAATCAAGCAAAGATCAACGAGTTGCGCCCCTTCGAGGGGCATATACTCAAACAGCTACAGGACTACTACCGCATCGGCCTCACGTGGTCCTCCAATGCCTTGGAAGGCAATACGCTTACCATCAGCGAAACCAAAGTAGTGCTTGAAGATGGCCTTACCATCGCCGGTCGCCCCATCCGCGACTTCTACGAGACCGTGGGGCACGGCAAAGCCTACGACTTCATGTTCACGCTGATTAAGCAGCGGACGATCACTGTTGACGATATGAAGGCCATGCACCGCCTATTCTATCGTGGCATAGACGAGGAAGCCGCTGGGACCTGGCGCACAACGCAGATAGTTGTGTCCGGGTCGGAGTACGTCTTCCCGCAGCCGCAAGAGATCGAGCCGCTGATGCAGGAGCTTGCGGACTGGATACAGAACGAGCGCGGCAGGTATCACCCCGTAGAGTTTGCCGCCATGCTGCACTTGAAGTTTGTCACCATCCACCCGTTCATTGATGGCAATGGGCGTACCGCGCGGCTCATCATGAACCTTGCGCTCATCCAGGACGGATACATGCTGGGCATTATCCCGCCGATCTGCCGGACGGAGTACACCGCTACCATCCGTAAGTATCAGAACAGCGGCAAGGCAGACGATTTCTGCGAGTTTGTCGGTGATCGCGTGTATGAGACGCAGAAGGAAGTCATGCGGCTGTTCCATGTTGAAGGGTAGGGAGGATTACATGCCCGGTATCAGAGATCCTTCCGGGCTTCTGAGGGTCATTTGTCATGGTGGGTTGGCAAGTGTCGATATTCATATCGAGGTCCCCGGAGATTTCCGTCAGTAAAAGTTACGGTATTCCTTCCATTGCCCCGCCAGTCGGGAACCCTAGCTTGAAACTAGCCCTGTCGCTCGCGCTGGCGGCGTCCGATGTCCGATTGATGCACCACCGTCAGTTTAAATGACGGTGGCAAGGCGGTTGTCTGTATCGAGCCTGCGCGCTGCTACCTGTCGCGGCGTCGCCGTCGGATAACCCTAACTTTATGTTAGCCTTTTCAGCCCCAGTGAGCCACTTTCACCCTGCGCTTAACGCAGGGTGAAATTCTTGTAGTCATCATTCCTATTCACCGGTTGTGGGGTCATTTGAGTAACCCACCTGCTGCCGGAATACAGTAGATTTAAGCTACGGTATTCGCCCGATCCGACCGCATATACACTGCGTTAAGCGCAGGGTATAACTCTCGTAGGCGTCAACCCTGCCAGCCGCCAAGGGTGTTACTTCAAGTAAACACCCTTTTCATCACTATTCAGCTTCCCGCTCGTCGTCAAGGGTGTGTGTTGAGCGCACGCCCTTGATAGCCGTCTAGCTTCCCGCGCACCATCAAGGGTATATCTTGAAGTGATACCCTTTTGATGCAATCCAGTCTTCCGCGCGGGGCCAAGGGTGCGAATTGAAGTCGTACCCTTCTCATCGCCGCCTCGTTCCCTGCTCACCGGCAAGGTGGGCGAATTGAGTTCGGGCACCCTGCGCGGTTGGGACCGGTGCCGCGAACCATGAGCAATCCGGTGAAGGCTATATCGGGGCACTACTGGCGGCTTTGCGTCACGTTGGGCAGCATACAGCACCCCCGGCAGTGAGAATCTACAAGCCCCGCCAGCGGGGGAACAGGCATTCCGATTGCATGCGTACTTCGCTCGAAATGCCTATTGATCTATCACAACATTTTTGTACCCTAATTACCCTAATTTATACCCTAACCAGCGTTTATTTCGGTTGTTCGCCATTGATACGAACGCTCAATAAATCCAATAAAATCGCCACTTTATTAGAGAATATTTATTCACATTTAGTGTAAGAAATGGAGTGGAGGGAAATTCGATCCCCCCGCCTCCACCACAATTTGCCTGAAAACAGGCGTTTTCAGACAAATTTTTTATCGTTATACAAGGCTATTCACGTCTGAAACTCCGTTTATCCGCTATTTTGACGAGAAACAGAGCACCCTACCCTCTTACCAGGCCAGTTTTGCCTGTCTTTTGGCCTGTAAGAACATAAGTATGCCCGGGACGGATGAATTCTCGGTCGTCATCAAATTAACCGCTCCGTTGATTAAACCATGCGTGTTTTTCTTGTTCTCCGAGGACAAACCTCGTGTTCATCACGTTTACGAGAGTTGACGCATGGATTTTGCGCAAGGTTTAGTTGTCGGAGCAATAACTGTTGATTGCTGTTCTCACATGTTTGTCGCCGCTGATTGCGTTCGCATAAGCGGCTTCACCGGTTAACGCAGCGACAAACAAGCGATCGTTTGCGTCCAGGAACATACGCAAGTAATTTCCAATGTCGGCAGCGCTTGATGCACCGCTAACGATCCAACAGGATTCGCAGACTTTTGCACGTTTCGAATACTGTGCGATCGCGTTATACAACGGTTGGTAGTCCCTTCCCGGCGTACATAAGTCATAGGTGATGATTTTTGACATAGCGACCCCCCCACTGTTTTGTTCCCCCTTCGCCCTATGGGGTGGCGACAGGGTTTTGCAAAAACTGCTGCAACTATGAACACGGGACATACCGCAACTTCCGATACCGGAAATGCAGGGCGTATGACCACGGTGCGATATTGGCGGGATGGGAACCTGCATGAGCTGCGCGTGACGGGGCACGCGGGGTTTGCGAAGGACGGGGGGCCGGACATCGTGTGTGCGGCGGTAAGCATGCTGGCGTGCACGCTGCTGCGGAGCGCGCGGGAGAGCGGGGACGTGTGGATGGGAGCGCGGGCACACGGGGTGCCGAGCGAGGGGCTACGCGTGGAGGCTGTTGTGGAGACGGTGCTGTGCGGGTATCGGATGCTGGAGGAGGCGTACCCGGGATGGGTGGCGGTGGAGGCGCAGGGCTTAAAATAGACGGACGTGGACATAGACAATCCCCCGCAGAATACCGCGGGGGATTATCTGACCCTTCAAAGCGTTAATGGGAAACGAAATTCATTTTCGCGGGCATGTTGAGATCAGCCTTCATCATGGAGAGCATCCGGCTGGCAAGGCCGACGGGCTTGTTGCGGCCAGCCTCCCATGCCTCGATGGTTTTGAGGGACACGCCCATGACATCGGCGAACATGCGCTGCGTCATGCCCGTGTTGGCGCGAATCTGCTTGATCTCGGCGGGTTCAAAATGTTCCAGGGGTTCCACGGTGAGGCGCACCGTGCGGGCGGGGAGTTCGCCGCGCTCATAGGCGATGGCCTGTTTCAGGCCAGCCTTGACCTTGTCGTATGCGCTCATGTCATCGCCTTCTTTTCGCTTCTTTTTCCAGCACTTCGACCAGTTTTGCCAAGTCGTTGCGCACTTGAATGGTTAGGTTCTCTTTAACATTTTGCCGTATGCGGCGAGCAGGAAGATTCTTTCTTGAACAACAAAATCAACGTATATGATGCGCCCGCCGCCGCTCTTGCCCCTGCCGGGCAGAGGGCTGCGGAGCTTGCGAACGCCGCCTGTGCCAACGATGACCGCACCCGCTTGCGGGTTATACATCAGCTCGTTTTCAAGCTGGCGGAATTCTGTGTCAGACAGGCCAAGGCGCTTCCAATCGTCCAAGAATACAGGCAATTCCACAAATTCGCGTGTCCTGTGTAATCCTCCACCCACTCACATTACACCCTATTCAATAGGGTGTTTCAATGGCCGATTGGTTTTTCTTTTTTTCATGGCTGAAAACGCGGCGAAACGCGCGTGGGCGTGCGCTTACAATGTTGCTTACATGACGCAGAGTGCTGGGCTTGTTGCCTATGCCGGTATTGATGCTTCCGTCTCAAACTCCGGCGAATCCGAATCCACACATAACCAGATGTCCAAGCGTGGTTCGCCTTATCTGCGGAACGCTTTGTACCAGGGTGCCACCGTCGCCGCTTTCAATGATCCTGCACGTGCCGCCTTCTACCAGAAAAAGCGCTCCGAGGGTAAACATCGACTTCTCATAGTCGGTCTTTCTATGCAAGCCGTTTTCATGTATACTGTAATCCTGAAGTACCGCGCTCCCACATGACCGCCCCCCTCCCCCATCGTTTCTGCTGAACGCCCTTCACGCGGAGGGACGGCAAGCCCTCCGTTCGAGATCAAAGGAGGTACACCGTGAAAAGCCGCAAAATTCTCTCGCTGCTATGCCTCGTCCTTCTCCTCCTGCCGACCTTTTCGCACGCGGAATCAACGGGTTCCTATGCCTACATCAACCAGGATCTGGGCCGCCCCGCCACGTGGCGGCAAATTGCCCTGGACAGCCCCTTTCAACTGGGCGACAAGGAACCCATCGGCACCGTGGGAAACAAACCGCTCATGAGCAGGCGCTATGGCGCTTACCCCAGCATCGACGGCTCCACGGTGACACTGCCCATGGCCATTGAGTTCGCGCGCCAACACCTCTCCCTGACTGACGCGGACATTGAAAACTTCGTCTTTTTCAACAAGACCCATAGCGCCTATGTCAACCTGATCGAAAAAAAGCCCAACCTTGCCCCGCAAATCCTCTCGGAAAACGCCGTCCTGGACGACGCGCACCCCGTCGATCTGATCCTCGTCACACAGCCTTCGGACGATGAGCTTGCCCTTGCCAAGGCGCACGATGTGACCCTCATTCAGGAGCCCGTCTGCTTTGACGCGTTTGTGTTCATCGTCCATAAGGATAACCCCGTGGACTCCCTGACCGTGGAACAAATTCAAGCCATCTACACCGGCGGGATCACGAATTTTGCCGAGGTCGGCGGGGAGAACAAGTTCATCGCGCCCTACCAGCGCCCCGTGAACTCCGGCAGCCAGACGGGCATGGAAAAGCTGGTCATGCAGGAAAAAAAGATGACCGCCGCGCGGAAGGAATATACCTTCATCGGCATGGGCGATCTGGTCGAAGCCGTCGGCGCATACCGCACGGACGAGCAAAGCCTCGGCTATACCTACCTCTACTATATTGATACGCTCTACCGGCATGAGGACATCAAGGTCCTGTCCATCGACGGCGTTGCCCCCACGCCGGAAAACCTTCGGAGCGGAAAATACCCCTTCACCACCGCCTACTACGCCATCATTCGCGCGGAGGACAGGGAAAAAACCGGCGGCCTCTTCCTGGACTGGATGCTCTCCGAGGAGGGCCAGCGCTGCATCGCCCAGGCGGGCTATGTGCCCGTGCTGCCCCTTGATCCTCAATGATGGCGGCGCTGATTTGAAAAATCGGCCGCCATAAGGGGCACCGGAGGGAAGCGCCGCCAACACCGGAGGGAAGCGCGCCAGTGGGCGATGAAGCGACCCGAAGGTGCCCTGCGGCACAGAGTGATGGGCGCGAATGCGCACAGCGCGACAATGCCGAAGGGCGGCGGATACAGCGCCCCGAAGGTGCGCCGAGGTACAGAACGCTGGCCCTTCGGGCCAGCGTGACAATACCGAGGGGTTTTCGCCAGAAATCCCTACCTTACGGAAGGACGGATTGTTATGAAGAAACCGCTTTTGCCTCTTCTGCTGATCCTTTGCCTGCTCCCCTTTGGAAGCGCGCTCGGCGGGGACACCCCCATGTCGCCCGAAAACATGGGCGAACGCTTCCATCTTGAGGATGGCGTCGTCTATTTTCTCCGGGGGGACGCGGCCACGGTGGCCGGCTTTATGCCGGACGCGGAGCGGATCGTGGTGCATGCCGAAATTGACGGCAGACCCGTCCAGTGTGACAGCATACGCTGGGAGGGCGGCATGGCCAAATCCATCCTCGTGGAGGAAGGCGTGACGGGCATTCGTTCCGTATACCTCGCGCACTTTCCCGCGCTGCGGACCGTGGACATCCGCGCGACCACCCACTTCTCCTACCTTGATTTTTATGACGATTATCATGTTTACCTTCTGGATTGCCCGGCGCTCACCGGCTTTATCGTCCGCGAGAATGAAGAACCCTACGAACTACGCTACACTGTAAGAAGCAGTCCAAACGTCACGGTTTCCTCGCCACCCGCCCGGGAGGGCGGCGAGAAGGAAACCGATGACAGCACCCGCGATTTCCTATTCACCGACGAAACCCATCCCGGCGAAACCGTCTGCATCATCCCCGAGGGAGTCAAAATTGCGAAGATCGAGTCCAACACCGTGACCCGCATCGAGCTGCCTAACACCCTGTATGATCTGCGTATTGATGTGCCGGATCTTCAGGAGATCATCGTCTCCCCACAAAATACCGGCATGCACACCGTGGATGGCGTGCTTTATAGCCGCGATGATGAATCGCTCTATGTCTACCCGTCCGGCAGGAAGGACGCGAGCTACACCCTGCTTCCCACGGTTGAATGGGTGAGCAGCCTCCAAAGCGAATACCTTGAAACGCTTGTCCTGCCGCTGACCGCCGACGCCCTAGAGTACAGCTACGACATCAAATGCCCGAACCTCACGGAGATCATCATTCCCGCAGGCGCCGACTGGACGGATCGAAGCATCTATGAACTCAACATGGAAGATGGCGACAATTGCGAAGACGCCTTTTACGCGTACGGAAAGGGAAGCCTTTGGCATGCCGGCCAGGGTAACCTGCGCATCATCGTATCCGAAGAGAACAGCGAGCTGACCGCGATGGACGGCCTCCTCTACACCAAGGACGGCAAGGAACTCCTGCGCGTCCCGCCCGCCACAAAGGGCACGCTCACCCTCCCCGAAGGCACGGAGCGCATCGCGCCCTACGCCATGTACGGCTGTACGGCCATCGAAACGCTCGTCCTCCCCGCGTCGCTCAGGGCACCGCTCGCGGAAGAAGCCTTCTTCGGCCTCGCGGGCCTTCGCGACTTTGAGGTCGCCGCGGACAGCCGCGATTTCCAAGCCATCGACGGCGTGCTTTTCAGCCGCGACGGAACCATCCTCTACGCGCGGCCGCCGATGCACGGCGATTCCTATGTGGTGCCGAGGGACACGCTGCATATCGCGCCGTATGCCTTCCTGCCCAACAAAACGCTGCGCGAGGTCCACATGGTTCCGGGCGTGGTCACGGTCGGCGAGCGGGCGTTTCAGGGCAACAGCGCGCTCTCCGCCCTGACCCTGTCGCCCACCATCACCCGGATTGGGGACTATGCGTTTGAAAACTGCACGCGCATTGAGAAACTCGTGTTGCCCAGGGGCTTAAAGCACGTGGGCCAGATCGTCGGATTCAGCGAGATGATGGAGCTGGGCTGGTATGAATGGGACGCGCCCGACCGCGTTGCCGAGGTCGAACGCATGGAAATCTGGATTCCCGCCGACATCTCCTCGTTTGATCCCGCCTGCTTTACCTATTCCCCCGGCTTTACGGGCAGGACGGCGGATGAGCTTCTCCTCGTGGTGGAGGAGGGCAGCCCCGGGCACGAGTTTGCCGAGGCGGAATCACTCCCCTACTGTTTCCCGGATCAGGTGGAGCTGGCGCGCGAAGGCTACCGCTACGCCATCCTCCTGGGCGAGGCGGGGGAGAACGTGTTAGCCTACGAAAGCCCGAGCATGGACGCCCGCGCGATCCCCTACCCGGAAGGAAGCGCCTTCCTGCTGCTGGGCGAGGAAAACGGCTTTCACCTCGGCCAGATCGGCGGGCGCACCGTGTATCTCCCACGGGAAAAATGCCGCGTCGTCAAGGAACGGCATCAGATATGGCCCTTGGGGCAGACCATGGACCAGCGCCGGGAGGCCCCGCTGTATGCGGAGCCGTCCACCAGCGCCGAGCACCTGCTCACCCTGCAAAAGGGCGACGCGCTGACCGTTCGGGCCACGCTAGGCCCCTGGTGCCGCGCGTCCACGGCCGATGGTACGCGGGGCTATGCCCTGCTTTCCGATCTGACGAACCATGGTTACCGCAGCGCCTACAGTGCCTATGCGAAACTGCCCGCGCTGTCCGCGCTGCTGCCCGCCTACGCGTACCCTTCACTGGATGCGCCCATCCTCCGCAGGCTGGAGAACGGCGCGGAGCTCGACATCGACATGGCGGCGGAGGACGGCTGGATTTTGACACACGACGGCTATGTGCGCGCGGAGGGCGTGGTCTTTCTGCCTACGAAGTGGTGGTGAAAACACAATGAAAAAGCGGTTGGTACTTCCGCTGATGGCGCTCTCCCTGCTCCTGTGCCTGTTTCAAAGCCCTGCGAATGCGGATTCGCGGGTGGATTCGCGCATCGTGCCCGAAGGCGCGACGGAAATCGACCTGCGGACGGTCCTGGGCGACGATGTGCTGGACGTGGAACGCGCCTGGATGCTGAGCGCGGATGTCTGCGTGATCCTGCGAAACCCATGGCAGTCCTCCAACACGGATCGCGAGATCATTGTTTGGGATATGCGAAGCGGCTCGATTCTTTCCCGCACGCGGGTTCCGCACGCGGATTATCTGCGCAGACAGAGCTTTGACGACGGCGTGTTCTCCCTGTGGTTCACGTCGTGGTGGGAGCGGGAGGATGAAGGCATGCCTTCGCATTACCTCGGCCCTGACGAATGCGTCACGGCCAGCGTTTCGCCGGACGGAACGGTGGATATCCGCTACTTCACGCAAAGCTGGCGCACGGTCATGCCCGGCGGCAAGACGGTTGTCTGGACGGGGGACGACGGGAGCCTCTACGCCGTTGACCTGGCCACCGGCGCGGAGGATCTGCTGATCCAAGGATTCGCCGCGACGGCCGCCGGTTCCGGGGGTTCCGGCGGCATGGCGTCGAAGTATGTGCCCTTCTGGGACGAACTGCCGGAAGCGCCGGAGGGGCGCGAATTCGAGTTCTACCCGTTTGAGCCGGACGGCTCAATCGATTCGATCCGCGAGTTCTATGTCTACGAGCCTTTGGACGAGCATCGTTTCATCTACACGGTGAGCGGCTGGGAATGGGGCGCGGGCTTTGGCGTTTATGACCTGCGGACGCGCACGGATCACCGGATCACGGGGCGCGGGGCGTTCTTCGGCATGGCGGGGGACACGCTCCTGGGCGAAGTGCTGCAAGCGGATGCCAACACCTACGAATCCTCCCCGCTGCCGGAAACGGTGCAGGACGCGTTCGGGCAGGTCGTCTATTCCTGGTGGAATGACGACCGCAGCAGCTTCGACATTTCGCCGGACGGCACGTTGCTGGCGCACCTGTGGAGGGAGGACCCCCACGACAGCGACGATCCGGGCACCGTGACGATTCTCGACATTCGGACCGGCGAAAGCATCCGGACGTATACGATCCACAACCCCCTCGCGATCGAGGATACGGTCGCCTTTTACCAGGATACGCGCGTGATGCTGTTCTGCGCGCCAAAGCCGCTTGGGTCGGCGTATCTGTATCTTTTTGCGTTTGGGGAATGAGCGCGGCGAAAGGCTCCTTACGTCAAAGCCGCGCCTGCACGCCCTTCCAGATCGGCGCCGCCAGCATGCTCTCCTCCGCGTCCGCCAGCATTTGCGCGAACGCCGTGCCCGGCACCGTGAAAAAGGCCGTGCCCGCCGGAAAATGCGGCCGCGAGAACACGTCGATATTGCCCACCACACCCCGGCGGCTTCCCTGGTCCAGCTCGCCAAAGGGAATCCGGAACACCGACGCGCAGCCGGACACCATGGGAACGATCACGTCATCGTACCGCGCAGAGCGGTAGCAGAACAGGTGGATGAGCGCCGCGAGCTGGTCCATGGTCACCAGCGCGGTGACCACATCCGCCGCGTCGTCCGTGGCGTAGGGCTTGATCCGGATGCCGCGAAAGCCCGCCATCACCCCCTGGGGCTGCGCCAAAAGCATTTCCTCCCCCAGCTCCGGGGAGCACTTCACCCTTTCCCCCGGCGGATACCCTTCGCCCCGGCCCATCGACAGGAAATGCCCGAACCCGCCGGGCACCTCCGGGAGGCCGTCCGTGAAGCCGAAACCCGCCCCAGCGCCCGCGCAGCCGAGCGAGCCGCCGTGAAGCAGCAGGGTTTCCCCGGCGAAGCAGCGGTTCAGCATGCGCAGCGCGCAGCCCGCCTCAGCGCCCTCCGTGGCATCCGGGCTGATCTCCCGAAGCCTGGTAAGCGACAAAAATCCATGTGCCAGCTTCAGTTCACCGGCCAATTGTGTATGATTCATGGATGTCCTCCTTCATGGCGAGCGCCTTTTTTCCATAGATCCACGCGCAAAGGCGGTCCGAAACGGCGGTGAGCGCCAGGAAAATCACCAGAAAAACGAGGCCGCTCACGGAAACGTCCGACAGGAAGTGTTCCCCCAGGATCACCCGGGAAACGACGGTCAGCAGCCAAAAGCACAGGGCAAAGGCGGTGATGCCGTTGGTCCAGATAGCCTTGCGTTTCTGGCAAACGCCGAGGAAGGACGGAAACAGGCTGAGCCACAGGACGCTGATGGTGCCCAGGCTATGGCCCGAGGGAAACGATTTGATCTTGTCCCCCATGTCGGCCATGCGTTCCGGGGAGGGGAACTGGGGCAGATACCACGCGGTGAACTGGGCCTGGATATTGTCCATGGTCCAGAATCGCTGCCTTCCCCAGATGTTTTTCAAGGCATCCAGCAGATAGCGGCTTCCGCATACCGCGACGACGCCAATCAGCGCGGCGGCAAGCACCTGCCGGGGGTATCCGCGCGAGGCGTACGCGCCCAGCGCCGCCGCCAGCAAAAAGGCGCAGATCACAAGGATCACAAGCGATTCAAAGGGGAGGCCGTGCAAATGGCGGCTGCCGCTAAAGCCCTTGATGGTGACAAAGGTGACGAACACGCCGAAGCCTTCCAGCGCGGCGCTCAGAATGCGGCCGACGACGCGCAGCTCCCCAAACTGCACCAGCAGCGCGCCAAACAGCAAGCCCGCCGCGATGGGGAACAGGACAAAGATGGGCGCCATGGCCGCGGTTGCGAAAAAGTGGCCGAACGGGCTGTCCGGCGAGGAGAACGCCTGTGAGATTTGTACATCGGCGAATGTGCCGGAAAAAAGACCCAGCAGCGCGACGCCGAGAACGATCCAGTATGCTTTCTTCATGTCCGTGGAACTGATTTTGCCTCGGCGGCGGCGCTGGTTGGTACAATCGGCCGCCATAAGGGGGGCTCGCAAGAAATCCCTGCCTTCCGGTCAAAACCAGTTGCTCCTTTTCTTTTGTAATGTTGTAATGCCTATTGTAACACAATATCACAAACCGGACACAAACCGCTTCGCGGACAACCGAGACGTGTAACCGCGACTTGTTTCATGGTATACTGTGCTCATACGAAAGCGATGGGGGGCTTGATCCCGATGATCGGCGTGGCATTGGAGGGCGGCGGCGCGCGCGGCGCGTTCCATGTGGGCGCGATGAAGGCGCTGTATGAGAACGGGTACGCGTTTGACGGCTATGTGGGCACGTCGATTGGCGCGCTCAACGCGGCGGTGCTGGCGCAGGGCGATTTTGACAGGCTGGCGCGAATGTGGGGGGAGGTCACGCCGCAGATGCTGTTCAGCGACCCGGTGGTGTGGCTGCTGGGGCTGGGCGAGCGGTCGCCGTTTACGGGGGACCTTGTGGCGGATGTCGGCAGGCTGGTCGAGGATCTGCGCCGGCCGGGGGGCCGCAGGGGTGTGGATACCACGCGGATGAAGGCCATGATCGCCGATCTGGTGGACGAGCCGCGCCTGCGCGCCTCCGGCAAGCTGTACGGGCTTGTGACCGTATGCGTCAACGAGCTGCGGCCGTATCAACTGCTCCTGGGCGACATCCCGGAGGGCGCGCTGCACAGCTATGTGATGGCCAGCGCGGCGTTTCCGGGGTTTCAGCCGGAGGTGATCGGCAAAAACACGTTTGTGGATGGCGGGCTGTACAACAACTGCCCCATGAACCTGCTGACCGATGGCGGCTTTGACGAGGTGATCGCCATCCGCACGGTCGCGCCCGGGCTGTATCGCCTGCCAAGGACCGACGCGAAGATCACCGTCATCACGCCTTCGCGCGATCTGGGCAACATCATGGCGTTTGACAACGCGCTGGCCGCGCGCAACATGCGGATTGGCTATCTAGATACACTGAGGTTCCTGTGGGGCCTTCGGGGGCAGAGCTACTATGTTCTGCCCGATCACACGCGCGACGCGGGGCAACTTCTGATGGCGCTCCCGGACAGCCTGATTTCGGACCTGCGCGGCGCGTTCCCGCTGCCTGATCTGCCGCCCCAGCGCCTGCTGTTTGAGCGCGTGCTGCCCGAGCTGGGCGCGTATTTGCGGCTTTCGAAGGGATATGACTACGGCGACCTGGCGGTGGCGCTCCTGGAGGTCGCGGCGGCGGACGCCGGGGTCGATCCGCTGCGGGTGTTCAGCCTGCCCGCGCTGTCCCAGGCGATCCTAAACGCTACCACAGACGGCATGGTCAGCACGCCGGAAAAGGGACGCCTGCTTGAAATCCGGGAGAGCCTGCTCGGGGATTACCGGCCGGTTGCCCGGCAGATGGGCTGCGCGCTGGCGCGGGTGGCGGCGGGGTGAGGGCGGCTTCTGTGACGGCGGCGCGGCAATACCCGGGGATTTCCACAACACATCCCTACCACTGCCTCTCCCCTACTCGAACAAGCTCACCTGCCGCGCCCGCGCCGCCGCCTTCTTCGGTAGGACCTCCCGTTCCGCCAGCGCGGCCGGGATGTCCTCGAGGAACGGCGACGGCGCGCCGGGGGCGACGAGGATCAGCTCGTCCTTCGCGCGCGTCATGCCGACGTAGAGCAGGCGGCGCTCCTCCGCCTCGGATGCCGGGCGGCCGCCGTTTCCCCGGTGAGGAATCAGTCCGTCCGTGACGCCGCAGAGGAACACGGCGGGGAATTCCAGACCCTTGGCGGCGTGGAACGTCATCAGGGTGACGGCGTCCGGGGCGTACCGCGACGACGCGGATTTGGAGAACCGGGCGCGGCGGGGATTTCCTGAATCCACGCCATCAGGGGATTTCTCCAGAACGCCCGGCCACTCGCCGCCGTAGCGGACGAGGTCGGCCTCCCCGCCGAGGGTGATGGCGCGGAGCAGGTCGCCCATCGTGTCGTGGAACACGGCGGTGCGGAGCAACTTGTCCGCCCAGTCGGTCTCTCCCGGGGGGTGTTCCGGGGGTAGCGATTGTTCTGGGAGCCGGAATTGTTCCGCCAGCCACCGCGCGATCAGCTTGCGCGGTTTTTCTTTGTGCGCCTTGGGGCCGTATTCACTGATTTGCGCCGCCAGCGCGCCGAGTGCGAACGTGGGTGCTGCGTCGCCCAAGAGCGTCCGGGCCAGGGCATCAAGGGTCTTTTCCGTGTTTCGGTACGCGGACAGCAGCGCCGATCCCTGTTCCGGCGCGCAACCCGCAAGGCTGGTGAGGCAGGCGCGTAGCGCGGCTGTGTCCTTGGGGTTCAGCAGCAGGCGGAAGAAGGCCAGCGCCTTCGCCAGATCCGGGTCCGTGAGAAAGGCATCGCGGCCCGCAACCACGTGCGGAATGCCCGCGTGGACGAAGCTGGATTCCAGCGCGGCGGCTTGACGGTTCGTACGGTAGAGCACGGCGATGTCGGAAAAGGCGCGCGGCGGCGATGAGCGGACAGGTGTGACCGCGTTCAGCATGTCGATGCCGCCGATTATACGGGCGATTTCCTGGGCGACGAAGCGGGCTTCCGCCGCCGCGTCACCCGCGAGGATTAGGCGGATGCGGCCTCCGCTCCCTCGCTCCGCGATGAGCGTGGGAGGGGTGGCGGGACGGTGGGAGGGTGCCGCGTTGGCTGCATCGGGCGCGGCGAGGGTTCCCGAATCCTCGCCGCCGGAGGGGTTCCGCGAGGAGTTCCCGCCTCGGCCGCACGCCGCGGGCGCGGGCGTTTCGCCGGGATGACCGGGGGTTGCCACGTTCGCTGCATCGGGCGCGACGGGAAGTCCCGCCTCCACGCCGCTGCCGGACGCCATAGGCGAGGGCGTTCCGCCATGGTGACAGGGGGTTGCCACGTTCGCTGCATCGGGCGCGACGGGAGGATCAGACTCCGCGCCATCAGAGGGGTTTTGCGAAGAATCCTTGCCGCCGGGGCGACACGGGTCTATCGCATGGAACGCCGTAGGAGGGGTCCGCGAGGAATCCTTCTCCCTGACGGCCACGATGGGCGCGGCGGCGGCGAGCACCTCGGCCGTGGAACGATAGTTGCGGGCGAGCGCGATTTCGGCCAGGTCGGGAAAGTCCTGGCGAAGCCAGTTAAAGCAACGCGCGTCCGAGCCGCGAAAACCGTAGATGGCCTGGTTCGGATCGCCGATGACGAACACGCTTTGACTCTTTTCCGCCCATTTGCGCAGCAGGCGGTACTGCACCGGGTTCATGTCCTGGAATTCGTCCACGAGAAGGTGGTCGAACGCGGGCGCGGCCGGGATCGCGGTATCCCCTCCCCCATCCTCGAGTGCATCCAGCGCCGCCAGCAGGATATCGTCAAAGTCCATCGCGCCGTCGGTGTGGAGGCGGTCGCGGTACGCGTCATACAGCGTATCAAGCGCGGCGGGCGCGTCTGTGGGTTCCACGCCGCACTTGCGCAGCGAGATGGCCGACATGGCATCCCGGACGGAGATTTTCACGCCTGTGTCCCGGATGACCTCCGCGAGCGTGGCCTGCGCGGCGGCCTCGTCCAGGATCACCGGCTCCATGCCGCCCTTCCGGAGCAGCCCCAGGCAAATGGCGTGGAACGTGCCGACCGTCATGGCCCGAACCGCGCGTGGGCCGCCGAACTGGCGCGCCAGGCGCTCGCGCATCTCGCCGGCGGCCTTGTTGGTGAACGTGACGGCGGCGATGCGGGCGGGGGGCACGCCGCGTTCCTCAATGAGGTGGGCTGCGCGGGCCACGAGCGTCTTGGTCTTGCCGGTGCCGGGACCCGCGATCACGGCGGTGACGCGGGCCTCGGAGAACGCGGCGGCGCGCTGCTCGGCGTTGAGGGCGTCAGGCGCGGTCGGCGGTGGGACTGCTTCCGCAGCGGTGGATTGGTCGGTTTTGGGCGCGCTGTTTGGCGTTGACGCCGGTTTGGATACTGCCCCGGTCGGTTTAACGGGCGGGATGCCGCCGAGAAAAAGCCGGGTTTGGCCGGACAGCGCGGCGATCTCATCGGGGCTTAAAATGCTGACCTTGCCGTACTCGCCGTCAAAGCCGGGGCGGACGCGGATTTCCCCGGCGCGAAGCCTGCGGATGCCCTCGGCCACGGCGGGACCGGCGGCTCGCCCGATGTCCTCCGGCGGCGCTTGCCGCAGAATGAACAACTCCGGCCCGAGCGCGCACCGCAGTCCCTCCGCCAGGGCGGCGCCCCTCTTGCTGACGGGTGAGAAGCCGGTGCACGCGGCGACGACCTCCGGCAGCGGGACGAGGCTTTCAAAGCGGCGCGCGCCGGGCGGAGTGAAGCCCTCCGGCCGGTCGGCCAGGGCCTCCACGCGGTGCAGGACGCCAACCGTGATCCGGCCGCCGCAGACCGGGCATTTGCCGCCCGAGGCGATGGTATCCGCCGGCTGCTGGCAAATTCCGCAATTCCGGTGGCCGTCGAAGTGGTACTTGCCCTCCTCCGGGAAGAATTCCAGCGTGCCGAGGAAATCGCCGTTCGGGTGGTTCAGCGCGCCCGCGAGGCCCGCGTAGGACAGCTCTGTGTCAAAGAGGTTGGCCTCCCGGGCGAGGTTGGCGGGCGAATGCGCGTCGGAATTGGAGACGAGGGCGAAGCGGTCCAGCGCAGACAGCCGCCAGTTCATCGGCGGGTCGGACGAGAGGCCGGTTTCCAGCGCGTGGATGTGGCCGGTCAGATCGCCGAAGCACGCCTCGATGGTGTCAAAGCCGGAATACGCGCCGAACAGGGAGAAGTGCGGCGTCCAGATGTGCGCGGGGATGAACACGGCGTCTGGGCAGGTTTCCAGCGTGATTTCGAGCAGATCGCGGCTGTCCAGACCTAGGATGGGGCGGCCGTCGGACTGCAGGTTGCCGATGGCTTCCAGGCGGCGGGAAAGCGCCTCGGCCGCCTCCAGCCCGGGCAGCAGGATGACATTGTGCACCTTGCGGACGCGACCGTCCTTCTTATAGATGGAGCTGATCTCCCCGGAAACGATGAAGCGGACGGGCGCGGCAACACCGCCGGGCTGGACGAGATCCGCCCGGAGGCGGTAGAGGCCGTCGCCGGTGGGGATAAGCTTCTCCGCCAGCTCCTGCCGCCAGACGCGGTGGGTGAAATCGCCGGTGCCGATCAGGTCCAGACCCTTGCGGCGGGCGAAGAGGTCCAGCATTTCCGGGACGCAGTCGCGGCTGGTCGCCCGGGAGTATTTGGAATGGATATGCAGGTCGGCGATGAACATGGGCAGCCTCCCGGTATGATTTGAGCGTATTATACAATGGCGGCGCGGGGAATGCAAAGCGGGGTTTCAAAACGGTTACACAAATACTTTATATTGTAACAAATTGCGCGGCGTGATAAGCTATGCAAAAATGAAGAATGGACTCAAACGAAGGAGGATGGCATCAAGATGCGAAAGGGACGAATCGCGGCCGTGCTGGCGTGCGCGCTGACCATCACGCTGTGCGCGCAGGGCGCGCTGGCGGGCGGGGAGAACCAGGGATACCCCTTGATCGACGCGCACCTGCACTATCTGGATTTTTTGCAAAAGACGGACGGCTTTGCCGCGCTGGTGGAGCGGATGGATGAGGCAAACGTGCGCTACGCGGCGGTGTTCGGCATGGCGATGTCCAAGCAGTGGGACGACAACGCGCCGGCCGCGCCCACGTACTACCTGAGCGACGACGCGCGGGCATACTATAACCCCGCGACGGACTATATCCTGGCCGCGGAGCTGGCGCGGCAGCCGGAGGAGGTTCGCGAGCGGTTCTTTCCGTTTATTTGCGGGATTAACGCCAACGACCGGAACGCGCCGAACTATATCCGCCAACTGATCGACCTGTACCCGGACACGTTTGTGGGCATCGGCGAGGTGATGAGCAGGCATGACGACCTGACCGCGCTGACCTACGGCGAAGCGCCGCACGCGGACAGCAAGACCTTTTTCGCCGTGTATGACCTGGCGGCGGAGCTTAACATGCCGGTGCTGATCCACCACAACATCGCGGGGTCGTATATGCAGGATCCGATCTACCTGGAAGAAATGCGGCGCGCGTTGGAGCACAACCCGGCGGTGAATATCATCTGGGCGCACATGGGCATCTCCCGCCGGGTGGACATGCCGCGCCTGATGGAAATTTTCGACGAACTGTTCGCGCGGTATCCGAACCTGTATGTGGACATCTCCTGGGTGGTGTATGACGACTACATCGCGCAGTCCGATGAGGCGCTTTTGAAGTGGGCGGCGTTCATGGAGCGGCATGCGGACCGCGTGCTGATCGGCACGGACGTGGTGGGTCACTGGGCGAGCTATGGGCCGACCGCTATGAAATATGGCGCGCTGCTGGACCTGCTGAGCGAGGACGCGGCGCGGCAGATCGGGTATGAGAACCTGCTACGGCTGATTCACCGGGAGGATTTGATGGAGGGGCTGGCGGACGCGGCGTAGGGCTACGCCAGGGCCAAATGCGCGAACGGGCACCCGGTATCCCCCGGGCACCCGTTCTATTTATGGTAAACCCTCGTTATCTCCGGATGAATTGCCCGGAGATCCAACCCGTGTCCCCTTGGCTATTGTAGCGGGCATAGGCCCAGGTACCCGTGCTGTCCCATTGGAGCACGTTGAGCGTTGCGCCTAGGTATGCCTTGCCGACGGGTTTACTTCGGGTAGAGGGGTCGGAACGGACGTTGACCCACTCCTTGCAGTTGACGATCTTCGCCTCGCCGGTGATGCGGGGACCGCCGGACGATTGCGCCGCGTTTTGGCTGCCGGAGGTAATGAAGCGGGAATCCGGCTGGCCCTGACCGTAGGGCGTGGCGTAGGTGTTGCCGCCGGTGGTTCCGCTTGGCTGCTGGCCGCCGGGGATGACGAAGCGGGAATCCGGCACGCCCTGGTAGGAGGACGGTGAGTAGGTGTTGCCGCCGGTGGTTCCGCTCGGCTGCTGATTGCCGGGGATGACGAAGCGGGAATCCGGCACGCCTTGATAGTAGGACGGCGAGTAGGTATTGCCGCCAGTGGGCACGCTCGGCTGCTGGTTGCCGGGGATGACGAAGCGGGAATCCGGCACGCCTTGGTAATAGGACGGCGAGTAGGTATTGCTGGCGTGGGCGGTCCAAGGCATGATCGCCAGCAGGGCGAGTATCATGGCAACTGGCAGGCGTTGTTTGCGCGTCATGGGTATGCTCCTTTCGAGGGTCGTCAAAGCAGTCAATCCATCTGGAAAATGGTTCCACCTATTAGACGTTACAAAACGCCGTTTGGTTTGCTATACGGGAAATAAATCTGTAACTTTTTGGAAATATGTGGTGGCGACCCTCGCTTTGTCTATATGTTGTGCTTCGCCCTGCCGCGCGAAGCGAGGGCGCACGTTGCGGCGCGCCCTCGTGCGATCAAAATAGTTTAGCGGCGGATGAACTGGCCGGAAATCCAGCCGGTTTCTCCGTATCCGTTGTAGCGGGTGTACGCCCAGGTACCCGTGCTATCCCAGTAGAGCACGTTGAGCGTGGCGCCCAGGTATGCCTTGCCGAGAGGCTTGTTGCGGGTGGACGGGTCGGGGCGGACGTTGACCCACTCCTTGCAGTTGGCGATCTTCGCCTCGCCGGTGATGCGGACGCCGTTGCCGGACGTGCCGCCGCCGGGCATTTGCCCCGGGGTCAGGAACCTGGCGTCACGGGTGCCCTGCGCGGACCCGCCGTAGATGCCGCTCGAAAACTCCTCCGAGGTTAAAAATCGGAAATCACGGGTGCCCTGTGTGATGGTCGTGGGTGCGTAATAGTTGCCGGTGGGCACGGTGGTGGCACCGCCGGGTATTTCCCCCGGCATCAAAAACCTGGGGTCGCGCTGCGGGGACAGGTCCGACGCGAGGGCGGCGAGCGGAGACACGGCAAGCGCGCCAACCGTCAATACCAGGGCGAGGGTTTTGGTGATATATGTGCGAATCATGCGTTTGCTCCTTTATCGCTTTCGTTATTGTGTTTCTGCGGATGAAACCGCTAACTGTCAAGAGAAAAGGCTTTGGGGATTGATTCCGTTGCCTGCGGCACGGGCGTTTGAGCAACGCGCCCGGCGTGCGGTCTGGACACCGCGCCGTAGCAGGGGTTTGGCAAACCCCTGCCGTTTCGGTGTTGCGCGATGCGACGTTCCGCGCCCGACAGCTTTCACATCAGGCGCACCTTGGGTGGTCAACGTTCGACAGTTGTCTTGATTGTATTCTACGTTTGTCGATAATTGTTCATGCGGCGTGCGGTTTTGTCGGGTTTGGATGTACGGGGTGGAAAACCAAGGGGCCGGGAGACGGCCCCTTTCGGCTGTGGTTCGGGCTGATACGAGGGTTTGCCGGGTTACGGGACTTCTGTGAGGGGAATGATCAGGTCGTCCGGGAGTTTGGCGTTCGGGTCCGGGTCCGCGCCCATCGGCATCGCGTGCAGGGTGATGGTCTTTGGCAAGTCGCCTCTGCGGGCATAGATGGTTTCGAGGGGGATGTCATCCCAGTCGCCGCCCGGGTTCGGGCCCTGGGCATAGATGTGGTTGATGACAAGATCCTGGTAGAGCTCGCCATTCTCATCCTTTAGCAGGAAGTAATTTGACCGGTTGCCCTGGTTATGGAATGTTTTGGCTATTTTCGCGTAGGAGGCAAGCGGCGTGGTGGTGATCTCCAGCAGGGTGATTTCGACGTCGCCAAACAGGATGGGGACCTCGGCCACGGCGCGTCGGGCCTCCATCTTGCCGGCCTTGACGCGGGCGGTCAAAGGGACGGTCTCTTTAGACTTCCAGCAGGAGGCAAAGTGCGAAACTACGGCACCCTCCGGGAGGTTGGGCGTGTCCATCGGTTGCTGCTCAAAAACCGTGGGGTTGAAATCGATCACGAGCTCCTCGGCCGGGTTCTTCAGTCGCGAGAGGTCCACGACCATGTTGTACACAAGCGTATCTAGGCCCTCATACCGCCAGCTATAGCCCGCGCCAGGGGTCAGGTTTGTGTCATCCGCGCCGGAAACGATGTCCAATTGGTCGCACGCTGACACGTAATGAATCGTCTGATCCGGGCGGATGTCCGCCCAGCGGGGCAAGGAATCCGTATCGCGGCCCCGAATCAGCGAATCAATATCCTCCTTTTGCTTCTTGACCGACACCCACGGCTCCGGGCCGATGTAGTCATTGGTAGCGAGAAGCACGTCGTCCGGCTTCTTGGCCTTGGCCTCCACGGTGATGAACAGCGACTTGCCGTCGGACACGGCGTCGCGGACGCGGACAGCTACGTCGGCCAGGTTGCCGCCCTCCTGGGTGAATTCGGTCTGGATGGCCTCCTTGGCCGCCTCGGACAGGGGCGCGTTTTTTTCGATGAAGCTGAGCACGCCTAAGCTGCTGCCGATGGCGAGCCCGATGCCCGCGGTCAGGATCAGCACCAGGGCGAACGCAAGGGCTGCCGGAATTTTTCTTTTCATGACTTCTTCCTCTTTCGTCCGCCGCAGCGCGCAGGCGACGCGCCTCTCAAAGCTGTCGGGAACGGAGCCGAACATGGTCTCCAAATCACGCCGATTCATGCCAACGCCTCCTCTGCGGCGATTATTTTTTTCAGGGCTGCCCGCCCGCGCATCAAGCGGGTTTTGACGGTGCCCGCGGGGAGGCGCAGAATGACCGCGACCTCGCGCACGGGATAGTCCTCGACATAGTGCAACAACATCGGGAGCCGATATTTGTCCGGGAGGGCGGTAAAAAGCTGATACAGGTCGGGGTTGGCGTCAGCCAGAACCTCGCGTTCCGTGGAAACCACATCCGGCAGCACATCGGTGGGGACTTCGTGCCTGCGTTTGCGCAGAAGCCCGTAGCATTCATTGATCAGGATGCGGATCACCCACGCCTGCATGGCCGTGTCGTCGCGGAGCTTCCCCTGGGAACGCCAAGCCTTTTCCACGCACGCCTGGACGGCGTCCTCGCGGTCGTGAAGCGCCGGCAGGATGCCGGTGGACACGCGGTACAGCGTGCCCTGCATGGCGACGATCCGGTCGGCAAATTCCGCCTGTGTCATCGGGTGCTCCCTTCGTTGTTGATGGCTGTATCCATGCCGGTAAAATCGATCTTACCCTTATAAGATGGCCCTGGCGGGTGTGGGGTTTCACTTTTAGGGGATTTTTGTGCGGAGAGTGGTTTGGATGGGAAAGGAACGGAAAATGACGCAATCGTTTACGCCTCCGTCATACGGGGTTCACATTGGCGCGTATAATAGGCATTGTACGAAAGGAGATTAGCATGTGGATGAATGTACTGGGCTTGCTCAGGCGACTCATTTTGCCCAAGCGCCCACAGCCTGTACGGGTACGGGCCTGGAACGGTTGACGGAAGCATAATCTCGCTGCGCGGAGTACGCATCATTGTACAATCAAGGTGGGGATTTCTTGCGAAATCCCTTTATGGCAGCCGATTTTCCAAATCAGCGCCGCCCTCCCCATAGCAAATGCCGCGCGGTCCCCTCCGGCGCGGCATTTGCTATGGGGAACGACGGGTTGTTGTTTCGGAGTATTACGCTTTTGGATCATCATTTCGTGTGGACAACCACGTTTTAGTGTGTTACAATGCGCACGAGGTGAAGGGGATGAAGGACAGAATCCGCGCGATACGCAAACACTTCCACATGACGCAGCCGGAGTTTGGGACGCGCATTGGCGTGAGCCGCGATGTGGTGGCGAGCTTTGAGGTGGGCCGCGTTGCGCCTTCCGAGCCGGTTGTCCGGCTGATCTGCGGGGAGTTTGGCGTTGACTATGGATGGCTGAAAAGCGGCGCGGGCGAAATGTTTGCCGCGCCGGACGACGGCGTCCTCCCCGTGCTGGCCGAGCTGATGGAGGGTGAGAACGAAACCGCCAAGGCCGTGCTGCGCGCGTGCGCCCGGCTGACGCATGCGCAATGGGCCGCGCTTGGCGGGATGCTTCAGTTGTTGAATCAGTGATTGCCCGCAAGGGCTATGCGGGCCGGCGTTTGCGCGCCGGTCCGTTTTTATGATAGCGGCGCGGATTCGGAGAATCGGACGCCATAAAAGGATTCCGCCGGAATCCCGATCTTTTGTACATCAGATGCTAACCGTTCTTCGGAGGCGGCGGGGGTTCCTCATTTCTCCCGGCAGTAGACCGCCTGCACAAACCGGTAGACGCGCCGCAATGCCTTGGGGCAGCGAATAGCCCTGAGCATTTCCAGAATCCACTGGATACATTGCTCCCGGTCGTCCATGGCCACACTCCTTTCACGAAAGCGAATATTTGTTCCCTATATTGATTCTGATTATAGCACGCGTGTTCTCCCGATGTCAACCGGCAAAAATGGTTTGCGGGAGGCACGCGAGGTTTAGCGCAATGCGCTACATCGCGCCACGGGCGATGAAAAATGGGCGGGCCATGCGGCCCGCCCATCGGTTTGATGCGATACATTTGGAGAGGAAGGGATCCCTCGCGCAATCCCTTTATGGCGCCCGATTGTTCCAATCAGCGCCGCCTCTGGCTAGGGCTTCCTCGCGGAATCCCGCTTGGATCAGCCCTGGCCGCCGTCGGCGGAGACGGTGTAGATGCCGTTCCATTCCACGGTGATCGCGGCCGCGCCGTCCAGGCTCGCGATGCCGACCGGCAGGAGCGAGCGGGACGTTTCGTCATAGAACAGCGCCGTGGTGGCCTGGGCCATGCCAGGGATCAGGAGCTGCAGCGGCGTTTTGAACTCGCCAGGGTTGAAGTCGTAGGCGGTGCCGTCCGCGCGGTGCAGCGTGACATCCAGGCGATAGAAATCCCCCATCGAGCTGGCGTCCATGCCATTGGTGGCCATGGAAAGCGCGCTGGCGTCAAGTTTGCGCACGGAGACGCGGACCTCCACATCGCCGGTGGAGATGTTGTTGCGCGTGGCATACTCCGCGTAGCCCTCGATGCCCTTGACGAAATCGTAGGGCACGATGACATTGAAGTACGGCGACACGAGCGTGAACTGGCCCGGGGTTGTGGCGCGCTGGGAGAACTCGCTCATCGGGAAGCCGAAGCTGTAGTAGTTCAGGTCACGGGCGGTCGAGAGCGTCAGCACGTCCTCCACCGGCTGCATCTGCCAGGTGTTGTACGTCTCCAGGATGTTGCCGCCCGCGTCGCGGAGCTTGACACCGCTGGTCGGCGTGGTGGGCGCGGCCGTCGCCTTGGGCGTGGTGGAGGTGCTGCTGGCCTTGCGCTTGAGCGTGGTGCACGCGCGGCCGCCGGCGAAGTAGTGATCGCCTGTGTAGACGGCGGTGATGGTGTGCGTGCCGGTCGGCACGTTCCGCCAGGTCAGCGTGGCCTCACCATTTTCCAGCCGGACGGTGCCGATCATGGTATTCCCGGCGTAGAACGTGACCCAGCCGGTCGGGTAGCGGTTCCAGTTGTTCCAGGACTGGTCAAACCAGCCGTTGTTATAGTTCCAGTTGGTGTTGTAGTTCCAGTTGAGGCCGTAGCCGCTGCCGTCCGGGGCGACGTTGTAGGGGTTGTTATACCAGCCCCAGCCGGTCGGGCCGTAGCACCACCAGCGCGAGGACATGGAGACCTTCAGCGTGGCATGGCGGTTGTTGCTCTGCATTTTGGCGCTGAGGTTGATGCCGACGCTGGAGTGGGGGGTGGGGTTCACATGGTGCCTCGCCTGTGCGCTGAGTGGCGCGGACGGCAGGTAGTTCGTGTCACCGCTATAGGAAGCGTAGAATATGTGGTTGTGGTTCGGCGGCAGATCGTTCACCGTGTAGACCGCGACGCCGTTCGTCATGACAGCCTGCCGCACGTCCCCGTTGGGCAGCGTGAAGGACACGATGCCGGTTGCGGCGGGGAGGCCGGGCTGCGTAGGCACGGTGAGGCGCAGGGTAAACGTGCCGTTTTGGTTGGTGATGGCCTCGAAGGAGGCGGAGGTGGTGGCGTTGCTAGTGATGACGAAGGGGACTTGGAATGGTATCGTGGCACCATATACCCCCGCGCCATGGATACGGGCATAGTATGTTCCGGGATTAGGACCAAATAACCCAGGAGTCGGCAGGAACTCGTAGTTATAATCGGTGATGTGTGTCAGCTTTACGCCGTTGAAATACACATCCACGGACGGCGCAACCGTGCTTCCAGTCCACGCAAAAGGTGAACCCGGGGTAAAAACAACCGTGGTGTTCGCAGCGGTAAGGACGTTGCCACCAGTGGCATAAAAGGTCTGTGCCGGATAGGTTTGCGCCGAGTACGCTTCCCATTGCGCGGTGCCCGGTGCGTAGGTGGCTGTGATGCCAAAACCGTTTGCTAACGCTGGATCGTTGTTAATCACGGCGTTAAATGTCGCGGTTGTACCGTTGAACTGTAGACCCGGGGTAATCGAGCTGAAAGCAGCGGATGACAGCCCAATGCTGCCGCGCGCCGCCCCTTGAGTCGGGTTAGCCGTAACTGTAATAGTTACCGGAGCCCCAGGAGCAAAGTTAACGGGATCAATCGAAATGCTCAGAGGCAAAACATAGGACGCCAACATCACTATAGCACCGCCCGCCATATCCACAGTACCTTCTTGGATCTTCGCGGCAGTAGCCTCGGTTACGCCAGCGACCTCAAAGGAACTGGTGATCACGCCGGGGGTGTAATCCCCGCCTTCATAGTTAACTGAAACTTGCTGCACGCCAGTGATGCCTTCAGCGGGTACGAAGCCGGTAAATGTGGTAGAGAAAGAATCTGCTCCACTCTCAAGCGGCTTCGCCTCTCCCGCAAGGCCGGGCAACGCAGCGCTGGTGACCTCAACAACACCCTTGGGGGCTTTGCCACCGCCGGAAACGGTGCCGGTGACGGTGATGGTTACCTGCTCGTTGGGTTTTGCGGTGGCCGGGCTCGCGGCGACCGAGAGGGTCAGCGCGGGCTCTTCGGGGGTGGGTGCACCTGCACCGTTATCCGTGCCCGTGCCGTCCGTTCCGGTGCCGGTCGTGCCCGTGCTGTCCGTTCCGGTGCCGGTCGTGCCCGTGCCGTCCGTTCCGGTGCCGGTCGTGCCCGTGCCGTCCGTTCCGGTGCCGGTCGTGCCCGTGCCATCAGTTCCGGTGCCGGCCGTGCCCGTGCCGTCC
>JAVBOM010000098.1:0-5070 GCA_031550535.1 Eubacteriales bacterium
TGTATCATCGCTTTGAGGTCTGCGCGTTCCGCTACCGTTAGGTTCACGTAGTATTTCTTCGCCATCTTTATCACCCTGGATTAGTTTACCACTTTTTCTAGCTCTTGAATATCTCGTTTTCCTGGCTTGGTGCGGTACTAGCGAAATTTTCAGGATACCAAACCTTTTGCGTGGTAAAAACGTCCAATTAGTATACCTATGCGATGTAACATGATTTTCCAGGGAGAACAAAGGAGGTGACATCTTGGTGAAGAAGAGGAAAGGATTCCTTGCGGAATCCTCTTATGGCGTCCGATTCTTCGAATCAGCGCCGCTGTCGATGAGAAAGTGTGCAAAGGGCATGGCCCTGGTGATGGCCGGCATGTTGTTGTTTTTCGCGGCCTTTGGGGCCTATGCCGAATCCCCGGATGCAGCGGCCAATGCCCAGCAGGCGGGCCAGCCCGCCGCGGACACCACGCCCGCGCCGGACACGGCGTCAAGCCCTGCGCCGGATGCGGAAAAGGGGACATCCTCCGGTACCGAGGGAGATGGCGGCAAAAAGGAGGAATCCTCGCAGCTCCCAGCCGCCAAGGTGAGCATTTCTGTATCCCCCCAGCCTTGTATAGCGGAGCAATCGGCCCGAATCAAGGTGTCCGTCTCCTCAAAAGGCGGCGGAAAGCTGACGGGCAGCCTGTCGATCAAGGTAAACAACACGGTGATTGCTTCCAAGCTCTCCGTGTCGGACGGCAGCGCGTCCGCCAGTTGGACACCGCCGTCCGCGGGAACGTACACGGTGTCGGCACAGTATACGCCAGGGAAAAAAGACGCTTGCCGCGCCGGCAGCGCGTCCACCAGCGTAACGGTCAGCAGCCCGGACACCACGGGCGATCCGGTTTTCACGCCTGTCCAGCCGGAAAGCGGGCAGAGCGGCCAGGGTGTTCCCGATGCGTACACATCCATACAGCCGGAAGGCGGCCAGCAAGGCCAAACCCTTCCCGGCACGGACATGCCCATACAGCCGGAAGGCGGTCAGCAGGGCCAAACCCTTCCCGGCACAGGTACACCCGTACAGCCGGATGGCGGGCAGGGCGGCCAAGCCCTTCCCGGCACGGTCGCATTCGTGCAGCCGCAACCCCCGGCGGGCGATCCGGTGCCCGCGCCTGACGCAGGCGATTCCACACAGCGCGCCGCCGAGCAGTTGGCGCATGTCCAGGAAGTTACAGACCTGCGCAGCCAACTCAGGCAGCAGGGGCAAAACCTGCCCGGCACCCCCGAGGCCGCCGTACAGCCGCCTGAAACCCAACCGGCCGCGCCGAACGGTATCGGCCTATCCATAGCCGGCCCCGCCAGCGCGCGGACGGGCGATGTCATCAGCATCACCGTGGGACTCAGCGCGCCCACGGGCGCCGCGCCAACCGGGTCCGTCACGCTGGCGGGCAGCGGCATTGGCGAAATATCCCAGGGGACGCCCGTGAGCGGCGGCTTTGGGTTCACCGCGAAGGTAACGGCAACGGAAGGCGGCATCACGGTTGTGGCCTCCTATGTTGGCGCGGATTATGTTGGCACCACATCCACGACCATCCCGCTGGAAGCGGCGCCGTCCATGGCCATGAGCGCCGTGCAGGCCGCCGCGCCCACGCTGACGATGTCGGCGAGCGCCTCCCCCAGCCAAGCGGCGCCCGGTGAAACCGTCACCGTGACGGTCACGGCGAGCGCCGGCAACGGCGGCGGCGTGCCGGCGGGGAATGTATCCATCTCTTGCCCGGGCCTCACGGACATTCCCGCCTCGGTAGGGTTTGTCAACGGCATCGCCACCGTCACCGCGAAGGCGTCCGTCATCGCGGGCGCGCACACCGTCACCGCGACCTATAGCGGGCTGGACTATCCCAGCACGACGGTCACGTGCCCTCTTGCGGTTGGCCAGGCGGAAATGGCGCAAAACACCATGATGAGCCTGCAGATGATGCCGATGACGGCGCTCAATCAGCTCGCCATGTCCATCGACTTCACCCCGAACCCCGTGCGCGCGGGCCAGTACATGACCGTCGCCGTGATCGCCAACACGGGTTCCGGCGTGGGGCCTAGCGGCAGGGTGCAGCTCACCTCAAACGCGCCGGGCGTTCAGTTCCCCGCCACGGCCATCCAGTTTTCTGGCGGGAGGGCGACTTTTACCTCCACCGGCCCGGTTCCGTCGAACATCGGGGATTTCTCCCTTACGGCGACATACACCTCGGCGGGCGGAAACGACTATTTGGGCAATACGGCGACGCAAAACGTCCCCATCAACCGCGTCGCCCTGTCGCAGGCGAACACGCAGGTATACATGACGCCGCAAAACCAGACGTACTACCCCGGCATGCGCGTAACGCCTTCGCTTCGGGTGATGGTGGGCGGCGTTCAGCTCACGGAGAATATCCACTATACGCTCTCGCCCACCCCATACCAGCTACAGCTGACAACCGCGGGCACGACGGCCTTTACCATACAGGGCATCAATACCTATAGCGGATCGGCCACGGCGAACTACGTCATCGCCCCGAAGTCCGTTGCCGGCGTCAGCGTCGCGCCCATTCCCAGCCAGAACGTGGGCGGCGCGGTGCAGCCCAGGCCAGATGTGTGGGATGGCGGCTATCGTTTGAACGAAAACGTTGATTTCACGTATGGCTATGAGCAGAACAACACGCTGCCCGGGCAAAAGAGCATGACAATCAACGGCCTCGGCAATTACACAGGCACGCGGACCGTGTACTATCAGGTCGTCGGAAGATCCATACAGGATGGCGCGATCACGACGGAACCATCCGCTTTCCAGCCCCAGCAGTATACGGGCGGCGTGATCAAGCCTCCGATTGTTGTCAAGGACAACGGGCAGGTACTTACGGAGGGCGTGCATTACAACGTCGTATACCCGTTTGCCATGAACCCTGGTACCCATTACATCTCGATCAATGGCATTAGCCCGTACTATACGGGTGGCATCACAAGGTCATTCCAGATCGAGAGCAAGCGAACCACCCTTTCGGTGCGGGCAACCGGGGGGAACTACGGCGCGCCCGTGGTGCTTTCCGCCGACGTGCGGTCAACCGCGCAGGGATACGGGTATGGCGGCATGGTCACGAGCGGCACTGTCGTCTTTGAGGTCGCCGGTATGCAATACCCGGCGAACGTGTACAATGGAATCGCCACACTCTCGCCGGGCATCACCGGCCTTTCCGCCGGGACCCATATCGTGACCGCCCGGTACCAGGGCGGCGGTATCTATGACGACAGCGCGCAGGTCTCCACAACCGTGCGCGTCACCGTGAACCCGGCCACGCAGCCACGGTTTGAGATAACGGGCGGCTATGAGGGGCAGGCGCTTGTGCTGTACCTGAGCATCCCGCCGCAAAACGGTGCGACCCCCGGTGGCGTCGCGGTGTTTACCGATGGCATCCATACCTATGAGGAGTACTTTAACCAGCAGGGCGTGGCGGCGGTCAGCTTCCCCTACAGCACGCTGGAATACGGCCGCACGTACAAATTCACCGCGTCCTACGTGGGCGACGGAAACTATGCGCCTTTCCCGGCGACCTCACGATCCGTCACGATCGGGCAGAGCGGCCAGAATGTGCCGCGCGTCGCGTTGACCGTGTTCGGCGGGTATAGCGGCAAACCGGCGCAAATCACCGTCAGCGTGGTGCGCTTGCCGGGCGGCCCCACGCCCACCGGTTGGGTGGTGCTGCAATCCGGCCAATATGTGGTGGAACGGCTGCGCCTGAACCAACAGGGCGAGGCGTCCTGCACCTGGTACAATGTGCCGGGCGACGCCACCCAGATCGCGGCCTACTACGAGGGCGACGCCAATTACAACAAGGCGGCCAGCGGCATCGTGGCCATTGGCAACAGCGCAAACGCCGCGGCGATCAACCTGAGCGCCAAGATGATCGGGAGCAGCCGGGAGGCGCAGCTCATCGTATCCATGGGCAACCGCTGGTGGAACCAAACGGATAACCGCTTTACCAACCCGTATGGCGGGCAGCAGTACCAGGGGCCGACAGGCTGGATCTCGTTCTACGCCAATAACAGGCTCCTGGACACGGTGCGGCTGACCAACGGGGAGGCCGCGATGACCTGGACGGATGTGCCGGTCGGCACGCACACGATCCTGGCGGTCTACAGCGGCGACGCGTCCTTCGGAAGCGGGCGCGCGAGCGTGAAGCTGACGCGCAAGGGGAGCGGCGGTCCGCGCAGCAGTTCCTCCAGCACCTCCACGGCCGCCGTGACACCCACCACAAGCGGGGGCATCACCCTGCGGGACGCGGCGGGCACCGTGGTGCAGACATACGATGTCGCGACGCTTCAGACCATGGAAAACGCGCTTCTGGTGCAAACCGCGCAGAATATGAACGCGTATAGCTTCGGCATTCCCCTGTCGCTGTTCTATGAAAATGCCGCGGTGGACGGATACATCAACCTGGTTGTCCCGGATCTGAACGTGCTGGTGCCGTATGATCTGGTGGATACCGTGGAAGGGCTTTCCGAATACCTCGGCGCGAACCGTTTCAGCAACAACCAGCTAGAGCTGCGGATCGCGATTGAAAAGGTTGATCCGAGCGCCGTGCCGCTGAATGCGTCCGGCCTGGATGCAGCATCCATGAGCACCCTGTACCGGCTCACGCTATCCCTATCCGACGCGGCTGGCAGCAAGTACAACTTTACCCCCGGCACGTTCTTGTCCCCGATGCAACTGCTGCTGCCCAATACGAAAGGTGTGCGCGCGGCGATCTTCTACGACGAAACGACCGGCGCCTTCACGCCGGCGGGCGTTGCGGAGGCGGACGGCGCGGCGGTGGTTACTGTGGACCAAAATGGCGTGTACGCTGCGGAGTGGGTTGGGAAATAGAATGCCAATATAACAAGAACAAGAACCTGCGGATGGGAAACTGTCCGCGGGTTCTTGCTTTGGTTGTGAAAAGGAAACCACCGGCTCAGCCGGTGGAAGGCAAAGCTTAAGCTATGAAGAGAAATCCTCCGATGCTACACTGAATCCGACCTGACAGTCAGAGAGTGAGTAAGAGGAGAATTCTATCGTTATGAAGAACGACTATGAAA
>JAVBOM010000003.1:0-66212 GCA_031550535.1 Eubacteriales bacterium
GATCCAGGCGATGTATCGCGCCATCGGCGCGCGGCTCTCCATTTCGGACAGCAGCGAGATCGTGGTCAGCCGCGCTTCCTCGGGCACATTGTCGTTTTCCAGGAGCCGAAGCAGCGCGCCCTCCGCGTCCGCGCCCAACGACGTCAGCCGCTCCAAGAGCTGGTCGGGCACGGGCACCCGGCGGGCAAAATACGCGATCATCCATTCCACGAGCATTTCCGCGCTGTCAAACCGGATGAAGTACGCACCGGGCGATTCGCCGCCCAGCCAGTCGGCGGGCTGGTTCAGCCATTTCAGGTAGACATCCGGCATCGCGGCTTCCATCCGGTTCAGGTTGTTTTTGTATTTGGCGGCGTTATCGCGCATCCAACCGGCGGCGTACTGTTCAAACCGCTCGTCAAAGTTGATGCATTCCATCCTGGCGGGCCTCCTTCATAATGCGGCGGGAATACCGTTCCAACTTGCGGCGCAGGACCGGCCTGACGGACAGAGAGACCTTTTCGCCGCGCATCCAGCGCACGGCCAGCTCCACGCCGCGCGCGCGGAATGCCGTGCTCATGGCCCCCGCCTGCTTGACGGCGAACCGGCATAGCGACGCCACCTGCGCGTCCTCTTCCTCCGTCAGCGGCTCCAGCCGCTTTTTGACCGCGCGGATCAGCGCGTCCAGGTGCGGATCGCTGACCTTGGGGTCCGCTTTGGACACATGCACCAGCGTCAGCCGGCCGCCGATCAGGGCGTAGAACGGCCCTTTCGCGTCCATGACGCACAGGGCGGCCAGCGCGGTGTGCTTCAGCGAGTCCGCGCTCGCCACATCGCAGAGCAGATCGCGCAGAACGGTCCTGGCTTTCTCGTCGCCGATGGTGGACAGCACGCCGACCATCGCCTGCGGGACGCCCGGCTCCGGCGAGGTGAGCCCCCACCGCAGCAGGCGTTCCAACTCGTCGCCGTTTTCCCACCGTTTCCAGAGCGCCTTGCCGCCCTCCTGCACCCATACGCGAAGCCGGCTGAGCCGCTCCAGCGTTTCCTCCAGCGTCACCTGCCGCTGATACGGGATGACCTCGGGCAGGAGGTTCTCCTCGGCCAGGCGAAGCCTGTATTCCGCGATGGAATCCATGGGGTCGATGCGGCGCAGCAGCTTCCAGCGCCGGATGGCCTCGTCCCGCTGGCCGATGTTGTGGCACGCGGAGGCCAGCAGGTGCAGCAACTCGTCGGAAAAAGGCGTTTCCGCCTCCAACTTCAACAAAACCGAGTGGACGAAGCCATGCTCGCCCATTTCGCAGGCTGTTTGGCACACGAGCTGCGCGTCCTCGTCGTTTTCAATCCGATCGATCGCGCGCTGTAGGAAGGCTTCCGCCGCCTGCGCCGCCCCATTCGCCTTCAGCGCGGCGGCCATCGCGCACAGGGCGCGGATGTCATCGCGGCAGCAGCGCATGGCATGGCGCGCGGCGGAAAGCGCCCCCTTGGCGTTGTCCGCGCCCAGCATCGCGAACGCCAGCAGCGCGTGCACGCCGCTGTTGCGCCGCTCCAGCGCGAGCGCGCGGCGCACCTGGCGCGCGGCGAGGCGCGGCTTGCCCGCGTCCAGCGAATCCAGCACCCGTTCGATCCTGCGGTTGAGGCGCGTTTCGATCGTGCTCTCCATCCGAAGGTCCGCGTCCACCGTCTCGATCATATCGACAGCCTCGGACGCGAACTTCCCGTCCGGGCGCTTTTGCAGGTACATGACCAGGCAATCCCGGGCGCAATCGGCCATGCGCATCATGTAAAAATTGCAGCCCGCGCCGTAAAAGCAATCCGCCGCGACATCGTCGTCCTTCAGGAGCGTGAACAGCGCGCGGTTGGACAGCGTGGGACACTGCATGCCCGCGTATGTCTCGGCAAGTTCAATTGTCGTCTGCACATCGCGCGGCGCTTTTCGCTGGCTGAGCCGGAGCATCTCCAGCGCCTGCACGGGCTTGCCCAGCGCGCGCTGCTTCACCGCGAGCTTGCGCAGGTAGTCGGCGCTTCGCGCAAAGGGAAGCACATGGCCCATCGTCGCTTCGTTTTCCATCCAATGCTCCTTTTAGATCGTAATCGCCCTCGCGTGTCACGCAAATCAGCCGGTAGTTCACCGCGCGGCGGCGCTGATTCGGAGAATCGGGCGCCATGAGGGACTTTCGTCAGAAATCCCTACCCTAGTCTATCGCGTTCGCGCCGGCGGCATTCAGGCTTGATCGAGCAGCGCCTGCAATTCGGCCTCGGAAAACGTATGGCATGACCGGCAGAAGTGGCAGGTAATCTCCGCGCCATGCTGGGTTTGCAGGATGTCGGTCAGTTCCTCACGGCCCAGGGAGAGCAGCACGCGCTCCATTTTTTCCCGCGTGCAGTCGCAGACATACGTCAATGCCTCCACGCCCAGAATCTCGGGCGAGAGGCCGTCAAAAAATCGCTCAAACAGCGTTTCCAGCGGGAACTCCACCAGATGCGCGCTGATGTCCGCGTACACGGGCGCGCGCAGTTCCAGCGCCTTCAGGACGGATTCCTCGCAACCAGGCAAAGGCTGCACGAGCAGCCCGGCGGACGAAAGCACCGTGTCGCTCACCAGCACGCCCAGCGCGCACAGCGACGGCTTCTGCTCCGACATCGCGCAGTAGGCCGCCACATCCTCGGCAATTTCGCCGCTTGCCAGGGCGCACTGGCCGATGTACGGCTCCCGAAGCCCCAGGTCGCGCACAACCGTCAGACGGCCTTCCTTGCCCAGCGCGCCGCCGACATCCAGCTTGCCGTCCTGCCGGAGCGGTAGCGTGATTTCCGGGTGATCGGCATACGCCTTGATCCTCCGTCCGTGCGCAACGACAACGAGCGCGCCCATCGGCCCGCCGCCCTTGAACGTCATCGTCAGGCTGTTCGTCTCTTCCTCGGCGGCGGCTGTCAGCAGCGCGGCCGCGCTGATGCCGCGCCCGAGCGCCGCGGTGCATACATTGCTGGCGCCATGGGTTTCCCTCGCGGCCTGCGCCATGGCCGTCGTATCGCATAGCAGCACGCGCGCCTGGCCGCCCGCAAGCAGCCCGCGCAATAGCCTGCCCATTGGAATTGTGTTCATGCCCTCTCCTGTTCTGGAAGGTGGGGATTTCTTGCGAAATCCCTTTATGGCGCCCGATTCTTCGAATCCGCGCCGCCTTCGATGAAGGGATTCCGTGCGGAATCTCCTTATTACGCCCGATTCTCCGAATCCGCGCCGCCTTGCCGGACTGCCGCGAAATGCACGCGCTCGTCCCGCTCTGATGGCGGGGAAAGCGTCTGCCCGCCATACGCGCGGATGCCGGTAAACCCGGCTTCCGACAGCCACGCGGCGAGCTCGTCCGGCTCATGCGCGCGCTGCAAGTGCGTCTCGTCAAAGCGACCGTAGCGGTCGTCCCGCTCCCGCAGGAAGAACGTCAGGTCCATCTGCAGCATCCTAACGCGCGGGTCATAGTGGTTCTGCCAGATGTAGGATACATCCTCCCCATCATGGCCAAGGCAACGCCCGCCGAGCAAGTGTTCCAGCTTGTAACGCGTGGAAATATCGAAAAAAAGCCCGCCCCCCGGGCGCAATGCCCGGTAGGCCGCGGCAAAAAACGCGCGCGCGTCCTCCGGGGTTGTCAGATAGTTTACCCCGTCGCACGCGCAAAAAACGGCGTCCATCGGCCGGTGAAGCAGCAGCTTTCGCATGTCCTGCCGGACAAAGGGAACGGATACGCCCTGCCCGCGCGCCTTTTCCCCCGCCACGCGCAGCATTTCCATGGAAATATCCAGACCCGTCATCGTGACGCCCTGCGCCGCGAGCGCGAGCGTCAGGTTGCCGGTGCCGCAGGCGCAGTCCGCCGCGCGGCGGCACGAAACGCCGATTTCCCGCGCGAGCCGCAGATAATGCGCGGCCCAGCGCGGGTAGTCAACATCCGCCATCAACGTATCGTAGACGGCGGCGAACCCCTCATACATCATCAGGCGTCTTCGTCTTCCAGGTGCTTGGGCTGCGGAAGCGTCGGGTCGATCTCGTAATCGTCGTCGGTCGTCTGGCGAAGGCCCATGCCGCTCTGCGCGCCGTCGATGCGCGGGTTGATGTACTTTTCGCACACGGCGTTGGCGTAGGAGGCGTACAGGAAGCGGCTGAACGCGAAGCCGAACAGCAGGTAATACAGCGCCAGCACGAGAATCACATACATGGTGATATTCGGCACGAAAAGGATCAGCGCGATGCCGATCGCCGGAATGATCAGCGACGCCAGCCGGATGCCGATGGAAAGCGGCAGCTTGCCCACGGCGAGAATGGCGGCGTTGCGGAGCAGGTTCTTAAAGGAGAGCTTGTACGTCACCATCAGGGTGTAGATCAGTTGCAGCACCATCAGCCACAGCACCGCCATCAGGATCACCAGCACCTGCGGGATGACGAAAAAGAAGCTGCCCTCAGCCGCCAGACTGCCGTAAAAACGGTAGCAGACAAAGACCAGAATCGGGAGCACCGACGTGATACATGAAATCGGCAGCGCCTGCTTCCAGTTTTCCTTGAACGCGTCCTTGAAATCGCTGAACAGGAAGCTGTGCTGGTCGCGCGCCCAGTTGCGCGTGACATAGCTCACCCCGGCGGTCGCGGGCCCCGTGATCGCGATGCACGGGATCATGAGCATCAGCCACATGGTGAAAATGCCAAGAATCTGCTCGGTCATGGCACTCTCCGCGAGCGTTCCTTCGGAAACCATCACCAGGACGTTTTCCATGGCCATGAAGTTCATGAACGACCAGATGATCGCGGGCAGCCAGAACAGCACGTATAGCAGGTTGAGCCGCACCAGCGCGCTCCACCGGACACGCAGCATTTCAAAGAATAGCTGCACGCGGTTCGTGGGCAGGTTTTCCGGGTTGAAGTCGCCCTTCCCCGCCTTGCCGTAGTAAAACGAGTTGAAGAAATTTCCGAGCATAGCGTCCCCTCCTGATTGAGGTTGGGATTCCTGACGGAAGCCCCTCGGTATTGTCGCGCTGGCCCTTCGGGTCATCGCTCTGTACCTCGGGGCACCTTCGGGTCGCTGTATCCGCCACTGGCGGCGCTTCCCTACGGCGCCCCTTATGGCGCCCGATTTTTCAAATCAGCGCCGCCGTCGATAGAACGTCAGTATAGCACAAAACGCGAATCTTGTCATCTGCCGTGGAACGGCGATTGCACACAAAAACGCCAACCGCACACATATATGTGTTTATCATAAAACGAATCAAAAAGTCAATTTGTTTTGGGGTCATTTCGGATATTTTCCCAAAACAATCAGCCTGTATTCTCCCGGAGCAGCGCGGCGTACGCGCCGTTCCTCGCGATCAGCGCATTGTGGTTGCCGTACTCGATGATTTCCCCGCCGTCAATCACGTATATGGCGTCGCAGCTCTGGATGGTGCTCAGCCGGTGCGCGATGAAGATGGCCGTCCGGTTTTCCGAAATGCGCAGGATTGATTGCTGGATGCGCCGCTCGGTCCGCGTGTCGATGCTGGCTGTCGCCTCGTCCAGGACGAGGATACCCGGATCGTGCGCGATGGCCCTGGCGAACGACAGAAGCTGCCGCTCCCCCTGCGAGAGTGTGCCGCCCCGCTCGCCCAGCTCCGTTTGCATGCCGTGCGGCAGCCGGTCCACGAACGTGTCGGCCAGCGCGGTGCGCAGCGCGTCCGCGACATGCGCGTCGTCCATCTCCTCGGCGATGCGCACGTTGTCGGCGATGGTGCCCGCGAAGAGGAACACATCCTGCAGCACCACGGAAATGCCCCGGCGCAGGTCGTCCAGCCGCCAGTCCTCAATGGGCACGCCGTCGATCAGGATGCGGCCGCGCTGCGGCAGGTACAGGCGCGAAATAAGCTGGATGATCGTGCTCTTGCCCGCGCCCGTCGCGCCGACAAAGGCGATCTTCTCCCCCGGTTTCACGGCGAAGGAAACGTCCCGCAGGACCCAATCCTCGCCCTCGTACGCGAACCACACATGGTCAAACTCAATCCGCCCGCGCACCGGGCCGTCATGCGAGCCGTCCTCCAGCACCTCCTGCGCCGGATCGGAAAGCAGCGCATCAATGCGCTCGGACGAGACCATCGCGCTCTGCATGGTGCTGTATTTCTCCGCCAGGTCGTTGATGGGGTCAAAGAAACGCTTGATGTAGTCGGTGAACGCGTACAGCACCCCGATTTCCAGCGGCGCGGCGCCCGTGTCCAGCCCCAGGATGCGGTGGCAGCCGTACCAGATCAAAAGCGCGATCGCGAGGGAGCTGACGACCTCCATCGCCGGGCGGAGAAACCCGTGCATGACGACCTGGATGACCGTCAGGCGGTAGTTTTCGTCGTTCAGCGCCCGGAATTCTTTCAGCTTCTCCTTCTGGCGGTTAAACGCCTGCACGATGCGCATGCCCGCGATGTTTTCCGCCAGGAACGCGTTGATCTGGCCGAGCAGCTTTTTCATCGCGATGAAGTTTCTGCGCAGGCGCTTGCGCACCGACAGCGTGATGGCCACGATCAGCGGCAACACGATGTAGGAGACGAGCGCGAGCCGCCAGTCCATGATGAGCATCGCCGACACGATGCCGATCAGCAGCACTGCGTCCTTGAACAGGTCGACCAGCACGTCCGAATAGAACTCCGAAAGCGTCTCCACGTCGTTTGTGGCGCGCGTGATGAGCCGGCCCGTGCCAAAGCGGTCCAGCGCCTCCAGCGGCATGCGCTGGATGTGGCGGAACACATCGCCGCGAATCGTGTGCAGCACGCGCTGGCAGATTTTCGCGACGAGCAGCGCCTGCGCGTAGGCGCACAGCGCCCCGCCCACGGCGACGAACAGGTACAGCCCGCCCATGCTCCACAGCGAGCCGAACACGCCGCCCTCCCCGCTGCGCACCAGGAATTCGTCGATGGCGTAGGCGAGCACTGCGGGTTTGGCGATCTCCGCGAGGTTGGCAAAGACGACGCACACCGCGCACAGCAGCAGCGCGCCGATATGGGGCCTCAGCTGTCCGATCAGCCGCTTCATGCCGTCTCCTCCTCTCCCCGCTGCTGTGCCCAGAGCGCGGCGTACGCGCCGCCCATTTCGAGCAGCGCCTCGTGCGTGCCGCGCTCCGCCACATGGCCCGCCTCCAGGTAGAGGATCTCGTCCGCGTGCGCGACGGCGCTGAGCTTGTGGGACACAATGACGGTGGTGCGGCCCTGCTCGTATGCGGCCAGCGTGTTCAGCATGGCGCGCTCCGTGTGGCTGTCCACGGCGGACAGCGTGTCGTCCAGCAGCAGCAGTTCCGGGTCGCGGATCAGCGCGCGCGCGAGGGAAGCGCGCTGCCTTTGCCCGCCAGAGACGTGCGCCCCGCGCTCGCCCACGCGGGTATCCAGCCCGTGCGGAAGCTGCGACAGGTCCTCCGCGAGGCCCGCCTGCTCTGCGGCCCAGCGCACCCGCGCCTCGCCCGCGCCGGGGGTATAAAAGGAAATGTTCTCCGCCAGCGTACCGGCGAACAGGAAGCCCTCCTGCGGCACATAGCCGGTTTTCTGCCGGATGGCCCGCGCAGGGACGCCCAGGATGTCCCGGCCACCGACGCGCAGCGTGCCCTCGGGCGCGAGGTAGAACTTCATGAGCAGCAGCAGCAGCGTAGATTTGCCGCACCCGGTCGGCCCCACCACGCCGAGCGTTCCGCCCTTTTTGAGAGAAAAACTGACATCCGTCAGCGCGTTCTCCGAAGCGCCCGGGTAGCGGAACGTGAGGCTCGTGGCCATGATGTCGCCCGGGGACACAGTGTCGTCCTCACTCTCGTCCGCCGGGTCCACGCCCGGCTCCGCGAAGATTTCGTTCAGGCGCTTCATGGACGCGCGGCCGCGCTGCAGCAGGTTCACCACGCGGCCAATCGCGACGATGGGCGACATAATCATCAGCAGGTACGCGTTGAACGTGGCGAACGCGCCCAGCGTGATGACGCCCTCCCGCACGAGCGTCCCGCCGTAGACGATGCTGACCGCGAACGAAATGCCGAACAACCCCTGAATGACCGGGTTCATCGCGGCGGACGCGCGCGCGAGCCGGACATTCAGCCGCATCATCTTTTCGCTTTCTTCATCGTAGCGGCGCTCCTGGGCCTCCTCCTGCACGAATGTCTTGATGACGCGCATGCCCATGATGTTTTCGTTGACATGGCCCGACAGCACTGCGAACTGCGCCTGTACGCCCCGGAACCGCTCGCGCACGAGACCGCCGATCCAGAGAATGGCCGCGATGGCGAACGGCACCGGCGCGAGCGCGGCCAGCGTCAGCCCCGGGTGCACCGTGCCGGTCATGGAGAAGAGCGAGAACGCGGCCGTGCTGACGCCCGTGAGCAGATGGGTCAGCCCCGGGCCGAACGCCATGCGGACCGCGCCGATGTCGTTGACGGCGTAGGCCATCAGGTCGCCGCTCCTGCGCTTGTGGTAGAATTCCACGGGGAAGGACTGCAGCTTTTCGCAGAGGCGTTCGCGGAGCATGCGCTCCATGTGGCGCGAGCCGCCGATAATCAGATACCGCCACGCGAACCGGAGCACAAAAGCGCCAAAGGCCAGCGCCACCAGCGTGAGCGCCGCGCGCGTGACGAGTTCCGCGTCCACAGGCGTAACGCTCAGCGCGTCAATCGCCTGGCCAAGAACCAGCGGTGAAAGCGTCTGCACATAGACACAGATCACGAGGAGCACCATGCCCAGCGCGTATTGCGCGCCGTACCTCCGCAGCAATGCCCGTATCAAACTGACCGTCGCCTCCCTCGCGTCCCGCAAAACGTATTCCTTGATGGCGGCGCTGATTCGAAGAATCGGGCGCCATAAGGGGATTTCGCCAGAAATCCCTGCCTCATTATTATAGCACAAGCGGGTTTCTTTGTCCTTGATGGGTTTCTTCCGAGATTTCATCGTATTTTTTGGGATTTCGCAGGCGGTGGTTCCATTTCCTGCGACAGCGTGCTACAATGACTCCATTCGCAGGGCAGAAAAGCATCTATACTAAAGGAGGTTCTCTGCATGAAAAACATGCCGTCCGTGAAACTCGGCATTGTCGCGGTCAGCCGGGATTGCTTCCCCATCACCCTTTCCCAGCGCCGCCGCGCCGAGGTGGTCGCCTGCTTCCGCAAGGCAGGCGGTGAGGTTTTTGAGGCGAAAACGACCATTGAGAACGAAAGCGACACGATGGCCGCGCTGGCGGAGATAAAAGAAGCCGGGGTGAACGCGCTGGTCGTGTACCTGGGCAATTTTGGCCCGGAAGGGCCGGAGACGCTGCTCGCGCAGGCGTTTGACGGGCCGTCGATGTTCGTGGCCGCGGCGGAGGAAGACACCGCCGTGCTGTCAAACGACCGGGGCGACGCGTACTGCGGCATGCTGAACGCCAGCTACAACATCGGCCTGCGCGGCATCAAGCCGTACATCCCCGAGTACCCCGTCGGCACGCCGAACGAAGTGAGCGCGATGATCGCGGAGTTCCTCCCCATCGCTCGCGCGCTGATGGCGGTCAAGAAACTGAAGATTTTCTCCTTCGGCCCCCGCCCGTTCGATTTCCTGGCGTGCAACGCGCCCATCGCGCAGCTCTTCAAGATGGGCATCAATGTCCAGGAGAATTCCGAGCTGGATCTGTATGACGCATACCTGAAGCACAAGGACGACCCGCGCATCGACGCCGTGGCCAAGGATATGGCCGGGGAGCTAGGCGCCGGCAACAAAATGCCCGGCGTGCTGCCGCGTCTGGCGCAGTATGAACTGACGCTGCTGGACTGGGCGGAGGCGAACCGTGGCGCGGCGGAGTACTATATCTTCGCGAACAAGTGCTGGCCCGCGTTTGAGTCGTTCTTCGGCTTTGTGCCGTGCTACGTCAACTCCCGTCTGGCCGCGCGGGGTATCCCGGTCGCGTGCGAAGTGGACATCTACGGCGCGCTGTCGGAATACCTGGGCGCATGCGTGACCGAGGCGTCCGTGACGCTGCTGGACATCAACAACACCGTCCCGGCCGACATGTACACCGCGCATATCGAGGGCAAATACCCCTATGGCGGCCGCGAGGTGTTCATGGGCTTCCACTGCGGCAATACGCCGATAGACCGGCTGGAAGAAGGCGCGATGAAGTACCAGCTCATCATGAAGCGGTCGCTGGAGCCGGACACGGAGCCGGACATCACGCGCGGCACGCTGGAGGGCGCGATCAAGGCAGGGCCGATCACGTTCTACCGCCTGCAGAGCAATGCCGACGGCCACCTGGTCAGCTATGTGGCGGAGGGCGAAGTGCTGCCGGTGAACCCGCAGTCGTTCGGCGGCATCGGCGTGTTCGGCATCCCGGAGATGAACCGCTTCTACCGCCATGTGCTGATCGCCGACCGGTATCCGCACCACGGCGCGGTCGCGTTCGGCCATGTGGGCAAGCCGCTGTTCACGATCATGAAGCTGCTGGGCGCGGAGAAAGTGTCGTTCAACCAGCCCAAGGGCATGCTGTACAAGGATGAGAACCCGTTCGCGTAACAAGAGGAAGGGATTTCTAGCGAAATCCCTCTATGGCGCCCGATTCTTCGAATCAGCGCCGCCGTCGAGGTAAGAATTCCTTGCGGAATCCGCTTATGGCACCCGATTTTTCAAATCGCGCCGCAATCATCGCAACCAAAAAAACCAAAGGCCACTGCGACAGGGCCTTTGGTTTTTTTGCGGTTGCGCTCGTTTACTTCCGTACGGCCACCACGATATCGCACCGGTGCAACACGCCCTTGGAGAGCGCGAAGCAGGCGAGCGCGGCAATCAGTTCCCATGCCGCCAGAATGCCAAGTCCCGCCGCCGTGCCCCAGGTTCCGCCGATGGAAAAGCCCACGATGAGCGCCGGTATGAGGCCGGGCAGCACGATGACGATCACGGCCAGGCTGTAGAGCACCATCAGGATGCCCGCGCTGATCTCCGCGCCCGTCACGCGCATGGACAGATAGTTGATGCCGATCAAGAGGAGCGAAAACAGCGTATAGACGACGATCGCACCGATGGGGATGATGGCCGCCTCCCGCATGATGATACCCGCGACGCCGAAGATCAGCACGCTCTCCACGAGCACCTTGACCACCGGTTCCAGGTTGCTCCAAACGATTTTGGCGAATGACGGCTCGGGAATCAGGTAGATATAGTGCGAGAACGTTTCCTTCAGCCCGCGTCCCGTGGCGATCAGGAATATCTGCATCCACATCAGGATTTGCAGGATCATGATGAGGTTTGAATCGCCGCGCATCGCGAACGCCGCCACCCACGCGGTGAGCGCCGTAAAAATGGACGACCACGTCAGAATCCCGAGCGGGTTCACGCGCAGCGATTCCCGAAGATGCTTGTAAAACAGCGCGCTCGCACCCATTCCCCCAATGCCGGTTTTCGCGACCTTCACCTTGCGCCCGTTTGCGGCCTCCGTCTGCATCTGCCCCTCAGATACAGCGCGCTTCTTCTCAAACGCCGTTTCGGTGGCAACCAGCACATCCTCATAGTAATCCGCCCTGCTAAACGCTACATAGGCCAGCATCAGCCCGCCCGCAGCAATAGAAACGATGATAAACATCAAGCCGCGCACCACATCGCCCGCGATGAGCGATACCGCGCTTTCGGCCGCCCAGCCGACCACCGGCGTCCACGCGAGGACTGGCGAACGCAGCGCGCCCTCCACGGCTGTGAGCAAGTTTCCGGTGTGAACAAGCTGCGCGGCGAACACCCCGGCGAGCGGCAGGAGCACGGCCACCGCCGCAAGGCGCGCAATCCGCTTGCGCGAGGGATTTCCGTTGGTGACGCTGTAGAGCGCCAGCGACAGGATGGACAGCAGCATCATCGCCAACACATAGCAGAGCAGGATGATGAGAACGGCATCAAACCCGATGCCAAACCCATTGCCGAGCGAATTGCTCTGGAACAGGATAAAGAACCCCGCCAGAAACGATGTTTTCGCCATGCGCACCAGCCCGTACAGCAGAATGGCCTTTGGGCTGACGGGCGAGACGAACAGTAGGTTCACGTCGTTCATGTCAAAGATCGTATCGCCGTCCGAAAGCCCTTTTTGGATGGAGATGGCATAAAACAACAGAATGTACGCGAAGAGGATGCCCTTCAGCCACATGATGTCCGCAAACTCCCCCGCTTCCTGCCGGGTGAAAAGCGAAAGGATGACCATGCCCGCGACGGCGGCAATGAGTAGCAGATAGAGCGCCAGCTTAGCGGGCTTATGCAAAATGTCTAGTAACGTGTTTTTCGCACCGCGATAGAGCAAAAAAAGCAGGCTTCTCACGCGCCGTCACCCCCGTCTTGCCCCTCGGTGATGGAGAAATACAGCGCCTCCAGACTTTCTCCCGTCTCCATTTCGGAGCGCCGGCAAACCTTGGCGACCCTGCCCTTCATCATAATGTAGGTGGCGTCCCAGTTTTCCTCCATGCTCTCGATCAGGTGGGTGCTGACCAGCAGGGCGCAACCGTTTTGCTTCAGGTCCGTCATGACGGTTTTCAGCTCCCGGATGCCGTGCGGATCCAGGCCGACCAAGGGCTCGTCGAAAATGACCGCCTTCGGCCCAGGCAGCAGCGCGCAGCACACGCTGACCTTCTGCTGCATGTCCTTGGAAAGCTCCTTGCCCAGCTTCATTTTTTTATCGGCCAGGTCAAAACGGGCGAGCAGCTTTTCCGCGCGGTCCTCCCAGGCGGTCAGCCGATAGGCTCTCGCGATAAACTCCAGATGCTCATGCACCGTCAGCATGGGATACAGCGCCGGAAACTCCGGCACATAGCCCAGCATGCGCTTCGCATCGGGCGTGTGATTCTCATGCCCGTCAATGGCGACCTCGCCGTCAAAGCGCAGCAGACCGCATACGCATTTGATCAGGGTGGATTTGCCCGCCCCGTTGGGGCCTAAAAGCACCGCCAGTTCACCTGGCTTCACTTGTACGTCGATCTTGTCATTTGCCAGCACCTTGCCATATCGTTTGGTTACGTCGGTAGCGCGAATCATATAATCCTCCTCTAGCATGCTGGAGTCATTATAGCATGCCCGCCGGAAGAGGGTAACAAGCACCGGCTGTTTTGTCACAGGGAGTGTGTGAAATATACCCTGGGACGGTGGTAAGCAAAAGCGCGGGCTACGCCTGTTTTGGCATTGCCCGCGCTTCGGTGAACGATGAAGAAAAGCCGGTTACCCGCGCTGAATCTGCGTCAGAATGCGCGTCAAGCTCTGCAAGGAGTCGGCCAGCTCTTTGAAATCATTGGAGGAGATGTTCTGCGCCCATTCCTGCACCTGTTCCCCGATGGTGGCGCGGATGGCGTTGAGCTTCTCGCGCCCTGCATCCATGATGACGACATTGACGACACGGCGGTCCTGCGTATCGCGGATGCGGTCCACCAGCTTGTCCTCAATCAGCCGGTCAACGAGCGGTGTGATGTTGGGCTTGGCAATGCCGAGGCGGTGAGAAATTTCCGATACGGACATCGAGCCCGTCTCGTTAAGCATGCTGAGCACCTGAACATGGGAAAGCGGAATGCCGTGTTCATTTTGAATCACATCCATATGCAACAGTCGCTTGCGCAGAAGCGGCATCACATTAAAGATGTTTTGTGAAATGCTTTCTATCACGGCGGGATCCAGTGTCTTCTTTCTGCTCATGGCTACTCCTTCTCCACTCATGCGATTGAACTTATGCGCGTATGCGCACCATTTTTGGCGCTTTTTGCATATTCATTATATATGCATGCTTATTATAACGTAAAAGCGCGAAAGATGCAAGATGGTGATTGTGAATATTTTGTGTTCAACATGAAAAATCGTTGTGACATAAAGGTATTTTGGAACCACAGGAAGAATCAACATCGGAGGTCCGTCTACTAAGGAAAGGATTCCTCGCGGAATTCCTTCATGGCGCCCGATTTTTCAAATCGCGCCGCCGCCGCAAAACGGCCCCCCGGTATGAGAGTATTTTTCGGTAGGTGAACAAAATGGAACTGCTTGCGTATTTCGTGAACAACCTCTTCCCCGACGGGGTGATCTACAGCCTGACCGCGTTCGTGTTTCTGCTGGGCCTTGTCAAGTGCTGCCGCCCTGTGTTCCGCAACGCCGCCATTCTCAGGCGCGCGGCGGATATGCTGGAGGAGGGCGCCAAGGCGAAGCTCTCCCGCCCCGTGTGGCACGACGCGAACTTCCTGGGCAAGAAGCTGCAGCCCATCTGGCGTAACTTCCTGCAGAGCGCGGAGCTTGCGGCTTCGCGCGGCCTGGGCTGCGATGTGGCGGAGTACGTGGACGAGGATAACATCATCACCCTGCCGGGCAAGGCCGCCCTGGCGGACGTAATCCCGGGTATCTGCACGTCCATGGGCATTTTGGGCACATTCGTGGGCCTTTACATGGGCCTCAACGGCCTGGATGTCATGAAGGTCGATTCCTACGTGCAGCTCACGGGCGGCATCTCGTTCGCGTTCCTCACGTCGATCGTCGGCATCATCGCGTCCCTTCTCTTCAACGCAATCAATAAAATCGCCATAGGCCGCGCGCGGGCCGCTGAAGACGCGTTCATCGGTAAGTTTTACACCTACGCCATCGCGCAACCGGCGGATTCCGGCACGCAGATCATCACCTATCAGCGCGAGCAGGCGGACGCGATGACCCAGTTCGCGGCGGACATGAGCGCGCGCATGGCGACGGAGATCCGCCACGCGATCACGGCGGCCATGTCGCCGGTGCAGCGGTCCATGGATGATTTCATGAAGGCCGCGACCCGCGCGCAGGTGGACGGACTGGATTTGATCGTCGGCCGGTTCATCGACCGGATGAACGCCGTGCTGGGCGATCAGCTCCACGTGCTTGGCGATGTCATCCAGCAGACGGCGGACGGACAGTCAAAAGCGCAGGGCGACCTGCGCAACACCGTGGACGCCATCGGCCAGATATCGCAGGATGTCGTGAACATTCACGGCGTCTCCGAGCAGGTGATCGACAAGTACGCCTCGTTCGTTAGCAACATGGAGTACGCCTACCAGCAGGTGGGCGACGCGCAGAACGAGACCACGGACCTCCTGGAGGAGATCAGTCAGGCGTCGCTGCGCCAGTCGCGCTATCTTTCCGCCCTGCAGGAGTACCAGGCAAAGCTCCAGGGCAGCTTCCAGGAATACACGCTGTGGACCGACAAGTTCGTGGCCGGGCTCGCGCAGAGCACGACGAACCAGAACGAGTCCCTGGAGCACATCGCCAAGGAGATGCGCGTGAGCGCGGAACTGCTGCAGGGTTCGTATAAGAGCTTTGTGGAGAGCATCGAGGTCGGGCTGGCCAACGCGCTGGGGTTGTTTGACGAAAACATGCAGAACCTCACCCGCCAGATCCACGGGACGCTGTCGGACATCAAGGAGACAATGGTGATGTTGGAACCCGCGCTGCGCCGCGCCGTGAGCGTAACGGCCCAGCACGACCAGGAGGTGGGCTGAGTTGCTGGCGAAACGGAGGAGCCGGGGCAAGGTGCGCACGGAAAACGCCAGCTACTGGATGTCCTACTCGGACATGATGGCGGCGTTGCTTCTGATGTTCGTGTTGCTGCTCTATCTGATGTTCCAGCGGTATACGCAGTTGCAAGGCACGAAGGAAGCGGAATTGGCCGCGAAAGAAGTCCAACTGCAGCAACAGGAAGAGCGGATGACCAAGACGCAGGAGGAGTTGGACACGCGGCAGCGGGAGCTGGCGGCCATACGGTCGGCGCTGAACACGCAGGAGATACAAAACGAACAGCAGGCTGCCGAGCTAGCCGCCAATAAAGAGGCGCTGGAATTGAACCAGTCGGCGCTGGAGATGAACCAGGAGGAGCTGGAGCAATCGCTGGCCAAGCTGATCCTCCAACAGAAGCAGATCGAGGAGCAGGAGGCGCTGCTCGCGCTCAGCCAGGAGGAGATCGACGCGGCCCGCGCGCAGCTTACCGCGCAGTCGCAGGATCTGGAGGACCGGGAGATTCTGCTCAGCGCCAAGGACACGGAGCTTCTCCTGCAGCAGCTCCGCGTGACCGACCTGGAGACGATACTCAACCAGCAGGCCGCCCGCATTGACGAGCTGATTGGCGTGCGCGCGCGCATCGTGGAGCAGCTTCGCGACGCGTTTGGCGCGGCGGGCGTGAACGTGGCCGTGGACCGCAACACCGGCGCGATCACGATGGACTCGACCGTCTTCTTTGATACAAACAGCGCGTCCATCAAGCCCGAGGGCCGCATGCTGCTCGCCCAGGTTTTACCGGTATACTTCCGCACATTGATGGGCACGGAGAACGCCGAGTTTGTCGCGGAAATCATGGTCGAGGGACACACGGACAGCAGCGGATCGTACGAGCTGAACCTGGACTTGTCCCAGCGGCGCGCGCAGGCGGTGGTCAGCTACTGCATGAGCGACGAGTTCGCCGGGCTGACCGCGCAGGAGAAGGAGAAGCTGCGCTCGATGATTTCCGCCAACGGCCGCGCGTGGAGCCAGCCCGTCTACAACGCGCAGGGTGTGGAGGACAAGGCCGCGTCCCGTCGCGTGGAATTCAAGTTCCGCCTGAAGGATTCCGAGATGATCGAAAGCATGGGCCGCATCCTGGCGGAGATGGACGGGAGCGCGACGCCGTAAGAATGGATAGACCGGATCAGCGCACAGGGGCAAAGTCGATTCTGACTTTGTCCCTGTGTTGGCGGCGCAGATTTGGAAAATCGGGCGCCATAAGAGGATTCCGCAAGGAATCCTTTCTTGGTGATATACGCGTTCACCGAACCCGCCGCCTCCACATAGGATGAACCGGAATCTCTGTTTGGAGGCGAAAATCATGCAAACATCCGGATGCGGCAATAACTACATAAGCTATACCATACAAAAGGGGCAGACGCTATACGCCATCGCCAAGCAGTTCAACACCACGGTCGCGGACATTCTCGCGGCCAACCCGGCGCTGGACGTGCAGCTTTACTACGCCGGCGACGTGATCTGCGTCCCGAGGGCCGGAACGACGTGCAACGGCATCCAGTACACGATCAAGCGCGGGGATAGTTTCTATCTGATCGCGCAGCGCTACGGCATCCCGCTGGCGAACATCCTGGCGGCCAACCCTGGCGTCGACCCGGCGCGGCTGCAGGTGGGCCAGGTGATCTGCGTCCCGACGGGGACCCCTGTTCCGCCCGTGGTGCCAACCGGCTGCGCGGCGGGCGATTCCGTACATACCGTCACCCGCGGCCAGACCTTCACAGACATCCTGGTGCTGTACAACGTTTCCTACAGCGCGCTGGCCGGCGAGAACCCCGGCGTCAACCTGAGCGCCCTGCAGGTGGGCCAGAACCTTTGCGTTCCGCCCGCCGGCACGCGCGGCGCCTGCGGAACGGGCAAGGGACCGTATGTCCTCGTGCCCGGTGACACGCTGAGCACCCTGGCGTCCCGCTTCCGCACCAGCGTTGGGGGCATCCTCATGGCGAACCCCACGATGACGCCGACCGACTTCACGAGCGGCTCCATCATCTGCCTGCCGGCGGACGCGACGATTGTAAGCTGACAACCACAAACAAAAACAGGGGCTGTCATACGACGGCCCTTGTTTTGTGCTATATTTGCTATTTACGGCCCGCCAGAATCAGCATCATCGGCCGGCGCAGTTCCTCCGCCATATCCGGATTGTCCGCCAAGGCGGCTGCGTCCGGCATGGGCTCCACCAGATCGGCCAACGCAAAGCCCGCGCTAAGCAGCCCGCGCACGTATCCCGCCACGGTGCGGTGGTACTTGGTCACGTTCTCCCCGAGGAAAACGGCCTCGCGCACGCCCTCGTCAAAATACCGGTCCACGGGCCAGTGCAGCTTTTCACCCGCCGCGCCGTATGCCCAATCCTGCGGCCCCTGGGCCGTAAAGACTGGGTGCTCGACGGAAAGGACGAACACTCCCCCGCTTTTCAGACCCCCGTACACCTTCCGGCAGACGGCGTCATAGCCCTGCACATAGTGCAGCGCGAGCGAGCTGATGACCACATCGAAGGACTTGGGCACAAGCGCGATGTCCTCCATCGCGCCCCGTTTATACTCAATGTGCGGCGTGGAGGTCATCGCGGCCGCTTTTTCCAGCATCTTTTGCGACAGGTCGATCCCAAGCGCGTAGCTGGCCCCGTACTCCAAGGCATAGCGGCAGTGCCACCCGTAGCCGCAGCCAAGGTCCAGCACGTGCGCGCCGGTAAGGTCCGGCAGCAGCTTTTTGAGCGCTGGCCATTCCCCCGCGCCCGGCAGCCCTTCCCTGGAACGGGTCATCTGCCCGTACTTTTCAAAAAACCGGTCATCGTCGTACTTGTTTTCCTTCACGCGCGCTACGCCTCCCCGGCCAGCACGCGCTGCTCCTGCTCCTCGCGGAACTGGTTCGTGTACAGGTTGTAATAGACGCCGCGCCGCTTTAAAAGCTGCCTGTGGCTGCCATCCTCGATCACCTTGCCGCCGTCGATGACCAGAATGCGGTCTGCGGAGCGGATGGTGGACAGCCGGTGCGCGACGATGAAGGACGTTCTGCCCTTTAACACCTCGCTGATGGCGATCTGGATGCGCTGCTCTGTCTCCGTATCGACGGAGGACGTCGCCTCGTCCAGCACGAAGATTCGCGGGTCGGCCAGGATGGCGCGCGCGAATGAAATGAGCTGCTTTTCGCCCGTGGACAGGCGGTTGCCGCCCTCACCCACGTCGGTCTGGTAGCCCTTTTCCAGCTTTGCGACGAACGTGTCCGCGCCGACCATCACGGCCGCGCGCTCGACATCCTCGTCCGGCGCGTCCAGCTTGCCGTAGCGGATGTTGTCGGCGATGGTGCCGCTGAACAGGTGCGGCGTCTGCAACACATAGCCAAGGTTCGCCTGCAGCCAGAGCTGCGAGCGCTCGCGCGTGTCCACGCCGTCGATCTTGACCGCGCCGGCCGTCGGCTCATAGAATCTGCAGACCAGGTTGACGATGGTCGATTTGCCGCTGCCCGTTTCCCCCACGAGCGCGATGGTCTGCCCCGCCTTGACGGTGAGGCTGAAGTCTTCCAGCACGGCGTCGCCATCCTTGTAGTTGAACGTCACGTGGTCAAACTCGATGTCGCCCTGGATGTCCGGCCAGTTCTCGCGCTTGGGCGCGAAGCTGTCGCCATACTTCTCGATGACCTCGGGCGTGTCCTTGATCTCCGGCTCCGTGTCCAGCAGCGTCATCACCCGTTCCGCCGCCGCCTGGGCGGACTGAAGCTCTGCAAAGATGCGGGCGACTTGATGGATCGGCTCAAAGAAGCTGATCGTGTAGCTGATGAACGCGGTAAGCGTACCGATGGTAATCGTGGCGGTGAAAACGTCGTGGCCGCCCTTCCAGAGTGCGTACGCCGTAGCGATGGAACTAAGCGAAATGACAATTGGCAGGTAAATGGCGGAAAGCGTTGCCGCGCGGACGGAAGATTTCTTCATCTTCTGCGTTAGCACGGTGAACTCTTCAAAGTTCGCCTCCTCGCGCACGAGCGTCTTGGTCGTTTTCGCGCCCATGATGCCCTCGTTGTACGCGCCGGTGATTTCGCTGCGGGTCTTGCTCACCTCGCGGTAGCTCTTCAATATCCGCTTCTGGAAAAACCAGCTTACGACCGCCAGCGGCGGCAGCACGGCCATGACGGCCAGCGCGAGCTTCCAGTGCGAGGAGAGCATGAAAATCGCGGTAAACACGACATAGAACGAGCCCCAGCACAGGTCCAGCAGCGACCAGCCGATCGTATCGGCCAACCGCTGCGCGTCGCTCGTCATGCGCGCCATGATGTACCCGACTGGCGTGCGGTCGTAGTAGGCGAACGGCAGGTCCTGCAGCCGCTCAAAGCCCGCTTTGCGGATCAGGTAGCAGACGCCGACCTCGATCAGCCCGCACAGCCGTAAAAAGCCGTAAATCGACGCAACCTGTATGACCACCAGCAGCGCGTACAGGAGCGCGAACTGCACCAGCCCGTCCGTCGTATTGCCGGTCACAAAGTGGTCGATCGCGTAGCGGGTCATCTGCGGGAAAATCGCGTCCACCAGCGCCGAAATGCCCATCAGCGCGATGACGGCGTACAGGTGCTTGTGATACGGCTTCGCGTGGCTGAGCAGCCGTTTCCACAGCGAAGCGTCAAATTTCTCGGTATAGTCCTTCTCTTCCCAAGCTTGCATGGGGGTTCACCTCCCATGGTAAATAAATAATAGTTTCCGGGATGCTCCTTCGGGATACGCCGGGTTAATGGATAGAACCCGGTTAGGCTCGAGAAGGCCCGCAGGCTTTCTCGACTGAAATCATTTCCGGCGACATGTGCGGCGGAAATGCGCAGATTCCAGAATCAGTCCGCAGACTGGTGGCGGAATCTGTACGCTTTCCTGAGGCCGCCCGGAAAAAGCCGCAGCTTTTTCAGGCCGAATCCCTCCCCGCCGTTGCCCACCCATCAAAAAAGGCTTTTTGATGGCGTAGTCACGCCGTTTCGTCCTCCAGGTCCTCCTCCAGGGCGCTCTGGATCTGGTAAATGCGTTGGTAGAGGCCGGGCGTCTGGATCAGTTCCGCGTGGGTTCCCTGCTGCACGATGCTGCCCTGCTCCAGTACAAGGATGCGGTCCGCCTCGGCGAGCGTGGTGATGCGGTGCGAGATGATGAACGTCGTCACGCCCGTGCGCTTTTTCAGCAGCTCCGCGCGGATGGCCGCGTCGGTCTGCGTGTCCACGGCGGAGAGCGAGTCGTCAAAGATCAGCACGTCGTTTTCCTTCATCAATGTGCGCGCGATGGCGATGCGCTGCTTCTGTCCGCCCGAGAGCGTGACACCGCGCTCGCCGACCAGGGTTTCGTACCCCTTGTCGCTCTCGCGGATGAACGTGTCCGCCTGCGCCACGCGCGCGGCCTCGAAGATTTCCTCGTCCGTCGCGCCCTTGCGCGCGATGCCGACGTTGTCGTGGATCGTCTTGCTGTACAGGAACGGCTCCTGCAGCACAAGCCCCACGCGGCTGCGCAGGTGGTGCTTCTCAATCTGGTTCAACGGGTGCCCGCCGACGGTGATCGCGCCGCTGTTGGGCTCATACAGCCGCTGCAGCAGGTGCACCATCGTGGACTTGCCGGACCCGGTCGGGCCAAGAATCGCCACCGTCTCCCCCGCCTTGGCGGTAAAGGAAACGTGCTCCAGCACGGGCCGCTTCTCCTCGTAGGCGAAGCACACGTCGTCAAAAACGATGTCGCCCGTCAGATCCGGCGTGATCGGCGCGTCGGCGTCCTTTTCCGGCGGCTGGCGCAGGATCTCGTCGATGCGCTCCAGCGACACGAGCGCCTTGCCCGCGTCGGATAGGATACGCCCGAGCTGCCGTACCGGCCAGAGGATCATGCCGATGTAGCTGATGAAGATGGTCAGCGTGCCGACGGTGATTTCCCCCCGCGCCGTGAAGAACACGCCCGCGATGAGCGTTGCGCAGATCTGGATCAGGGTCATCGCGTCGGAAGAGCTCCAGTACACCGCGAGCAGCCAGCACAGCTTGTTCACGCGGTCGCGGAGCGTCGCGGATTTCTCGTCAAACTTCTCGGCCTCAAACCGCTGGCGGCCAAACGCGCGCACGACGCGCACGCCGGTCAGGTTCTCCTGCAGCACGGCGCTCATCTTGCCTTCCGCCTCGTCCGCGATGCGGAAATTCTTGATGACGAGCTTGAAAAACAGAAACGCGAACAGGAACAGCGGGATGACCATCGCGGTGGAGATCAAGGTTAGGCGGAGATTCCGGCCGATTAGAATGGTCATCGCAATGCCGATCATCAGCACGGAGTTGATCGCCTCAATGAGCTGGCCGGCCAGGAACCGGCGCGTCGTCTCCACATCGGACGAGCAACGCTGGATCAGGTCGCCCGTCTCTGCCTTGACATGATAGTTATAGGAAAGGCGCTGCAGGTGCGAATACAGCCGCTGGCGCAGGTCAAACGCGGCCTGCTCGGCCGCCCTGGACGTGGTGCGGCCCTTGACATACATAAAGACGCACCGCACCAGGCTGAACGCGATTAGCAGCAGCGCCACAATCCACAGGTTCTCGGCCACATACGCCCGCCCGCCAATGGACTCGAATGCCCGGACGATGAAGTCCGGCGCGTTCAGCGGTTGGGTGCCGATGATCGCGTCCACCGTTTCCGCCATGAGCAGCGGCGTGATGAGGCCGATCGTCACCGTGATGATGGTGCTGACAATCGCCTGCGCGTACTGGGCCCTGTTCTGCCAAATCAGCGAGAGCATCAGGCGCATTCTGCGCGTTTGCATGGGTAACCACCCCTTCCTTTCGCGGCGCGAATTGGTCAATATCGCGCATTTTCACAATGATTTTTTATGAATAGTCCTCCGAAACCGCATAAAAAAGCCGCCGGCATGCGTTTTGCGCGCGCCGACGGCCATATCACTCCGATTCAGTGCATGAAACGGGAGCGAAGACAGAGGCGCTTTGATATCGTACCCTTGACTGCGGATGCGAAGCTACGGTTTTTCATTGACGGCGCCCCCTTTCATTATCGTTAATTAGTTCACGCAAGAACAGAGTATACAGGACGATACGATGTCTGTCAACCCTCAAATTGGATTTTCTTTTCAGAAAAACCAGACGGCCGCCTCATGCCTCGCACACGATCACGCCCAAAAGACCCGGACCGGTGTGCACGCCGAGCACGGGACTGACCGGCAGAAGAAAAGACTCCTCCACGTCCAGCAGGGTTTTCAGCCGCTCCAGCAGCTTTTCGCCTTCCGCCTGTGCGGCGCCATGCATCACGGCGAGCCGCACGCTCGCCTTCTGGAAGCGGCCGACCACATCGCGCACCATGGCTTCCAGCGCATTGACATGCCCGCGCGCCTTGGCCAGCGTCTCGTAGATGCCGTCGGGGTTTACAAAGATGACGGGCTTTAGCTGCAGCATCGTGCCCAGCACGCCTTCCACCAGGCCGATTCTGCCGCCCTTGCGCAGGTACTCGAGCGTGCGGATGACGAACATGCCCAGGCTCTTATCGCGCAGTGCTTCCGCGTGCGCGGCGAGGGCTTCCGGCTCCGCGTCCGGGTCGGCTTCTAGCATTCGCGCGCAGCCGAGCACGATCAGTCCTTCCTGCATGGACAGGGACTTGCAGTCCACCGCGCGGACGTTCATGCGGTCAAATCCCTCGGCCATCATGCGGACCATGTTGTACGTGCCGGACAGGCCGGAGGAAATGCAGATGTGCACCGCGTCCGTGTAGCCCTCGTCCGCAAGTTCTCCGTACAGGCCGAGCACATCCTCCGGCAAGGGCAGTGAGGTCTTGGGCACCTCTTCGGGCAGCATCGCGTAGACCTGCTCGGGGGAAATTTCCACGCGGTCGCGAATCTCGCCGCCGTGATACACCAGGCGGAGCGGGACAAACCGTATGTGATACTGCGCCAGGATCTCGTCCGGGAGATCGCACGCGCTGTCCGTTATGATCGCCGTTTTTCTCTGCTGCATCTTTCCACGCTCCTTATACTGGGGGAGGCGCGGATTTGAAAAATCAGCGCCGCAAGGAATCCATTCGGGATAGTATACCACGAGCAGGAGTAAAATCCCAGCCTATATTGAATGATTAGGCCCTAATATTTATGAAAACTTTACATTTGTGGCCAATCCGGGCCGAGCAGCATGCGGACGGCCTCCGCAGCGAGCAAAAGCCCGGCGGCCGCCGTCGCGAACACGACGCTGCCCGGCGCGCGCGCGCCCTTTTCCGGGCATTCCGTCAGGGGTGGCAGCGGCGCCGGCGGTTCCTTGGAATAGATCACGCGCAGCGAACGGATGCCGCTCTCCCGCGCGCGCTTGCGCATGGCGCGGCAAAGCGGGCAGACCGATGTGCCGTACAGGTCCGCCGCCTCAAAGCGCATGGGGTCCAGCTTGTTCCCCGCGCCCATGCAGCTCACGCACGGGACGCCCCGTTCCTGCGTTTGCAGGGCGATATCCACCTTGGCGGGGATGTCGTCAATGGCGTCGATCACCAGATCGAGCGGGCTGCCCCAGATGTCCGCAGGCGCGTCCGGCCGGTAGAAATCGCTGATGATCTCCACCTCCGCACCCGGGTTGATGTCCAGGATGCGGGCGCGCATCGCCTCCGTCTTGGGCATGCCCAGCGTGCTGTGCAGCGCGACGATTTGCCGGTTCAGGTTGGAGGGGGCGACGGTGTCCCCATCCACCAGCAGGAACCGGCCCACGGAGGAGCGCGCAAGCGCCTCAACGCACTGGCCGCCAACGCCGCCCAGCCCAAAGACGGCGACGCGGGCACGGGACAGCCGTTCCATGGCGGACACGCCCAAAAGGCGCTGTATCCGCTCGAAGGGGGAAGAATCGGTCATAGCGATCCCCTTGCTTTTTGATGGCGGCGCTGATTTGAAAAATCGGGCGCCATAAGAGGATTCCGCAAGGAATCCTTACCGCCATCTTATCACACGCGCCCGCCGCATTTCAAGTTGTGAACCCATCTGCCGTGTGTTATACTTGGGAGCAAGTTCTAACAAGATGCTAGTAGGGGGAAACGAATGTGAAGCATTGCCGCTGGATTGCGTTTTTGTTGGTGATCGCGCTGTGCGCCGTCTGCGCGCCGGGTATGGCGGAGGAATCAAAGCCCATGACCATGATCGGGCTGGACAGCGACGGTACTGAGCGGGACTGGGCGCAGTGCCGTTTCTTTGACCGGATGGCCGCGGCGACGGGCGTCTCGTTCTCTCTGCAGCAGTACCGCGATAGCAAAGTCTACCAGGCCGCGATTGATGACGCGTTTCACGGGCACGGCACGGTGCCGGGCGTCCTGTTCAAGGCGAATCTGTCGCCGCAGCAGGAGATGGAGTATCTTAAGAACGGGTTCCTGGTGGACCTTGCGCCGTATCTCGCGGAGCACGCGCCGAACCTGTTCACCATCCTGGAAGCGCGGCCGGACTGGCGCGCCGTGATCGAGCAGCCCGGCGGGGCGATCACGTCTCTGCCCGCGCTGAACGGCGCGGAGCGGCAGTGCTGCGTCTGGATCAACCAGAAGTGGCTGGACGCGCTCGGTCTTCAGATGCCCTCGAACATCGACGAATACACGGACGTGCTGCGCGCGATGCGCGACGGCGACCCAAACGGCAACGGCAAGAAGGACGAGATTCCGCTGTCGCTGGTAGGACCGTTTGAGGCGAAGTACCTTCTGCACGCCTGGGGCCTCACGCCGAACGACTACAATATCTATGTGGACGAGCAGGGCGCGGTCCGCTTCGCGCCGTTTGAGGAAGAGTACCGGGTGTTTGTGGAGTGGCTGAAAATGGCGCTGTCCGAGTCGCTGATCGACCCGGACACCTTTAGGCAGATGCAGAGCACGCGCAGCACGGCGCTGTCCACCACGGACACCGACGCGCCGCTGACCATCGGCGGCATGGTGTCCACCGCGCCGTACACGCTGATTAACATGGACAAGACGACGGAATATTCGGCGCTCCGGCCACTGGAATACCAGGGAAAGCGGGTGTACAGGCGGCTGCTGGGCGGTGTGGCGCGCGGTACGTTCGCGATCACGAGCGCGTGCGAGGACATCCCCGCCGCGCTGCGCTGGGTGGACTACCTGTACACGGAGGCGGGCGGCCGGCTCGCGTTCGCGGGGCAGGAGGGCGAGGACTATGAGATCGCGGCGAACGGTTCCTGGAAGTGGACGAGCGGCGAGGACTATACGGTGCTGACGGATATCGTGGCCAACAGCGTTATCGCGGGTGATGGGCGCACGCCGGGGTTGGAGCCCGCCGCGTTCATGCGCAACAGCGAGATCACCGCGGACAACCACGTCCGGCGGCAGGCGGACACCCTGCGCGACTATCTTGTGGAGCCCTTCCCCGTCACCTGGCCGACGGACGCGGCGCGCGAGGCGCGCATCGCCGAGCTGCAAGAGGCGCTCGGCGCGTGCGTGGACACGGCCATCGCCAATTTCGCGATGGGCATCGTGCCGCTGGACGACGAGCACTGGAACGCGTTCATGGAAGATGCGAAGGCGCTGGGCGCGGAGGAGTTTGTGGCGCTTTGGCAGGCGAAATACGACGAGGTGAAAGAGTAACAGAACCATACGGCACTTGGCGGGCGTGTGGCGTCCGCCAAGTGCCGCGCCGGGAGGAGTACAATAAGATGACAATCGGCGTGATCGCGGCCATGGAGCAGGAAATGCGGGCATTGCTCAGCGAGCTTCAACACCGGTCAACGGAGGAAATCGCTGGCACCGCGTACCACACGGGCACCATAGGCGGCTTGAAAGCCGTGCTCGCGGTAGGCGGCGTCGGCAAGGTGAACGCGGCCATCTGCACGCAGATCCTGATCGACCGGTTTCACGTCGGTGCGGTCATCAACACGGGCATCGCGGGCAGCCTGGACGACCGCGCGGGGCATTTGTCCGTCGTGATCGCGGATCGGATCACGTATCACGACGTCCGCCGGGAACAGCGGATGGAGCTTTTTCCGTATCAGGAGTTTTTCGAATCGGACCAAGAGCTTGTCAAGCGGCTTTATGAGGCATCCGACAAGGAAACGACGCGCATTGGTGGCATTGTCACAGGCGACGCGTTCATCGCCGATTCCCGGAAAAAAGAAGAGCTGAAAGAGGCGTTCGGCGCGCTCTGCGTGGAGATGGAGGGCGCCGCCGTGGCGCATGCCGCACACGTGAACGGCGTGCCGTTTTGCGTGGTCCGCTGCATATCCGACATGGCGAACGACGCGGCGGAAACGGATTACAAGGAGTACGAATCGCTCGCCGCGACGAAGGTCGCCGGGATGGTGCATGCCATGCTGGCGTGGATGGGCGGGGAGTAGCAAGGATTTTCGTATGGAAACTATCATTATCGAGCAGACCAGGGACTACAAAAAACGGATTTCGTATGATCCGGGAACAGATACATTTCCGGAGTCAGCATATGATTGCCTTTTTCATGAAAGGGGCTTCACGCACCCCTACGGCTGGCTGAAGGGTTCGGGTACACCTCCTGGGGATCATCTGGATGTGTTTCTGTTGTCCCGCGAAACGTGTTCGCTTGGCGATGAACTGCCGGTAAAGATTGTTGGCGTGTTCAAGAGAAACGATGGCGATCACAAGCTGATCGGGATAGCGCCCGAGCGCCCCGAAGCGGATTTCTCGCAGTTGCCTGAAAATGAAAAGAATGACCTGTATACGCTCTATCCCCGCATCCATGACGGGGAGGGGTGGTTTGGTGCCGGCGCGGCGAGGGAAATAATCAACAGGTTTATGGAACATGGCCGGCGCGGCATGACGAAGTGAAAGCGCGAGGAATAGAACGCATGCGGGACGAAAGCATCATTCAAGCCTATTGGGATGGCTTTCTGGAAAAGACGGGGAGGCCGCGCGGCACGCGGTACGGCTTCTGCGGCTGCATGGGACCGAATGAGCGGATCGCGGGTGAGCTGACCGCGTTGATCCTGGCGGGCATCAAGACCGCCACCACGTCGTGTCTGCTCAGCTATCAGGCGGCCGCAGAGCCGGTTCCAAAGGCGGGCGATCTGGGAATCATAACGGACTGGAATGGCAATCCAAGGTGTGTGATCGAGAACACGGGCGTGATGGTTCTTCCCTTCAGGGAAATGACGTATGAACTTTGCAAGCGGGAAGGGGAGGACGACAGCCTTTCGTCGTGGCAGGAAACGCACTTTCGTATTTTCACGGAAGAAGGCGCGGATCTCGGCTACACGTTCACAGGGGATACGCCGGTTGTGTTTGAAGATTTCTGGGTGATCTATCCATAACAAACGATGACAAAGCAACCGGCGCGCGCATCAAGGCTCGCCGGCTGCTCATTTTATACGATGGGCGTTACTCCACGTAGCTCCCCTTTAAAAACGCGATTTCCTCCGCCCACCCCTCGTTCTCGTTCGGGGTTTCCAAAATAAACACCTTCTCACGCAGCGCCGGGTGGTTCACCACGCGCGCCAGCGCCTCACGCCCGATTTTGCCCTGTCCGAGCTTAGCATGCCGGTCCCGCTGGCTCCCCCGCTCGTTCAGGCTGTCGTTCATGTGCACGGCGTGGATGCGATCAAGCCCCACCGCCTTGTCAAACGCGGTCAGCACGCCGTCCAGATCATCCACAATGTCATATCCCGCGTCCCAGACGTGGCAGGTGTCCAGACAGACGCCCATCACCTCCGGCCGGGCTACACTGTCGATCACCAGGTGCAGGTCCTCAAACCGGCTGCCCACACCGCCGGAATGCGCCATGGTTTCCAGCAGGATGGGGTCCGCGTATTCCGGGGGCACGACCGCGTCCAGCAGGTCCGCGATGTATTGAACACTGGCGTCCAGCGATTGTCCCTGCGCGCCGCCCGGGTGAAAGTTGTACAGGTTGCCCGGCAGGCGCATCATGCGCGCGAGGTCGTCCGCCATGGCGATGCGCGCGAACTCGCGCACCTTTTCACTGGCGGAGCAGGGGTTCAGCGTGTACGCCGCGTGCGCCACGGCGGGTGCGAAGCCGTGCTCTGCGGCGAACGCCTGGTACGCTGCGATATCCTGCTCGTTCAGCGGCTTGGCGGCGCTCCCGCGCGGGTTGCGCGTGAAGAATGCGAACGTGTTCGCCCCGAGCGCGAGCGCGTGCTTCCCCATCGCGAGAAAGCCCTTGGCCGAGGAAATGTGCGCGCCAATGCTGAGCACGGCTATTCCTCGTCCAGCTCGTCCAGGCCGAGCAGATCCAGCTCCTCCGCGTCCAGCTCCAACGCCTGATCCAGCTCCGGCACGGCGGCCGCCTTCGGCGGCTCATGCCTCTTTTTGTCCTTTTTCTCCGCCTCGGGCGGATGTACGCGCTGCAGGTCCTGAGCCGGGTACTCCCGCACCTCGGTTCCGTCGCCCACGGGCACGCGCACCTTGGCCGTCTGTTTCAGCACGTTGATGTCGATCACCATGCCGCGCCCGTCCGGCGTGATGACGTCCTTGCCCACGCGCGGCATACCCTTGCGGGCCTCCTCGTAGTTGTCCTGTTCGTATTTCAGGCAGCACATCAGGCGGCCGCACAGCCCGGAAATCTTGGTCGGGTTCAGCGACAGGTTTTGCTCCTTCGCCATCTTGATGGACACGGGCTGGAAATCGCCCAGGAACGACCCGCAGCAGATCGGCCGGCCGCACGGGCCAAGGCCGCCGAGCATCTTCGCCTCGTCGCGCACGCCGATTTGGCGCAGCTCGATGCGCGTCTTGAACACCGACGCCAGGTCCTTGACGAGCGAACGGAAATCCACGCGCCCGTTGGCCGTGAAATAGAAGATGATTTTGCTGTTGTCAAACGCGTATTCCACGTCCACCAGCTTCATCTCGATTTTGTGCGCGACGATCTTCTCCTGGCAGATGGTGTACGCGTTCCGCTCGTTCTCGCGGTTCTGGTCCACCTGGCGGATGTCCGTCTCCGTCGCGAGGCGCACCACCTTGCGCAGCGGCGGGATGATCTCCGCGTCCGGTACCTCCGCCGGATCGGCCGCGCACTCCCCTAGCTCCACGCCGCGCACGGTTTCCACCACCACGGACGCGCCCATGGACAAGGTCAACGTGCCCGGATCAAAGTAATACACCTTACCCGGCTTCTTGAACCGGACGCCGACTACGATTGCCATTGCTTGCTTTCCTCCGCATATTCCAATACAAACCGCTCCAGCGCGGCCTGCCACGGCACGTTGCTGGCCAGCATGCGGCGCGCGCGCGCCACACCTTCCAGCAGGCCGGTCAAAGGCCGCGGGTCCATGTTTGATAATTCTCGCCCCCAGGGGCCGTCCGGCGCGGGTGTGCCCACAAGGCGGGCCTTCAGCGCGCCCTCAATCGCCCGCTCCATCAGATCCAGCACACGCGCGGACGCGCCTTTGTCGTCCCGGAGCGCCGTCAGGGCCGCCCAGACATCAGACGATGCGTGCGCGCTTTTCATTGCGCTTTCCACCCGTTCCCATAGCGGCCAGAACGTCTCGTCCGCCTCCATGGAGAGTGCCTCGCCGATGCTGCCGCCCGAAAGCGCGGCCAGCCGCGACGCACGCGCTTGCTCGATGCCCCGCGACACGAGCGCCGCCTCCACCGCCTCGTCCTCCATGGGCGGCACGCGCACCACGCGGCAACGCGAGCGGACCGTCGGCAGAAGCTGCGCGGCGCTTGTCGCCGTGAGGAGAAAGGCGGTGCCGGGCGGCGGCTCCTCCAGCGTCTTTAAGAGGCTGTTCTGTGCCTGCGGCGTCATGTTGCCCGCGCAATCGATGACCGCGGTCTTGTAGCCGCCCTCATATGGCGCGGCGGCGAGCGCGGTGTTCAGCGCGCGGATCTCATCCACACCGATGCTCTTTTTTTCCGGGATGTGATGCGCGTCCGGGTGGCTGCCCGTAAGATACCGCCGGCATGGCGGGCATTCGCCGCAGGGCTTCTCCGCCGCTGTGCAGAAAAGCGACTGCGCAAGGAGCGACGCGAGCGTCCGCTTGCCAACGCCCCCAGGGCCCGTCAGCAGCGAAGCATGGATAGGCGCGCCGGTCAAAAACGCCTCACAGAGGCCCTTGACCGCCGCGCCACGCCCACCAAAGTCTTGCACGCGAACCGCGCTGTTAGAACTTGACAAACTGCTCAACATTCATCACGAACACCGTCGCGCCGCCCACCATGACCTCAATCGGGTACGGCACGTAAACGCCGGACGTGCCGGCCACCGGAGAAGGCGATGTGGCGATCTGCTTGCGGCTCTTGCAAATGCGCTCGATGACGGACAACGCGCCCTGGAACCTGTCATCCTCCACGCCTAGCAGCAGCGTGGTGTTCCCCGCGCGAAGGAAGCCGCCTGTCGTTGCCAATTTCGTGACACTGTACCCCTCGTTCATTAGTGTGCTCACCAGACGGGACGCATCTTCGTCCTGAACGATGGCAATGATCAGCTTCATGATCCCGGCCTCCCTTCAAAGTTTTGGTTTTCCCTATTTCCTAAATTATCCATACCTATTATACCGAAAAGAAGGAAAAAAATCAATGCCGGTGTACTGGGCAGGGAATTTTGGCCGGACAAAAGGGCATTTGAGTGAAGCACGGGGTTTGGCCGGGCATTCGTCAGCGGCGATCCGCGCAACAGACCGACCGCCGGAAATGCGCGCAATCTGCTTTCGTTCAATAAACAGCCCGCCGGTTTGCATGGGCGGGCGATTTTCTTCAGCTTTCCACCCGTGCCGCTAGGGCTTCCTCCACCAGTTCGGCCGCGCGGCGGACATATGCCACGCATACGGTACGGTCCCCCACGACGCGCATGTCGTCACAGTCCATACGCCCGTCAAACGCCGCACGAAACGCCTCCATCAGTGTCTTCACGCGGGCATTGTGCGCATTCTTCGTGTCCTGGTCCGGGTCCGTGTCGTAGCCTTCCGCCAGGCCGAGCGCCAGACACATGCCCAGCGCCGCGCCGCACGCCTCGCCCGTGTGGGCGATGCCGCCGCCGAGTGACGACGCCACCCGCATCGCCGTTTTGTCATCCATGCCGGCTTCGCCCGCAAACGCACCAAAGACCGCCTGCGCACAGTTGTATCCCTTAGCAAAGAGATTCTCCGCCTGATCCGCGTGATGCATCAATTGTTCCTCCGCTTTCTTTGACGGCGGCGCTGATTTGAAAAATCGGGCGCCATAAGGGGATTCCGCGAGGAATCCCTACCTCTAATATAACAAAAAGGGGTGAGGGAACCTTCCCCCACCCCTTGCGGGAAACACGGCGTCCCCCGTGCGTGTATGTTTTTACGTCCTGTGATTACTTCGCCGCTGGCGCGAATTTGAAAAATCAGCGCCATGAAGGGATTTCGTAAGAAATCCTTACTTCGCCGCGAGCTTCTTGTAGACGTCCAGGCGCTTCTTCGCTTCCTGCTCCGCGTCGGCGAACAGCGTCTCCGCCGCTTCCGGGAACTGCTTCAGCAGCGTCTGATACCGCACTTCGCTGCGGATGAAGTCCTGGTAGCTCTCCGTCGGGTCCTTGCTGTCGATGGTGAGCGGATTCTCCTCGTTCAGCGGGTTGTACCGGTACAGCGGCCAGTACCCGGCCTCCACGGCGCGCTTTTCTTCAAGCTGCGTCGCACTCATGTTGATGCCGTGGTTGATGCACGGCGAATACGCGATGATGAGCGACGGGCCCGGATACGCCTCCGCCTCGGTGACGGCCTTCATGAGCTGGTTCGGGTTGGCGCCCATCGCGACGGACGCGACGTACACATAGCCATACGCGATCGCCATCAGGCCTAGATCCTTCTTTCGGGTGCGCTTACCGGCGGCCGCGAACTTCGCGACGGAGCCGGTCGGCGTGGACTTGGACGCCTGACCACCTGTGTTGGAGTACACCTCGGTATCCAGCACCAGCAGGTTCACATCCTGGCCCTGCGCCAGCACGTGGTCCAGTCCGCCGTAGCCGATGTCGTACGCCCAGCCGTCGCCGCCGAAGGCCCAGACGGATTTCTTGGTGAACAGGTCGGCGTCCGCGTAAACTTCCTTGCAGAGCGCGTCGCAGTCGCAGCCGCAGTCCTTGCAGCCCTTCAGGCACTCGGTCAGCTTCTCGCCCGCCGCGCGGGAGGCTTCGGCGTTGTCCATGCCAGCGAGCCACGCGTCGCACGCGGCCACGCCCTCGTCCCACGCCTTCCAGGCGTCCTTTAGCTTCTCAACGTTATTCGCCAGGCGCTCGCGGCGCTGCAGCATCGCGAGCTGCATGCCGAAGCTGAACTCGGCGTTGTCCTCAAACAGGCTGTTCGCCCACGCGGGACCCTGGCCCTTGTCGTTGACGCTGTACGGGCAGGTCGGCGAGGAGCCGCCGTAGATCGAGGAACAGCCCGTCGCGTTGCCGATCAACATCCGGTCGCCAAAGAGCTGGCTGAGCAGCTTGATGTACGGCGTCTCGCCGCAGCCGGCGCACGCGCCGGAGAACTCAAACAGCGGGCGCAGGAACTGGCTGCCCTTGACGGTCGCCTTGTTGACCGCGAGCGCGCAATCCGGCAGCTTCGCGGCGTAGTTCCAGTTCGCCTCCTGGTCTTTGAGCTGCGTATCTAGCGGCTTCATAACGAGCGCCTTCTCGTTCTTCCTGCCCGGGCACACCTGCGCGCAGTTGCCGCAGCCGGTGCAATCCAGCGGGGAAACCTGCATCCGGTAGCCAAGACCCGCAAACTCCTTGCCGATGGCCGGGATCGTCTCAAACGCCGTGGGAGCCGCGTTCTTCTGCTCATCGTTGACCAGCGCGGGCCGGATGGCGGCGTGCGGGCAGACGAGCGAGCACTGGTTGCACTGGATGCAGTTTTCGGAAACCCAGCAGGGCACGTTCACGGCGATGCCGCGCTTCTCAAACTGTGTGGTGGCCGTGGGCACGATGCCGGCCGGATCGAACGCGCTGACGGGCAGCGAATCGCCCTCCTGGCGCAGCACCGGCACAATGGTATCGTGGAAGTACTCGGTCGCGTCAACCTTGACGGGCACAGCGCCGGTGGTGGCGTTCGCCCAGGCGGCGGGCACCGGGATCTCCACGATATGCGTCGCGCCTGCGTCGATGGACGCGTAGTTCATCGCGACGACCTTATCGCCCTTGCGGCCGTAGCTCTTCTTAACGGCTTCCTTCATGTAGCGGTCCGCGTCGGCATACGGGATGACCTCGGTCAGCTTGAAGAACGCGGCCTGCATGACGGTGTTGATGCGTCCGCCCATGCCGGTCTCGTTGGCCAGCTTGATGGCGTTGACGTTGTAGAAGCGGATCTTCTTGGCGGCGAGCTGGCGCTTCATCTCGGCGGGCAGCTCCTTCTCCATGTCCTCCGCGCTCCACTGGCTGTTGAGCAGGAACACGCCGCCCGGCTTCAGCGAGGTCAGCATGTCGTAGCGGGTGACATAGGACTGGTTGTGGCACGCTACAAAGTCCGCCATGTCGATCAGGTAGGTGGACTGGATCGCCTTCTTGCCAAAGCGCAGGTGGCTGACCGTGATGCCGCCGGACTTCTTGGAGTCGTAGGCGAAGTAGCCTTGCGCGTACAGATCGGTGTGGTCGCCGATGATCTTGATGGAGTTCTTGTTCGCGCCGACGGTGCCGTCGGAGCCGAGGCCGTAGAACTTGCAGGAGATCGTGCCCTCGGGCGCGGCGTTGACGAGTTCGCCCAGCTTCAGGGACGCGTTCGTCACGTCGTCCTCGATGCCTACGGTGAAGTGGTTCATCGGCTTATCCTGCTTCAGGTTATCATACACGGCCTTGACCATCGTCGGGTTGAATTCCTTGGAGCCCAGGCCGTAGCGGCCGCCAACCACCTGGATATCGTGGTTGCCGCTCTCGCGCAGCGCGGCCTGCACGTCCGTGTACAGCGGCTCGCCCAGGGAGCCGGGCTCCTTCGTGCGGTCGAGCACAGCGATCTTCTTGCAGGTCTTGGGGATGGCGGCGAGGAACTTGTCCATCGCGAACGGACGGTACAGGCGGACCTTGATCAGGCCGACCTTTTCGCCCTGCTTGGCCAAAAGATTGATCGTCTCCTCGATCGCCTCGCAGCTCGACCCCATGGAGATGATGACGCGGTCCGCGTCCGGCGCGCCGACGTAATCAAACAGGTGATACGGGCGGCCGATGGCGGCGCTGACCTTGGCCATGACGGCTTCGACGATGCCGGGAACGGCCGCGTAGTACTTGTTGGCCGCTTCGCGGTTTTGGAAGTATACGTCCGGGTTCTGCGCGGTGCCCCGCTGCTGCGGATGCTCCGGGTTCATCGCGCGGGCACGGAACGCCTGAATTTTGTCAAAATCGACCAGTTTGCGTATTTCTTCATAATCGATACCGTTGATCTTCTGCACTTCGTGCGAGGTGCGGAAGCCATCGAAGAAGTGCACGAACGGCACGCTGGAATCGATCGCGGACAGATGGGCAATGAGCGCCATGTCCATGGCTTCCTGCACGCTGTTTGAGGACAGCATCGCAAAGCCGGTCTGGCGGCAGGCCATCACATCGCTGTGGTCGCCAAAGATCGACAGCGCGTGTGCGGCCAGGGCGCGCGCGCTGACGTGAAACACGCCGGGCAGCAGCTCGCCGGAAATTTTATACATGTTGGGGATCATCAGCAGCAGGCCCTGCGACGCCGTGTAGGTCGTCGTCATCGCGCCGGCGACGAGGGAACCGTGCACCGCGCCCGCCGCGCCCGCCTCGGACTGCATTTCCGACACGCGAACGGTCTGTCCGTACAGGTTCAAACGGCCCTGCGCCGACCATTCGTCCACCGATTCCGCCATGTTCGAGGATGGCGTGATCGGGAAAATCGCCGCGACATCGCTAAACGCGTATGCGACGTGGCTGACGGCGGTATTGCCGTCAATCGTCATTTTTGTTGACATGCTGCGTGTTCTCCTCCTTGTTTTCGCCCCCGCCCGGGAGGCTCACCTCTATTTAAATAAGTATACCCAAACATTTTGATTATAGAGATTTAACGCCTCGTTGTCAACCTTGGCATACACGAAGGTTTCGATAATTTCCCGAAAATACGGGAATTCTACCGGAAAACGATTCAATGGGGTGTGCTTATGGATTCATTATGGCGCTCCACCTGTCCGATGCCCGCGTTTCCGGCGCTGCACGGCGACCTGAGCACGGAAGTCGCGGTCGTCGGCGCGGGACTCGCGGGGATTTTGACAGCGTTTTTCCTCCAGCAAGCGGGCAAGGAAGTGCTCGTGTTGGAGGCGGACCGCGTGTGCGGAGGCGCGACGGAAGGCACCACAGCCAAGATCACCGCGCAGCACGGCCTGATCTATGATACTCTCATTCAGCGGTATGGCGAAGAAAAGGCCCGCCAGTACGCTTCCGCGCAGCAGCGGGCCATCGCGGTCTATGCGGACCTGGTGCGGGAAAAGTCAATTGCGTGCGATTTTGAACGAAAGCCCGCGTATCTATACAGCGTCGCGCCGTCGGGCACGCTGGCGCGTGAGTGCCGCGCCGCCGAGAGGCTCGGCCTGCCCGCGTCGCTGACCGGCGCGGGCAGGCTGCCCTTCCCCGCCGCGCAGGCGATGCGATTTGAGGACCAGGCCCAATTTCATCCGCTGCGCTTTGCCGCCGCCATCGCGCGGAATCTGCACATCCGGGAGCACGCGCGCGTGGTGAAGGTCGCGGGCGACCGCGTAATCACGGAAAGCGGCACGGTGCGCGCGAAGAAGATTGTCGTCTGCACGCACTTCCCCATCCGGAACGCGCCGGGTTTTTATTTCGCCCGCATGCACCAGTCCAGAAGCTATGTGGTGGCGCTGGAAAACGCGCCGGATGTGGGCGGCATGTGGCTGGACGCGGCGGAGGGCGGGTACTCGCTGCGCAACGCGGGCGGATTGCTTCTTTTGGGCGGCGCGTCGCACCGGTGCGGCGAGCACCCGTATGCGTCGTCCTTTCGGACACTGAAGGACGCGGCGAAAGAATTTTACCCGGCCGCGCGGGAAGTGGCGCGATGGTCCGCGCAGGACTGCATGACCCCGGACAGCGTGCCGTTCATCGGCCGCTACGCGCGGAGCCTGCCGGATGTCTATGTCGCGACCGGCTTCAACAAATGGGGCATGACGGGCTCGATGGTGGCGGCGGAACTGCTTGCCGGCCAGATCACGAGCAAGAGCGAGTACCCATACGCCGGGGTGTTCTCGCCGCGCCGGTGGTCGGGCGTTGCGGGCAAGTACACCTTGCTTGGCAGCCCCAAGTGCCCGCACCTGGGCTGCGCGCTGGAATGGAACCCGGACACGCGCACGCTCGATTGCCCGTGTCACGGGTCGCGCTTCACGCGGAACGGCCGGGTTGTCAGCGGCCCGGCCGTTCGCGATGGGAAATGGAGGGAGCGGTAGGGATTTCTTGCGAAAGCCCCCGATAGCGCCCGATTTTTCAAATCAGCGCCGCCGTCGTGGAAAGCGTAGAGCGGATTTCACTCAAACGCTAGCGTGACCGCCTCCTCCGGGTACGGGATGTTGTATTCGCCCGTCTCCGGATCATCCCGCGTGGGCACGATGGTGACTGCCCCTGGCATGCGCACCACCTTCGTCATCTCGTACCGATAGTTCCACACCCAGGCGCCGTCCGGCTGTTCCTCCGGCGCTTCCATATCGGAACCGCCGCCGCCGTTGTGATACCAGTCGTTCTCCCCGTTCTCGTCCAGGAAGACGAAGCCCCAGTACGGCCCGAGCTTCTCCGTGTAATAGGCGCTGTACTTCTCCGCGGCCTCCTTGCTGGCGAAAACGCGCTCCAGGGTGAACGAGGCAGTGTTGGGCGTCAGATCGGCACGCGTCACCCGCAGGATGTAGTCGCCGTTGTCCTTTTCGATGGGTTGACTGCCTAACAATCCCGGCCGGGACTCCACGTTCGCCCGCACCGTGAAGGTCACGTCCACCGTGTCGATCAGGTCCATCACGCCCGCCGCGACGTACAGGTCCGCCCGGGTCATCCCCTCTTCATACGCATACTTGCTGCCCAATTCAATCACACCGTCCGGCGCGATGACCACATTCCCCTCCTGCACGAGCCGCTCAATGTTGTCCGTGTACGCCTTGTAGTCCGCGTCTGTGCCATTCCCGCCCATCCCGCCGATTTTGACGACTTCACCGTTTGGCGTGAGCGCGGAGAAGCGCATCGTAACTTCACACGCGTCCGCTATGGAGGATTCATTGCCGGGCACGCCATGGACAACACCGTCCGTGCGCGCGTTCATACCGCTTTGAATCACTTCACCCGGCTGGAGGAACAGCTCGTCCGCCTGCCTATATCCGCCAGCGCCCGGGTAATCGCCGTTGACGAGGATATCACACAGCAGGTACGCCTGCTCCTGCGCTTTGCTCTCCGTCGTCCAGGTCATCACCAGCGAATATCCGTCAAAAATGGCGTCGATCATCTCGATCTTTAGCGCGTTCCCCTCGTATACCTGCCCCACCGGCTGCACGTATTGCAGCAGTTCCTCGTTGGTATGCGTCTTGCCCATGTCGTCCGTGTAGGTCAGGAACTCCCGGCTGCTCCACGTGACGGCGGCCAGCGCGGCTCCGCACAGCAGCGCGAGAATGACGGTGACGATGACGGCCGTGCGCATGGTGAAGCGGCGCGCCTTTTCTTTCACTTCCGGCTGGCGGAGCGCCTCGGCCAGCTTGTTTTCGGTCAATATGCTCATTTCGTATTTCTCCTCCTGTATGCGGCGGCGCACCAGCGCGTCAAACTGTTTGTTCGTCACCGTGCACCACCCCCTCTGCAATCAGCGATTCTTTGAGTTGTGTTCGCCCACGCGAAAGGCGGACCAGCACCGTGCCCAGCGGCATGCCCAGGATGCCCGCGATCTCCCGCGCCTTAAACCCCTCGTAGTAGTGCAGGATCAGAATGCTGCGATACGGCTCCGGAAGCGTCAGGATCGCGTCCCAGACGGTCGTTTCCGGGGTCATGAGGATTGGCCGGTCGAATGCGGCCGGGTCGCCTTCGGGCGATTCCCGCCGGCGCTTGCGCAGGATGTCATAGCAGCCGCGCACTAGAATGCGCATCAGCCACGCGGTATACTTGTCCGGGTCGGAAAGCTGTGCCGCGCGCTGGCAGGCGGTCAGCATCGCGGTGGAAACCGCGTCCTCCGCGTCGGCGGACTGGCGCAGAATGCTTAGCGCGACGCGCATCAGGTTCACGCGCAGGGCCCAAGCGCGTGCGGCCGCCTCGTTCGCATCCAACGTGTGATCACCATCCTCGTTTGTTTGGCTTTGTTGCCGTTTGTCTATAGACACCTGATAGACGCGCGGGAGTTGCCAATTATTACAAGGGGAGGAAAAAGTTTGCGCGGTTGCGAAAAGGCGCGCGGTTTGTTGCCGCGCGCCTTGATGATAATTCTTGATTCATTTTCGCCGAGAGGCGATGAAGGGAGTCCAGAGGGTCGAAGACCCTTTGGTCAGGGTTTGGGGCGGCTAGCCCCAACGTACCTCAGCGCTTTCCCTACTCCTCCTCCACCGCCACCAGCTCCGCGTCCGGGTTATTCTCCATGTACCGGATGACCGCCTCCAGCATCTCCCGCGCGTGGCCCGGGTTCCCCGACACCACGGCCACGCCGAGCGTCAGCCGCTGGTGAACATCCTGCGTGGCGACCTCGGCGACGGACGCGTTGAATTTTTGCCGCGCGCGGTCGATGAGGCTGCGCGCCACCTGCCGCTTGTCTTTGAGCGACCGCGCGGAGGGAATGCTGAACGTGAGCATCGCGGACAGCGTGGTCATGGCGTCACCCCTTGGCGCAGGCCGCCGTCGCGACCAGGTCCACGCCCGTGCCCGCGATGTTTGGCACGACGACCTGCCCGATGACGACGGGCGCGCTGGGCTTCGCCGCGCGGATCACGTCCAGCACGGCCGGGATCGTGTCCTTGGGCACGGTGTCCTTGGTCTTGACGGAGCACAGCGGATTCGCCCCGCCCGCCACGCGGACGGACGACGTGACCGTGCGCATGGGCCGGGTGAATTCCTGCTCGCCATAGGTCACGCCGCGCTTGCAGCCAAAGTTTTCCACCGTCACCGCGCCGGAATCGTCCTTTTTCACGAGCAGCCGGCACCCCATCGGGCACGCGATGCAGGTCATTTCACGCGCTTCGCTCATTGTACAACCTCCTCCACGCGCACGTGTACGTCGTCCGTCAGTCCCGTCACGTCCACGGTCACTTTCTCCATTTCGCCAGGGGTCATGATCTGCTTTTTCCGGTCGACGAGCGTTTTGCCGCCGCTGGTCACGGTGAGGCGCGCGGGTTTATACGCGTTCCCGACGCGGAAATACAGGTCGAGCTTGCCGCTCGCGCCCCCCGACAGCACCTGCGGCACAGCGTAGCGCACGCCGCCCTCCGGCACCACGCGCCGCGCCGGTGCGCTCACCTCGCCGCCGAGCGCGAACGCTGCCGCGCTCTTGCCCGCGATCTCCGCCTCGTAGCTGACGTTATCGACCAGATCATGCACGTGCAACACATTGCCGCACGCGTACACGCCGGGCAGGCTCGTCTGGCGCGTCTCATCCACCACCGCGCCGCCGGTGATATCGTCCATCCGGACGCCCGCCTGACGGGTCAGCTCATTCTCCGGCAACAGACCGACGGACAGCATCAGCGTATCGCACGCGATATCCTGTTCCGTGCCGGGGATCGGCATCCTGGTGGCGGGGTTGACCTCGGCCACGGTGACGCCGGTCAGGCGCTCGCGCCCGTGGATTTTCACTACCGTGTGGTTGAATTTGAGCGGGATGCCATTGTCCTCCAGGCACTGGACAATGTTGCGGTTCAGGCCGCTGGAATACGGCATCAGTTCCGCGACCAGCTTCACCTTCGCGCCCTCCCAGGTCATCCGGCGCGCCATGATGAGGCCGATGTCTCCGGAACCCAGAATCACGACCTCGTTGCCGGGCATAAAGCCCTCCATGTTGACGAGCCGCTGCGCGCAGCCCGCCGTGTACACGCCCGCCGGGCGGCTGCCCGGGATGTTCAGCGCGCCGCGCGTGCGCTCCCGGCAGCCCATCGCCAGCACGATCGCGCCCGCCTGGATCTCGATCAGCCCTTCCGCCGCGCTGACGGCCAGAATGCGGCGATCCGCCGTGAATTCCAGCACCATCGTATCACAGAGGATCTCAATGCCCTCCGTCTCGCGCACCTTTTGCAGAAACCGCGCGGCGTACTCCGGCCCGGTCAGTTCTTCCTTGAAATAATGCAGGCCGAACCCGTTATGGATGCACTGCTGCAGGATACCGCCCGCCTCGCGGTCGCGTTCCAATACCAGCACGCGCGCGCCCGCCTCCCGCGCGGTCAGCGCCGCGGCAAGCCCGGCCGGGCCGCCGCCCAGAATGGCCACGTCTACCTTGCGCACCATCTACCGCACCTCCTTCAGTTCGCCGACGAGCAATTTCGATTCGCCGCCGAACTTGGTGATTTCGGTCATCGGCAGGCCGGTCTCGCGGTGGATCAACTCCATTACGCGCGGCGAGCAGAAGCCGCCCTGGCAGCGGCCCATGCCCGCGCGGGTGCGGCGTTTCACAGCATCCAGCGACCGCGCGCCGCGATGGATCGCCTCGACGATCTCGGCCTCGGTGATCGTCTCGCACCGGCAGATGATGCGGCCATAGCGTGGGTTTTGACGGATGGTCTCGGCGCGTTCGGCGTTCGTCATTTCCGCAAAGCGGCGGATGGCCGGGCGATGCGGGTCAAACGACGGGTTCTCCGGCATTTCAAGCCCCGCATCAGCCAACAGCCCCTCGACGTACTCGGCGATGGCGGGCGCGGACGTGAGCCCGGGCGAGCAAATGCCCGCCGCGTGGATGAACCGCTTCGCCACGGCGCTCTCCCGGATGATGAAATCCCCCGTGGACGGCTGGGCGCGAAGGCCCGCGAACGCCGTAATCACGGCGCGGAGGTTGAGGCCCGGCACGGATTTGAGCGACAGGCGGCGCAGCTCGGCAAGGCCCTCCTCCGTCGTCTCCGTGTCCTCACGGTCCTCCACGTTTTTAGCTGTCGGCCCGGCGAACGCGTTGTCGTCCACCGTGGGGCTGACGAGCACACCCTTGCCCATCGGCGACGGCGTCTGGAACACGACGCGCGTCATGCAGTTGGCGGAGTGGTCCAGCAGCATGTACTCGCCCTTGCGCGGCTGAATCTGGAAGCTTTCGTCCCCGACCATGCGGGCGATTTCGTCCGCGTACAGCCCGGCGGCGTTGACGACATAGGCCGCCTCAAACGTGTGACCGCCCGCCTGGACGACAAAACTCTCGCCCTGCTGTTCGATGGAGCGCACGGGCGCGTTCATGAACGCCTTAACGCCGTTCTTCACGGCGTTTTCGTAGCAGGCGGTGGTGAGCTGGTACGGGCAGGTGATGCCGCCCGTCTGGGCAAAGAGCGCGGCGGTGACGGTTTCCGCCAGCGAGGGTTCCAGCGCGCGCGCTTCGTCTCCCGTGACGATCCGCATGCCGGGCACGCCGTTTTCGGTGCCGCGCGCGTACAGGCGGCCAAGCTCCTCCTCGTCCTCCTTGCCAAAGGCCGCGACGAGCGACCCGCACCGCTTCAGCGGCACGTCCAGTTCCTCGCACCACCGGCCGTACAGCGCGTTGCCGCGCACGTTCAGCTTCGCCATCATGGAGCCGGGCGTCGCGTCGTATCCGGCGTGTACAATGGCGCTGTTCGCCCGGGACGCCCCCATGGACACGTCCTCGCGCGCCTCCGCCAGCGCGACGCGAAGCCGCTTGCCGGATAGCTGGCGCGCGATGGCGCAACCGGTCACGCCGCCGCCAATGATGAGCACATCCACCTGCATGAACCACATTCCTCCTCGTAGATCATTGCGCATAAATGAATTTTGAGCAGCAAAAAAGCCGCGACAACCAACCCGCAAGCGGGTATAGTTGTACGGCTCTCTCATTCTCTGCCCTACAGCGTCCAGTTAATCATAGAACGCGCGGGTTGTCAAGGTGGATTTTACGCCATCCCATGCGAACACATGAACACGCCTTCGGGGTATCAAGAGGCCGAAACCCCTCGTTCCTCCAAACGCATGGACCGCAGTTCACGCGTTTGCCGTTTACGCCATGTCCGCCAGCACCTTCCGCGCGCGGCCTGGGTAATTGGTGATGACGTAATCCGCGCCGGCCTCAAACATGCCCCGGATATCCGCTTCCTCATTCACGGTCCAGGGATTGACGAGGACGCCCAACTCATGCGATTTTTTGACCAGATCGGCGTCCACGGCCAGCGCCGGGAAGTGCGGGTGCAGCGCGTCCATGCCGTGCGTTTTCGCGTACGTCCACGGCGCGATGAGCACCGTTCCATAGAGCATGCCGCAGCGGATGGCGGGGTCGACCGCCTTCACCCGGAGCAGGCTGTAGTGGTTGAATGACGAATACAGCACCCGGTCCGTCATGCCCATCCGCGCGGCGAGGCCGATGCACTTCTTTTCCAGGTCCGGATAGTCGATGACACTGTTTTTCAGCTCCACATTGATGTGCATCCCCGTGGGCTTCAACAGCGCAAAGACTTCCTCCAGCGTGGGCAGCGTGCCGGTCTTGCACGCCGGGCGCGTCTTGTTGTAATTGTAGCGTTTCAATTCGCCCAGCGTCATATCGGCGATTCTGCCGCTTCCGTTTGACACCCGGTCGATGGTCTCATCGTGCGCGACGATGATCTGCCCGTCCCGGCTGATATGGACATCCAGTTCCACGCCGTGCGCGCCCTGTTTCACCGCCAGATCAAACGCTTCCAGCGTGTTTTCTGGCGCTTCGCCGGACGCTCCCCTGTGCGCCAATACCATTTTCATGACCCCGCATACCTCCGGGCGCTTTCCGTCACGCGGAATTTGCTCGCGGCTATTGTACCACAGGGCACACCATACGCGCAAACGGAAGCGTCAATCGCCGTATGGAATCGAGCAGTTGGGAAGCTTTTTCCGGAGCTTGTCGATTTGCTTCCGGGGTATGCCACTTTTAGAAAAAGAGATGGTTTCCAGGTTGCTCAAACCGGACAGCGGCAGAATGTCCTTGATCTGATCGTTGTATCCAAGGTCCAAGGACCGCAACTCCGTCAGGTCGGACAGGGGCGTCAGATCTGTAATTTGGTTGTTTCTCAAGGACAAGCTTCGCAACCGCACAAGACCTGACAAGGGGGCCAAGTCTACAATTTTGTTGGTTTGCAAATCCAACTTCTCCAACTGCGCAAGGCTCGAAAGCGGGGTAATATCCGTGGTCAGATTGCACGCCAGGCTTAGATCCACCAACGCCGTGAGATTGGCTAGCGGGGTCAGATCCGCGACCTTGCTGAAGGACAGGTCTAGCTTCCGCAACGAAACAAGGCCGGACAATGGAGAGATATCCACGAGATTATTGGCGCACAGGTCCAGTATCGTAAGCGCGGTAAGGTCCGAGAGCGCAGATACATCGTCGATTGGGTTGCCTACCAAAACCAACTCCTGCAGCGATACAAGGCCGGACAATGGGGAAATATCTTCAATTTTCCCGTTGTGAAGCACGAGCTTTTTGAGCTTTGGAAGGCTTGCCAGGGCTGAAATGTCGCGGAGGGTATAGTTCCAAAGCGTGACTTCTTCCAGATCTGTCAGCTTCGCCATGGGTGCGATGTCGAGCGAGCTTTTGTATTTTGAGCCCGATTCGTCGGATAGGACGAGGCTTTTTACTTCCGGGAAGAAAATTTCGTCACCAATGCAAACATGGTCAAGGCGTAAAGCGCAGAGCGCTCGCAAGTCCGACAGGAAGGTGTCCATTTCGTCGCTCTTTTCCAGGGCAGGTATGGATGAATAGTATGCCGAGGAAGCCGACGTGGTAATCGTATCATTTGGACGGTTGGTTGCGCTGATCCGCTTGCTCCGCGCACCTTCGCCTGTTAAGGAAATCATGCGCAAATAGGCGGAACCCGCATATACTTCGATTGTTCTCCCGGATGTTCCTACCGCGGTGTATTCCCCCTTGGAAGGATGGTCTTCTTCGTAGCAAAGCAGGATGGAGGCCTCGTCGGGGTTATCCGTTAAGCGCAGCACGCCGTCCATCTGCTCCACGATGTGGTTGCGCACGGCAAGACTGCGTTCGGCTCCGCCCTTGGTATGCTCGCTCAATGCCCGGTTTACGTAAATGGCAACCCCCGCCTGTGGCGTTTGCGGCGTATAGACGGGCAGATCGTCATACCGTTTCTCAAAAGCGAACCGCTCCGCAAGTTCCTCCACGGTCCACGTGAGATGCTCCGTACTTTGGGCAAACGCGGAGAACCCGGTCAGCAGGGAAAACACAACCAGCCAAAGGAGCGCCTTCTTCCACATACCATTCATCCTTTCTATCTATCCATATCGAACCATACACTTTGATGACATGGTAGCAGAAAGCATACGAACAAAAGCGTGCAAAATGCACAGCGCGCACGATTTCTGGGAAAAACTCCCTACGGCCCGATGCCCTTTGTACCCCGCCGCGATCGAAGAAGGAGAACGAACATCATCGCCAAGACAACGACGCTCAGCACCGTGAAAAGAAACTTCAGTACCGTCATGGCGCTGGAAACCCCGCAAACGCCCTGGAGGACCGTGGGATACTGCCGCAGCATCCGGATGACGCAGATGTTCTCCGCCCAGTCAAAGAGCATCGCCAGGACGGGCAGCGCGAGCACCGCACGCGTCCAGCCGCGCCCATCCGCGATGTGCCGCACCAACACAGCCATCCACGCCGTGTAAAACGCGGCGTAGCTGATCGGGAAGATAAAATCCAGCGGCAGGATGCGGGACAGGTAAAACGCGCGGCCGATCTCCCCCAGCGATCCCAGCATTTGGTACGCCTTTTGCGCGGAGTAGCCGAACTCGAAATCCAGTATGTTCGCGCCGCCCGTAATGTCCAGCAGCCCGCGCACGCCGATGCCGCTGTAGTTGATCAAAAAGTAGCAGACGGCGAAAAAGGCCGTAGCGATGACGGCCTTTTTCCAACCAAACCAAGCGATGATTTTCTCCGATACGCGCATGCGCGCACCTCCGTTCTTTTGTAGAAAAGGGGGGCGGCGTTGTTGTCGTCTACTTCTCCACCCGGAGCGCCCGCATCGCGTTAAGAATCGCCAGGAACGTGACACCTACGTCCGCGAACACGGCGGTCAACATGCCGGTGGCGCCAACTGCGCTCAGGATCAGCGCGGCGGCCTTGACGGCCAGCGCGAACGCGATGTTTTGCCGAGCGATGCCCGTCGTCCGCTTGGCGATCTGGATGGCGACCGCGAGCTTGGACGGCTCGTCGGTCATGATGACCACGTCCGCCGCCTCGATAGCCGCGTCAGAGCCGAGCGCGCCCATCGCCACGCCGACATCCGCGCGCGCCAGCACCGGCGCGTCGTTGATGCCATCGCCGACGAACACCAGCTTGCCCTTGGGCGATTTCGCCTCCAGAAGGCGCTCCACCTCGGCCACCTTGTCGCCGGGGAGCAGTTCCGCGTGCACTTCGTCGATGCCGAGCGCGTTCGCCGTCCGCTCGCCCACGTCCCGCGCGTCGCCGGTCAGCATGACCAGCCGATTCACGCCCGCCTTGTGCAGCGCGGTCATGGCCTCCTTCGCGTCGGGCTTGATCTCGTCCGCGATGACAATATGGCCGGTGTACTCGCCGTCGATCGCCGTGTGCACGATGGTTCCCGCGCAGCTATCCGGCGTGAACGGCACGTTCATCCGCTCCATCAGGCGCGCGTTGCCCGCCGCGACCCGCTTGCCGTCCACCGTGGCCAGCACGCCATTGCCGCGAATTTCTTCCATCTGCGCCACGCGCGTGTCGTCGATCTCTTTGCCGTAGGCGCGCTGAAGCGATTGGGAAATGGGGTGCGTGGAGCCGCTCTCCGCGTGGGCGGCGTAATCGACGAGCGCGTCCTGGCTGACGCCCTGCTCATGGATCGCCTGCACATCAAACACGCCGCGCGTCAGCGTGCCCGTCTTGTCAAAGACGACGGTTTCCGCGCGGGCCAGCGCCTCCAGGTCGTTGCTGCCCTTAATCAGAATGCCCCGCTTTGACGCACCGCCGATGCCGCCAAAGAAGCTGAGCGGCACGGAGATGACCAGCGCGCACGGGCACGAGACGACCAGGAACGACAGCGCGCGGTACAGCCAGTCGGAAAACGCCTGCCCCGTAATAAGCGGCGGCACCGTAGCCAGCAGCACGGCCATGCCCACGACGGCGGGCGTGTAAATCCTCGCGAACCGCGTGATGAACCGCTCCGGCCGGGACTTGTTTTCGCTCGCGTTTTCCACCAGATCCAGTATTTTGCTCACCATGGACTCGCCAAAGGGCTTCAGCACGGTCGCGGTCAGCAAACCGGTCAGATTGATGCACCCGCTGAGCAGCTCGCCGCCCGGCTCGATGCCGCGCGGGACGGATTCGCCCGTCAGCGCGGCGGTGTCCAGCGTGGACGATCCCTCCGTGACCACAGCGTCCAGCGGCACGCGCTCGCCCGGGCGGACGACGATCGTCTCCCCGACCGCGACATCCTCCGGGGACACGGTGACGAGCGCGCCGCCCCGCCGGACGTTGGCTGTCTCCGGCCGGATATCCATCAGCGCCGCGATGGATTTGCGCGACTTGCCCACGGCGTAATCCTGGAACATTTCGCCGATCTGGTAGAGCAGCATGACCAGCACGCCCTCCGGATACTCGCCGATGGCGAACGCGCCAACGGTCGCGATGGACATCAGGAATGTTTCGCTCATCAGCCCGCCGCGCGCAAGCCCGCGCACAGCTGCCCAGACCACGTCATATCCCACGACCAGATACGCGGCCAAATAGAGCGTGACGGGCAGCCACGAGGGCCCGCCGCCCAGCAACAGGCCCAACGCCAGCAGGCACGCGCCCACCCCGATCCGCACAAGTTGCTTTTTCATTCCGTTCACGCCTTTATACCTTCTTCAGCACGACGTCCGGCTCGTACTTTTTCACGATTTTTTCCGCCTCGGCGGTCACCCGCTCGGCCTCGCCGTCCGCCGCCTCGATGGTCATCTTGCTGGTCATAAAGTTGATTTTACAGCTTTGAACCCCGTCGATACCCTGGATACCCCGCTCCATTTTGGCCGCGCAGTTCGCGCAGCCGAGCCCTTCCAGCCGATACGCCTGTTTCATTGCCGTTTCCTCCTCGTTCGTTATTTTGCCTGTGTTTTCTGGATCAATCCGTCCCGCGAATATTGCCATAACTGTAAGGTATTACGGCACCTCGCGGATGTGTTCCATGCCCTTTTCGAAAATGTCCCGCACATGGTCGTCCGACAGCGCGTAATACACCACCTTGCCGTCCCGCCGGGGCCGCACAAGGTTCGCCTGCCGGAGCGAACGGAGCTGATGCGAGATGGCGGACTTGGTCATGTTCAGCAGCACCGCCAGGTCGCACACGCACATCTCGCCCGCGTCCAGCGCGCACAAGATCTTCACCCGGGTACTGTCGCCCATGATCTTGAAAAAGTCCGCCAGATCGTACAGCTCCCCCTCGTCGATCATCCGCGCGCGCGCCGCCTCGACAACGTCGCCGTGGATGACATCGCAGTCGCAAAACACCAGATTCTCGCGCATCTCGAATAACTCCCCTTGCACGCATAATATGTGAACAGTTGAACAACCGTTCATACGTATTATAGTTGAACGACTGCTCAATTGTCAAGGGGTTTTGCTGTTTTATTTTGCCGTGATGCGCTTCAGACCCTCCAGGCCCAGCATGACGCCGCCGCCCGCGAGGAAGAAAAGCGGACTGAATGTGGAAAAGGACAGTGCCGCCATCGGGGTATCCAGGGTGGTCGGCCCCATCCAAATGGCGTACACGGAACCGATCATCAGGCCGAGGATCAGGTAGATGGTTTCGCACCGGTTTTTACGCAGGCACCGGCGGATGATGCCGACCGCGAGCGCGATCCCTAGCAGCGCGCCGAGGGCGAACACCGAAAGGAACGCGAAATACGAAAAGTCCAGCAGAAAGAGCGCGTCCACCGCGCGGATGACAGGCATGTACAGCCCCATGATGAGCAGCAGCGACGACCCGGAAATGCCGGGCAGCACCATCGCGAACATGGACAACACACCGCTGAGCAGCGTATAGCCGATGAGCGCGGGCGAAAGCGCCGTCAGGTTGACGCTCCATTGGTTCGCGAGGGCGGGGCGGAAATAACTCAGGAGAAAGACGGCCGCCATACCGAGCAGCGTCAGCACAAGATACCCATACCGGCCGCGCAGAACGCGCTTTTCCTCGTGGATGATGAACGGAATGGAAAACAACGTCAGCCCGATAAAGAGCGAGCTGATCTGGTAAATATGGCTCTCGAACAGGTTGGCGAGCAGGATGACGCACAGGGCAAGCCCGATGCCCCAGCCGATTCCGAGCTGGAACAGAAAGCCGATGGCGTCACGGCGCTCCGCGCGGGTGCCGCGCAGCAGGTCCCGAAGGGAGGAGACAAACCGGTCGTAAAACCCCATCAGGAAGGCGATGGTGCCGCCCGAGATGCCCGGCACGCTGTTGGCCGCCGCCATGCAAAACCCACGGATGAACTGTAGTAGCATCCTTGCGTCCCCCGTACTGCGATACGTCGCATTCTTTCCCCAATTCGCTGTTAGAATTCGACTGCTTACGTTTTTTACCTGCTAAACAATCGTAACAATTTGAACCGTTTTCCCAAACCCACCGCTTTTTTCTGGAAACCTATAGAAACCCTTTGAAATCCTATCCGGAAGATGCTATACTGTTGCCAAAAAACAAGCCCTGCCCCGAACGCGGGGTCTGGGGATTCGAGGGGATCGGGATGAAAGACGAAACCAGGCAGGCCCTGCTCGGCGTTGGCATGGATTTGAACCAGACGCTGGCGCGCTTTGGCGGAAACGAAGGGCTGATGTTCAGGCTTTTGAAGCGTTTTTTGGACGACGCGTCGATTGTGCAGCTCGGCGAGGCGGTCGAGGCGGGCAACATGGAGGACGCTTTCCGCGCGGTACACACGCTCAAAGGCGTTGCCGGAAACTTGGGGCTTGGCGCGCTGTTTGATTCGTGCGCGCCGCTGGTGGAGCGCACGCGTCAGGGCGACGGCACGGACACCGCCGCGCTGTATCAGGAGGTCAAGCGACAATACGATCTTGCCGCGGAGACAATCCGATCCCTTGGAGACGCGCCGTAACGGGCGCGTTTCCTGCGGTATGAGGTAAGGATTCCTTGCGGAATCCTCTTATGGCGCCCGATTTTTCAAATCCGCGCCGCCATCAAGGAATGGGGGTAAAACAATGAAAAAGACGAAGATAATTTGCACGCTTGGCCCTGCCAGCGCGGATGAGGCGACGATAGAATCGCTGCTCAGGAGCGGCATGAACGTCGCCCGGCTGAACTTTTCCCATGGCACACACGATCAGCACAAGGAGCTGATCACGCGGTTCCGCCGCGTACGCGACCGCATGGGTCTGCCCGCGGCGGTGATGCTGGACACCAAGGGGCCGGAGATCCGCCTTCGCGATTTCGAGAACGGCGGCGTGGACCTGGCCGATGGGGACAGCTACACGCTGACCACGGAGGAAATCCTGGGCGACGCGAGCCGCGCGACCGTTTCTTACAAGGATCTCCCCCGCCAGCTCAAACCCGGCAACCGGCTGATCATTGACGACGGCCGGGTAGTGCTCGCGGTGGAGAGCGCGACGGATACGGAGATCGTCTGCCGCGTGACGGCCGGCGGGCGGGTGACGAACCACAAGGGCATCAACGTGCCCGAGGTGGCGCTGGACATGCCGTACCTGAGCGAACAGGACAAAGAGGACCTGCTCTTTGGCATCGCGAACGACGTGGACTTCATCGCAGCGTCGTTCGCCCGGCGGCCGGATGACATCATCGCCATGCGCAAGTTCATTGACTACCACGGCGGCCATGCCATCCGGATCATCGCCAAGATTGAGAACCTGGAGGGCATTGAGAATTTCGAGGCGATCCTGAAACAGTCCGACGGCATCATGGTGGCGCGCGGCGACATGGGCGTGGAGGTGGAGTTCGAGCGGCTGCCCGGCATTCAGAAGCGCTTCATCCGCAGGTGCTACCAGTCCGGCAAGATGGTCATCACCGCCACGCAGATGCTGGAATCGATGATCGCAAGCCCGACGCCGACGCGCGCGGAGATCACCGACGTGGCCAACGCGGTGTTCGACGGCACGTCCGCGGTGATGCTGTCCGGCGAGAGCGCGATGGGCAAATACCCGGTCAAGGCCGTGGAGGCGATGGCGCGCATCGCGGAACAGGCGGAGCATGACGCGTTCGAGATGGACGCGTCTAGCACGTTCCACCACGACCGGGATATCGACACGAATAACGCCATCTGCGACGCCGCGTGCCGCGCGGCGCGCGACGTGCACGCCAAGGCGATCATCGCGGTGACAAAGTCCGGCCACACGGCGCGCGGTATGTCAAAGTTCCGCCCGCGCCCGCCGATTGTCGCGGCGACGCCGGAGGTCAAGACGTTCCATCAGCTTTCGCTGTCCTGGGGTGTGTACCCGGTGCTGGCGCGCTACCAGAGCACATCGGACGACCTGTTCATGCACGCGATTGACTGCGCCCGGCAGATTGACGTGGTGGACGACGGCGACCTGGTGGTCATCGCGGCGGGCATCCCGCTGAACACGCCCGGCAACACGAATACGATCAAGGTGCACACGGTGGGAGCCCGCTAGCGCACTGCGCGGTCATCAAAAACCACGGTTTTTGATGAGTTGGAGGAGGACAGGGACAGGGCCTGAAACGCTCTGACGTTTCCGGGCGGCCCTGAGTGTGGGTACAGATTCCGCCGCGCATGTCGCCGGACCTGATCTCATTTGAAGAGGCCTCACGCCCCTCCAAGCCACCCCGAGTTGTTTGCCTACTCCCTCGCCTCAATCGCGGGCGGCTGCTTCAGCTTGGGCCATTCCACCAGCATGAACGTGGTGAAGCACGCGACCGGGCCGATGAAATCGGAGATCGGCTCGGCGATGAACACGCCCTTCACGCCCAGGCCGAACATGCCCGGCAGCACCATCGCCAGCGGGGCCACGATGAACGCCTTGCGCAGCAGGGAGAAAAAGATCGCCTGCTTCGCCTTGCCCAGGGATACGTAGCACCGCTGGGCCATCATCTGGAAGCCCATGAGGAAGAAAAGCGAAAAGTACGTCCGGCAGGACGGAATGCCGGCCTGGATCAGGGCCGGTTCTTCATTAAACAGGCGAATAAGCGCCTCGGGAAAGCACATGGCGATTGCCCAGACGGCTGTGGAGAAAGCGACGCACACCACGAGCGTGAACAGGGCCGCCTGCCGCACGCGGTCGTACCGCTTCGCGCCGTAGTTGAAGCTGAGCACGGGCAGCGCGGCCTGCGAGAAGCCGGACAGCGGCATCGTCAGCACCTGCCGGACGGAACTGACCACGGTCATCACGCCGACATAGACGTCGCCGCCGTATCGCTGCAGGCTGCTGTTGCACGCGATGGCGACCAGACTGTCCGTCACATTCATGATGAACGAGGAAAGGCCCAGCCCCAAGATCCGGCGCATGAGCGGCCAGTCCGGCCGCATGGCGGCAACCTTCAGCCGCAGAATGCACTTACGCCCGGTCAGAAACCGCAAAATCCACGCGGCCGAAGCCGCCTGCGAGATCACCGTCGCCAGCGCCGCGCCTTTGACGCCCATGTTAAAAACAAAGATGAACAGCGGGTCGAGCAGGATGTTCAGCACCGCGCCGATCAGTACGGTCATCATGCTGACGCGCGCGAACCCCTGCACGCTGATGAAGGCGTTCATCCCCGTATAGATCATCACGAAAAAACTGCCCAGTGCGTAGATGGTCAGGTATTCGTTGCCATAGGCGAACGTGTCGCCGCTGGCCCCAAACCAGTACAGCGCCTGGTCCTTCAGCAGCAGGCACAACACGGTCAGCAGGACGCCGAAGGTCAGCAGCAGCGTGAACGAATTGCCCATGATGCGCTCGGCCCGCTCGGCATCCCCCTCCCCGCGCGCGATGGACGCCAGCGGCGCGCCGCCCATGCCGGCCAGCACCGCGAAGGCCGAGATGATCATGATGAACGGGAACGTGACGCCCACGCCCGTCAGCGCGAGGCTGCCCACGCCCGGAATACGGCCGATGTAGATGCGGTCCACAATGTTGTACAGCGCGTTGATGATCTGCGCGCCGATCAGCGGGACGGACAGCCGGGCAATGGTCTTTGGGATGCTGCCCTTGGAAAAATCGTTTCTGGACTCGGTCAATGCGATGCCCCCATATGCTTGTTTTGCGGCGGTGATGGCGGCGCCGATTTGAAAAAACGGGCACCACAAGGGGATTCCGTCAGAAATCCCTGCTCCTTTTATTGTAGCACCTGCGGGATGTGGATTCAAGGATTGCGGGCGGATTTGAATGCGTGATACAATGAGCGCGGCGAAGGCAGGGATTTCTAGCGAAATCCCTCTGATGGCGCGGATGCACGAATCCCCGCCGCGCCCGATTTTCCAAATCAGCGCCGCCGGTCATGGACAGGGCGCGGCGGCCCACGAAACAGACCGGGACGGAGGAACAAAAGATGGATTTTCTTGTTTTTTTAGAAGGACTTCGCGCTCCGTGGCTGACGGCTTGCTTCCGTGCGGTGACGTACCTGGGCGAGGAAGTCTTTTTGATCGTCGCGCTGTGCGCGCTGTACTGGTGCGTGAACAAAAAGCTGGCGTATGGGGTGGGCATTTCGTTCTTCGCGTCCTCCCTGATCGCGCAGGGGATGAAGATCGTCTTTCGCGTGGAGCGTCCGTGGGTGCTGCTGCCGGGTTTTCAGCCGGTGAGCGCCGCGTTGCCCACGGCGACAGGGTATTCGTTCCCCAGCGGCCACACGCAGAGCGCCGCCGCGCTGTTCGGTTCCCTGGGGATGGCGAGCGGCAAAAAGCGGTGGATGGCCGCCTCGCTGGCGATGATTCTGCTGGTCGGCCTGTCCCGGATGTACCTGGGCGTGCACACGCCGCTGGATGTGTTCACCTCCATGGCGTTCACGCTGGTCATCTGCGCGGTGGTGCAGTGGTATCTGCGCAAGGGATACCCGGACACCATCCTGCTTGCGGCGACGTTCGCGCTGGCGATTCCATCGCTTGTCTACGCGCTGACGCTGGGCGCGCGGGGAACGGTCGATCCCGCCGAGCTGGCCGACTGCTGCAAGGCGGCCGGCGGGTGCGTCGGCTGTGCGGCCGGGTTTTACGCGGAGCGGCGCTGGATTCACTTTTCCACCAAGACGGTGCGCGTGTGGCAGCAGGCGGTGAAGCTGATTGTCGGCCTGCTGGTGCTGCTGGGCATTCGGGTGGGCGGCAAGGCGCTGCTGGGGGCGAGCCTCGTTGCCGATGCTGTGCGCTATGCGCTGATCGCGCTGTGGGCGCTGGCGCTGTATCCGCTGGTGTTCAGCGCGCTGCTGCCCCGGATCGGTTGGGCGGAGGCGGCAAAATAGTGGGGAGGAGAGGATTCCTTGCGGAAGCCCCTCGGTATTGTCGCGCTGTCCCGAAGGGCCATCGCTCTGTGCATGGGCGCACCTTCGGATCGCTTCATCGCCCACCGGGCGCGTTTCCCTCCGGTGTCTCTTATAGCGCCCGATCTCCGAATCAGCGCCGCCGTCATAGAAGCAACAGGGCCGCTGACGCGTCTGTCAGCAGCCCTGTCGTATATCCCTGTTCCTACTCCACCAGCACAATGCGCCCGCAGTTTTCGCACTCCACGCTCTTGGCGCCCGTGCGGATGTTCCGAAGCACCACCTGCGGCAAGTTCATGTTGCAGCCGCCGCAGCGGTTCCCGTCCAGGAGCTTCGCGATGGGCGGAATGCTGTGCTGCTTGATCTGCTTATATTTCTCCAGCAGCTCCGCCGGGATGCCGCTTGCCGCCTTTGCCGCGGCCGCTTTTAGCCCCGCAAGCTCCTCGGACTGGGCCTTGTACTCCGCGTCGTAGACGACCTTGAGCTTGTCAAACTCCGCCCGGGCCTTGGCCGCGCGCACGCGAATCTCGTGCTGCTGGCGGTCACGCGCTTCCGCGTCCTTGCGAATTTTATGCAGCTCCTGCTCGCAGCGGTTGATACCGCCGACCAGCTTCTGCGCGTAGGACAGCGACTTCCTGGCGATTTCAATCGTCTCCGGCTCTTCCTCGGTCAGCGTGTCCTGCAGGTCTTTCAGCTCTTCTTCAAGACGGATGACCTCGCCGCGGATCGCCTCCATGCGCTCGCCCATGCCCTCGACATCGCTTTCGATGCGCTTCATCGCTTCCTGCTGAGAGAGCAGGAACTCGCGGTGCTTGACGAGCTTTTGGCGGTTCGGCGAGCGATGCATCTCCCGTTCAAAGCGGTCGACCGCCATATCCGCCTGTTGATAGTTCCATAGCAGTTCCATTTGATCCACGCGAACGTCCTCCTGTATCCCGTCATCCAAAAGGATTGATTTTCGATACGAATACCCGTATCTTATATTGTACCGCATTTGCCGAAGAAAGTAAATGCTTCGCGAGAAGATCGGCCGCATAAACTTCCGTCGCCCGGTGGCCGGCGGCCAGCGCGGTCATGCCCCGCGCCCTGGCTTCCAGGGCAATGCTGTGTTTGAGCTCGCCCGTGAAGAACAGATCCGCGCCCTTCGCGGCGGCGTTTTGCAGTTCCGATCCGCCGGAGCCGCAGGAGATGGCGAAGCGGGACACGGGCGCGTCCGCGGGGCCGAACCGCAGCACCGCCTCGCCGAGCGCCTCGGCTGCCCGCGCCTGCAGCGCGGCGAGCGCAACCGGTTCCGGGAACACGCCCAGGCGCAGAAAGGCGTCCGATTCCGTCACGGGCCAACCAAGGCGCGCCGCGAGCGCGTCGTTGACACCGCCGGGCGCGATGTCCAGGTTCGTATGCGCCGCGATGAGCGACACGCCCGCGCGGATGAGGTCCGACAGCAGCACGGCCTCCGGGTCCGCCTCGTCCAGCCGGTTTCTCGGCGTGAACATCAGCGGATGATGCGTGACGAGAAGCTGCGCACCGAGCGAACGGGCCTCCCCGACCACGGCGGGCGTGGCGTCGAGCGCCGTCAGCACGGTATCAACCGGGCGGTTCATCGATCCGACGAGCAGACCGACGTTATCGAAGGAGGCAGCGGTATCAAACGGGGCGAACGTGTCGATGATTTGGTAGATGTCGCGGACTGTTGCGGACATGGGGATCGCTCCTTTCATAGGGCCGACGGGGCGGCGGTCGGCGATGTTCTGTTAAGAATATTCGCAGACGAACCGTCGGTTTTGTCGAGCAACGCAAGAACAACCCACACACGCTGAGATTTGCGCCGCGCCTGCGTTCGAATGGAATGCTCAGCTGCGCATGTTGGGGCGGTCGGATGAGATGATCGCATAATAGCAGACATCCTCGTAGGCTCCCCGGACTTTTGCGTAATGCCGCAGCATGCCTTCCCGGAGCATTCCGGATTTTTCCAAAACCTTGCAGGACGCGGCGTTTGCTTTTTGCGCCAATGCCTCCACCCGCTCCACCAGCAACACGTCAAAGGCGTAGCCGATCAGCGATTGAGAAATCTCTGTCGCGTATCCTTTTCCCCAGTGCGCGGGCAACAGGTTATAGCCTATGACACATCGGTTGGCGGTGCGGTTTAGGGAAAGAATTCCCGCTTCGCCGATGAACGCCCCTGTGGACTTTTCAAACAGCGCGTGAAATCCAAGAGAGCCACTCGCGTATCCCTGTATCACGTCCCGCAGTTTTTGCTCGGACTGCGCCACGCGTTCATGGGGAATCACAGATGAATACGTCCATACAAGCGAGTTGGACATCAACAAATGGTAGTCGTGGATGTTTCCCGCCTCATAGGGCTTTAGCAGGAGCCTTTGGGTTTCTATTGTCATAGCATGCTCCGTTTGCTCGCGCATCTCTTCACCCACTACTCGGCTCACGTTGCCTTCAACTCCTGCTCAATCCACACCGCCAGGCCGCTTTCCCGCGCGCCAAGCGTGTTTGCGTCCGGCAGGCATGCCCGCCGCCAAGCGAGATACGCCCACCAATCCTCACCCCGGTCGCGGAGTAGCCATGGACCCAGGTGCAGTTCCTTTTCCGTGTAGATCCCCTGCCCGCGCATGGCGCGGAGCACCACATAGTAGCGATGCCCGTCCCAGACGAGGCGTTCGGCTTCCAGCGTGTAGCCGTTGTCCGCCAGAAAGCGGCGGACAAGCGCCGGATGGGTATTCGGCTGCAGGACGAGCGTACCATCCCCCGCGCGATCTAGGCCGCGCGCGAGGATATCCACGATGGTCATACCGCCAAGGCCCGCGATGATGACGGCGGTGGGCGGTGCGGCGTTCCCCGCTTCGCTTCCGGCATCGCTTCCCGCATCCTGCCGCATCGCCCGGGACGCACAGACACGCGATTCAGTCCAAGAGGAAGTGCCCATGTCGCCCGAAAGCGCCGCCCCAGCTCCCACGCTTTCCGCGCTGTCCATCGCGTCCAGCCCGTCCGCGACGCGGAACACCGCGCTCCCCGTAAGCCCGTGAAACGCAAAGAGCCGCCTCGCCTTATCCAGCGAAGCGGCGCTGATGTCCGCGACAATCACCCGGCCGCATACGCCGGCCCGGAGCAGATGCGCCGACAAAATGCCGTGATCCGCGCCAATCTCACAGGCGGTTCCCCCACGCGGCGTGAGCGATACGATCGCCGCCTTGCGCGGGTCCAGCGCCGGCAGAAGCAGCTCGCTCAATCGAGGAAATCCTTCAGCTTCTTGGACCGACTGGGGTGGCGGAGCTTGCGCAGCGCCTTGGCCTCGATCTGACGAATCCGCTCGCGCGTGACGTTGAACTCCTTGCCCACCTCTTCCAGCGTCCGCTGCCGCCCGTCGTCCAGGCCAAAGCGCAGGCGGAGCACCTTTTCCTCGCGCGGGGTCAGGGTGTCCAGCACGTTCATGAGCTGCTCCTTCATCAGGGTGAAGGAAGCTGCCTCGGCGGGCGCGGGCGCGTCGTCGTCAGGGATGAAGTCGCCCAGGTGGCTGTCCTCCTCCTCGCCGATGGGGGTTTCCAGCGACACGGGCTCCTGCGCGATCTTGATGATCTCGCGCACCTTGTCCTCGGATATGGCCATTTCCCGGGCAATCTCCTCGGGCAGCGGCTCGCGGCCCAGCTCCTGCAGGAGCTGGCGGGAGACGCGGATCAGCTTGTTGATCGTCTCGACCATGTGCACGGGAATGCGGATGGTGCGCGCCTGATCGGCGATGGCGCGGGTGATCGCCTGGCGAATCCACCAGGTGGCGTAGGTGGAGAACTTATAGCCCTTGCGGTAATCGAACTTCTCGACCGCCTTGATCAGACCGAGGTTGCCCTCCTGGATCAGGTCCAGGAACAGCATGCCGCGCCCGACATACCGCTTGGCGATGGACACAACAAGACGCAGGTTCGCTTCCGCCAGCTTGCGCTTGGCCGCCTCGTCGCCCTGCTCCATGCGCTGAGCGATTTCGATCTCTTCTTCGGCCGTCAGCAGCGGAACCTTGCCGATTTCCTTCAGGTACATGCGGACCGGGTCGTCAATGCCGATGCCCTCGGGCACGGAGAGGTCAAGGTCCTCCTCGACCACTTCGGCCTGCGAGGCCTTTCCTTCCTCCTCCACGATGTCGATCTCGTTGACGACATCCACGCCAAGTGATTCCAGCGTCTCAAGAATCTTATCGAACTGGTCGGGTTCGATTTCAAGCTCGACAAGCTGGTTCATGATTTCCTTATAGGTGAGCATGCCCTTGGACTTGCCGACTTTCACCAGCTCGTCCACGCGCATTTGTTTGTTCTCGGAAGGATTTGCCAAGCGTTTCACTCCTTTCGGCCAGGCCCGAGGCGCTTCTTTTCGGTATTAAGCGCCTGAATCTCTTGTAGGACAGCTTTTTTCTCGTTCGTGTCGTCGATTGCTTTCAAGCTGCCGTTTAGCTCCAGGATGCGATTGTCGATCCACCCCCGCCTCATTTTCTCCAGACAGTCGGTGATCACAGTCATCGTTTCGTCGTCATATAGACGCGGTTCGCGGCCCAAAACCTCCAACAGCACCGGGCGCACCTCGGGGTCCATCTCGCTTTCCAGCAATGCCGAGGGGCTTTGACCCGATAGCAGCTCTCCGGCGATAAGCCGGTGTGTTTCGTCCGTAAACCGATCCTTGTCAACGGTTCCCGCCGGAACCAGGCCCGCGCCCATCAGCGTCAGCAGCGTGCGCTCGGCCTGCAGATGATCCGGCAGAAAAACCGGGGTCGCCGTTGGTAGTTTTTCCCGGCGAGGGGCTTGTATATGCATAGGCTTTTCCAAAGGGGCCAAGCCAATCTGCTGCACAAGCACTTCCCGGGTGTATCCGGTCTCCACCACCAGCCGTTTCAGCAGGTTTTCCACCTCCACGGGCTGGGAAACCTTCTTCAAAATGGAAGCGCACGCGATGGCGTACTGTGTGCGGCCTTCTTCGCCGGACAGGTCCAGGCCGTCCTTGGCGCGGAGCATCCGGTAGCGGGCGGCGGAGAGCGGCGTCAACGCCTCAAACGCCTCGCGGCCACGTCCCCGGATGAAATCGTCCGGATCCAGGCCGTCCGGGATGACGAGCACCCGCGCGGGGATGTCCAGGCCCTCAAACACGTCCAGCGCGCGCAGGATCGCGTTTTGACCCGCGCTATCCCCATCATATGCCACCCATATCTCCGGCGCGTACCGCTTCAGCAGCTTCGCCTGTTCGGGCGTCAGCGCGGTGCCCAGCGTCGCGACCACGCCGGTAACGCCCTGCCGCGCCAGGGACACGACATCCATGTACCCCTCCACCAGCAGCACCCGGGGCAGGTTGCGTGCCTTGCGCAGCATGTTGTGCGCGTAGACGTTCAGACGCTTGTTGAACGCCGGAGTGTCCGAGGTATTGAGGTACTTGGGCTGCGCGTCGCCCATGGCCCGGCCGCCAAAGCCCAGCACCGCGCCGTGCGCGCTGATGATAGGAAACATGGCCCGGTTCCGGAACATATCAAACCGCTTGCCTGAGCCCTTGTCAACGGCGAGCCCCGCCTGAATGATCTCCTCCGGGGTGAAGCCCTCCGTGCCCAGCGTTTTCAGGAGTGTATCCCACCCCGGGGGGGACGCGCCCAGGCCGAACGACTTGATCGCGGGATCATCCAGGCCGCGCCCGTGCAGGTAAGCAAGAACGTCCGCACCCTCCGGGCCGTAGAGCGTATCGTGGAAAAAATGCGCCGCCCGCCGGTTGATCTCGTAGATGCGCTCGCGAACGGTGCGTTGCTGCTGTGCCTGGGCGTTGTCGATCTTCTCCGGGAGCGGGATGCGGAGCTTTTCCGCCAGGAAGCGAACCGCCTCGCCAAACTCCATGCGCTCCATGTCCATGATAAATTGGAAAACATTGCCACCGGCCTTGCAGCCGAAACAATAATAAAACCCCCGGTCCGAATCGACGCTGAAGGAGGCGGTCTTTTCGTTATGAAAAGGACACAGACCCCAGTATCTGCGCCCGTTCTGTTTCAGCGGGACATATTCCGAGACGATCGAAGCGATATCCGCGCGCGCCCGGAGTTCATCAAGCCACTCGGACGGGTACTGCGTTGCCATGGCGTTCTCCTTACACCCTGCATTCATTCGCCGTGCCCACGCATTTTCCTGCTAGTTTTCGCCATAAAGTTGACACATTCCCCCCGAATGTGTCATCCCCGCGCGAATGCGGAAGGGACAAAGACCTCCTCAAAGCAGCGGGCGGCGTAGCGGTCGGTCATGCCGGCGAGAAAGTCACACACAACCCTTGGCACGCCTTGCGTTTCAGCCCTATGCACATAATCCTTTGGCATCATATCCGGGTTTGATACCGCGTGATGGAACAGCGCGGTCAGCAGGCGCTCGGCCTTTGCCTCCTCGCGCAGCACCTCCTCGCGCATATAAACGCGATCGTATAAAAACGCACGCAGCGCGGTGGATGCTTCCCCCACCTCGCGGGACTGCCGCACACCCTCGCCGTCGCCGCTCTCCCGAACGATGTCCACAATCATGGTATCAATCCTCTGGCCGTGGGTCGCGCCGAGCACGCGCGTCAGTTCCCCCGGGATGTCCCCTTCCGTCAGCACGCCGGCCCGGAGCGCGTCGTCGATGTCGTGGTTGATGTAGGCGATGCGGTCCGCGCGGGAGACACACTGCCCTTCCAGTGTCATGGGCGGCGTTTTGCCCGAGTGATGCAGGATGCCGTCGCGCACGGCGCGCGTCAGGTTGAGGCCTCGTCCGTCGTTTTCCAACGACTGGACAATGCGCAGGCTCTGTTCGCGGTGCTTGAAGCCCTCGGCCATCAGCTTGTTCAGGATGCGTTCCCCCATGTGGCCGTAGGGCGTGTGGCCCAGGTCATGCCCGAGCGCGATGGCCTCGGTCAAATCCTCGTTCAACCGGAGGGCACGCGCCAGCGTCTTGGCGATTTGGGAGACCTCCAGCGTGTGCGTCAGCCGGGTTCGGTAGTGGTCGCCCTCCGGGGCGAGGAAGCACTGCGTCTTGTGCATGAGGCGGCGGAACGATTTCGCGTGCAGAATGCGGTCGCGGTCACGCTGGAACTCCGTGCGGATATCGTCCGGCGTGACAGGGGCTTCCCGCCCGGATAGCGCGGCCTCGTGCGCCGCCCAAGGCGCGAGCCATGCGCGCTCCCGTTCTTCCGTCTGCATGCGTATCGTCGTCATCAGGCCACCTCCTTTGCAGGATGCGCAGTGTTGTGACAATATATACCACAAAAGGGAAGGAATTCCTGCATGTTTGCCAAACAGGGGACGCGGAGGAAAGCTGTGTGGGGAAAATGTATGGGATAGGTGCCTGGGTTTTCGCAAAAATCCACACGCCCTCAAAGAACGGACCGGCCCGCGCATCCATGCGCGAACCGGTCACCGCGATGATCCATTGTCCGCCTGCCGCTCCCATGACCTGCTGTGCGGCCGGCTCGGCGCGTCTTACCCCCGCCGCAGGGGTGGCCATTGGCCGTCCGCCTTGTTTGCCGCGCCGCCATGCCGTGCCCAACAGGGCGGACGCGCGATGCGCGCCCCTACGGCGTGTTGCGCAACCAGCAACATGCGCCCTACCCCTGCTGCCAGGCGGGCATTGGCCGTCCGTCTTGTCACGGCATTTCCGCAATGGCGGGCAGGGACACCTCGGCGGTGAAGATGTCCTCGTAGCCGAGCGTATCACCCTTCAGCGCGGCTCCGTACACGATCAGGCGGCCGTCCGGGCCGCGCAGAAGGCCGGAGAGGTACGTGGGATCCGCCCCGATATCGCTGATGAACGCCTCCTCCACGATTTCCCCCGTGCCGTCCAGGCGCAGGAACCAACAGTTGTCCAGCAGCGGCCACTGGCGGTCTCCCGAGGTATTCGTCTCCGAGACGATCACCACGCCTTCGCCATCCAGCGCGGGCACGATGCCCTTCATCTCCGTCTCGTCATCCCGCAGGAATGTCTTTGCCCACAGGGTCTTGCCCTCGGCGTCCACGCGGGTGGCAAAGCCCTTGCCGCTGTACCAATCATCGCCTTCCTTCTTAAAGCTGCGGCGGCCAAACGCGGCCGCGCCGCCGTCCGGCATGGCGGTGAGGCCCTCCAGGTAGGTTGCGTCCTCCCCCTCCAGGCCCCTGGACCAGAGCGTATCGCCCGCGCCGCTCATCTTGACCAGCATGCCCAACGCGGTCCTGTCTTCCGTGTAGCCACGGCCAGCGGCGATGACGCCGCCTTCCACCGGCACGATGTGTTCAAGCTGCAGACGGGTGACCTCCGGGACCTCCAAGTCCTTTTCCCATTGGATCGCGCCCGTGAGGTCCACCCGGACCACGAAGGAGGTGTAGTCGAAATCAAACTCCGAACCCGGCGCGGAATCCGTGGCCCGCCAGCCGGTGCCGTAGATGCTCTCGCCGTCCGTGGCAAGGGAAAGCGTGCGGGCGGGCAGCGCGGCGGTCAGTTCCACAGCGCCGTCCGCGCTGACGATCACCAGCTCGCTGCTCTCGTTGTCGTCCTGCGCGTCCGTGAAGCACTTGCGCAGCAGCGCGAAGCGGCCGTCCGGCAGTGCTACGCCGGACATGAACTCGTCCATCGTGTCCGCATCGCCCAGCACGATGTCCCAGACGATTTCGCCGGAAGCGTCTGTGCGCAGCGCCCACGCGTCGTAGACGGGCGAAGGGTTTTTCCGCCCTGTGAGGTCGCCGTCGTCGCTGCGGCTGTTGGCCAGCACCAGCAGGCCGCCGTCCGGCAGGGCGATGGCTTCGTAGATGTACTCGCCGTGGCTGCCGCCGTAGGTTTTTTGGTTGATGAACTCCGCGAAGGACAGCGCGGGCAGGCAAAGCAATAGGGCCAGGCAGAGTGCCAGGATTGTGGTACGCTTCTTCATGGGGGCCTCCTCGTTGTTTGTCGGGGCTGATGGGTCAACTACAGTCTTGGGGGTGATCTTCGTTTGATGTTCTCCTAATAAAAAGGCAAGAACAACCCTTTTGTTGCATTATTGGGAAAAATGGAGGAAAATGGTTGATTACGGTTCTGGGGTGATGCCGGGGATGTACACCTCCGCAAAAACGACGGCATCGAAGGCTGGCAAAACGGGGTCAAAGACATTCAGATGCTGAATGCCGTATACGAGCAGCTTCCCGTCCCCTGCCCATACGAGGCCGTCCATAAAGATCTGATGATCGTCCGGCAGGTTGGGGATGATCGTTTCGGCGAGGGTTTCCCCACGCTCATCCAGCAGCAGAAACCAGTAGTCGTCTGTTGTCGTTGGGCTGAGCATGCCGACCGGTTGGCGCTCGTTCGTCTGTCCGGCGATCAGATAGCCGTCCTTGGCGGGAACGACGGCCTTCATCTCGGTTCCATAACCCCGGAAGAATGTCTTTTCCCAGAGGATGCTGCCGCCGCCGTCCACGCGCAGCGCCACGCCCATGCCGGTATGCGCCTCCGGTACGTTCTCTGCGGGGACGCTCCGCGTGCCGACAACCAACGCGCCGCCGTCCGGCATGGGCATGAAGTCCCGGATCATCGTCACCGGTATATCCCCTGGAATGCGGGCCGTCCACAAGGACTTGCCCTGCGCGTCCACTTTCATCAGCACCCCGACCATGAACACCGCCGTGTCCGGCTGGCCATAGCCTAGAAGAAGGAGACCGCCGTCGCCCGCCTGGGCGATGTAAATCAGACCTGCGTTAAAGAAGCCGTCCGGCAAACAGTCGCGCTCCCAGAGGGTGTCGCCGGTGTCAGCATCCATGCACGCGATGACGGGCGTACACGGCACGCCGACGCGGAACATATCCGCGTCCGGCCGCCATTCCAAAACGTACACGTTCCCGCCGTCCTCGCCGATGGCGAGCGCGGACGCCGCGGCAGAAACCGGATACGTATTTTCGACGGCGCCGTCCGGGCCGACGATCAGCAGGTCGCAGCGCGCGTTGTCCTTGTTCATGCTCGTGCCCGCGTAATACCTGCGCAGCAGCGCAGAGCGGCCGTCCGGCAGCGCGGTGCCGCCCGTAAAAAAGCTCAGTTCGCCAGGGATAACCAGTTCCCAGAGCGTTTCGCCGTCCGCGCCGGTGCGAAAAGCGGCGGCGACGTTTTCCCAGTCGGGCGGGTTTTCCACCATGGTCATGCCGGCGACCACCAGCATTCCGTTATCCGGCAGGGCAAGGGCGTTGATGTCGTCCGTGCGGCCGATGGTATAGGCGTGGCGTTCCGCGAGGGACGGAAGTTCGGTTTCCGCGCGGGCGGGCAGGGCAAATAGGAGGAACAGCAGCAAGGACAGGCGGAAGAGCGGCGCGTTTATCACGAAAATCTCCTTTGTTGTCATGGAGTTTGGCGCGGGCGCGGATGGCGGCTCCGTCGCGCGTCTTTACGTATATCTATTACCTATATAAAGGCGCACCGATGCCATTCCCTGCATGAAACGGCATAAAGCGGAAAACACCCCCCGCGCTCCAAGCAGCGCACTGGGGGTATTTCCACGCCAGATGCTAAAAACCCTTCTCGCCTCACGGCGGGAAGGGTTTCCAAAGGGACGATGTCCCTTTGGTCAGGGGTTTGGGGGCTGAAAACCACAGCGTATCTCCCCCGGATTCTTATTACTTCTTCGCGTTCTTTTCCTCAATCGCCGCATGCGCCGCCGCCAGCCGCGCGATCGGCACGCGGAACGGAGAGCAGCTCACGTAGTCCAGGCCGACCTTGTGGCAGAACATGACGCTGGACGGATCGCCGCCGTGCTCGCCGCAGATGCCCAGCTTGATGTTCGGGCGGGTCTTCCTGCCCTTTTCCACGGCCATTTCCACCAGCGCGCCCACGCCTACCTGATCCAGGCGGGCGAACGGGTCGCTCTCGAAAATCTTCTTCTCGTAGTACGCGTCCAGGAACTTGCCCGCGTCATCGCGCGAGAAGCCGAACGTCATCTGGGTGAGGTCGTTCGTGCCGAAGGAGAAGAACTCCGCCTCCTTGGCGATTTCGTCGGCCACCACGCACGCGCGCGGAATCTCGATCATCGTGCCGATCATGTACTCGCAGGAATCGTTCCGCTCCGCGAACACCTTCGCGATTGTCTCCACAACGATGCCCTTGACGAACGCCAGTTCCTTCGTCTCGCCCACCAGCGGGATCATGATCTCGGGCTTCACGGCCTTGCCCGTCGCCTTCTTCACGTTCAGCGCGGCCTCGATCACGGCGCGGGTCTGCATCTCGGCGATCTCCGGGAACGTGACGGCCAGGCGGCAGCCGCGGTGGCCCATCATCGGGTTGAACTCATGCAGCGCGTCGATCTTCGTGATAATCTTCTCGCTCGTCGTGTTCAGTTCCTTCGCGATGGCAGCGATTTCGGCGGCCATGTCCTTCTGCGGCAGGAACTCGTGCAGCGGCGGATCCAGGAAGCGGATCGTCACCGGGCGGTCTTCCATGGCCTTGTAGATGCCCTCAAAGTCGCCCCGCTGCATCGGCAGGATCTTATCAAGCGCGTGGCGGCGCTGCGCTTCGTTGTCGGCCAGGATCATCTCGCGGACAGCCGCGATGCGGTCGGCCTCAAAGAACATGTGCTCCGTGCGGCAAAGGCCGATGCCTTCCGCGCCAAAGTCGATCGCCTGCTGGGCGTCGCGCGGCGTGTCGGCGTTCGTGCGGACCTTAAGCTTCCGCGCGGCGTCGGCCCAGGTCATCAGACGGGCAAAATCGCCGGTCACGGACGCCTCAACGGTCGGAATCTGGCCGGCGTAGATCTTGCCGGTGCCGCCGTCGATGGAGAGGAATTCGCCCTCTTTGTACGTCTTGCCGTCGCACGTCATCGTCTTGGCTTTGTCATTGATGTGCAGCGCGCCGCAGCCCACCACCGCGCAGCGGCCCATGCCGCGCGCGACGACGGCCGCATGGCTCGTCATGCCGCCCCGGGCGGTCAGAATGCCCTGGGACAGGTCCATGCCCTCGATATCTTCCGGCGTCGTCTCCTCGCGGACAAGCAGCACCTTCGTGCCGGCCTTGGCAGCGGCTGCGGCGGAAGCGGCGGTGAAGAACACCTGGCCGCAGGCGGCGCCGGGCGACGCGGGCAGACCCTGTGCGATGGGCGTGGCGGCCTTCAGCGCAGCGGTGTCAAAGTTCGGGTGCAGCAGCGTATCGAGCTGCTTGGGCTCCACCTTCAGCACGGCTTCTTCCTGCGTCTGCATGCCCTCGTCCACCAGATCGACCGCGATCTTCAGCGCGGCGGCGGCGGTGCGCTTGCCGTTTCTGGTCTGCAGCATGTACAGCTTGCCGCCCTCGATGGTGAACTCCATGTCCTGCATGTCGCGGTAATGCTTCTCCAGGAGGTTCGCGGTCTTGACGAACTGCGCGTACACCTCGGGCATTTTCGCTTCCAACGTGGAGATGGG